>JAGYIG010000043.1 GCA_018402455.1 Opitutaceae bacterium
TAAACAGAGTGCACGCGCGCCCCAAGGCCCCCTCGGCGCGTTCGAGCGCTGCACCCCCCTTGGCCTTGGCCTTGCTACCGGCCGCCGCCGCCGAAGAGATCGGCAAAGCCGCCGCCAAAGCGTCGATTGCTCAACCCGCCGAGCCGACCAAACCAGCGCCGCCGAAAGCGGCGCCGTCCAAAACGATCGCCAAGGCGAACCTGAAAATTCGCCTCCTCGGCAAGGGCAAATCCGCCAAATCCGCCGCTATCGGCTTCAGCTTGGACGAGGTTAAGGAGATCGTGAAAAAATCGGCAGCCACCGAAAAGGACGGGTCCAAAAAGAAGGCCGCCCACGCCAAGGACAAGGCCGCCGCCCTCGAGGCCTCCCTCAAGGCGGCCAAACCGGCCAAGGTCGCTCCCGCTTCCCTCGCGGACATTCTGGGATTCAACCCCTCCGGGGGGGCCAAGGCCAGTTACGACGATCCGAAGGCGGTGCTGCCAAAATTCCGCAAATACTACCGGCTGCTGCTCGATCTGCGCACGCACCTCACCGGTCAAATCGACCAACATGCCGAGGAAACGCTCAAACGCTCCTCCAAGGATGACGCCGGCGACCTGTCGTCCTACGGGCAGCACATGGCCGATGCCGGCACCGACACCTTTGACCGCGATTTCGCCTTGTCGCTCGTCGCCAACGAACAGGAGGCCTTGTCCGAGATCGAAGCCGCCATCCAACGCATCAAGAAGGGGGTTTTCGGCATGGATGAAATTACCGGTGAACCGATCGACAAGGACCGTTTGACCGCCGTGCCCTTCACCCGCTACTCCGCCCAGACGCAGAAGGAACTGGAACGAAACCGTCATCGCGTGCGCACCCAGGCCGGTTTGGGTGCCGAAATGGGCGACAACGCCGGCTCCATTACCGATCCCAACGCGGACGAATAACGGCTCCTCGACGGCAGCCCGATTTGCCTCATGACCAAGGCTGAGCCCCTTCCCGTCCAAACTCCCCCGGCTGGAGCTCCCAGCCGCCGGGATCGGGTGGGTGCTTACCGGGTGCTCTGGTGGATCGCGCTCATCGTCCTTGCGGCCGACCAGCTCACGAAATACTGGATCGTCCACACCTTGCCGCTCGGCACCTACGGCCCCGGCCGTTGGATCCCCGTCATTGACGGGTTTTTTCATCTGGTGCACGTCGGCAACACCGGTGCCGCCTGGAGCCTGTTCACGGGCCAGAGCACCCTCCTCGCCCTCCTCGCCCTGGTCACTCTCGGCGCGATTTATTTCTGGCGACGCACCCTCGGTCTGCGCCAGCGCTGGATGCAAATCAGTTTTGGGCTCCTGTGCGGCGGCATCGTGGGTAACCTGATCGATCGCCTGGCCTATGGACATGTGGTGGATTTTCTGGACTTCCACTTCGGCAGCTACATCTACCCGACATTTAACATCGCCGACTCCGGCATCGTTGTGGGGGTCGCCATCTATTTCGTTCGCAACCTGCGCGCTCCGCCGGAAGAGGCTGCTGACGGCGACGCTCCACGCAAAAAATAACCCGTATCACTAAACCGTTGGTTTTCCTTCCCTACCCCATGACCCTATCGCCTAAAACCTTGCTCACCGGGAGCCTCGTGCTCGCTTCCCTCACCGTCCTTTCCGGGGCCGCCCCGCTGCCCCATATCGGCCAGATTGAACGGCACGATCCCTCGCTCGATCAGCTCATCGAACCCGGCACCAAGATCGAAGTATTGGCCGACGGCTTTAACTGGTCGGAAGGTCCGGTGTGGGACTCAGCCCATGACCGCCTGCTTTTTTCCGATGTGCCGGAGAATCGCATTCACGCGTGGAGTGAAGCGGAGGGTCTCAGCGTGTTCATGGAGCCTTCCGGCTACACGGGGGTCTTCCCGCACACCCGCGGGAAAGGCAGCAACGGCCTGACCTTCGACAACGACGGGCAGTTGGTCCTGTGCGAACACGGCGACCGTCGCGTTTCCGTGCTGCTCGAAGGCGGCGGCAAGCGCACCCTCACGGACAACTTCGACGGCAAGCGCTTCAACAGCCCCAACGACCTCGCCATCGATAGCGCCGGCAATATCTGGTTTACCGATCCACCCTACGGACTCCCCGAAGGCTCCAACGATCCTCGTCGTGAACTCGACTTCGCCGGCGTCTTCCTCCATCGCGCCGCCACCGGAAAAACCGAGCTTCTCACGAAGGAACTGCGCTGGCCCAATGGCATCGCCCTCTCGCCGGACGAAAAGATCCTCTACGTGGCGGCGTCGGATCGCGATGAGCCCGTGGTCATGGCCTACCCCATCAAATCCGATCTTTCGCTGGGGCCGGGAACCGTTGTGTTCGACATGAGCATCATTTCGGCCGGACCCGGGCGAGGCGGCAACCCCGACGGCCTAAAGGTCGATCAACAGGGCAACCTTTGGATCAGTGGTCGGGGCGGCATCCAAGTGGTCAGCCCCGAGGGGCGGTTCCTCGGCTCCATCACCGTGGGCCCCAATACCGCCAACTGCGCCTTCGGTGGCGACGACGGATCCGTGCTCTACATCACGGCCGATATGTATCTCGTCCGTATCCAGACAAAGGTTAAAGGCACCGGATTCTGATATTTGGTTATTCCCCCTGCGGACAGCCCGGCGGTCCCTTCCTACCGTGACCAAACCGCGTTCGTCGTGCCGTGCTTCAGCCGGCACTCTCGTCGTCGGATTGGCTAAAACGCCGGCTGAAGCACGGCGCTACGCTTATTCCACATTTGCGATCTGTTCGCGAATGCGTTCCAGCTCGTTCTTGAGTTCAATCACACGCTTCGAAATCGCCAGGTCATTGGCCTTGCTGCCGATGGTGTGGATTTCGCGGCCGATCTCTTGAAGAATGAACTCCGCCTTCCGACCAATTTCACCCTCCGTCTTGATGTGGGTCTCGAACTGCTGCAGGTGGCTGTCCAACCGGGTCAACTCCTCGGCAATATCGCAACGATCCGCGAATACGGCGACCTCCCGCAGGACGCGTTCATCATTTACATCCAGCTCAAGGTGGGCTTCCCGCAATCGTTTCATCAACGCCTCGCGGTAGGTGCCAACCACCTCCGGCGCGCGCTGAGCGATCGCTGCCACGTGTACTCTCAGGGCGTTAGTGCGGGTCAGGAAATCAATCATCAGCGCCTCCCCCTCCTGCGCCCGCATCGACACGAAACCGCGCAGCGCCTCTTCGGAGGCATCAAGAATACCGGCCTCCAGGGCCTCGGTCAGTTCCGGTTCTGTCATGGTGCGCCGGTCGTTGGCGATTTCCCACAGCAGCCGGGTATCCGGCTGAAACGGTACGCTGTGCTCCTCGGCGAGACGGGCCAACCGCTCTAAATGCGCCGCCGTTTGGCCTTCGGCCCCGCCTTGGGCTTCTGCGCTCACCACCAGATGCACCTTTCCCCGACTGGCTACGTCCCGGATTTTTTCCGCGATTTTAGCCTCCATCGGTGACCAGGCCTCCGGCAGCCGTATCGACAAATCGAGGGTCTTGCGATTCACCGCATTAACCTGCACCACCACCAAGGTCTCACCCACTGCAGCCGCCGCGCGGCCAAAACCTGTCATGCTCTTCATAGCGAGAGTATCTCGCCATGAAGTAACGAGTGCCAAGTAACAAGTAGCAAGATGACAGGCGGGCTGAAGGCTAGGGGTGAAGCGTACAATCCTAACTTAGCTACTCGTCGTCGTCCTGCTTTTTGGCGATCGAAGCGAAAATTCGAGTAAGTTGATTAGCTTCGTCAATGAGCCGGTCCAATTCCTCTGCGATTGAAGGATCTGCCTCTTCCGCAAGCAATTCGAGCCACAGCTGCGATTCCCGTGCGTCCTTGCGGCACATCTTAATTCGGTAGAAGAAGTCTTTTCGGCTACTGCCCTCCTGCGCCTCTAGGTAATTGGCCGCGACGGAACCAGACGATCTGATCACCTGTTTCGAATCCTCCGCGACCGCCGGAGTTCGGGAGAGCTGATTGACTACTTTCCGCACATCCCGGGCGAACCAATAGGTGCGTTCGCTAAGTTCTGATCCTCCCGTAGACATCTTGTTGCTTGATACTTGCTTCTCCGCCGTAGCCTTGGCGAAGGCGGATTACTTGGCACTTCCCAAGTCCAGCAACTGCTGGACTTGGCTGACGTCCTTGTCGCCCCGTCCACTTAGGTTGATCACCAGGAGTTCGTCGGACCTCATCTCTTTGGCCCGTTTGATGCCGTGCACCAGGGCGTGCGTGGACTCCAACGCCGGCAGGATGCCTTCCAGTCGGGAGAAAAGTTGAAAAACCTCCAGGACTTCCTCGTCGTCGGCGTAAGCAAACTGAATCCTTCCCCGATCGCGGTAGAAGGCGTGCTCAGGGCCGATCGCGGCGTAGTCCAGTCCCGCACTGACCGAATGGGTGAGTTCAATCTGACCGTCGGGATCCTGCAGAATGTAGGTTTTGCAGCCCTGGAGGACACCCAGCTTCCCCCCTTCAAACCGGGCCGCGTGATCCCCCCGTTGGATCCCCCGCCCCCCCGCTTCGACCCCGACCAATCGCACGGCTTCGTCTTCCAGAAAATCAAAGAAGAATCCGATGGCATTGGACCCTCCCCCCACGCAGGCGATCATTTCGTCGGGCAAGCGTCCCTCGTGTTCCATGATCTGGGCCTTGGTCTCTCGCCCGATCACCCGGTGAAAGTCGCGCACCATCATCGGGTAAGGATGCGAACCCAAGGCGGAGCCGAGGATGTAGTGCGTTGAGCGCACATGGGTCACCCAATCACGCATCGCCTCGTTGATGGCCTCCTTGAGGGTCTTTTGTCCCGCCTCAACCCCGATAACTTCGGCGCCCATGAGGCGCATCCGAAATACGTTCAACGCCTGACGCTCCATATCGACCGCCCCCATGTAGACGCGGCACTGCAGGCCAAATTTCGCGCACACCGCAGCCGTGGCGACCCCGTGTTGCCCGGCGCCGGTTTCGGCAATGATCCGCTTTTTACCCATCCGTTTGGCGAGCAGAACCTGGCCGATGGCGTTGTTGATCTTGTGGGCCCCCGTGTGCAGCAGGTCCTCCCGTTTGAGGTAGATTTTGGCCCCCCCGCAGTGTTCGGTCAGCCGCTCGGCGAGATATAATTCGGTCGGCCGACCCGCGAATTCCTTGAGGTGGCGCCGCAACTCATCGAGGTAGTTCTCGTCCTGCCGCGCCGCCGCGTAGACTTCGCCCAATTCTTGCAGGGCGGTCATGAGGGTCTCCGGCACAAAGACTCCACCGTAGGGGCCGAAGTGCCCTCCCTGATCGGGCAGAGAAAGACGGTCGAGGGTTGCAGCAGAAGAGGCGCCAGTATGAGACATGGAACCAGAACTATGTCCCTAAGGGCATAGGTCTGGCAAACCGGATTTGCGAATTACCAGATCGACCGGGACGGCCTCCTCATCCGGCGCAAATTTTTGCCGCTCGGCGCCTAAGGGAACCGGCGGTTCCGGCCAACCGGTCGCTGGTGCCCAAAACACGTTTAGCGGAACACGCGCAGAATCCCTCGGCGCACCGCGCGCAAAGGATTGATGTGCCGGCCCCGAGGATCGGTGACCTTGGCGAGGAAAATCAGCGCCAGGACAGAGGCAATCATCGTCGCCACCACCAATCCGCTGAAGCCCCAGCGGGAAGTCCACAGCAGCTGAGCCAGCCCTCCGAACAACACCAGCGAGATCATGGTGAAGAGGGCCATCCGGGCCAGGTAGCTGGATTGGTTTTGCGCCGGGCTGAGCTCCATCAACAGGGTGTCCTTGCCAATGATCATGATCATCATGCTCATGCTGAACGCCGCGTAGGCGATTTGAGCGGTGACCACGTTGTCCACGAACAAAGCCGGCAGGACCGAGAGTACCACCGCGCCCAAACCCAGTCCAAAGGTCGCCCGCCCGCCCCACTTGTCGCCAATGGCCGCCGCGATGAGATTGCCCGCCGATTGGCCGCCCATCTGCCACATGGCCAGAATACCCAAAAAACTTTTGGGCTGATCCAGCCGCGCCAGCAACGTCACGGCATAAAACGGCACCACCAGACAGAAACCGTGCATCAAAAACAACCCGCCCACAAAAGAGAGGCGGCCTTGGCGGGTGGCGCCGGGCCGGTAGTAGAACCGGAGCGCCTCCCAGGCGCCAGGTTTGGACCCGGGCGGCGGGGCATCCGGATCTTCCGCCGGATGATCATGGGAATCCGGCTGCTCCGAGACGGCGAAGAGCAGCCCCCACGAGGCCATGAAAAAAACCACCGCCAAAAGATGGAGAATCCCGTAGCCCCGCACCCCGGGATAGGCCGAGAGCACCTCCTCAATGACGGCCCCGGCGATCAGACCCGTGACGCCCCCGAACAAAAACCGATAAGCCAGATTGGAGGCGCGCTTCGCCGCCGGCACCGACTTCATGTAAAGTCGCTGCCACGCCGAAAACCCCAGCCCCCCGAGTATGCCCGACAGCAAGGGCGCGGCCGCCAACGTCATCCAAACCGCATCTCCTTGCAGCCCTCCCAGCAGCAGCAGCAGTCCGACGAACAAATAGACCGCGCGTTGAAAGAATCCGGTCAACGCCACGTAAGGCCTGAGCCGCGTCAACCGATCTACCCAGCTCGCGTTCAACATCGGGATACTGAACATCCCAATCACCATGATGGTGGGCATGTAAGCCGCCACCCAACTGGGTCCCCCTTCCTCGATGATCAGCGCTGGCAGGAGGCTTTGCACATTCACAAAACCCATGCCAAACACAAAAAATCCGCCTTCAAAAAGAAAGACAAAGTAGTTGCGACGGACCGTCGCCGGGGCGGTCGATGAGCTGTTCGTGATTCCCTTCACTGCCGCTCTTCTTGAGCCTGACACCTCAAACACAAGGACGAACCTGAGATTAAACTATCACCCAACCGGGAACTGACCTATCGTCCGCCTGTGCTGCTCATCGTCGAACATTCCAACCTCTACCGATATGCCCAACCCGTCGAGTTGACGACCCACCGGTTGATGTTGCGCCCCGCCGAAAGCCATAGTCTGCGCATCACCGCCGAAGCGCTCACGATCTCCGCCCCCCATCAGCTGACTTGGGAGCATGACGTTTTCTACAACTCGCTGGCTCGGGTTCACTTCACGGACAAGACCGACGAACTCCAGATCGTCAGCCGCTACGAGGTCGAACAGTCCAACCTGAATCCGTTCGACTTCGTCTGTGAGATTTACACCAACGAACTGCCGTTTGCCTACCAGGGAGATGAGGCCACCGATCTGCTGCCCTACCTCCCATTGCAGTATCCCGACGATGATTCCGCCGTCCAAGCGTGGCTGCAGCCGTATCTCGACTCCCAAGGCCGAGCCAAAACGTTGGAGTTCCTCTTGGACCTCAACACCGCCATTGCCGCCGACTTCAGCTATGGTCGCCGGGAAACCCCCGGCATCCAGTCCCCGGCGGAAACCCTGCGGCTGGGCACGGGTTCCTGCCGCGACTTTGCCCTGTTGCTGATGGAAGCAGCCCGCAGCATGAAGTTGGCCGCCCGTTATGTCAGTGGCTACCTGTGTGGTGAAGCGGAGGAAGGGGCGCCCGAAATCGCCAGCAACGCCACCCACGCCTGGACCGAGATCTACCTGCCGGGCGCGGGCTGGAAGGGCTTTGACCCGACCAGCGGAATCCTCGCGGCCGGCTACCATGTGCGCGTCGCGGCCACGCGAAATCCGACCCAGGCCACCCCCATCCGGGGAAATTATATCGGTGACGCCAGCCTCTTTCGCGGCATGGAGGTTACGGTCAATGCCCGCACCGCCCCTGCCGCCAAATCTTCCTGATTTTGAAAACTGACTTCGATACCCAAGGCCGGCTCGCCGATGCCATGCTGGCCGCTCATGACCTGACGCTCACCCAGGGCGGAGAACCCACCTTTGTGCCGCATGACACCTCGGCGCCGGAATGGGGAGTCGCCGCGCTCGGTCCGCAAAAACTACTCTACGCCCGCAAGCTCGCCCGGGAACTCGCCGCCCGGCAGTTCCCCGGCGCCGTCATCCTGCAGTCCTTCGGCAAACAGTATCCCAACGAGCCCCTGCCCCGTTGGCAGGTCAGCCTCTATCGCGCCCGCTCCGGCCCGCCGCTGTGGCGCGACCTCGATCGGCTCCGACTGGATCAAACCACCATCGCGCCCACCGCGGCGGACCAACCCGAAAAATTCATCCGGGCACTCGCCGCCGCCTTGCAACTCAAGGCGACCCCCCTGCCCGCCTACGAGGACTTGGAGGCGAAGTTGCACGCCGTTGGCTCCGCGGAGGCCAAGCGTTTGCTGCCCCGGTTCAGTCGGCGCCAACGCGCGTTTATCTCCCACCCGTTGCCCGCCGAGGGGGACGAGACCTGGCAGGCCTATTTTCAACCAGCCGGTTGGGTGCTCCCACTCGGACATGACGGCAAAAAATGGACCACCGGAGTTTGGGAACTGCCGACCGAAGAGGACCTGACCCTCATTCCCGGCGACAGCCCCATCGGCCTGCGACTGCCGCTCACCCAACTCAAAAAAGATGCCCTGCGGACGGGACTGACCGTCGAATGCAAGGACGATGAACTTATCCTGTTCCTCCCCCCGCTGCCCAGTTTCGCCACCTTCTGCACCTTGGTGCGCACGATCGAAACCTTGGTCACCGAATTGGGCCTGCCCCCGATCCGATTGGAAGGCTACAATCCGCCCGGCGACGAGGACGCCGAATCCATCGCACTGACCTCCGATCCCGGCGTCTTGGAGGTCAATCTGCCCCCGGCGGCGAATTGGCCGGACTTCGAGCGGGTCATCCGCGGACTGTATGCCAGCGCCGAATCGACCGGCCTGCGTGGGTTCAAATACCAATTGAGTGGTCGCCAAGTGAGCACCGGCGGCGGCGCCCACATCATTCTGGGCGGCCCCAGCATTGAGCAGAACCCCTTTATCGCCCGGCCTGACCTCCTCAGCAGTTTTTTGCGGTTTCTGCAGCACCATCCGGCCCTCTCCTATGTCTTCAGCGGCCTCTTCACCGGACCCTCCAGCCAGGCTCCGCGCATCGACGAGAGCGCCTATGAACTCCCGTATGAAATGGAAATCACCCTGCAGGCCTTGGACACCATGGCGCGACCGGGTGACCCCGTGGTGATCGACGCATTGTTGCGCAATCTCTTGATGGACTGGAATGGCAACACCCATCGCGCCGAGCTCAGTGTGGACAAGTTCTACAACTACCACGCCGCCAACGGTCAGAATGGGCTGATTGAATTCCGCGCCTTCGAGATGGTGCCCGAGCCCGATGCCCTCCTCGGGCCCAATTTGTTGCTCCGCGCCCTGACGGCCTGCTTTGCGCAAAAGCCCTACTCGGGCCCGTTGGTGGACTGGCAGGAGCAATTGCACGACCGTTTCGCCCTGCCGGGATTTCTGCGTCAGGATCTCCACGCCATCGTCGCCTACCTCAACGCGCACGGCTTCAGCCTGCCCGCGGACGCGTTTGACGCACAGCTGGATTTTCGGTTTCCGCGGATTACGGAATTCAAGACCGGTCGCACCCACTGGACCCTGCGCCACGCTCTGGAACCGTGGCCGGTGATGGGCGAGCATGAAGGCACCGGGCGCGTGGTCGACAGCACGACCGACCGGTTGGAACTGGCGGCGAGCACCACCGCGAGCGGGGAAGACTACGTGGTCACCGTGAATGGGTATCGCCTCCCCTTGCGTCCACTCGACGGCGGCGGCGTGGTGGGGGCCATTCGTTACCGCCTGTTTGACAACCCGTGGGGACTCCAACCTCACATCAAGGCTCACACGCCCCTTCGTATCGTAATATTGGATACCCTAACCCGGCGGGTGGTCCACGCCTTGGATTACCACAACTGGCGTCGCGCGGGGGTCGCTTACGACGGGGTCCCCACCACGGCGGCCGCGGCGGCGGCCCGGGTGGAGCGCGTGCAGGTGCCGGCTGATTTGATCGGATCCCCGCCGAAGTATTGGCGGCCGAGCCGTCGCCCTGCGCCCCCTACACGCTCGACCTGCGACGTTTCCCCTCCTCGGCATGAAAAGAATCCGGATCCAACACACCACCACCTACCACTATCCCGAGCCGGTCACCCTGCTGCCTCATCGCTTGATGATCCGGCCCCGGGCGGGATACGATATCCAACTGGAAAGCTCGACCTTGTTGATCTCTCCGGCTCACAAGGTGAAATGGCAGCGCGACATCTACGGGAACTCGGTCGCGGTGGTGACATTTCTGGAACCCGCCAGCTGCCTCTCCATCACGAGTGAGGCGGTCATCACCCATTTTGAGACCGAACCACTGGACTTTGTCGTCGATGAAAAGGCGGTCATGTTTCCGTTCTACTTCGACCCCTCGGAAAGGGTGGATCTGATCCCCTTTCAAACGCTGTCCTTTCCCGGCGACAGTGCCATCATCCGCGATTGGTTGGCCCAGTTTTGGCAACCTGGACAGGTCATCGAAACCTACACCTTGCTCGATCGGATCAACAAGGAAATCGTCCGCAACCTCACCTACCGCATGCGGGAGGAGCCCGGCGTGCAGCGCCCGGCCGAAACCCTGAAAATCAGAGCCGGATCGTGCCGGGATTTTGCCACCCTTTTCATTGAAGCCTGCCGCTATTTTGGCCTGCCCGCCCGGTTTGTTTCGGGCTACCTGCACTGCCCAGATTCCGTCAACGGCCATGGCTCCACCCATGCCTGGGCGGAGGTCTATCTGCCCGGCGCGGGCTGGAAGGGGTTCGACAACACCAGCGGCATCGTGGTGGGCGAAGACCATATCGCCGTGGCGGTGACCCGTCATCCGGAGGATGCCCCGCCGATCGCCGGCAGCTTCACCGGCGAACTCAGCGCCCCCCCCTCCATGGAAATATCCGTCGTGGTGACGTCGGATTTGCCGACTTAAGCCCGATCGTTCTCGATCTGCTGTTGGCAGAATTCGATCACATCCCGGAACTTCGCTTCGTTTTTGTCGTCGGCTTCGATCAAGTTACGGTGAGCCTCCAAAACCTGTCGCGCCGCCGCCACTTCATCGGCCACCACCGCCGGTTGCAGCGACGCGGTTTCCGTCGCGGACACGGAGCGTCCGTCATCCACCATCAGAAGCCGATTCAACCCCAGGTTATGCACCAGCTCGTTGTTGCGTTCATTGAGGTGGGAAAGCACCAGGGTGCCGCGGGGCTCGGCCTTGCGCAGTTGCAGGGCCGCGCCGGCGATCACCCCCAGGAAAGTGCTGTCCATGCCGGTGCACGCTTCAAAGTCGAAAACGAAGTGCCGTTTGCCCTGGGCAATCATCCGGGTGACGAAATCCTTGATCGTGCCACAATTCTTGAACGTGGCCTTCCCCTCCACGCGAATCGCCACCGGCTGAGAGTCCGGGTTCACGAGAAACTGGGTTGTGGGTGTTTCGGTCACGGAAATAAAAACCGGTGAACTTCAAATCAGTTCACCGGTTTCTGAAGGAGGCTAACTCCGCGCTATGATCTGGCGCAGCACGTAGGCAAGGATGCCGCCGTGTTGATAATAATCGACCTCGATGGGCGTATCGATCCGGCAGCTCACCACGACCTCCTGGGACTCCCCGGAAGCACGCGTGATCCGGAGCACCAGATCCTGTTGGGGTTTCACGTCCGGCGTCAGACCGAGGACATCGTAAGTTTCCGAACCGTCTAGTCCAAGGGACTTGGCTCCATCGCCCTCCTTGAACTGCAGCGGCAGCACGCCCATGCCGACCAGATTGCTCCGGTGAATCCGCTCGAAGGACTCGGCCACCACGGCTTTGACGCCGAGCAGGCTCGTGCCTTTGGCCGCCCAGTCCCGGGACGAGCCCGTGCCATACTCCTGACCAGCAATCACCACCAGCGGGGTGCCCCGTTGCCGGTAGGCCGCCGCGGCGTCGAAAATCGACAATTCGGTGCCCTCGGGCTGCAGCAGGGTCAGCCCCCCTTCCTTGGGCGATACCATCAGGTTCTTGATCCGCACATTGGCAAACGTGCCCCGGGTCATGATGAGGTCGTTGCCGCGACGGGAGCCGTAGGAGTTGAAGTCCACAAACTCGACCCCGTTTTCGGACAGGAAGCGACCGGCCGGAGAGTCCTTCTTGATCGCCCCCGCCGGCGAGATGTGGTCGGTCGTGACCGAATCACCGAACACGCCCAGAGCGCGGGCGCCCTTGATCTCGGTGATGGTGCCGGGCTCCAGACTGAAATCGGTGAAGAAAGGCGGTTCCTGAATGTAGGTGGAATCCCGATCCCACGCGTAAACATTGCCCGCAAACGACGGGATCTCGTTCCACTTGGGGTTCTGCTCCGCGAAATCACGGTAGAGTGATTTGAAGACTTCCGGCTTCAGCGCGGACGACATCTCGTCGCGGATTTCCTGGAGGGACGGCCAGATGTCTTTCAAGTAAACGTCCGCGCCGGCTTGGTCGGGGCCAATCGGATCCGAGCTCAGGTCGAGGTCCACTCGACCCGCCAAGGCAAAGGCCACCACCAACGGCGGGGACATCAGGAAATTGGATTTGATGTTCTGGTGCACCCGGGCCTCGAAGTTGCGGTTACCGGAGAGCACGGAAGCCGCGACCAGGTCGTTGTCCACCACGGCCTTTTCGATGGCCGGGTCGAGCGGACCCGAGTTGCCAATGCAGGTGGTGCAGCCGTATCCAACCGTCTGGAAACCCAGTTGATCGAGGTAGGGGGTGAGCCCGGTTTTGTTGAGGTAATCGGTCACCACGCGGGAACCGGGAGCGAGCGAACTCTTCACCAGCGGTCCCACTTTCATACCCCGCTCAACCGCCTTCTTGGCGAGAAGTCCGGCGGCGAGCATCACACTCGGGTTCGAGGTGTTGGTGCAACTGGTGATGGCGGCGATCAGCACGCTGCCGTTGGTCACCGAACCCCGGATATCCTTGTCGGCCATCACCGGTTCGGCCGCGGGATGCTCACTTGCCATTTCGGCCTCGGACGCGGTGCCGTTGACCGGGGGCTGCTGACTGCCGCCGCCCATTTCGGCCACCCTGCCCTCGCGGTGGATTTTAATCGTGGTGCCGTAATCGGCGGATTCGCGACCGAATCCACCCTCGCTCACGGCCCGCGTATAGAGGTCCCGGAAGGACTCCTTGAGTTTGGGCAATTCAATGCGGTCCTGTGGGCGTTTCGGCCCCGCCACACTCGGGACCACGGTCCCCAGATCGAGCTCCACCTCAACGGAGTAGTCGATGTCGCCCTTTTGCGGCATGCCCCAGAGTCCCTGCGCCTGGTAGTAGGCCTCGTAGAGGGCGACATGGTCTTCCGCCCGGCCGGTGCCCCGCAGGTAGATCGAGGTCTCTTCGTCAATGGGAAAGAACCCCATCGTCGCCCCATATTCGGGGGCCATGTTCGCGATCGTGGCGCGATCGACCAGCGGCAGGGCCTTGGCTCCGGGGCCGTAAAATTCAACAAACTTACCCACCACTTTCTTTTCCCGCAGAATTTGGGTGATGGTCAGGGCCAGATCCGTGGCGGTCACGCCTTCCGCGAGGGCGCCGGTGAGGTGCACCCCGACCACGTCGGGTGTGAGGAAGTAAACCGGCTGACCCAGCATACCGGCTTCGGCTTCGATCCCGCCCACGCCCCAACCCACGACTCCGAGCCCATTGATCATGGTGGTATGGGAATCCGTGCCCACGAGGGTGTCGGGGTAACAGGTGCCGTGGGCGTCCTGCAGCACGCCCTGGGCGAGATACTCGAGGTTGACTTGATGCACGATGCCGATGCCCGGAGGCACGACCTTGAAGGTGTCAAAGGCCTGCATGCCCCACTTCACAAACTGGTAACGCTCGCGGTTACGCTTGAATTCCAGCTCCAAATTCTGGGCGAGTGCTTCGGCCGAGCCGGCGAAATCGACCTGCACCGAATGGTCCACCACCAAATCGACCGGCACCAGTGGCTCGATGATCTTCGAGTCCTTGCCCAGGCGATCCACCGCCGAGCGCATCGCCGCGAGGTCCACCAGCAACGGCACGCCGGTAAAATCCTGCAACACGATGCGCGCGACGACGAACGGCACTTCGGCCGTGCGCTCCGCCTTGGCGGCCCACCCGGCCAGCGAGGCCACGGCCTCCTCCGTCACCCGCTTGCCGTCGCAATTGCGCAGCAGCGACTCCAGCACCACCCGGATTGAAACCGGCAGGCGCTCAACCGCGAACCCCGCGGACTTCAGCGCGGGCAATGAATAAAAGGAGTGGGACGCACCGTTGGCTTCAAAGGTGGCCCGGGTGTTGAACGGATTGGGAAGGCTCATAGGTAGGAATATCGATTCGGTTGCGGTTGCGCCACGGAAGGCCGCGCCCGGCGGAGGGCGCACCCTGAATCCGGAGCGCGGGAGGAACCCGCGTGGGCTTGATCAGGCGAGAGCAGCCTTGATGGCGTCGAAGTTGGGCAGCTCGGTCGGTGCCGGGGTCTGCTCGGCGTATTTCACCACGCCGTCGGCCCCGATCACGTAGGCCGCACGCGCCGAGGTGTCCCCCACTCCCGCCAACATCGGGAAGACCACGTCGTAGGCCTTGGTCACCTCTTTGTTCAGATCGCTGGCCAGGGTGATCTTGATGTCGTTGGCCTTGGCCCAGGCTTCCTGCGCAAACGGACTGTCCACGCTGATCCCAATCACGCGAGCGTTCAGCTCGTCGTAGACCGAAAGGCCGGCGGTGACATCGCAAAACTCTTGGGTGCAAACCCCCGTGAAGGCCAAGGGAAAGAACAACAGCACGGTGGCTTTGCCGCCATTGTCGCTGAGCTTCACGTCAACGAGACCATCAGCGGTCTTGCTTTTAAGGGAGAAATCGGGAGCGGAGGAACCTACGGCGATGGGCATGATAATGTGAATTGAGGAACGAATTAAGGATTCGCCAAAACAGTCGACGAAAAGGAACGCTAACTTACCGGCCTCCTGAAATAAGCCGCAACCCGTTTTTACACTTAGAAGCGCCGTTATTTGCCTCGCCGCCGCCGACATTAGCTCCGCTGTGTCTGCGGGCGTTCCCGTGACCAGTAATTGCCCTTGCCCCCCTCAAACCCGGAACGCTTTGCTCTGCCCCTTGCCCATGACCATCTTAGACGAGCTTCAATGGCGCGGCCTCTACGCCGACTGCACCGATCTCGATGCGCTGACCACGCGCCTCGCCGAAGGTCCGCTGACCCTCTACGCCGGTTTCGACCCGACCGCGGACAGCCTCCACGTGGGCAACCTCGTTCCCCTGCTCGCCCTGCGCCGTTTCCAGGAACACGGCCACCGCCCGATAGCCTTGGCTGGTGGTGCGACCGGCATGATCGGCGACCCCTCGGGCAAGTCATCGGAACGCAATCTCCAGACGCCTGAACAAGTCGCGGCCAATATCGCGGCCATCCGGGGGCAACTGGCGAAGTTTCTCGACTTTGATTCCGCCGCCAATGGGGCCCAACTCGTGGACAACTCCACTTGGACGGCCCCCTTCAGCTATTTGGAATTCCTCCGCGACGTGGGGAAGCACTTTCCGGTCAACCTCATGCTCGCGAAGGACAGCGTGCGCACCCGCCTCGAGGAAGGTGGTATCAGCTACACCGAGTTCAGCTACATGCTGCTCCAGGCCCACGATTTCCACCACCTGCGCGAGGTTCACAACTGCGAACTTCAAGTTGGCGCGACTGATCAGTGGGGCAACATCACCGCCGGCACCGAGCTGATCCGTCGCAAGACCGGTCACACCGCCTGGGGACTCACGTTCCCCCTGCTCACCAAATCCGACGGCACCAAATACGGCAAAAGCGCCAGCGGAGCCGTCTGGCTCGATCCGCAGCGCACGACGCCCTATCGGTTCTACCAGTTTTTCATGCAGGCCGAGGACGCCGACGTGATCAAACTACTCAAAGTGCTCACGTTCCTGCCCCAAGAGGAGATCGACGCATTGGCGGCAGAACTTGAGTCCAACCCCGGCGCCCGAGCGGCGCAGAAGGCGCTGGCGGCGGCGGTCACGACGCTGGTGCATGGGAAATATGTCTGTGCGGACGCTCAAGCAGCCAGTGCCATTCTGTTCGGCGGTGGTCTCGAGGGGATCAAGGAATCAGTCTTTGCTGAACATCTTGCGGGTGAGGTGCCGACCCAACCCATGTTCCCCAGCAAATTTGCGGGCGAAGGCACCAATATCATCGATCTGGTGGTCGCGTCCGGCTTGTGTCCCTCCAAGGGCCAAGCCCGCAAGGACATCACCGCCGGCGGCATCTACGTGAACAACGAGCGCAGCAACGACATTGCCCGCAATCTCACCTCCGCCGATCTGCTCTTCGGCAAGTATCTCCTCCTGCGCAAAGGCAAACGGAACTACGCAGTGCTCAGCGTCTCCTGATGAGAGGAAGTGACGGCCCGCCGGGCCGTCCGCGGTTGCCCGTTCGGCGGAGCGTCCCTCCAGGGCGAGGCTCCTCGCACCGCCCTGCCCCTTCCGGCCCGCGGCCGATCCCTGAGCCCGGGAGACTCTTGGCTAAAGCCCCCGACTGCGGGCTCGGCTGACCCCTCGAAGGGTCCCCACCTACCCTCGCAAAGATTTTGGCGGGACCGCTGGCCCGTCCCCGGCATCCGCTTGGCCGAATCCATCAGCCAAGTTGGCCGCGGCGTTCTCCGCGATCCAAAACTGCCGCCGGGCTGTCGATTTGATCCGGCCTTAGGACCACCATTATTAATCTTTATATGCCCTGATCGAGCATCGAATAGGCTCGAATCACCCCGCGTAATAGCGAACTCTCAAACATGAATTTCGATTCATGTCTCGAAATGCTAATTCTCCCCCTCTCCCTGCCACTACCATGCCTGTCAAAGACTCCCTCCCGTCCCCGGAAAATGCCTATCCCGGCCTGCCCTTCCCCCTGCCCCCCGATGCCGCCGCGATCCTGAACGCCGCCCCCAGCGTCATCGTCGCCAACTCGGTTGATGATCTGGTGCATCTCGCGGTGCGGGATGCCGGCCCTGATGGATGGCACGACGTCGCCTACGAGGTTCCGGGTCGGGGACGCATCGTCGAAGCTCGCGCCTGCCGGGCCCGCAATGGGATAGCCGCCAACTATCTGGAATCCTATATGCGCCGGCGGGATCCGGACTGCATGGTGATCGGCGACAACCGGCCGACGGATAAGCCAACCTATCAGGAACGCTACGGCGCGGATTTTTCCGATCTCCGCCAGGAGACGTTGGGGTGGATGAAGGGCCAGCCGCTGGCCACCTTCGCGTTTCACGCCGGGATGGCGGGCAAGGGGGTGGATGCGCTCGTCATCGCTCCGGACAATGCCGGGTTCTTCGCGCTCGGACTTTCCCTCCTGCAGGGCATTTTGCCCATCGCCGACGTGCCCGCCGGGTTCTCCCCCCGCGCGGTGATCTATGTCGCCCCGCCCTTCCGCCACACGCACTTCGACGGCAAGCAGATCGTGGTGCACAACCGGTTGGAGGATCAGCACGAGCTGTTCAGCTACAACCTCTACCCCGGCCCGAGCGCCAAAAAGGGCATCTACGGCGTGCTAATCAATCTGGGCGAACAGGAAAATTGGGTCACGATGCACTGCTCGACCGTACAGGTGGTCACCCCTTACGACAATCGCATCGTCATCTCTCACGAAGGCGCCAGCGGCGGCGGCAAAAGCGAAATGCTGGAGCAGGCCCACCGGCAAAGAGACGGGTCGTTGCTGATGGCTCACAATCCGTTCACCAATGACTCCCGCAAACTGACCTTGCCGAGCACATGTGACCTTCGCCCGATCACGGACGACATGGCGCTGTGCCACCCTTCTCTCGAAAAAGGTCACGGCAAGCTTACGTTGATGGACGCCGAGGACGCTTGGTTCGTTCGGGTCAACCACATCGGCGCCTACGGCACGGACCCGCACCTCGAAGAGATGACCATTCACGGGAATGCACCGATGTTGTTTCTCAACATTGATGCCCATCCGGGCGCGACCGCTCTGATATGGGAGCACACCATGGACGCGCCCGGACAACCCTGCCCTAACCCTCGCGTCGTGGTGCCACGGGAAGCCGTGCCTCATGTCGTCAAAGGGGCGGTCGATGTGGACATCCGCAGCTTTGGAGTGCGTTGCCCACCCTGCACGCGTGAGGAGCCCACCTACGGCATCATCGGCATGTTCCACCTCCTCCCACCCGCCTTGGCCTGGCTGTGGCGTTTGGTCGCCCCCCGGGGACACGCCAACCCCAGCATCGTGCAAACCGAAGGCATGACCTCGGAGGGCGTCGGTTCCTATTGGCCTTTCGCCACCGGTCGCCGGGTCGACCAAGCCAACCTCCTGCTCAAGCAAATTGAACAGACCCCCGAAGTGCGCTACATCCTTTGCCCCAACCAAAACATCGGCGCTTGGGAGGTGAGTTTCATGCCCCAATGGATCGCCCGCGAATATCTCGCCCGCCGCGGCGGCGGGCATTTCTTTCGCCACCAAGTCAAAAACTCCCGCTGTCCGCTGCTCGGCTACACTCCCGGTAAGATCGTGGTCGAGGGACGCACGATTGGTTCGTGGTTTTTTGAGGTTGATCAGCAACCGGAGGTCGGGGCCGAGGCCTACGATCGTGGCGCCGAGATCCTGCACGAGTTCTTCGTCCGTGAACTCACCCAATTCCTCGAAGACGATCTGGACCCCCTCGGACACCAGATCATCGAGTGCTGCCTCCGCCGGGGTTCGGTCGCCGACTACGAAAAGCTGATGAATCACCAGACGCTGCTGCCTGAGGAATAAACCCGCGGAATCGGATTAAATCCGCTCCGGCTGGCCATCCGGCTCGCCGGGGCGGCCGACGGTCTCGGCGCCCGGAGGCGGGACTGCCCCTCCGGTGCCCGCAAAAGAGCGTCCCCGGGCTGCCGGATCTGCTGGCCCCGTGGCTTGATGTCGGCTTGAGTGATGGCATGTCTGATCTTTCTCCTACCTGGTCACTCACGGCCTATTTCCCCACCTTTGGTGGACCGGAATACCAAACGTTCATCCACCAGCTTCAAGCCGATCTGAAATCCGCCAGCACCACGGTGGAAACCACGGTTCCGCTCGATGACTCCAATCACGACGGCTGGGCGAGCCACTTCGCGACCGCTGAAGACATCGGTGCTCGGCTCGGACACGTGGGGTCTTACCTCGGCTGCCTGGGGGCGGCTGATGCCGCCAATGAGGACTATCAGGCCGCCGAGGCCGCGCTGGCCAGTCTGCAAGCCCAATTTGCCAAACTGATGACCCTGCTCAAACACGGGCTCAGTCAGTGCTCCGACGAGAATTTTGAGGTGTTTCTGAGAAATGCATCCTTAGCCGACGCCACCCATGAGCTGACGCGACTTCGCACCTCCGCTCGTTTCCAGATGGAATCCTCGGCCGAGGCGTTGGCGGCTGATTTGGGCGTCGATGGCATCAGCGCCTGGGGCCGCCTCTACGACACGGTCAGCGGCAAGATGACATTCGAAATGAAATGGCCGGACGGCCGCACCGAGACCACGCCCATGTCCCAGCGCCGCGCGCTGCTCACTCACCATGATCGCCGGGTGCGGGCAGCCGCCTTCCACGCGGGCAACACGGTCTGGGCGGCCCACGAGGACGTGATGGGCGCTGCGCTCAATGCCATCGCCGGCACCCGTCTCACGCTCTACAGCCGCCGGGGCCAAAACCACTTCCTTGATGCCCCGTTCCACGATGCCAGCGTATCGCGCGCGACCATCGACGCCATGTTCGCGGCCATCGATGCCAATCTCGACGTGCCCCGTCGCCTCCTTGGCCTGAACGCCCGCCTGCAGGGCACCGCCGGCATCGCTTGGTTTGATCAGGATGCGCCCCAGTTGCCCAATACCCTGCCCGAGCTGAGTTGGGAGCGCGCCGTCGCCTTGTGCGACCAGGCGTTCGGTGACCACTACCCCCACCTGCAGTCTTATTTACGGTCGATGATTAAAAACCGCTGGGTGGAAAACGAACAGCGGCCCAATAAACGAGCAGGGGCTTTCGCCACGGGTTCGTCGGTCATCAACGAGGAACGGATTTTTATGACCTTTGGCGGCACCATGTCGGATGTCACCACCCTCGCCCACGAGGTCGGCCACACCTGGCATTCGCACCTGCTCACCGCCCTGCGGCCGTGCGCGCAGACCTATCCCATGACCCTCGCCGAGACGGCCTCGACCTTTGCCGAAAGCATTCTGGCCGACGGCCTCATGGCCGATCCCGGACTCGACGAAGACCAGCGCGCGTTCCTGCTCGAAGGCAGTCTCTCCCACGCACCGTCTTTCCTGTTGAACATTCCCGTGCGGTTTAAGTTCGAATCCCGCTTCTATGCGGAACGCGCGGCGGGCACCGTGCCCGTGAGTCGCATCAAACAGTTGATGACCGAGGCGCAACTCGACGTCTTCGGCGACACGCTCGATCCGGCGGGGGTGGATCCTTGGTTCTGGGCGTCCAAGCTGCACTTCTTCATCACCGAACTGTCGTTTTACAACTTCCCCTACACCTTCGGTTACCTGCTCAGTTCGGCGCTCTTCCAAGAGTTCAAACGCGAGGGTCCTGCGTTTCTCAAACGTTATGAAACCTTTCTCAGCCTGACGGGCCGCGCGACCTGCGAGGACGTCGTGCAGCAGGCCCTGGGCCGCGACATCCGCGAGGAAACTTTCTGGGCCGAGACCATCCGGGGCCTCACCCCGCGGATCGACGCCTACGCAGCCGTGGTGGCCAGGAAGCTGGGCGCGCCCAGCGTGTAGCGGGCCCGACTCCCAACCCACGGATCGGCCAGTCCCTACCTGGTGCTCCACTTTTCCCGCCCGCTCGTGGGAGCCAAATGCGGGCTGACCGCATCGGCTTTTTCCCTATTTTTTGGCCTTCTTCTTTTTGCCCTGTTTGGGCTTGGCGTCGCCCTTCGCCTTTTTGGCTTTCTTGGCCTTTTTAGCTTTGGACTTTTTCTTCTGCGGAGCCGGTGGCTGCCAAAGTTCGATCTTGTTGCCCTCGGGGTCCATCACCCAGCCAAATTTGCCGAATTCCGACTCCTCCGTCGCCGCCGTGGCCTCGACTCCCTCTTCCTTTAGTTCCGCCAATACCTGGTCTAAATCCGCCACCCGAAAGTTCATCATAAAACCTTTGCGGCTGGGCCGAAAATAAGGCGACTTGGCGTCAAAAATACTCCAGACCGTGTGCCCTTTCTTTTTCGGGTTAGCCTCCTCGCGCCACGGAAAGACGCAGCCACCCCACTCCTCGATCACCAAACCTAGCCGGTCCCGATACCAAGCGCCCAAAGCCGCGGAATCCTTGGCCTTAAAAAACAATCCACCCAAACCGGTCACCCGGGAAACTTTTTGCTTAGCCATGACGGCAGCGTGGGTGGAAATTTCCCCGAAGCGAGTTCAAGTGACAATGAGGTGACAAATGTAACAATTGTGAGAAATCGGTTCCCCGGGTCAGCTTCGCCGCAAACAAAAAAAGCCGCCAATTGGCGGCTTGGATAGGGCAAATAGGTGGGGGACTAGGAACGCCGTCCGGATAAGATCAACAGGATATGCAGCAGGGAACCCAGCGCCGCCACAAAGGCCGCGACGTAGGTGAGCGCAGCCGCGTCCAACGTCTCGTTTACGCCAGGCATTTCGTCGCGATCCAGAATTCCGAGCTCCACCAATTGGGCCTTGGCCCGACGGCTGGCATCGAATTCAACCGGCAACGTGACCAGTTGAAAGAGCACAATCACGCCCAGCGCCACGGCCCCGGCGATCAGAAATTTGTAACCGAGGGTCCCGGCCAGTAGAATACCGCCAATGATGGCGAAATTCGAAACGCCCGCGGCAATCTGGGTCGCCGGGGCCATGGTTTGGCGCACGGTCATCATGGCATAGCCCACCTTGTGTTGGATGGCGTGCCCTGCTTCGTGCGCGGCAACACCCAACGCAGCGAGACTCGTACCCCGATAATTCATTTCCGACAACGCCAGGCGTTTACGGATGGGGTCGTAGTGGTCACTGAGTTGTCCCGGCACTTGAATGATCTCCACGTCGGTGATCCCGGCCGAGCGCATGACCGCGGCTGCCGCCTCGCGGCCGGTGATGTTCCCCCGGGAGGGGCGCCGCACGTTTTTTTCGTAGGCCTTACGAATCTTACCCTGGGCGTAGAGACCGAAGAGCATCGGTCCGATGAGCAGTAGAATCCAAATAAGCATGATGTTTTAAAAATTAAGTTGGGTGGGAAATTAACGTCTCCCTCTCGCATGCAACTTATGAAGATACGTCAGTTTGCAAGCGCATCCGTCCGGGAGTGGAAACGAGCGAAAAAATTGTAGTCCCGCCGTCTAGAACGGGAAACCAATCGAAAAATGCAGGGTGCCGGAGGGATCGACCGGCCGCGGGTTGAGGTTGTGGCCATACTCCAACCGCAGAGGGCCGATGATGGTATCGTAGCGAATTCCCGCGCCCGTCGCCACCAACACGTCATCCCCGAGCGCGTTCGAGAGGGTGGCCGTGGCCGCCAGCACATCCCCAAACAAAACAACCCTGATCCGAGTGGTGATGGCCTGCTCAAACTCTGCATTCAGCAGGAGGAAGCCCTTGGCCCCGACGTATTCGCCGTTCGCGTTGACCGGAGTGGCTTCGCCGCTTTGCAACCCCCGGTAGCTGTGCTCACCCCCGGGAAAAAACCGTTTGTTCACGGGTAGGCTCGAATCGTCGCGCTGCCCCAGCGTCCACACCGTGCCGTGGGAAAGGCCCAAATGCACGCCGTTGGTGTCAGCCAGCGGCCGATGCCAGGATGCGCCCAACTCCAGCCGCTGATAACCCACTTCACCGCCCAGCCCTTCGTCCGCCACCTCGACTTGACTGAACCACCGGTAACCTTCCGTGGGTGACAGCGGGCTGTCCCTCCGATCGCGGTTGAGCGTGAACATCACGCTCGCACTGCGGGACTCGGTCAGGTCCACCAACCGGGTGGCTAGGGCGCTGTCACTGCTGATCAAATTCTGAAACGTATAGCTGACCGCGCCGTCCGCTTTCAGCCAGGGAAGTTCCCGGCGGCTCAGCAAAAGCGTGGAACCATACTCTTTGCGCTGGAAGGCGAACTCATCACGATCCAGTCCGAAAAGCCGCAGGCTGCCATCAATGGACTCGCCCAAGATTTCCGGCACCGTGTAAACCAGATCCCCCTTCAGGCTCTTGGCCGATATCATGCCTTCCATTCGCACCTGATGCGACCGCTGCCACAGGTTGTTGCCCCGGACTTCCACCCCACCGCGTAACTTTTCAAAACTACCCCAGCCGGCCAAAAGATGGGACTCCCACGGATGCCGCCGATCAAACGTGAAGACCGGAGAACGCACCCTGCCGGAGGGCGGCTCGTAGCCCAACGTCACCCGCCGATAGGCCGAGAGCCGAGTCAGGCGGCGACGAGACTGCTCCAGCGCCAGCACGTCCATGACGTCTCCCTCCCCCAGTTGAACCCGCCGGTTGAGCGTGCGGGGATTCATGGCACCGGCCCCTTTAAACTCAATCTCACCCAGCCGGATGACGTCACCGGGCTCAACTTTCAAGTGCACCTCCACCGGCCTTTCGCCATCCACCGGTTCCGCCAACGTCCGTTGCGCCGTCACCCGCGCATCCGCAAAACCGAGGGGTAATAAAACCTGGCGCACCGTCTCGATTTGGTCCTGCGACCAGGCGAACGTCCAGTCCACGTCCCGGCCCGTCTCGATGGTCGGCATGACGGGCAGCCCGGGATCCCATCCGGCAACGCGAACCGCCCTTACCCACCACCGTGGTCCCGTCGTGACGGCGACGTCCACATCGACCCGCCCCGTGGCATCATCCCGGGTTTCGCGCACCACCCGGGCCACCGCTTCAGCAAAACCACTCTCCCGCAGCACCAGCTCAATTCTACCCAAACCCGCTTGCAGACGGCCCGGCGTAAACGCCTGCGCTTTCGCCGAAGGCAGCAGGCCGCTGCGCGGAACGATCAGCGATTTGGCCTCATCTGCCGAAATCACCGGATCAGCGCCGGAAACCGTAACCTCACCAAAGCGGAACCTCATCCCCGGAACGATTTCCAGCCGCACCTTCCGCGCCGCCAGTGGGCGCGGTAGCAGATTCGCAAAATCCATATCAAATTCATGAACCCAAGGTTCCCCCTCCCGCGGGGTGATCCAAGCCGTCACCTCCGGTTCCAAAAATCCGTTTTCAGCCACCGAGGACATCGCAAAAAACACCGCATCCTCGATCGCATTGGCATCCGCCGTGGTGGCGTCTCCCCCGCTGCGCAAGTCCCGCAGCGAGCGCTCAATCAAGCGGTCTTCCCACCAGCCCGCCCCCTTCACGTCAAAAACCGATGCCGCCACGGCGCCCGTCCCCGCCCACAGGCCCGCCAAAATCAGCAATGTCCGCCCCCTCCTATTCATGGTGGCCTTCCTCTTCGGACTCGGCCGGTTCCGCGGGCTCCGCCGCGGGCAGGCTCCCGGGCCGAATCCGCCATTTTAATGCCGCATTGTAATAGTCGAATTCGTCATACTCGCCAACCACGGACCAGCGGTCCTCAATTTCGAATTCAAACCGATAGGTTTCCCGACCCAGGCGGGATAGCTTTTCGCCCGTGGAAACGGACAGGCGCTCCCGCTCATCCGTGCCCAACAGGTCCCCCAAAATGCCGCGGCCAAAATACATGCCCAGCCGCATGGCCCGGTTGGAGTTGACCAAGTCAGTGCCCCCATTGGGGGTGACCCCGGCCATCACCAACATCAACACCTCCTCCGCTGTCAGCGTGGGACTGGACTGCAGACTGAGGATGGGCTCACTGGCTTTGCCCGTCAGTTCCAACTGGAGATCGTAGCCCAGTCGCTGACCAGTCGCGCGAACAAAAAGCTCGGGATCGTAGGGATCGGCTTCAGTCAACTGCACCAGCGCCTCATCAATCTCCAGTCGGGCAAAAGGCAGCCGCAAAAAGGCGTCGCTCAATTCCATCTCCCCCAACAGCCGGGGATTTTCCAACGTGCCATCCAAACGAGCCCGCAAGGACCCGGTCCCGGTAACAATCGGGGTGCGCAGTCGCAGGAAATCCTCCCCTTCCAAAGCCACGTCCAAATCCCACCCATTGAGAGGAGCGACACTCACGCTAAAATACGGTGGCCGACGCGCGGGCACGGCGACCGCCCCGCCCCCCCGGGGCACCAGCGATCGGACATCCACCAACACCAAACCATCCCGCAACCGGGCGTTACCCGAAACCAATCCCTGACCCGAGGCATCGCTTTGAATCGTGAGGTCCAGATCGCTGCGCAATAGCACCCCGGCCTTGCGAATCACCGGTAGGTTCTCGCCGCGGAGCGCCAGATCCAATTCGACCTCCTCTCCTCGCGGCCAGGCCGCCCCCCCGGTGACGGCCAAAGGCTGACCGCCCATCAGCGCGGTCGCCGTGCGAATCGACATCGTGCGGTTGTCGAATCGTAAATCGGCCACGATATTTTGCAGAATGCCCAACGGCCCCAACGGCTTGGAAACCACGTCCTGCAACTGAATCCGGCCGTTGGTGCCGGTCCCCGGGGCATAGCTCAGCGCCACTTCCAACTCTCCGGTTGGGACCAGAAAATCCGGCAAGAATCTGGCAAAGGCCGACAACGGTGCGCGTGGAATCTCGATCTCACCCCGCCCCTGATCCCGGAAATAAGCGAGCGGATCTTCGCTGAGCTCCGTCCATTCCGCCGGCGTAAAGGGCAATTCCCCTCGGAGGCTGATCCGCTGACCATCGACCCGGGCGGTGACGGGGTCCACCACCAGCCCCTCCCCTTCGTCAACCAGCTTCGCCTCCACCTCCGTCACCACCGGCCAAGCCGGGCCATCGGCGGCGTCTTCGGCAAAAGTGATCCGATCCACCGCCAAATAACCCTGCCCCCGCGGCCGTTGCCACGTGCCCGCCAAATCCACCTCAAAACGGGGGTTCTCCAACCTGAACCGGGTGCTTTCATTCAGCGCCTCCCACACCGGTGGATTCTTGGCCAAGGCGATCCGGGCGTTTACCGCGCCTTCGGGCACAATCTCCCAAAAAGGCGATTGGACGGATAGCCTCACCGGCAGGGTCCCCGCTACGCGGGCCACCGTGAGCTGGCGCCAAGCCAGTTCACCTTCAGTCACCGTCAGCGCCTGACCATTGGAACTCGCCGTAAACCGCAGGGCCAGTCCATCGCCGTCGATTTCGCGAACGTCTCCGTCAAACCCCACCTCACCCGTCAGCGCGGCCTCGTCCCACGCCACCTCACCGGCCAAGGTCCTGATGGTCGGGATCGTCGGGACCACCTCCAGCCAATCCGCCAACCACGCCCGTGCCGGATCCGCCAAAGCAAACCCAACCTCGCCCCCGAGCGCACTCCAACGATTCACCTCCACGGTCCCCGCCGGCCCGACCAAGTCCAGCCCTTGGACCCGTAGTTCGTCGCTCCAATCCACTTTCACCGGGGAGCGGGTTTCGAAAATCAATTGGTCCTGACCCAGCAGTTTGGCCCGCACCTCCGCGGCCGTCGCGGTCACCTCCCCCGTCAGATCCAACTGCCCGGCGCCAGACCGCACCTGCGCCTCGAGCGCGACTTCAAGCTGCTCCCCGGACCACTGCCCCGTCAGCCCCAAGGGCCGAAACCCCGGATATTTGAGCGCCGCCAACGTCAATGCCCCTTCATGGCTCCACGCACCCTGCTGCCCCGAAAGCGACCCGGTGGCCGTCAGCCGATCAACCGACATGCTTGGTTCCAACCACTCCGCCAAGGCAGCGCCCGCTACGTTGACCGCCCACTGGGACTCCTCGATCTCGTCAGCCGTGCCCCTACCCGAAAAAGAAACAGCCAGCCCTCCCGCCTGAGCGATTTGAGCATCACGCACCGTCCACTCGGGCCAGCGTAGGCCGCCCCTCACTTCAGCCGACAAGGGTTCCTTCGCCAAAGCAGGTGGCATCGAGGCCCAGGTGACCCCATCGGCGGTGAGCGATACCTCCACTTCCGGCCAAGCCATCCCCCGGGTCGTCACCTTGGCGGAGCCTTGCACTTTTCCCGCCCCGCTGACCCAGGGCACCTGACTCAAGTCTGCCGATAACAAAAACCGGGACGCCGTCTCCGCCGCCCAATCCTGATTCGAGATCTGCAACGGCTCATCCAAGCTCAGATTCAACCCCGGCAAATCAAGCTTCAACCGGGTCAGGGTGCTGCGTGCCAGGTCCCCGCGCAGCGCAATGTCCACCGCCAGCGGCGGAGCCTGCCCGCTCTCCCCCGGGATGCCCCGCCAATTGGCCAAAAACTCGTAGCTGTCGCCGCTCCACCGTAGCATGGTGTCGGCAAAAATTTGTTGGTAGGCCGCCAACCCCAAATCCGCGCCCGCGAACACTCCGTCAGACTGA
>JAGYIG010000044.1 GCA_018402455.1 Opitutaceae bacterium
CGCAACGGGCGGCGTCAAGCGCCGCCCCTACCTCCGCCACCGCTTTTCGCCGGCCGCTTTAGAGGAACACGAGTTCCCAGGTGTAGGGGGCCGGGGCCCGCCGGGGGGACTCCGCCAGGGTCAGCCAAGCGAAGCTGGGCGGGCCGTTGTAGCGGGGTTCGCTGACGGATCCCGGATTAAGCCACCGCACGCCCAATGGGTCCGTTTCGTCGCGAGGGATGTGGGTGTGCCCGTGCAAAATTGTTTTGGCGCGGCCCACCGGCCGCATGGGAGGAATGTGCTCGAGGTGGAACACGTGCCCGGCTCGCTCCAGCGTGCGCACCCGCGGCCACGCGGGCCACACATCGCAATTGCCCGCCACGACCTTCAGGGGACAGGCCAACCTCTCCAGCTCCACCAGAATGCTCGGATCGGACACATCGCCCAGGTGCCAGATTTCATCAGCTCCCCGCAGGAGTCTCGGCAGGGCAGCCGGCATCTCATTATGGGAATCGGATAGGATCGCGATGCGCATGATCTGGCGGTGGCGAAGGCATCGACCCGGCAGGCCGGCCGACCACAAAAATGGGGGAAAGGGGTAGACTGGGGGTTACTCGTCGGCGTCGAGGGCAGCGGCGACATCGTCGGCCAGTTCTTCGTTGGAGAAGACCTGTTGCACGTCGTCGTTATCATCGAGCGCGTCGTGAAGTTTCTGCACCGAGCGAGCGAGACTGAGCTCGGTCACCGGGGTCATCGCCGTCGGGATATAGGCGATTTCCGCGCTCTCGGTGGGAATTCCGGCCTGATCCAAGGCGTGGATGACGGTGTCAAACTGCGGGATTTCACAACGCACTTCGTAACCTTCCGCGCTGGTGATGACATCCTCGGCCCCCGCTTCGAGGGCGATCTCCATCAGCGCGTCCTCCTCCACCGCGTCGAGGGCGATGAGGAACTGGCCGAGGTGTAAAAATTGGAAGGAGACCGCGCCGGTGCTGGCGAGGTTACCGCCATGCTTGGCCAGGATGGAGCGCACATCCTGAGAGGTGCGGGTCTTGTTGTCGGTGGTGCATTTGATGATGAACGCCACCCCGCCCGGGCCGTAGCCTTCGTAGGTGTTATCCTCATACACGACTCCCGGCAGTTCGCCGGTGCCCTTTTTGATGGCGCGATCGATGTTATCGACCGGCATGTTCTCCGCCTTGGCCTTGAGCAGGATGGTGCGCAGGCGGGCGTTCATGTCGGGATCGCCGCCGCCGTCCTTGGCGGCGAGGGTGATGTCGCGGGACAACCGGCTGAACACCTTGCCGCGCTTGGCGTCGTTGGCACCTTTGGCGCGTTTAATTTTGGACCACTTGTTATGACCTGCCATGGGGGGTAGACTCTCTGGTTACCTGTTACCTGATACTTGAAAGTTCGCGCCGAGCGGCGCGCTTATTTCTTCTTCTTTTTGGTCTTCCGCTTTTGGGGATTCCAGGCCTTTTCGGCAACTTCAGCGCCTCCGGGCTTAACCAAGGGGGTGTCGTCCTTGGTCGTCTTGTTGACGATGACTTGCTGGATGATGGTAAAGACCCCGTTGACGGTCGAGTAGAGCGCGAGCGCGGCGGCAAAATTGTAGCAGATCAGCGTGAAGACGATCGGCATGAACTTCATGATCTGCATCTGCGCATTATCCGTCGTGGGCGTCGGCGTGAGTTTCATTTGATACACCATGGTCGCGCCCATCAGCAGCGGCATGATGTTCAACGGGAGGCCGAAGATGCGGAACACGGTGTCCGGGGCCGAGAGGTCGGCGGTCCAAAGGAAACCGGTGAAACGCAGTTCCGCCGTGCCTTGGAGCATGGAGAAGAACGCCACGAACAAAGGCATGGTGATGAGGATCGGCAGACAGCCGCCCATCGGGTTGACCTTGTTTTCCTTGAAGATCTTGAGCGTGGCCTCGTTCAGCTTCTGGGGCTGGTCCTTATACTGCTCGCGCACCTCCTTCATGAGCGGCTGCAGTTTGGCCATCCGTTTGGCGGAGCGGGACGCCGCCAACGTGAACGGCAGCGTCACGATCTTGAGCAGGAGCGTCATGAGGATGATCGCCACCCCCCAATTCCCCACCCAGTCATGCATGGTGACCATGGTGAGGTTGAGAATCGGTGCGATCACCCCGGAGAGGAAAATCTTGGAGAAAAAGTAAGGCGCGAATTGCATGACCTCCCCCTGATCCTGCTCGAATTTGCGCAACCGGTCATACTCCTTCGGTCCGACATAGAAATCCCCCCCGAGGGTGAGAGCCCCGTTCGGGATCATCGAAGGCAGGGTGTAACTCACCACGCCGGTGAGTCCCTTGTTGAGCCGCGAGCTGCCCTCAAAAGGCGGCAGCTCGACGCGCCGAGCGGTGGTGCTGAAGCCGGCGGTGTCACCGGCGTAAACACTGGCGAAGAATTGGTTTTTGGCGGCCGCCCAGACGACCGTGCCATCCTTGGTGATGGAGGACTTGGGGGCGCCGTCCTTGAGTCCGACCCACGAGAGGAATCCTCCGCCTTCCAGTTCCCCCGGCTTGGTGAGCGTCTCGTCCTCTCCATCCCACGACATGATGTTGAGGTATTGGCCGTAGTCATTGGGCGAGACCAGCGACGTGGTGCCCAGGCTGAGGGTGGCCACGGTTTGCGGGGTGCCATTACCCGAGAGGTCCTGCAGTTGGGTGTCGTGGCGAATGAGGTAGGGGTCGGAACCTTCCAATTCCGAACCGAGCGCAAAGCGCCGCACGACTTTGAGCCGACCTTCGAGTTCGACCTCGTAAACAATTTCACTAGGCGTGGAACTGACCAAACGGTAGGCGGTTTCCGGTCCGAGGCCGGGAACATCCGTGATGGCTAACATCGGCTCGACCCGCGGCTGATTAAACACGAACGGCAGCGAAGAGTCTTGGGTCAGGCCATATTTCTTGAAGGCGACATTGCCGATGGCGCCGCCAAAGTTGGTGAACTCCACGCGGATGAAGTCGTTCTCCAGATAGGAGACCACATCGTCCTTATTGCGGCCGGCCAGCGCCGCGAATTCCGTTTCCAAGGGGGACGACCGCCGGGGCTGCGCCGCGGACCGGGCCTCGTTGCCGGCCGTGGGCATCGGAGCCTGGGCGGGCGCGATCTCCCGGGCGGGAGGCGGCGGCGGCGCGAAGCGTTGTCCAAGAAACAAGGTGGCGAAGGCCGCGATGAGCAGCAGGACGCCGATGACAGTATTCTTTTTATCCATGCAGAAAAGGGAGGGCGAGTCAGCGCACGGCGACCGGGGAAGGGGTCGCCCGTTGGCAAACCGGACGGGAGGAGGCACGAGCGGGGGGGACCGGATCAAAACCGCCCTCGTGCAGCGGATGACACTTCAGCAAGCGCCAGGTGGCCAGTCCGACCCCCTTCATCGCCCCGTGGGTGCGCACCGCCTCGGCCGCATAGTGCGAACAGGTGGGGTGAAACCGGCAGCCACAATTGGGCCCGAATACCACGGGCAAGACCGGGGAAAGCGTGAGCTGATAAAGCCGGATGCCCCCCAGCAACACCTTCGCGGGCAGACCAGCGACGGCGCGGAGGATACGAAACTTGGGAGTCGGGCTCATCAGGAAGAGAAGGCGGGGAAAAGATCCGCACAGGCTTTCAAAAATCGTTGTTCCACCTCGGCATAATCAAGCCCATTGAGCGAGCGGCGAGCCACAAAGACCAAATCGGTGTCCGGCGGCACCCGGTGCTGGTGGTGCCGGAACACCTCACGCAGACGACGTTTGGCCCGATTGCGGGCCACCGCGTTACCCACCGCTGCTCGAGATGCCACAAATCCGACGCGGGAACCCCCGATGGGACCGGAGTCGGGCACCGGCCGCCTGGCGACCCACAAAACAAAACCGCCGCAATGGTAGCGGCGGCCTTCGGTCCGGACCCGAGTGAACTCCGGCGGCCGTCGCAGGTGCGATGCAGCTCGGAAACGCATTACAGTCCGGCAGTTAAGCATGACGCCGGGGGGCGTCGACTCAGACTACGGAGAGGCGCTTGCGGCCCTTGCGGCGGCGGGCGTTGATCACGGCGCGGCCCCCACGGGTGGCCATGCGGGCGCGAAACCCGATCTTGCGGGCGCGCTTCTTGTTATGTGGTCGGAAAGTCGGTTGCATCGTTGTTAATCGTTAAAAGGGCCGACTGAAGTGCCTGACAGAATTGGCCATGTCAAGGACCCAATAAAAATCAAGCGCTCAGCGATGGGTTCCCCCCTCGCCCATCTCTCCCCGCCGGGGGCCGCCTTCACCTCCGGCAAACCGGACCCAAAACCCTCGCCGGTGTAATTTTGGAGCCTTCGTCCTTGTATTTAAACAAACGTTTGATTTTATTTCCAACCATGTCGTCGTTGTCACCGCCCCATCCCCTGCCCCCGCTTGAGCGGGATGGCCGCGAGCGACGGAGTGAGGACACGCGCCGGGCCCTCATCGCCGCGGGACTTGATCTTTTTGGCGACTACGGGATCAAGGGCACCACCAGCCGCATGCTCGCGACGGCGTCACGCACCAACGTTGCGGCCATCACCTACCACTTCGGCAGCAAGGAGGGGTTGTATCTGGCCGTGGTGGGTTCGATCGCCGAGCGCATGGACCAGCATCTGTTGAAGACGGGGATGCCCGATCCGGCCGCCGTCGCCGGGGCGTCCCTCTCTGCCGCGGCGGCCGTCACGGTTTTTGCCAACCTCATTGATCATCTGGCGGGGCTCATGGTGGACTCCGAAGAGGTGAGGATCTGGGCTCGAATTATTGTCCGCGAACAATCTCAACCCACGTTGGCCTTCGAAACGCTCTACCGGGGCCGGATGGAGCGAATTCAGGGGATGCTGGCTTCCTTGATCGGGGCGGCCATCGGCTCCGATCCGGCCGCGGCGGACACCAAGATCCGCGCCCATGCTTTGATCGGGCAGGTGCTGGGCTTCGCGACCAGTCGGGAAAGTTTGTTGCGCGCGCTCGGGGTGAAACGCCTTTCCCCCACCCACCGCGAAACGATTCGCCGCGTGCTGCGGCAACACGTCGAGGCCTGCCTCTGCCGGACCCGGCCCGCTTCCGCCTAAGATCCCACCTTTCGGCTCATCGCATGTCCCTTTCCTTTCCTCTTCTGCCCGCTGCGCACCGCCCGCACGTTGGCCGCGCCGTGCTGGTCACTTGCCTGCTCGTGAGTGGATGCACGGTCGGCCCCGACTATGAGGCACCGGTCTCGACCACGACCTTGCCCGATCGCTTCGTAAACACCGAACCGAATCCGGCGGCGGCGGTAACTGCCGGCGAAATGAGACCGTGGTGGCAACGGATTGAGGACCCCGCGTTCATCGCCGACGTCGAGGTCCTGCTGCGCGACAACTTGAGTCTCATCGCCGCCACCGAACGGGTCAGTCAGGCCGAGGAACGGCTCGTGATTCAGCAGGGCGGACAACGGCCCAACGTGTCAGTGGACGGCTCCGCCGGGCGGGGGTTCAATCCCAATCCAGTCGGCCCCGCGCCTGAGCGCATCTATGCCGACACCTACGCCGCCGACCTCAACGTGGGTTGGACGGTGGACCTTTTTGGTCGCATCCGCCGGTCGCTGGAAGCCGGCCGCGGCCTTTGCGGCCACGGCAGCGGATCGCGAAGCGCTCGCTCACCGCTCATCGCGAGCCTTGCTAACCGCCGGGTGGGCGTCGCCGTGAATCAGCGCCTGTTCGATCTGGCCAACCAGAACACGACCAATCGCGAGCTGCTCTATGAGTTGGTCAAACGGCGCTACGATCTCGGCGCCCGGGGCACGCAATTGTCCGATGTTTATCTGGCGGAGGACAGTGTGACTTCCCGTCCGTGCCGAGGCGGCCGGAATTCGAGCGGCTGCTCACGGATGGGGGGGTATCCGCCTCGACGTGCTGCTCAGTCGGCCGCCCGGGGCGACGCTGGAGGCGATGAGTTCCCCTTGCTCGCGCCGCCTCCGGCGGCACCGCCCTGCCGGCCGAGTTGCTGGACCGGCGACCGGATCTGCGGGCCTCCGATCTGCGGGCTCGTGCCGCCAATGCCAACGTCGGGGTCGCGGTGGCCGACCTCTATCCTCAATTCCAAATCGTCGGCCGCCTCGGCGGATCGGCCGAGGCGATCGATAACGTGTTTTCCTCCGAGCGCATGATGGGCTCCCTCCTCGGCCGCATCAACCAACAGCTCTTCGCGGGCGGGGCCCTGCGCGCCAACATCCGGCTGCAGGAAGCGGCGGCGCGGGAGGCGGCGGCCAACTACGCCAACCTCGTGCTGGAAGCCCTGCGGGAAGTCGAGAGCGCCCTGCAGGCCGACCGGCGAGTCGCCGAACAACTCACCCAGCAGGAGCGGTCGCTGGAGGCGTTGCGCCAGGCCGAACAGCTCAGTCGCGACCGCTACCGCGACGGGCTGATCTCGCTCCAGTCCTATCTCGAAATCGAACAACGCCGCTACCGCACCGAACAAAACCGGCTGCGCACGCAACAGCTGCGGTGGCGCACCCGCATCTCCCTCTACCTGGCGCTCGGGGGCGACTGGTCGGGCGCCGCGACCGCTCCCTGAACCCAGCGCCTACCTCCCCACTCTCTGCTCACGGTTTCACCTCTTTTGCAAATGAAGCACTCCACCCGCACCGGCATCATCCAATTGGTCGCCATCATCGTATTCGTTGGCCTGGCCGTGATTGTTTCGCAGCTGATGCGCATCAAATACGAGCCCGCCACCCGCAGCGGCGGCGGCGAACGCGAACTGTTTGTGGAGGCCGAAACCTTCACCCCCGGTCCCTTTCAAATCGTGTTCGCCACCAACGGCACGATTGCGGCCCGGACCGAGGTCAACCTCGTCCCGCAGGTCAGCGGCCGGGTCATTGAGGTGGCCCCGGAGTTCTACGCCGGGGGACGATTCACCGCCGGGCAGGTTCTGTTCACCGTCGATCCCCGTGATTTCGACAATGAGGTTCAACGTCTCGAAGCGGAGGTGGCGCGAACGATCACCGCCTTGAAATTGGAGGAGGCCGAAGCCTCGGCTTCGCTGGCGGAGTGGCGCCAGCTCAACGGCGATCTGGCCCCGCCCCCGTTGGTCGCCCGCGAACCGCAGGCGGCGGAAGCCCGGGCCATCGCCCAAGCCGCTCGCGCGGCGCTCGCCAATGCCAATCTCGCCTTGGAGCGCACGCAGTTTCGCCTGCCCTTCAACGGCCGCGTGCTCTCCAGCCGCATCGGCCCCGGCCAATTCGTGCAGGCCGGCCAGAGCTACGGCGCCGCCTTCGATCTTTCCGCCCTTGAGGTGGTGGCTTCACTGGAGGGACAACAACTCGAATGGTTGCTCAATTCCCCCCAGGTGGACGTGACCCTCACCGCCGAACACCTCGGCCAGGAATTCACCCTGATCGGCGAACTGCAGCGGGGCGCCTCCTCCCTCAGCCCCACCACGCGTTTCGCCACCGTGCGTTTTGGTTTCCGGGAACCGCCGCGCGACTTGCTGCCGGGCGTCTTCACTCGCATCACGGTGCACGGACCCAAACACGAGGGAGTCACGCGCATTCCCGCCAGTGCCCTCCAGCAGAACGGGCAACTTTGGATCGTGCAGGACGACGCCACCCTGGTGGCGTTCCAACCCGCCACACTCTACGCGGACGATGACTGGATCGCCGTAACCAATCTCGAGTCCGCCGCCCGCATCGTCACCAACCGGATCTCCGGGGCCGTCGCCGGCACGCGGGTCAAGACCGCCTCATCCGACCTTCCCGACCGAGCTGAGTGATGGCTGACTCCGACCAATCCCCCCAGCCGCCCCCGCCGACCACGGGGCTGATCGCGTGGTTCAACAGCAACCATGTGGCGGCCAACATCCTGATGGCGTTTCTGATCATCGCCGGTCTGATCAGCGCCTCGAACATGCGCACGGAAACCTTTCCGTCGATCGACCCCAAATTGATCACGGTCACCGTCCCCTACCCGGGCGCGACGCCCTACGAGGTGGCCGACGGCATCACCAGCCGCGTCGAGCAGGCCCTGCAAGGCATCGAGGGCGTTAAACGCATCACCTCCACTGCATCGGAAGGCATCGGCGTGATCCGGGTCGAGCTGACGGATTTTGCGGATGCCGATGATGTTTACAATGAAGTGCAGACCGCGGTGAACGGCCTCAGTTCGTTCCCCCCGGCCGATGCCGAGCGGCCCATTGTCACCCGGGTCAAGGCGACGCCCAACGTGCTGACGCTCGCCATCTTCGGCGAGGCCCCGGAGGCCACCCTCCGTTATTGGGCGGACACCATTGAGGACGAGCTGCTCCAATTGCCGGGAGTCGCACTGGTTTCCCTACGTGGTATCCGCGACTACGAAATCTCCATTGAAGTCTCCGAAGAGCGGCTGCGGCATCATGGCCTGACCCTCCAAAATGTGGGCGATGCGGTCGCGGCGTTTTCCACCGACATTCCCGCCGGCGTGGTGGAGTCCAACCAAGGTGAAATCCTCCTGCGGGTGCAGGAAAAACGCTTCACCGGACCCGAGTTCGAACGCATCCCCGTGCGCAGCCTGACCGATGGTTCCGTGCTGCGGTTGGGGGACATCGCGACGGTGGTGGACGGCTTCGAGGACATCAACTTGGTCAGCAAATTCGACAACGCGAGAGCCGCCTTCATCGAGGTCAAGCGCAGCGAGAGCGAGGATACCTTGCAGGTGGCGGAAACCGTGAAGACCTATCTGGATCAATTGGCCCTGCCCGAGGGGGTGGAGCTCGCGCTGCAACAGGATGAGACGGTGGTGTTGCAGGATCGGATCAGCCTGATGATGCGCAACGCCCTGTTGGGTTTCGTGCTGGTTTTTGTCATCCTGCTGCTGTTCCTCGATCTCAAGCTGGCCATCTGGACCAGCTCCGCGATTCCCATCTCGTTTCTCGGCGGAATGCTCATTCTGCACTTCCTCGGCTACAGCATCAACATGGTGTCGCTGTTCGCCCTCATCGTGGTGCTGGGCATCGTGGTCGATGACGGCATCGTCACCGGCGAGAGCATTTTCGAGGCCCAGGAAAAAGAACCCCACAACCCGCAGGCCGTGCTCAAAGGGGTGCACGCCATCCTCGCTCCCGTAACCGTGGGCGTCGCCACCACCATGGCTGCCTTTGCCCCGTTGTTGTTCAGCACCGGCACGCTCGGTCAAATCGTGGGGGTGGTTCCCGCCGTCGTGATTGCGATCCTGTTGGTATCCCTGCTCGAGGCCTACCTCATCCTGCCGGCCCACCTGGCCCACCCCGGTCGATGGAGCAAAGGCATCATGGCTCGGGCCCGTGACGCGGTGACGCGCACCCTCGCCAAATTTGTCGACCATCGGTTGGTGCCGTTTGCCCGCTTTGCCATCCGCTTTCGCTACGCCACCCTCGGGTTTTTTCTGGCGATCGCCATCCTCACCGTCGGCTTGGTGCGCGGTGGTCTGGTCCGTTTCATCTTCTTCCCGCAGATCGAGGGCGACCGCATCACCATCAGCCTGACCATGCCGCAGGGCACCCCGTTTGCCGTCACGGCCGACCGGATCGAATCCATCGAAGACGCGGTGCGGGCCGTCCGCACCGAAATCGAGGCCGAGGCCGGGCAATCGGCGTTTACCAAGAGACAGTGGGTAACATGACTGCACTCATGGATGTCAATGCAGATCAAGCTCTTAAACTGGCCGAGCAGGATCGCATCAGGATCATGACCAGCAAAGATCTCACCGAAGAGGCAGCGGCAGCCACCTCCGGCGAACTGCGCATCCAACTCCTGCCTTCCGATTTTCGCAGCTACGGTTCCAACGCCATCGAGGGCATGATCCGGGAACGGGTGCGCCACCTGCCGGGCATCGAATCGCTCGAGTTCAAAAGTTCCCTGATCGGTGGTGAGGCGGACATCGAGATCGAGTTGTCGCACCCCGAGGAGGCCATTCTCAACGAGGCGGCAGCCCGCCTGCGGGATTCGCTCGAGGCCATCGAAGGCACCCTGAATGTGGCCAACAGCTACCAGGCCGGGAAAACCGAATACATCTTCGAGCTGACGGACGAAGGCCTCGCCATCGGCCTGACCCCACAGGAGCTGGGCCGCCAACTCCGCGCCGCCTATTTCGGCCTCGAAGTGCAACGGCTCCAACGCGGGAAATCCGAAGTGTTGGTCTATGTCCGCTACCCCAAGGCGGCGCGCGAGGACCTCACCCATTTGCGCGACACGCGGATCCGTTTGCGGGACGGCTCCGAAGTGCCGCTCGACGCCGTGGCCCAGGTGCAGGAGCAGATCGGATTCTCGCAAATCAACTCCGTCAACGGTCGACGCATCGTGAGTATCACCGCCGATGTCGATGCGGCCATCACCACCCCCAACGAAGTCATTGCCCTGCTCAACGGCGACATCCTGCCCGAGTTAAACGCGCGCTACCCTTCGCTGAACACGTCCTATGAGGGCGAAACCCGCGATCAGGCGGAGGATCTGGCGAGTCTGGCCCGCAATATGTTCATCGCCCTCATGATCATCTATGTGATTCTCGGCGCGCAACTGCGCAGCTACGTGCAGCCGTTTGTGATCATGTCGGCCATCCCGTTTGGGGTGATCGGCGCGGTGCTGGGTCACCTGCTGCTCGGCTACGATCTGACCTTCATTTCACTGTTTGGCATCGTGGCCCTGACCGGCGTGGTGGTGAATGACTCGGTGGTGTTGATCGATTTTATGAATCAACGACACCGCGAAGGTTCGAGCCTGGTGGAAAGCGCCCTGGCGGCGGTGCAACGGCGTTTCCGGCCCATTCTCCTGACCACTTTGAGCACCTGCTTCGGGCTGCTTCCGATGATGTTGGAAACGAGTCTGCAAGCCCGTTTCCTGATTCCCATGGTCGTTTCCCTGGCCACCGGTATCGTTTTCGCGACCCCCATCATCCTGATTCTCATCCCCAGCCTGATCATGGTGGTCGAGGACGTGAAAGCGTGGGGCCGACGGATCCGGACCAGCATAACCGCCTGAACTGTCCCGCCGTCAGCGCTCAGCGGTCCTTACCAAATCATGGGCCCAAGGTGGCCGGTGTTCGATCTCGTGTGATAACCCACGCCAACATCCTCTTATAATGACATTCGGCACACATAAATGAATCTTTTGGGGTGTTTGATTGGTCAGATGAAAAGGATGCCCTGCTGCGTCAGCGTCGGGGAGTCGGCTTTCAGGATATCGTCTGGGCCATCGAATCCGGCGGTCTGATCGGTATCTACGACCATCCCATTCCCACAAAATACCCGCAGCAACAGATCCTCAAAGTTCAGATAAACGACTACGTGTTCATCGTTCCCTGCGTGCGGGAAAATGAAACCTATTTCCTAAAAACCCTCTATCCCAGTCGCCGTGCCACCAAGGAATACCGCCATGAAGCCTGACCCCTATCAACCGCTCGATGACTACGAAGCCGAACTGATGGAACTGGAGGCGGCCGGAAGCCTGAAACCGCGCCCACTGACTCCGGCAGAGCGACTCGCGCTGGAGTCAGCCGCGAAACGGACTCTGACCAAGGACAAGCGGATAAACATCCGCATATCCCAACGGGACCTCCAGGCCCTGCGGCAGCGGGCCAATCGCTACGGCATGCCCTACCAAACCTTGATTTCCAGCGTGCTCCACCGCTACGCCGCCGGCGATCTGGTGACCCGCGAGGGTGACAGCCTCTCCGTCGCAGAACCCTAGACTCAAGATCAGGTCCGCTTTCGCGCGGTGATCGTCATGATGTAGGCGATGCCTGCGGTGCGGATTTTTTCGACGTCCTCGGGGGCGTAGGAGCGGATTTCCGACTTCCACTCTTTGACCTTGCGAGGACGGGGGCGCTGCACGGGCAGCGGCTCGTGGTCCTCGCGCCATTTTTCCAGCAGGACATCGGTCCAGCCTTCGGGATTAAACAGCCCACGGATCCGGTCGAAGTCGCCCATGATGAACATCTCATGGCCGTGGTCGTGGATCGGCACGTCGAAGTAGACCTTGCCGCCCGGTTTCAACACCCGGTGCACTTCGCGCAGGTAGTCCTCGTAGGTGTAGCCCTTGGCGACGGTTTTGTAACCTTGGGCCCAGTGTTCGAGCGACTGGATGCCGTAAATGACATCGAACGTGTTGTCCTCAAACGGAATGTCGCCGGCCTGACCGTGACCACCCTTGCCGAGCTCGGCCTTGGTTTTTTGGCGCGGCTCGATCCCCGTCCAGGTGCCGCCACTGCGCAGGATCAGATTGCGCGGCAGCCAAAAGTGGCCGAAGCCGATCTCCAGCACCTGCAGGTCCTTGCAGCTGTGGAAATGTGACTCAATCGAGGCGACGATGCATTTGCGCAGCGTGGTGCCAAACGGGACGGTGCACACCTCCCTGTCCGCATCAAATTTCGGGCACTGGCGGCATGGAATCGAACGGACCCCCTCGTCTTCTTCGCGCCAATATTTGCCGCTGAACTCCTCCTTGGCCTTGGTCGGGTCAGCCCGCCAAGAATACCATCGCTTCTGAAATGATCCCAAGAGATTACGCATCGGGGATTACCACTGAAGGGCGACCGCCGCGGAGTCCATGCAAACCTCAATATCCCACGGCGTGGCCGTCCTTCCGACTTTCGCTGGCGCCGATGTAGACCTTGTTTTGGGCATCCCATCGGATGGCTTGGTAACCGCCGTAGCCGCCGATGTCGTAGCGGATCACATGGCCCATGGCATCGAGTTTTCGGCGGGTTTCGGCGGGGAACCCGTCTTCCAACGCAACGTAGCCGCCGTCCGCAGCGGTTTCTAATGCAATGGGCCGTGATGCTGCCAGCGCGCGGCGTCGCCAGCCTCCTGCAGGTTGAGGTCGAAGTCGATCAGGTTGGTGATGATCTGCACATGGCCCTGTGGCTGCATCGCTCCGCCCATGAGGCCGAAGCTCATCCAGGGCTGGCCCTCCTTGATGACAAACGCGGGAATGATGGTGTGAAAGGGGCGCTTGCCGGGGGCATACGCGTTGGCGTGATCCCGGGGTTCGAGCACGAACATCTCGCCGCGATCCTGAAACCCGAAACCCTGGCCCGGCACCATCACCCCGCTGCCCATGCCGCGGTAGTTGCTCTGGATGAGGGACACCATGTTGCCCTCCGCATCGGCCGTGGTGAGGTAAACCGTGTCCCCCTGCTGGAGAGCCGGATTGCCCGCATCGTAACGCTTGGCCGCGCGGTTCGGATCGATCAGCGCCCGTCGCTCGGCCGCATAGGCCTGGGAGAGGAGCCCCTCCAGGATGGCGGAAAAATCCGGATCAACATCAAAGAAATTGGCCCAGTCCTCGAGGTAACTTCTTGGCTTCGATCATCGGAATTAAGTCTCGGTGACTACGGCTATCGCCTGGAGACGTAGTCATAGAATATTGAGCATCTGCAGCGCGGCATTTTGCCGTTGGGGGCAATTCAAGACGTCGTAGCCACGGTGTTGACCGGGGCCGGGTCGATCAGGTAGAGGTGTGCGCGGCAGATCACTTTGCGCAGGAAGCCGCCGTGGGCGCGCATGAAGGCGTCGATCTCATCGGCGATCTCACCGCGATAAAAGACATCGCGCCCCCAGCGGCGCGATCCGCCGGTAGGTGTTGGCCGGATCGGTTTGAACACCTCAGCCCTTCCGCGGCTTGCCATCCCACGTTTCGTAGGCCGCCCCCGGGATGCCCTCGTAGAGGTAGGCAAATTTCCAGTAGTAGGCGATCAGTTCGGTGACCGGAAATCCCTGCTCGGCGTAGTCGATGGCCGGAGCCAAAATCTCCGCCATGGGCATCCGCCCAAATTTGGCGTGCAACTCATACCAACCGTCCACGGCCCCGGGGACGGAGATGGGCAGCATCCCCCGTGGGGGATCGTCTTCGCGTCGAGTTTGGCCAACTCGAATTCCAACCGGTCAGGCTGAGCCCCTGCTGACGCTCAGGCAATGAGAGGCCATGAAGTTTCTGATCGACGCGCTCACACGATGTGAAGATCCCCGCCGATGCACATCCCGTCGGCTCCATCAAGCCAGTCGATGAGCACGTAGATGTCGTTGGCGATGGCGGCATCGATGGCGTTGCCGCCCGCCTTCAGCACATCCAAGCCGATCTGGGCGGCCAGGGGTTGGCTGGTCGCGACCATGCCGTGCTGGGCCATCACTTCCGCCCGCGTGGCGAAGGGTTTGCTGACAAGGCGATCGATCTGGCCGGGGAGTTGCATGGCGAGGGCGGCGAGCCCGATCGAAAACCATAAGGAGCGGGCGAGGCTTGGCATGGTCGGACCCTAGAAGCCCGCCCCTCGCTGTCAACGGGGGCCGCGGTCGCACGGCGGGGTTGCCGCACCGGCCAACCCGCTCAAGGGGTTTAGGCTGGCTTGCTTCCTTTGGCCACCTTCTCCCATCTTCCTTCCCCTGTGAATGACTCCGATCTCGATTTTGCCGAGCCTGCGCCCGCCGAACCCGGCGAGGTGGGACTGGTGGCGCCTCAGGACTACACGTCGGACGAGCCGTTCACCTTCGATTGTGGCCGCACGATTCCCGGGTATACGATTCGGTATGAAACCTACGGGCGCCTCAACCGCACGGGCGACAACGCCATTCTGGTTTGCCACGCCCTCTCCGGCGATCACCACTGCGCCGGCTTCCATGACCTGACCGATCGCAAGACGGGTTGGTGGAACAACATCATCGGCCCGGGCAAGGCCCTCGATACCAACCGCTACTTCGTGCTTTGCAGCAACGTGATCGGCGGGTGCCAGGGGTCCACCGGCCCGCTCTCCATCGATCCGACCACCGGCAAAGCCTACGGCATCAACTTCCCCATCGTTTCCATCGGCGATATGGTCCGAGCCCAGGAGCGCTGGCTCCGCGCGATCGGCGTCACTCAGTTGCAAGGCGTCATCGGCGGCTCGATGGGCGGCATGCAGGTGCTCGAATGGGGCATCACTTTCCCGCCCTTTGTGCGCAAACTTTTGGCCATGGCGACCACGGCGCGCGAGGGCGCTCAAGCCATCGCCTTCAACGAGGTCGGCCGTCAGGCCATCCTGCAGGATCCCGATTGGCAGGAAGGCAACTACGCCGCGGGCGCGGGACCACGCGTCGGTCTGGCCATCGCCCGCATGATGGCCCACATCACCTACCTGTCTGATGCCTCCATGGCGCGTAAGTTCGGCCGCCGCACCGTGGCCGATCGCCCCCACCCCTCGGTCCCCGAATCCAACCATGCCTTCGACGTGCAGTTCGAAGTGGAGAGCTACCTGCGCTACCAGGGCAAGAGCTTCATCAATCGCTTCGACGCCAATTCGTATCTCTACATCACGCGGGCCCTCGATCAATTCGACCTCGCCGAGCGCGCCGGTTCGCTCGAAGCGGCCTTCGCCCCGGTCACGGCGGAATCCTTGGTCGTGGGCTTCACCAGCGACTGGCTTTTCCCACCCGCCCAGAACCGCGCGATCGTCACCGCCTTGCTGCGCGCCGGCAAAGGCGCCAGCTACGCCGAACTCGAGACCGACCTGGGCCACGACTCGTTCCTGCTCGAATCCCCCCAACTCTACGATCTGGTGCGCGACTTCCTCGCCAGTTGAGATAGCCCACGAAAGACCACGAAACAATTCCGCTGAAACCCCGCTGCTCAGCCCGCTGTCATTCGTAACTCGTAACTCGTAAATCCAAATTCTGAATCGTGTCTCTTCGCTCCCACAAACGCACCGTCGATCTTCAGATCATCACCGATTGGGTGACCCCGGACTCCCGGGTGCTCGATCTGGGCTGCGGCCGCGGCGTGTTGTTGGAGGAACTCGCCCACAGCCGCGGGACCCGGGGGATCGGAGTGGACCTGCAGGTCGACAAGATCGCCGCCTGCGTGAAGCGGGGGCTGAGCGCCTACCAAGGCGACATGATGGGGTTTATGGCGGCGTTCGATGCGGGCCACTTCGACCATGTCATCTGCTCGCGCACGCTGGAGGAGGTGGACCACCCCCACACCGTCATTGCCGAAGCCCTGCGCGTCGGGCGCTGTCTCACCGTCGGGTTTGCCAACTACGGGTATTGGAAAAATCGCCGCGACAGTGTGCTGCGGGGACGCAAGCCCCGCAATGAGGTGCACCCGACCGCCTGGGGCGAGAGCCGCCCCGCCAATCCGCTCACCATCGCCGACTTCGAGGCCTTCTGCGGGGAACATGGCTACCGGATCACCCGCCACATGCACCTGCGGGGCGATTGGAAAACCCCGTGCACGTTTCTGCCCAACCTGCGCGCCGGATACGCCCTCTATGAGCTGACCCACTGACGACCGCGAGGCTCCGCGCCGTCGGTCATCGCGCCCAGGTCGGCAACCGGTTGAGCTCAATGCCAAAGACCCAGGGGCCCAGCAGCCACACGACCCCGACGATCACCGGCACGAGCAGCACATTCAGCCACAGGCCGGTGCGCGCCATTTCCGGCAGCGGGATGCGGCCACTGCCAAACACAATCGCATTGGGCGGCGTGCCCACGGGCATCATGTAGGAGCAGTTGGCCGCCAGCGCCATCGGCGCGAGCAACAGCAGGGGATGTTGGCCGAGACTGATGGCCACCGCCGCGACCACCGGCAAAAACGTCGCCGCCGTCGCCGTGTTGCTGGTGAGCTCGGTGAGCAGCAGAATGCCGAAACAAATCAAGGCGACGATCACCACGACCGGCAGACCGTCGAGCGTCACGGCTTGATCTCCCAGCCACGTGGAGAGTCCGCTGGATTGGATTTGCCCCGCCAGACTCAGTCCCCCGCCAAAGAGCAACAGCACATCCCAAGGCACGCTCTTGGTCGCCGTCCAGGTCATGATCCGCTCCCCCGGGTGTTTGGCATCAGGGATCAGATAGAGCACCACCGCCCCCATCATGGCGATCGTGGTATCAGCCAGCCCCGGCAGCAAGGGCACCAGCAGGGGCCGGCAAATCCAGCCCAGTGCCGTGACGCCAAAAACGATGGCCACCACCCGCTCGGACCCGCCGAAGGGGCCGAGCCGCCGGCGTTCGGTCGCGATGAACGCCCCCACGGCGTCCATCGGCTGATCCCCGATTTTGAAGGCCAGTCGCGTGAGCACCAGATACACGATGGGCAGGGCAAGCAGCACGACGGGCACCCCGATCATCATCCATTGGCTGAAGCCCACGGTGACCCCGTAGGATCGGGCCATGAACCCCGCCAACAGGGCGTTGGGCGGCGTGCCGATGAGGGTGCCCATCCCCCCGGTGGTCGCACCATAAGCCACCGCCAACAACAGGGCCGTGGTGAAGGCCCGCGGAGCCGGCGAGTCGCGCGATGCCTCCGGGATCAAGCTCGCGACGGAGAGCGCAATGGGCAGCATCATGAGGGCGGTGGCCGTATTGCTGACCCACATGCTGAGCGCGGCGGCGGTGAACAAAAATCCGGCGATGATTCGCCGGGGCTGCAGGCCCAACAGCCCGATCATACTGAAGGCAATCCGCCGATGCAGCCCCGTGCGCTCCATCGCCAGTGCGATGATGAACCCGCCCAAAAACAAGTAGATGATGGGGTGCGCATAAGGGCCGACCGCCGCCTGAATGTCCGTCAGATCCAGCAGCGGGAAAAGGACCAACGGGAGCAAGGCCGTGACCGGAATGGGCACGGTCTCGGAAATCCACCACGTGGCCATCAGCGCGCCGATCCCCGCCGTGAGCCACGCCGCCGCGGTCATGCCAGCCGGCGGTGGGAGCAAGAGCGTGAGCAGCAACCAACCGGGCCCCACGATCGCACCGACCCGGGCACGGACGCCATACGAAGAGGTGGCAGCAGGAGAAATCGGCAGCGGCACGGGGCAGATTGGGGGCAGGGGGAAACGGGATAGCACCGACCGCCCCGGAGTCCGCCTGACGGATCCAAAGGGGCATCGGACCGATGCCCCAGCCCGGGGCAGCGCGCCCGGTCAGGCAAGGGCATTCTCCACCTCCAAATGACCGCCCCCTCCCCCTCGGATCTGCCCCCGGCCCCCGATTTGCCGAGCCCGTCCGCCGCGGTTTCGGCAGCTCCTGAATTTTCATTCATCGCCACAACTCGCTCCCCTGCTTTCGCTTCGGCAATCTCCGCCGCTCGCCCGTGAAATTTCACGCTGTCCGAATCGGCACAATCGTCCTTTAGTGCTTGTTATCAATGGGTTGTGCGTTTGGTTACCGAAACCCTTTTACCCCATGAGTGACCCTGCCTTTGTTTCATTGCGTCCACTGCTGACCGCGCTCGCCGCCCTGTTGGTCTCCACACTCGGAGCCACCGGCCCCACCCTCACCCCGCGCAACCTGCTGGCGGGGGAGCCTGAGCTGCATCAGCTCGGCAAAGATATCCCCGCCATCCAGGCGGCCCTCCTGCCGCATGGGGAGTGGGAACCGTTTCCCCGGGGAACCGATCGCGCCAGTTGGGAAGCCCTGCCCCCGGCTACCCGCCAGCGGCTCATTGCCGAGGGCGAAGCGGTGATGGCCGAGCCGTGGGCGGTCATCCCGATGACCACGTTTCTGGACTACATGCGCAGCGGCGACCGGCGCTCCTATCAGTTGCCCTGGGCCGAACGCAGGAACCGGCTCGAGGCGCTGGTTTTGGCCGAGTGCGCGGAGGGCCAGGGACGGTTTCTCGATCCGATCACCGATGGTCTTTGGCTGCTCTTCGAGGAATCCTCCTGGGCCTATCCCGCCCACATCTTCATGCAACGAGCGGGCTCTGATCTGCCCGATGCGACGGAGCCCATCGTCGATCTCGGCGTTGGCGAAACGGCCGCGCTGGTCGCATGGATCGACTACCTGCTCGGCGCGGAACTCGACTCGGTCTCCAAAGTCACACGGAAACGCCTGCACCACGAAATCCAGACGCGCATCCTCGAACCCTGCCTCAACCGCGCCGACTTTTGGTGGATGGCGTGGGACACCCAGGGCCATCCCATCAACAACTGGAATCCCTGGATCGTCGCCAACTGGCTTTCATCGGCTCTGCTCATCGAGCGGGACCCCGAGTTGCGCGCCCGCCACGTCGAAAAAGCCCAACGGGTGCTCGATATCTTTATCAACAGCTACCCCGCCGACGGCGGCTGTGACGAGGGGCCCTCCTATTGGGGGCGCGCCGGGGCCAGCATGTTTGAAGCGCTCGATTGGATGTATGGCGCAAGCGAAGGGAAGATCTCGATTTTCGACGAAACCCTCATCGCCAAAATGGGCCGCTACATTCTCACCGCCCATGTCGGCGACGAATGGTATATGAACTTTGCCGACGCCAATGCGCGCACCCTCGTCGACGGCGCCCTCACTTACCGCTACGGCCAAGCGGTGGGCGACGAGGAGTTGGCGTGGCCTTCGGCGCTTGGGTCTGGCAGCGCCATCAAACCGGAGAGCCCCTCGATCCTCGGATCGATCGTCGCGTGCCCGACCTCTTCCTCGCCGAGAAACTGGCGCAGGTGGAGGCCAACGATCCCTTGCCGCGCGATGGCTGGCTACCCGATCTCCAGATCATGACTGCCCGCGACCAAGCCGGCACCACGGACGGGCTCTACGTCGCCGCCAAGGGCGGCCACAACGACGAGTCGCACAACCACAACGATGTCGGCTCGTTCATCGCCTACCTCGACGGCTCCCCGCTTTTCATCGACGTCGGACCGGAATACTACACCGCCAAGACCTTCAGCGACCAACGCTATGAGATTTGGACCATGCGCTCGGCTTGGCATAACGTGCCGCTGATCAACGGTGTCGAACAGGCGGCCGGACGGACCTTCGCCGCCCGCGCCGTAAACCACGAGGCGACCGACGCCGTCGCCTCCCTCCAGCTCGATCTCGCCGGAGCCTATCCGGAAGAGGCCCAGGTCGAAGCGTGGCACCGCACCATCGCCCTCCACCGCGGCGACGCCCTTCGTATCACCGAAACCTTTACGCTCTCGACCGCGACCACCCCCCACCAATACCACTTCGTCACCAACCGCCCGGTCGACGTCTCCCTCCCCGGTGTCGTCCGCATCGGCACCTTCCCTGGCGCCGATAGCGGGCGGGGAGCCGAATTGACTTACGATGCCAACGCCCTCGAAGCCCGGATCACGACTTACGGTGTGATCGGCCCGCCGCTCCTCGGCGTGTGGGGAGATCAGGTGCACCGCATCGAGCTGGTGGAAAAAGCTCCGGTGCTCACCGCCACCCGCACCGTCACCATCAAGCCTGTGCCCTAGTCCCCCACGCCAGCCGCCACCCTCCTTTCGCCATGCCCCTCCGCCGCCGTGAATTCATCCGCAATTCCGCGACCCTCGCCGCCGCTTGGTCGCTGTTGCCGGCGCTGAGGGCCAACTCCGGCGCCACGTTGCCCGCGCACCCTCGCCTGTTCATCGCCGCGGACAACTCCGCGGGACTGCAGTCGGTGGATGACTTTCGCCACGCCATCGCACAGGGCGGATTCCTCGGCGAGGCTTGGGCCAAAACCGTCGCCCTCGCCCACGCCGAAAAGGTCCGGCCTCCCCTCCAACCGGATGCGGTCGTGCCAAATCGACCGGCCAGCATGATCCGTGACCGCAATCTCGACTACCACCTCTGCTACCAGACCGGGGCGCGGATGAACCGCTTCGCGCTCGTCCACCTCGTGACGGGCGACGAGGCCTGCAAAGACGCCGCGCTCGCGCAGCTGCGGGCCGTGTTCGATCCCGCCCAGTGGCCCGACTGGATCGATCAGGCCCATATCCGTTTCGGCCACCCCGCCGACCTGCGCACCGGCATGCTCTCGCAGGACTGCGCCCTCGCCTACGATTGGCTCCACGACTCCCTCACCCCGGCTGAACGGGCGGAGATCCGCGCAGGCATTGACCGTCGGGGTATCCAACCTTTCCTTACATCGGTCGAGCAGGGGCCCTGGTGGATGGAAGACCTCAACAATTGGGTGACCGTCATCGCGGGCGGCGTGGCCATCGCGGCCATGGCGCTGAGGGGCGACCACCCGGCGGCCGATCGTATCATTGCGATCGCCACCGAACGTTTCGACGCCTACCTCGAAACCTACGGCCCCGCGGGCGAGTTCAACGAGTCCGTATCCTACGGCGGAGCCAACCGGATTCCCGTCGGCTACTTTACCGCCCTGCGTTTCGCCACCGGCGGGCAAGTCGACCGCGTCGGCGCCCCCCCTTTCCCGGAAATGTGCCGCTGGGTCATGCACGGCACCCTCGACCAAGGTCGGCCCATCCCGTTCGGTGATTCCTGGCCCGAACGCACGGTGTTCACCGGCTACGTCGCCGCCGTCGCCGCCGCCACCAGGGATCCAGTGCTCCAGCACTTCTTCCTCAACAATCGGGCGGAAGAGGACTCCCACCCCCTGAACCTGCTCTACTATGACGCCCGCGTGAAACCGCGGTCGCCGCAGGGCCGCGAACCGTTGGCCATCGCCTTCCAAGCCCACGGTGGCATGATTGTGAGCCGCACCTCCTGGGACCAACCCCGCACCGATTGCATCGTGTTCAGCAAATCCGGCCGGGAGGAGAACCACGAAAACAACGACCTTGGCGTGGTCGGTTTCGACACCCTGGGCGAGCGGCTGATCATCGATATCGGTTCCCCGTCGTCCTACCCCGCGGACTTTTTTGAAGGGGAACTGAGGTGGAAATACTACAACGCCTCGGTGAAAGGTCACAACACGCTCACCTTCGGCGGACGCGAACAACGCTGGCCGCTGCGCGAGCGCGGCGAGCCCATCCTCGTTGAACACCTTTCCGGCAAGGTGAAACAGTGGTGGCACGAACCGGGACAAGGCACCGCCTGGAGCATGGACCTCACCCCCGCCTATGAGGGCGTGAAGCACTTCACCCGCACGGTGCTCCACCTCTGGCCCGGTTACATCCTAGTGCTCGACGATGCGGCCACGGAAAAGACCGAGCCCATCTCGCTGCGTTGGCACCCCATCAACGAGCCCACCCTCACGGCCGACGGTGCCTTCGTCGTGCGCAACGGCATCGCCGCAGCGACCGCCCAAATCGTCAACCTCGGCGCGGGCGATCCCGCCATCACCCTCGGCCATCACGCCTATACCGCACCCTTTGACCGGGAGCGGGCCGGTGACCCGTTGGAGCAACGCCACGAACCCTTCATCGATGCGACGTTGACCGATGACCGTTGCCGCCTGTTGACCCTGTTTGCGACGGGAGCCGCCGCGGACTTTGGCGGGAAGACGGCGTGGGAAAAATCCCCGGCCGGCTGGGTCTTCGAGGGCCCCCATGGACCGGTGACAGCCCGCGTCTCCGCCGACCAGGTTTCGCTTATCGCCCCCCAACTCGACCGCGCCATCACCTTCTCCTTATCATGATCCGAACGGTATTCCTCGCCGCGCTCACCAGCTTGAGCGCCCTTCTGGCCTCCGCCGAGATGGAACATCGTGAGCTCTATCACGATCCCGATATCTACTCCGCCTGGCCGGCCATCGCCCGGGCCGACAACGGTGACCTTGTGCTGTCGTTCATTCGCACCGAACAGCACATGAGCCCCGACGGCGCGGTGACGCTCATGCGCTCGACCGACAACGGGCACACCTGGAGCGCCCCCGTCGACGCCGTCGACACACCGATCGACGATCGCGAAGGCGGACTCACCGTTGCCTCCGATGGCGAGCTGCTGCTGCACGTGCGTTCGGTATTCTGGAAAGCCGAAACCTACGATGCGCTCGGCCCGGAAGCCTACCCCCGCCCATGGCTGGAAAAGTGGATGGATGAGGTTGAGCAACCCAACTACCTCGCGGCAGCGGCATGGGACGGCAGTCACGTCTACTCATCAGAAGATCACGGTATCACTTGGGAGCACATCGGGTGGGGACCCGACAGCATCCATGGTGGGATCACTCTGCCCGACGGCTCCATCATGATCGCCGCCTACCGCGAATTGCGCGATTCCATCAAAGTGTATCACGCCACGGATGCGCGGAGCGAATGGCGACACATCCACACGCAGGACTCCGCCAATCCCAGCCTGCGGTTCGGCGAGCCGCACATCGCGCAAATACCCTCAGGTCGCATCGTAATCATGATGCGGGCCACCGGACGTCCCTATGACGACCGCCGCCTCGATCTCTACCTTTGGCAGATCTACTCCGACGATAACGGCCGGACGTGGTCGCCCGCCATCCCCACCCCCATGCTGGGATTCCCGCCGCATCTGCTGGTGCTGAGTGACGGCCGCCTGTTGTGCACCTACGGCCGCCGCGCCGCCCCCTTCGGCCAACGCGCCATGATCAGCGAGGACGGGATCACCTGGAACCCCGCTTCCGAAATCATCCTCCGCGACGACGCCCCCAATCACGACCTGGGATATCCCGTTTCCATCGAAACCAAGCCCGGCGAGATCCTGACCTTTTACTACCAAAAACCCGCCTGGAATCCGGACAATAAACACGACCACACGACGGCCATCTACCAGACGCGGTGGACCCTGCCGGAATGAGGGAGGGACGACCTCCGTGTCGTCCGCGGTGGAGTGGCCTGCGCGGGGTTGCCGACATTCGGACCGGGCAAGGGGGCACTGCACCGCGTCACGCACCATCTCCCGCAACCCTACGACGCTCTGCCCTCGAGGGTTTCGACGAGCGTCAAGGGTGTGACCACTTTGGTCCCCGCTACGTCTCGCCCGCACAACGCGCCGTAATCGCGCTTGTCACCGGTCACCAGATACTCACATGCCTCGTGAATTGCCGTAGCTAGTATCGGGCGGTCTTTGGCGGCAATTTCGACCTCAACAGACCGGTCGACACTCCGGACGATCTCCAGACCCGACAACAGGTGGTGATAACCATCCAACCAGTCGGGCCGTTTCGCGCAGATATTGCGGAACGCCTCCTCGCGAGCGTAATCGGATGAAATAGGAGGGGTGTGAGTATCAGCCAGATAGCGAACCAGCCGGTTAAGATGACTATCCGGGATAGCGGCTGAAAAAATGACCTTCGCGTCGAGAAAGATACGGATTTCCGTCACGACTTGGCATTCAGGCGGTCAATCGCCCCGCCGATGGCCGCATCATCCTCCGAAAACTCCTGGATACGCGCTTTCGGAATAGATCTCGACCGGCATGCTGACGGAAGGGCGAAGCAACAAGCCTTGTTCGGTTTCCTCTACGATCAACTCGTCATTCTGCCTCAGGCCAAATCGCTTGCGCAGTTTAGCGGGCAAGGTGATCGCGCCTCGTCGGCCTATTTGAATTTTTTCATACCTGTCGCAAAAATGACGGAATTTCCGCCATTCCGTTAAATTTCACGCGCTGCATGACCCAACCGCATTCCGTCACAGCCGGCAGAGTCACTTTATCCTTGTATTTCTGGATCATTTTTCCTGATTTACAAGGATGATTCAGCGCGACGCGCTAAGCCGAGTTCGGCAATTGATTGACGAATATCCTGCCGTGGGGCTTCTCGGCCCCCGCCAAGTGGGCAAAACCACGTTGGCGCTCGAAGTCGCCAATCAGTGGGAGTCGCTGTATCTCGATCTCGAATCGGTCATTGATCGCGCGAAGCTGGCCAACGCTGAGACCTTTCTGGCGGAGCACGCCGGTAAATTGGTCATTCTGGATGAGGCTCAACGCCTGCCGGAGCTTTTCCAGAGTCTCCGGGGATTGATTGATGCCAATCGCCGGAAGGGGCTGCGCACCGGGCAGTTTCTCATTTTGGGCTCTGCCTCCATCGACCTACTCCAACAGTCCAGTGAGTCGCTGGCGGGGCGCATCGCCTACACCGAGCTGACCGGGGTTACCGCCCGGGAGGTGGAGCCCCCGGCCCTCAAGCCCCTCTGGTTACGCGGCGGTTTCCCCGATAGCCTGCTCGCCCGCACCGACGATCAGAGCCACCGCTGGAGGCTGAACTTTATTCGCACGTATTTGGAACGCGATATTCCGCAGTTGGGACCCCGGATTGCGGCCGAAACTCTGCAGCGTTTCTGGACCATGCTGGCCCACCACCAAGGCGGTCTACTCAACGCCGCCCAGCTCGCCCGCAATCTTGGCGTAGATGGGAAAACCGTTGCCAACTATCTCGACCTCATGGTCGACCTGCTCCTCGTGCGAAGACTCCCCCCGTGGCACGCCAATGTCGGCAAACGTCTCGTCAAATCTCCCAAGGTCTACGTGCGCGACTCCGGGCTCGTGCATGCCTTGCTCGGCATTCGTTCTCGGGAGGAGCTTCTGGGGCACCCCGTGGTCGGCGGGAGCTGGGAAGGATTTGTGGTTGAATCCCTCCTTGCCCAACTCCCCGACTCCGCCGCCGCTCATTTCTACCGCACCGCGGCCGGGGCGGAGGTCGACTTGGTTCTGAGTTTGAGCGCCAAAGAGCGATGGTTCATCGAAATAAAACACGCGGAAGCTCCGAAGTTGACCCGCGGATTCCATGAAGCCTGCCTGGATCTGAATCCCACGCGGCGTTTCGTGGTCTATCCCGGCCAAGACCGCTTCCCCCTCACCGCAGAAACCGAGGCGATTTCACTGCCAGAACTCTGCCAGCTCCTCGCGAAACTTGAGCTCGGCAGCTGAGGACCCGACAAAACCTGAGTCGGGCATTTCCTCCGTCCCGAAGGCCTCAAACCCGAGTATCTTTATCTTTTGCCTGCGCCCCCTTTTCAGAGTCCCAAAATAACCTGAGAACGCCGAGCTCCGGCTCGGTCTCATTTAATTGACCATCGAGAATGTGGCCCGCGACCTTCGTCAAACCACAAAGCCCGACCCCTTTTTTCGCCCCAAGGGAGGGACCCGCTCCGTCTGGTCCGCGCCCTGCCCGCTGATATTGGTTGCCTCGCTTGGTTCAGATGCCCGTCGCCATCTTCGATTCAACGATTAACGGAATGAGCCCTTTGGCTGCCCTCTGAAGCGGCAAACGCGTCAAAATATGAGCGGGCGAGTATTCTCGCCTCGACCCGTTCCCCTTGTTTGCGGCAGTATCGCAAAAAGCTTTCGAGATGAAAGGACCACCACCCCAGCT
>JAGYIG010000045.1 GCA_018402455.1 Opitutaceae bacterium
GGCTCTGAAAAACCAGCCCCGCGACCGCCACCGGGCGAGCCAGTGGTCCCGGGTGGATTTAATTCGCGAGATCACGCCAGCATAATAGGCATCATCGGCCAGGGCCGCGGCGGCGGCCACTTGGGAAAGCTGGTTCACGTTGTAGCTTTCCCGCACCCGGTCGAGCAGACCGATCGTTTCCGGGCTCGCGAGCCCATAGCCCACCCGGAGTCCGGCCAAGGCGTGAGCCTTGGACAGGGTGCGCACCACCACCAACCGCGGGTAGCGTTGCAACAGCTCAATCGCGTCCTCATCGGCAAACGGCGCGTAGGCTTCATCGACCACCAACATGCCAGCGTAACCTTGCAACACCGCCTCGATCTCGGCGACGGAGAAGCCGACTCCGGTAGGCGCGTTGGGCGACGTGAGAAAGAAAGCGGTGCCGGAGGAGGACACGATCCGGTCCACCGGCAGCTTCATCTCCCGGTCAAATTCGATGGTTGCGGACTTCCCGTCCTGGATGGCCACCAAGACCGGATAGAGCGAGTAGCTCGGCTGGGTGAATCCGGTGGCGACGGCATTTCCGGCAAACACCCGCACCAGCAGGTTGAGGATGTCGTCCGAGCCATTGCCCACGATGACCTGATCGGATCCCACCCCGTGCCGACGCGCAATTTGCTCGCGGAGCGCAGCACTCGTGGGACTGGGATAAAGTCGCAGGCCCGCCCCGTCCCCCTCCAGTTCGGATCGAATCGCCGCCGCGACCCGGGGGCTGGGCGGGTAAGGGCTCTCGTTGGTGTTCAGCTTGATCCAATTCCCCCCCGGGGGCTGGAACCCGGGGGCGTAGGCGTGCAGCGCGGGCACGTGGGGCCGGGCGAGCTGGGAGGGAGACTTCATCGGTAGAACAAACGGTGCCGGCCATGCTTTGGGCAAGGACTTAGCCTCCCCTACTTTTTGACCCGAATGGCGGCGGAGTGACCATGCGCATCCAGTCGTTCCATCCGCGCGAAAGCCCGCACGACGCGCTCGCCGGCTTTTACCGAGGTGGCATCGTAACGAATGATACTGGTCCGGCGCATGAAATCAGCTACCCGCAATCCGCTGAAAAAACGTCCGGCCCGACCGGTGGGCAGGACATGGCTGGGGCCCGCGGTAAAGTCTCCGAGCGCCGTGGGCGTATCGTTGCCGATCATGATGGCGCCAGCGGTGGTAATGGTCCGCTCGAGTTTTCTGGCCACCACTGGCTTGACCAGGAGTTCCAGGTGCTCCGGCGAAACGTAGTTGGCCACTTCGGCCGCCTGTTCCGTACTCGCCACCTGCACGGCCAGAAAGCCATCCGCCAGCACCCGCTCCGCCTTTTCGTTGCGACCGAGGGTGGGCAATTGGCGGACGACTTCCGCTTGAATGGCCTCAATCACCGCCCGAGAAGTGCCCACCAGATAAATTTTCTCGCGACCGGATCCGTGCTCAGCCTGAGCGAGTAAGTCCGCCGCGGCATAATCCACGCGGGCCGACTCATCGGCGATGACCATGACCTCACTGGGACCCGGCAGACTGTCGACTCCGACCGTGCCAAAGACCTGCCGCTTCGCTTCGCAGGTGTAGGCATTGCCCGGCCCGTAAACCTTGTCGACCGCGCGGATGGTCTTCGTGCCATAAGCCATGGCCCCCACCGCGTGCACCCCGCCAATCCGATAGACTTCCGTCACCCCAATGAGCTGCAACGCAGCCAGCAACCCGTCGGCAATTTTGCCCGTGGCGTCGGAAGGTGTGAACACCGCGATCTCGGGACAACCGGCAATCTTGGCCAACGTCGCGGTCATCAATACCGTGGAGACAAGCGGCACCTCCCCCCCGGGCACATAGAGGCCGACCCGCCGGATCGGGTGGTGCCGCTCCCCCACTTCGCCTCCCTGAGCATTGCGCCCCGTCCAGTTTTCCGGCAGCCCCTGTTGGTTGAAGGCTTGGATGTTTTTCAGGGCTGCTTTCATCGCCCGCATCTCCGCCGCCGGCAGCCGTTTGGCGGCCGCGGTCAACAAGGACGGGCGAACCCGGAAATCGCGGGGGCGCAGGGTGACCCCATCAAATTGGCGGGCGTATTTGATCACCGCCGCGTCACCCTGCTCGCGGACATCCTGCAAGATAGCCGCCACCCCGGCGGAGATTTCAGCGGGCACGGCGGAGCCCTCGCAAAACTTGGCCAAGGCCGCGGGGGCCGAACGGGAAGAGTAATTGATCAGACGCACAGTTGCCTCAACGTGCCCCAGAGGAGGCCGCCAGCGCAAGTCCTGCCGATGACTTCACGCTCAGTTGCGGGTGATGGTCGGGACTCGGAATTCGGCACGATTCACCGCCGGGTTGACCTCGATGGTCTCAAAATCGACTTGGACTCGCTGTTCGGTGCCATCCGCGCGGGTGGAAACCGTGGTCACCCGGTCAGGAAAACGCACCCCATCAATGAGGTTCACGCCGGACTCAATGATCCTCGCGTCCGTGTCGGTTTCACTGAACACCAGCCGACCGGTCACCGGATCGAAGAAGCGGTAGAATATGATGCCGTAGCCATGATCGAAAGCGAGCTTGTGCAAACGCTGGCCGTCGACCTCGACCCGCCCGAGATCTTCCACCTCTCCCCCGATGCGTTCAATGTCCTTGAAGAAAGACAGGTTTTCCCACGTGTTCGCCCGCAGGCGACGGATTTGCACGGTGTCCAGCAAGGTCATCCGCCACTGCTCCGCATTGGCCGGGTTTTCGATCCGCTGCCAGGCCTCGTAATCATCCAGCGCGGTGGTCTCAACCCGCTCGGGCGAGGTGATGCGGATCCGTTGATAGAACGGTTCCGCAAAAAAAATCTCAATCGTCGCCGTGGTCGTGCGCGCTTCGCCGTCGGCCCCGGTACTGCTGGAAACCAACGTGCCCTTGTAACTGACCGCGGTGACCGCATTCAAGGCCGTTTCGGAGCCGAGGTAGGATCGCGCCAAGGCAATGATCTCATCGGCATCCGCTCGCACAGCCGCGGCCAATAAGACGAAAGGAAGAAAGAAACGCAGCAAGGACTTCATGGACGGGGGGATCAAGGGTTAGTCAGCTAAATAGGCGCAACATGCAACAAGAGGCAATGCCCGGTCGCGAATGGGTTCACTCCCACTCAATCGTGGCCGGAGGCTTCGAACTGATATCGAGCACGACCCGCGACACGTCGCGGACCTCGTTGGTGATGCGATTGGAGATTCGGGCCAGCAAATCGTAAGGCAATTTGGTCCAATCGGCCGTCATCGCGTCGATACTTTCCACCACGCGGATCGCAATGACCCACGCGTAGTTCCGCTCATCCCCGATGACTCCGACTGACTTCACGGGAAGAAAGACACAGAAAGACTGCCAAACGTTCCAATACCAATCGGAGGCCTTCATTTCCTCCATCAGGATGGCGTCGGCCTCCTTCAGGACATCGAGCTTGGCCTTGGTGATATCGCCCAGCACGCGCACACCCAAACCGGGTCCCGGAAACGGCTGCCGCCAGACCACTTCTCGTGGTAAGCCGAGGGCCGCCCCTACGGCGCGGACCTCGTCCTTGAACAGTTCCCGCAACGGCTCGAGCAACTTGAGTTTCATCCGTTCCGGCAACCCCCCGACATTGTGATGACTCTTGATCAACGCCGCGGGATTGTTGCCGATGGCCACGGACTCGATCACGTCGGGATACAAGGTGCCTTGGGCCAGAAAATCGGCGTGGCCAATGGTCTTGAGGGATTTTTCGAAGACATTGATAAACGTGTTGCCGATGATCTTGCGCTTCAGTTCCGGCTCCTCGACGCCTTTCAACCGACTCAGGAAAAGCCGAGAGGCATCCACCACTCTCAGGTCGATTTTGAAATGCTTGCCGTAGAGGGACTCGACCGACTCCCGCTCTCCTTTGCGCAGCAGGCCGTTATCGACGAAGACGCAGGTCAACTGCTTGCCGATGGCCTTGTGAATCAAAGCCGCGGCGACGGAGGAATCCACCCCGCCCGACAGACCGAGGATCACCCGCGATTTGCCGACCTTGCGACGGATTTCCTTGATCGAGTGCTTGATGTAATCAGCCGTCGTCCAATCCGCCGACACCTTGCAAACGCGCAGCAGAAAATTACGGATGACGTCGACGCCTCGTTCGGTGTGAAAGACCTCGGGGTGGAACTGGATGCCGTAGAAATCGCGTTGCCGGTCTTCAATCACCGCAAACGGCGAATTGCCGGTGGTGCCGATGGCATCAAAGCCCGGCGGGAGGACCGTGACCTTGTCGCCGTGGGAATTCCACACCTTGAGCTTGCGGGGCAGGCGGTGAAACAACCGCCCCGGCTTGCCGATGGCCAGCGTGCCCAGCCCAAATTCGCGCTCCTTGCTCTTGGCCACCTTCCCGCGGAGCAACTTGCCCATGAGCTGCAATCCATAGCAGATGCCCAGCACCGGGACGCCCATATCAAAAATGGCCTTGTCGGGCATGGGGGCATTCTTGGCAAAGACACTGCTCGGCCCGCCCGACAGGATGATACCCGCCACCCCGTCGGCTTTCAGCTCCTCGGCTGAAGTAGCAAAATGGTAGATCTTGGAGTAGACCTCACACTCGCGGATGCGCCGCGCAATGACCTGCGTGTATTGGGAACCAAAATCTAGAACGGCAATCGTCTGAGCCATTCGTGAGCAAAAGCAGGTGCCTTGCCGGAATCAAGTGGGGATACGACCAGAAATGATATTGGTCGGCTAAAACCGCAGGCGGCCGTTCCGGTGCCCACAACGCGGGCATTCCGCTTCGGCTATTTCGCCCCGGGGGGCATAGACTTCGTCACAGCGCACACAGTGGAAAATGGTGCGGCGGCGCTCCGCTTCGAAACGCGCGTGATCGCGGCGATCATAATAGATCCAGAGGCTGAGAAAAACCCCCGCCACCAGCAGGCTGTAGATCACGGTTCCGGTGGTAAGGTCGAACATGGGCGCCTCTACCGGAATCGAAAACCTGCCGCAGCACAAGCCACCGCTACAGGGGATCGCATCGCCTACAAAAAAAACGCCGTCCCCCGGAAGGGGACGGCGTGAGAGGTCGGGGCGACAAACGGCCGATCAGGCTTTCTTCTCGTCGGCGGCAGGCTCCTCCGCAGCGGGAGCGGCGGCATCAGCCGGGGCATCAGGCTTGGCCTCGTCCTCCGCTTCGGCGGCCGGGGCTTCGTCAGCTGCGGCGGCGGGAGCCTCGTCCGCCGACGTCTCCTCTACCGGAGCTGGAGCGGCCGCTTTTTTGGCTTTGGTGGCGCCCTTCTTCTTGGGCTTTTTGTAACCGGGATCGTCCGCTTTGACGAATTCGATCAAGGCCATTTCCGCGGCGTCACCTTGGCGAGGCCCCAGTTTGTAAATCCGGGTGTAACCGCCGGGACGGTTCTCAAATTCGGATACCTTTTCATCGAAGAGCAGTGAGATCGCGGTTTCATCCCGCACGTCGGCCATGGCCAGACGACGGAGGTGAAGCTTGTCCTTCTTTTCGGTCTTGGCCGCGGCGCGCTTCGCCTTGGTAACGATCTTTTCGACGAAGGGACGCAGGGCCTTGGCCTTGGCGAGAGTCGTCTTGATCCGCCCGTGAGTGATCAAGGAAACAGACATATTGGCGAGCATGGCCGCGCGGTGTTCGCGGGTCACACCCATGGAGTGGCGATGGACTTTATGACGCATTGTACGGTGGGTTCAGTGGTGGTTGCCTCCGATCGGCTACCACGCTGCAGCGTTGAGCGGCGGGGCGGCGCGAAGGCAAAAAGGGTGGAATTGCCAGCAGCTGGTTAGAGCTCCTTTTTGGTATCGAGCAGTCGTTCGTCGAACTTCATGCCCAGGGAGAGACCAAGGTCTTCCAGCTTGTCCTTGATTTCATTGAGCGACTTTTTGCCGAAGTTGCGATACTTGAGCATCTCCTGCTCGGTCTTCATGGCGAGTTCGCCGACCGTGGTGATGTTCGCGTTGTTCAAGCAGTTTGCGGCCCGCACGGAGAGTTCGATCTCGTTGACGGACATGTTGAGAAGCTTACGGAGCTTGTTCTGCTCCTCGCTGACTTCGGACTGCTGGTTGTCGAACTCGTAGTTTTCGTCGGAGACGTTGTCGAAAACGTCGAGGTGATGCTTCAGGATGGAACCGGCCTGCTTGAGGGCGTCATCGGGGGAGATGCGACCATCGGTCCAGATTTCCAACACCAGCTTGTCGTAGTCCGTGATTTGCCCGACGCGGGTCGCTTCCACGGCATACTTCACCAATCGGACGGGCGAGAACAGGGAATCGATCGGGATCACCCCAATGGCTTGGTCTTCCTTCTTGTTCAGGTCACCCGGGCAGTATCCCCGCCCGGTTTTGATTGAGATTTCGGCGTCGAAGGAGCGTTCCTTGTCGAGGGTGCAGATCACCTGATCGGGGTTCACGATGGTGATGTTGGCATCGGCCTGAATGTCCGCCGCGGTGACCGCGCCTTGGCGGTTAACCTGCAGCAAGAGGACGGTCTCGGCCTGCTCGCTGGTGGAGACAATCAACACTTTCTTGAGGTTGAGCACGATGTCGGTGACGTCCTCGACGACTCCTTCAATGCTCTGGAACTCATGATTCACTCCCTCTATTTTGATGGAGGTGATGGCGGCACCTTCGATGGAGCTGAGCAGCACGCGACGCAGCGAATTGCCGATCGTGTGACCGTAGCCGGCCTCGAAGGGCTCGGCGAGAAACTTGCCGTAGGTGGCGGTGGAACCTTCCTCCACCTTGGTGAGTTTGTTGGGAAGTTCGAACTTACCGAGACGTTGTGGCATGGCTTTAAGCGATTTGAATTCTGAGGGAGGAGCGGGCCGAAATTAGAAGCGAGAGTAGAACTCAACGATCAACTGTTCGTTGATGTCCTGAGTCATTTCTTCGCGGGTCGGGAGACGGTTGATGACGCCGGTGTAGGTTTCGGCATTGAGGGTCATCCAACCGGGAACGTTGCGGGCGCGGGTCTCTTCGAGGTTGCGGGTCGCAATTTGGCGGGAAGTCGGCGTGTCCTTGATCATGACTTCGTCGCCTTCCTTGACGGTGTAGCTGGCGATGTCCACCTTGCGCCCGTTCACCCGAACATGGCCGTGATTGACCAACTGGCGAGCCGCGGCGCGAGACTTGGCGAAGCCAAAGGAGTAGACCACGCTGTCGAGACGGGTCTCGAGCAATTGCAGGAATCGCTCGCCGGTAACTCCCTTTTCCCGCTTGGCCTTTTCAAAGGTGCGGCGGAACTGGCGCTCGAGCAGGCCGTAGACGTAGCGCAGCTTTTGCTTTTCGTTGAGGCCGATGGCGTATTCCGACAACTTGCGCCGGAGCCGGGGACCGTGTTGTCCGGGAGGGTAGGAGCGCTTTTCGTAAGCCTTGGTGGCGCCAAACAGCGGTTGGCCGAAGCGGCGGCTGAGGCGGGTGGTGGGTCCAATGTAACGAGCCATGGAAAGTGGAATTTAGATGGTTAAAATCTTTGGTGATGACCGATCAAACGCGACGGCGCTTGGGCGGGCGGCAGCCGTTGTGCGGGACCGGGGTGACATCGATGATGGAGGTGACTTCCAAACCAATGGCTTGGATGGCGCGTACCGCGCTGTCGCGGCCGAGGCCGGGGCCATTGACCTTGATCACCACGTCCTTGAGGCCGTGCGCCATGGCGGCCCGGGCGGCGTTTTGCGCGACCACTTGGGCGGCGTAGGCCGTCGATTTGCGGGATCCGCGAAAATTGCACTTACCCGCACTGGACCAGGAAACGACGTTCCCCTTCGGGTCCGTGATGGACACGATGGTGTTGTTGAACGAAGCCAGGATATTGACCACCCCGCTGGTGATGTTCTTTGAGCCCTTGGCCTTGCGGATCTTGACGGCCCCCAACTCTTCTTTGAGCAGGTCTTCCGCCGTGGGTTGCTTGGGCACCCCGCCCACCAGCTCCGTCGCCTTTTCGGCCGGAGGAGCAGCTTCTTCAGCACCTGCGGCTTTGGTGGCGGCGACCGTTTCCGGCGCGGCGCTGGGCTTGGTCTCTTTGTTGTCGGTTTTGGAGTTCTCTTCAGCCATGACGGTTTAGAATTATTTTTTGGTGACGCCAACGGTGCGACGCGGGCCCTTGCGGGTGCGGCTGTTGGTCTTGGTGCGTTGACCCCGAACCGGGAGGCTGCGGCGATGCCGAAGACCGCGGTAGCAGCCGATCGCTTGGAGACGCTTGAGGTTGCCAGTGACTTCGCGGCGCAGGTCGCCTTCAACCACCCACTTGTGCTCGGTGATGCAGTTCAAGACCTGATTGAGTTGCTCTTCGTTCAGATCATGCGCCCGCATATCGGGATCGAGGCCGGTTTCGGCGACGATTTTATCGGCCCGTTGCGGGCCGATACCGTAGATGTAGCGAAGGGCGAAGGAAATTTTCTTCTTCGCAGGAATATCAACACCAAGTAGTCGTGGCATAATGTGAGGGTGGTTTTGGGAAGGTTATGGGAATTAAAAGTGAGAATGAGGAAGGCGTTCAGCCGACGGCATGAACGGAAACAGGCGAAGCAAGGCGAGGCAGGGTGAGGATCTCGGGGCCTTGTTCGGTGGTAAGCACGGTATGTTCGAAATGGGCGGAATCACTTCCGTCGACAGTGGTAATGGTCCAGCCATCGCGGAGGGTGCGGGTTCGCCATGACCCCACGTTGACCATGGGTTCGATCGCCAAGGTCATGCCGGGTCTGATCAAGTCTCCTGAATTACGGCGGCCAAAGTTCGGGATCTGGGGTTCCTCATGCATGGAAACCCCCACTCCGTGACCCACCATGTCGCGAACCACTCCATAGCCATGCTTTTCCACATGACTCTGAACCGCGTGTGAGATATCACCAATTCGGTTGCCCACTTTTGCCTGGGCGATCCCCAGGCGCAGGGCCTCCGCGGTCACTTGCAGGAGTTTTTGCCGAGCCGAGGAGATTTTTCCCACGGGAACGGTGATGGCATTATCACCGATGTAACCGTGGTATTCGACCACCACATCAAGAGCGATGATATCGCCATCAGAGAGGATTTTTTTGAGCGATCCAATGCCATGCACCACCTCTTCATTCACGGAGAGGCAGGTATGGGCCGGAAACCGGCGGGAGCCGGCTTGGTAACCGTAACACGCGCTGCGGGCGCCGAGTTCAGCGATGAGTTCGCGGCCCCATTGGTCCAAGTCGTAAGTAGTGATCCCGGGCCTCACCCGTTCCCGGAGTTGATAGAGAACGGTGGAGGCGACCGCACAGGCCTCTCGCATTGCAGCAATGGCGGTTTCGTTTTTAATCGGAATCGCCATTAAGCAGCCAAAAGACGGTGGGACGGGATAAAATCCAGTCCCAGAGTGCGGTAATGGTTGATGAGGGTGGCTGCCACCGAGGTGTCGCCATCGACCACGACGCCGGTAAGACCGGTGCCGCGGGCGTCGAGCCACTCATCGAACACTTGAGCTTGGAGCAACGTAGCCGGGAAATCGCTAAGAACGAAACCCGCTTCGGGTTTGCGCGTCCAAAACCAGCGTCGCAAGACGCTCAACAGGGTGTTGTCCGGGACGGGCAGTCCCTTTTCCTGGGCCCGCCGGGCTTGTGCACCAGCGGGGGTTTGACGCGAAATCTCCTGCCCTATCAGTTGGGCAGCAGAGACGTGCTCGAAATTCAAAGAACGGGATCTGGCAGCGAGTGCTACCGGAGCTGGTCCGAGGACCAGTAACTTGGCCTTCGCCGGGCTTGCACCGAGCGAAAGGGGCCAGAACGTGGATTCCGCCTCAGCCAAAGTAAAGGGTTTATTTTATTGACCGGAATACTGACGCCAGAGCCAGATCGCGATGCCGAAGAAAAAGATGCTACCCACTACGGTGAGGAGCTTGGTAACGGCCTCCTGACTGGCCGCATCGCCGAGGGCTCCCTGGCGGGTCTGGCCGCCCGAGCGGGCCCTGACGCGACCCTTCTTCAGGAAGCCGTCATAGTGGCGCTGAAGTAGGAAGGTTTCAATCTGGCGCATGGTGTCCAGCACCACCCCCACGGTGATGAGCATACCCGTGCCGCCAAAGAAGATAGCAATACGCTGAGGCACATTAAGCTCGAAGAGCAGCACGTCCGGGAAGACGGCGATGAAAGTCAGGAAGATCGCGCCCGCCAAGGTCAGTCGCGTCATAATGAAGTCGAGGAACTTCGCGGTGGGCTCACCGGGACGCACCCCCGGGATGTAACCGCCATATTTTTTCAAATCCTCCGCAATCTGGATGGGTTTGAACATGACCGATACCCAGAAGTAGCTGAAAAACAGAATCAAAAGACCGAAGCTAGCGTAGTAGAACCAGTCACCACGCAGCAGATTGTTGGCGAAATCCACCAGAAAATCCAACTCCAGTGCCGCTCCCAATTGCGAAAGGATCTGCTGAGGGAACATCAGAATCGCACTGGCGAAAATGACCGGCATGACGCCCGAGTAGTTCACCTTCAGCGGCATGAACGAACTTTGGCCGCCCATGACCTTGTTACCGACGACCCGTTTGGCGTATTGCACCGGAATCTTCCGCTGACCTTGCACCACCATGACAATGCCCATGGTCACCAAAATAAACAGGGCGAACATAATGAAGCCCTGCGGCAGGCCCAAGGTTTGCACCCCGACGGGGGCAAAAAACAGCTGGTAGGTGGCCTGAACCGCTCCGGGCACATCCGCCAAAATACCGACCGTAATCAGCAGGGAAACTCCATTGCCAATCCCGCGTTGGGTGATCTGCTCACCCAGCCACATCAGCAGCATCGTGCCGGCGGTCATGATGATCACCGAGGTGACCAAGAACCAGGCTTTGCTCACGATCACGATATCGCCGTAGGTGTTGACGTCGAATCCGGAGAACAGGCGAGCCGGATTTTCCAGCGCCAGAATCAACAGGGTGCCCTGCACCAGACAGATCAGGACGGTGGCGTAGCGGGTGTATTGAGTGAGCTTCTGGCGCCCGACGTCACCCTCCTGCTGCAGTCGCGAAAGCGTCGGCACCACGGCCGTCATGAGCTGGAAGATAATCGAGGCGCTGATGTAAGGCATGATGCCCAAAGCGCCGATCGCCCCCTGCACGAGAGCCCCCCCCGTGAACATGTTGTAGAGTCCGACGAGGGCCCCCTCACCCGCTGCTGTTTGATCAGCAAAAAATTGCTTCAGCGGAGCCGGATCCAGGCCTGGTAACGGCACCACGGCCGCCACCCGGGCGATGAAAAGCAGTGACAACGTGTAAAAGATACGTTGCCGCAGTTCGGGAATCTTCAGCGAGTTCGTGAATGCGGAGAGCACGGGAGGTTTTTAAAAAATTCGGAATTCAGGTTTCGGATTTCGGCTGGGATCAGATTCGGCAGTTCAAATCCAATCCTTGTCCCGTCGTCCGAAATCCACGATGGACTCAGGCGACGATGGCTTCGCCTCCTGCCGCTTCGATCTTGGCCTTGGCCGTGGCGGAAAACTTGCTGGCCGTGATCTTGAGGGCGCGCGTGATTTCCCCGTCCCCGAGAACCTTCACGTAATTCTCGTCCTTGCGGATGATGCCGGCGGCCGCGAGGGCGGCGGCATCCACTTCGGTGACCGCTTCATCCAATTTGACCAGATCACCGACGTTGAGCACGGCGGGCTCGACCCGGAAGCGGGCTTGGTTGAAGCCGCGGATCGGGAGCCGGCGGTAAAGGGGCATCTGCCCACCTTCGAAACCGATGCGGATACCGCCGCCGGAGCGGGCCGTCTGGCCTTTGCCACCGCGACCGGAGGTTTTGCCGCGGCCGTTACCTTCACCGGTGCCGACGCGCTTTTTACGGTGCACCGCACCTTTGACGTTTTTGAGTTCGTGGAGTTTCATAGGGATTCCTCAGGAGGGTCGCCCCGACACCAAGAGGTGGGCCGGGACTCGGATAAAAGGGAGCAGAATTTAAGCGGCGTCGCCGGTGGCTGAACGCAGTTCTTTGATCGTGGCGTGCACGCGAAGTTGCTTGAGGGCATCAACGGTGGCGTTGACTACGGCGAGGTGATTGTTGGAGCCGAGTGACTTGGTGAGCACGTTGTGCACCCCGGCCGCCTCCAGGACGGCCCGCACGCCACCGCCGGCAATCAAACCCGTTCCGGGGGTGGCCGGACGAAGCAGCACTTTTCCGCCGTCGGAGCCACCCAGGGCTTCGTGGGGGATGGTGTCATTTTTGATCTGCACCTTGAACATGTGCTTGCGGGCGCCTTCGGTGCCCTTGCGGATCGCTTCCGGCACTTCGTTGGCCTTGCCGAGGTTGACCCCGATCTGACCCTTGCCATCGCCTACGACCACGAGGGCCGAGAAGCTGAACCGCCGGCCGCCTTTGACGACCTTGGAGCATCGGTTGATGAAAACGACCTTTTCGTAGAGTTCGGGTCCTTCATCCTGCGAGGGGGCGTTGTCCCGACCGCGCCGGGGTCCACCGGGACCACGACCACCGGGGCCGCGGCCACCCTGACCACGACCGCCGGGACCACGGCCACCAGGGCCGCGACCACCACCCGGGCCACGATTGCCACCGGGGCCACCGGGACCACGGTTTTGGCCCGCTGGGGCGTTGGAAGAAGGAGAAGCTGAGGGAGTGCTCATTGCCATGGGGTGCTTAGAATTTTAGACCACCATCGCGGGCGGCATCGGCAAAGGTTTTCACTTTGCCATGATAACGGGCGCCGTTGCGGTCGAAGACCACATCAGTGATTCCGGCGGCGGTCGCTTTGGCGGCAAACGCCTTGCCGAGGGTCTCGGCGCTGGAAACATTGGCGGCAAGTTTCTGCTGGCGCAGCTCGGCGTCGAGACTCGACAGGTAAGCCAGCGTCTGACCGGCGTCGTCGTCGACGGCCTGGGCATAGATGTGCTTGGAGGAGAATTTGACGGTCAGGCGCGGACGCGCGGCGGTGCCGTTGATTTTCTTGCGGATGCGCCATTTGCGCTTCTGCAACAGTTGGGCTTTTTTGTTTGAATTCATGGGTGCGGTTACTTTTCGACCGATTAGGCGACGGTCTTGCCCTCCTTGCGGCGGATGCGCTCACCGGCGTATTTGACCCCCTTGCCCTTGTAGGGTTCGCACGGGTAGTAGGAGCGAATGTTGGCGGCGACTTCGCCGACCAGTTGCTTGTCGACGCCCTCGACCTTGACTTTGGTCTGGTCGGTGACGGTCACCTTGATGCCGTCCGGGACGGGATAAAGGATGGGATGGGAGTAGCCCAAAGCGAGATCAAGGGTACTGCCCTTGAGCACGGCTTTGAAACCAACGCCGGTGATTTCCAGATCCTTGACGAATCCCTCGGTCACGCCGGTCACCATACCCGCCAAAATGGAACGGGCGGTGCCATACATGGCGTTGGCGAAGCGGCTGGAATCAGCCGGGGAAACGCGAATTTCGCCGGCTTCGAGGACGATGGAGGCGGCGCTGTTGAACGTCTTGGAGAGGTTCCCCTTCGGTCCTTCGACGGATACGGTCTGACCTGAAATGTCGACCTTTACCTTCTCAGGCACGGGGATGGGTTGTTTACCGATGCGGCTCATGTTGCGTTTTCCTGGTTACCAGATGTTGCACAGGAGCTCGCCCCCGGCCTTGTTGCGGCGGCAGTCCTGGTCCTTCATCAACCCTTGGGAAGTGGAAAGGATACTGATGCCCAAACCATTGAGCACCCGCGGAATATCGTTGTAGCCGAAGTAGAGACGACGGCCGGGAGTGGAAACGCGCTTGAGGCCCGTGAGAGCCGGGGTGCCCCCGACGTACTTCATGGACACCACCAAGGTTTTATGGCCTTTGGCATCGGTGCCTTCGGTCACATCATTGATGTAACCTTCGGACTTGAGAATACCGGCTAGGCTCGCCTTCAGCTTGGAATGAGGCATGGCGCACTCATTAAGCTTGGCGCGGCTCGCGTTGCGCAGGCGCGTGAGGAGATCAGCAATAGGATCGTTCATGGGTGGATGTTTTGGATCTCGGCCAGTGGGTCATATCCGGGTCCCCGGAATGGGGACGAACCCCCACAGGCTGGAAGAAAAGGAGAATTTACCAGGAGGATTTGATGACGCCCGGGATTTTACCGGCCAACGCCAGTTCCCGGAAAGTGATCCGGGAAACCCCAAATTTGCGGATGTAGGCGCGGGGACGGCCACTGAGGGCGCAGCGATTCTTCACCCGGACGGGGGAAGAGTTACGCGGCAGCTTTTGCAGCCCCTTTTGCGCCGCGAAGAACTCTTCGTCGGTGGCATTGGGGTTGACCAAAGTGGCCTTTAGTTCGGCGCGCTTGGCCGCATACTTCGTGGCCATGTTCTGGCGCTTGATGTTGCGGTGAATTGCAGAGGTTTTCGGCATAACGACAGAAGGATTAGGCGGCTTGAGCGGGCTCGGTGCGGCGGAAAGGCATGCCAAGCAGAGAAAGAAGTTCACGACCTTCGTCATCGGTCTGGGCCGTGGTGACGATGGTGATGTCGAAGCCGAGGGCGCGCTTGACATTTTCCACGGAGATTTCCGGGAAGATGGAGTAGTCCTCGATGCCGACGGTGTAGTTGCCCTGCCCGTCCAGCCGGGTCGGAACTCCGCGGAAATCGCGGATGGTGGGCAGTGCCACCGTGAGGAGGCGGTAGAGAAAGTCCCACATGTTATCCCCGCGGAGGGTGACGTGGGCGCCCACGATCTGACCTTGGCGCAACTTGAAATTGGCCACCGATTTACGCGCCTTGGCGGACACCGGCTTTTGCCCGGCGATGGTGGTTAGGTCCTTCAAGACGTCCTGGATCTGATTCTTATCGAGATCGGTGCCAAAGCCGGTGTTGATGGTGACTTTGACCAAGCCGGGGACTTGATGAGGGTTCTGGTAACCGCGGCTCGTGGTGAGAGCCGGGATGACTTGCTCAAGATACTGGGTCTTGAGAGCGGGAGTGTAGGAAGAGCTCATGGCAGGGGTCATTGGATTTCCGACCCAACGACGGTAAATGAGTAGTTACGGGAAAAAGAGGACGAGTAACGCAAAGGGGAGGAACGCTTGGCAAGGAGATTACCGGCGGAACTTACCCCGGCGGTGTTTAGGCTTCGGCGGCGACGGCGGTGCGCTTGGTGGACGCGTCAAATTTGCTTTTGAGCATCAGGTTGGAGACGTGCACGGAACCCTCCCGTTCGACGATCGCCCCATTGGGGTTTTCCTCGGACTTGCGGACGTGACGCTTGATCATGGCAACCCCTTCGACGCGAGCGCGTTGTTTGGCGGCCAGCAGTTCGAGCACTTTGCCGGATTTGCCTTTGTTGGCGCCGGCGATGACGACGACATCGTCGCCCCGTTTAATATGGAATTTCTGCATGTTAAAGGACCTCCGGTGCGAGCGAAATGATCTTCATGAAGTTCTTGGCGCGCAGTTCACGAGCGACTGGACCGAAGATGCGAGTGCCCTTGGGATTGCCGTCGGGATTGATGATCACGATGGCGTTGGAATCGAAGCGAAGGTAGCTGCCATCCGCCCGACGAATCGGGGCCTTGGTGCGAACGACGACGGCCTTGGTGACCTCGCCCTTCTTCACCGAAGCATCGGTGGAGCTGTCCTTGATATTGACGGTGATGATGTCACCCACCCCGGCAACCTGACGGCCAGCTCCCTTTTTGGAGATCATGCTGGCTTTGCGGGCGCCGGTATTGTCGGCGATGTGGAGAATGGAACGAAGTTGAATCATGTGTGACCTTTATTGGTTAAGGGGACGTCTCAGGCGTCCTTGGTTTCACCTTCGAGATCCTCGACCGAGGCAGCCGGGGCGATATCGCCATCCTTAGTTTCGGCGGCGACGCGAGCAGCGGCGACTTCAACGTCGGCGGAAAGCGTCACCACCCGAAGCACCCGAAAGCGTTTCAGTCGGCTGAGGGGGCGGGTTTCCATGATCTCGACCTTATCACCGATGTGGGTCTCGTTCTTCTCATCGTGCACGTGGACGATGGTCTTGCGGTTAATGACCTTTTTGTAGCGCGGGTGCGGGATCTTGTAAGGGATGGTGACCTTGACGGATTTGTCGCCAGTGCGGCTGGTAACAATTCCAATGAGAGTCTGGCGGGCATTGCGAGTCGTGGTAGACATGGCTTAGGGGGCGGCCTCAGGCCGCGGCAGTTTGCTTCTCGTTGAGGATGGTCTCCAGGCGGGCGATGTCCTTGCGGAGCTCGTGGAGCTCGTGGGTTTTTTCGATTTGGCCGGTGTGCTTGCGCATGCGCAGCTGCACCAGAGCTTCCCGCGTCTCGCGGAGACGGGTCTCGATCTCGGCCGGAGCCAATTCGCGAATTTCCTTGGGTTTCATGATAGGGGGATCGAGAGGGTTAGACGGATTGATCGCGCACGACGAAGCGGCAGTGGAACGGCAGCTTGGCATCGGCTAGGCGGCAGGCCTCTTTGGCGATGGATTGCGGAACGCCAGCAATCTCGAAGAGCATGGCGCCGGGTTTGATGACGGCTTCGTAGTGATCCACGGAGCCTTTGCCCGAGCCCATGCGGACTTCAGCGGGCTTTTGGGTGATGGGCTTGTGCGGGAAGACACGGATCCATACCTTGCCTTTACGCTTCATGTGCCGATTGATCGCGATACGCGCGGCTTCGATTTGACGACCGGTCATACCGCCACGAGTGAGGGATTGGAGCCCGTATTCGCCGAACGCAATGGTGTTGCCACCCTTGGCGTTGCCGGCGCGGGAGCCCTTCATTACTTTACGGTATTTGGTGCGTGCGGGGGCGAGTGCCATGATGTGTTTCTCCTTTAAATTTGAGGGTCTGCGCCCGGGTTAGGCAGGCACGTTGCTGTCGGCTTCCGACTTACAGATCCAGCACTTCACGCCGATCTTACCGTAGACCGTGTTGGCTTCCGTGAAACCGTAGTCGATGTTCTCCCGCAAGGTGTGCAGCGGAACGCGGCCTTTGCGCTGCCATTCCCGACGAGCGATGTCGGAGCCACCGAGGCGCCCCGAGCATTGGATGCGGATACCTTCGGCTCCCAAGGCCATGGCAATTTCGACGGTGCGTTTCATGGCGCGGCGAAAGGCAATCCGGCGTTCGAGTTGCAGGGCCACGTTTTCCGCAACCAGCTGGGCTTCGATCTCAGGCTTCTTGACCTCTTGAATATCAAGGAGGATTTCCTTGCCGGTGAGCTTGGAGAGGTCGTCCTTGATTTTTTCGATTTCCTGACCTTTGCGCCCAATCACGATCCCGGGACGGGCGGTGTAGATCTTGACGCGAACCCGGTTGGAGGCGCGTTCGATGAAGATGCGCGGGACCGAAGCCTGCTTCAGCTTTTCCATGAGCTTCTCACGGATCAGCTGATCCTCACGCAACAGCGTGGGGAAATCTTTTTTGGTCGCATACCAGCGGGACTGCCAGTTGCGGCGGACGGCGAGACGGAAGCCGATGGGATTGGTTTTTTGGCCCATGGAAAAATCAGATGTTGGCGCCGTCGGACAGGACGATGCGGATGTGGGAGAGAGGCTTGCGACGGGGCTTGGCGGTGCCGCGGGCCCCCGCCTTGAATCGCTTGAGCACGGGACCTTGTTCGATCAACGCCCGGTGCACGATCAGGTTGTCAGCCGAGACATTGTTGTTGTTTTCAGCATTGGCGATCGCGCTGTGAAGCGTCTTGGCAATGAGGCGGGCCGATTTGCGCGGAATGACCGACAGCAAAGCGACCGCCTCCGGGGCCTTGCGGCCCTGGATGGTGCGGGACACTTCGCGCATTTTTTGCGGCGACATGTGCGCGTAGCGAGTGAGAGCTTGAACTTCCATGGTTTTAGGGGGGATTCCCCGGGGGGGGCGGCAGCAGCGATTCCGAAATGAACCGCCCTGCCCTTTCGTTATTGAGCAGAAACAGTGAGGGACGGGTGGTTTATTCCTTGCGGGTCATGCCACCGTGGGTGCGGAACGCCCGGGTGGGAGCGAACTCTCCGAGCTTATGGCCGACCATATTTTCGGTGACGTAGACAGCGGTGAATTGCTTACCGTTGTGGACATTGAAGGTGAAACCGACGAACTCCGGCGTAATGGTGGAGCGACGGGACCAGGTTTGAATGGGCTTTTTGGAGCCGCCACTGGCGCTGGCCTTCTCGATTTTTTCGATCAGGTGATAGTCGACAAAGAAGCCTTTTTTGATGGAACGGGCCATGAGGAGAAGAGCAGGTTAGGATTTCTTGCCGCGCGGCTTTTGGCCGTTCTTGCGGACGAGGATGAGGCTGTTGGAGGCCTTGGAGCGGCTGCGGGTGGGGAATCCCTTGGCGAGCTGGCCCCACGGCGACACCAGATGCTGGCCACCGCCACCACCTTTGGATTTGCCGTTACCACCACCGTTGGGGTGGTCGACGGGATTCATCACCATACCACGAACGCGGGGGCGACGGCCGAGCCAACGGTTGCGACCCGCCTTGCCGAGGGAGATCCGATTGTGATCGTCGTTGCCGACTTCGCCGATGGTTGCGCGGCACTTGCCGTGCACGAGACGAATCTCGCCAGAAGGCATCTTGATTTGGGCGTAGCCATCTTCGTTCATCGCCACCAGCTCGGCGGCGGTGCCCGCCCCGCGGGCGATTTGGGCCCCCTTGCCGGGAAGCAACTCCACACAGTGGACCTTGGTGGAAGGCGGAATGAGACTCAGCGGGTAGTTGTTACCGACATTGAAGTCATTGATCGTCGCGGTGGTGCCCGCCACGATTTTGCCACCAACCGCGAGGGTGTTGGGCGCGATGATGTAGCGCTTCTCCCCATCGGGATACTCCAGCAGGGCGATGTGCGCCGAACGGTTCGGATCGTACTCGATCGCGATGACCTCAGCGGTCACGTCGAGCTTATCGAGACGCTTGAAGTCAATGATACGGTAGAGCTGCTTGTGTCCCCCGCCACGACGACGGGAGGTGATGCGACCGTAGGCGTTGCGGCCACCCGATTTGGGCTTGGGCTCGGTCAGGGCCTTCTCCGGACGTTTTTTGGTGAGGCCCTTGGTCGAGGAACGCTCGGTGAAACGCTGAGAGGGCGTGGTCGGACGGGAGGATTGAATAGCCATGGGATGTGGTCTTCGAATTTAAACGAGCGGGTTTAGACGAGCTCGATCTTGTCGCCGGCCTTGAGGGTAACGATGGCCTTCTTGAAATCGGATTTTTTGCCCGGACGACCCGTGCGGCCCCGGGTGGTCTTGCCGAGATAGTTCAGCACGTTGACGCGCTTCACCGTCACTTTGAAGGTGCTTTCCACGGCGGCGGCGATAGCGGCCTTGCCGGCGGTGGGGAACACTTCGAAGGTGTATTGGCCCAACTCCGCAGATTGCGCGTTGGATTTCTCGGTGAGTCGGAGAGTTTTGAGAATCTTGTCAGCTTGCATCAGTTATTACCTCCGTTGGCGCGGGCGAGGATGGCGTCGAGAGCCTTGGCGCTGACGACGATCTTGGTGTATTGCGCGAGGTCATGGGCATTGAGCTTGGCGGCCTCCTGGAAGGAGACGCGGGCCAGGTTGCGAGCGGCGAGGACGGTCGTCTCCGCGAAAGGGGCATCAACGAGAAGAACGCGACCCTTGGGGGCGATCCGGTTGATGATTTCGCTGGCGACCTTGGTCTTGGCCGGGGTCGTGACGAACTCCTCGATCACGGCAATCTCCCCGGCAACCGCGCGATCAAACAGGGCGCGGGAAAACGCGAGGGCCTTGACCTTGGAATTGATCTTCTTGGAGAAGTCTTGGGGCCGGGGTCCGTGCGCGACACCGCCACCCACCCAAATGGGCGAACGGGTGGAACCGTGACGGGCGCGGCCGGTGCCCTTTTGGCGCCAAGGCTTTTTGCCACCGCCGGAAACCTCACCGCGCGTTTTGGTCGAGCGGGTGCCTTGGCGGTTGTTGGCGTTGATCGCGACGATGACTTCCTTGAGCGCTTGCAGGCCCTTGGAGCCCTCGAACTCAGGCACGCTGAATTCCTTTTCGCTGCTGGTGGAGGCGTCGGGAGAAAATACGGTAAGTTTCATAATTACGTCTCCTTAAATCAGGCGGCTTGCTTTTGGCCCTTGATGGCCGAACGCACCACGACGGTGTCGCCGTTGGCTCCGGGGATCGCGCCCCGCACCAAAATGAGGTTCTTCTCAACATTCACGCCGACGATGCGTAGGTTCTGCACGGTGCGACGCTTGCTGCCCATGTGACCGGGCATCTTTTGGTTTTTGAAGACTCGACCAGGAGTTTGGCACATGCCGATGGACCCGATGCGGCGGTGGAACATGGAACCATGGGAGGCGGGACCACCCGCCACCCGGAAACGCTTCATGACGCCGGCGAAGCCTTTGCCCTTGGTCACCCCGATCACGTCGATGAGTTGACCGGCGGTAAAGTCGCTCACCTTGACGGTGTCGCCCGGTTTGACCGCGGGTGCCTCCTTGAGGCGTACTTCGTCGAGAAGTCGGGGAGCAAGTTCGAGGCCCGCCTTGGCGGCGTGTTGGCGTTCGGCCTTGGAGGTGTTCTTCGCCTTTTTGGCGGAGTAACCGAGTTGGACGGCGTTGTAGCCGTCGGTCTCGACAGTCTTGACCTGCACAACAGGGCAGGGACCGGCCTCGACGACGGTAACGGCCATCAGGACGTTGTTGTCGTCGTAGACCTGAGTCATGCCGACTTTTTTACCTATAATGGTATTGATCATGGGCTAAGCGGTAGGTGGAGGGTTTCCGTTTGGTTAGACCTACATTAGCGATTCCGGCGGATGGTGGCCCGTCGGAGGTGCCGCTAAAAGTTGTGGTTAAGAGAATTACTGGGCGGTTAAGCCGGGAAAATTAAACGTTGATGGAGATGTCCACTCCGGAGGGAAGGTTGAGCTTTTTGAGCTCGTCGACCGTTTGGGCGGTGGGTTCGATGATGTCGATGAGACGTTTGTGGGTGCGGGTCTCAAACTGCTCCATCGACTTTTTGTCCACATGGGGGGAGCGATTGACACTGAGCTTCTCGATCCGAGTAGGCAGGGGGATGGGACCCGAGACCCGGGCACCGGAGCGCTTGGCGGTCTCGACGATTTCCAGGGCGGATTGGTCGATTACGCGGTAATCGAAGCCTTGGAGTTTGATGCGAATGCGTTGGCCTTTCATGGCGGTATAAAGAACGAAGTTGGATTAGGTGCGGGCGGGTGCCTGAGTCGAAGACTCGACGATCTTGGTCAGAACCGAAGCGGGAACCTGCTCAAAGTGAGAAGGCGTGATGGCGGCACTGGCGCGCCCCTTGGAGAGCGAGCGGATATCGGTGACGTACCCGAAGAGCATTTCCAGCGGTACATGGGTATCGACGATGGCGGCGCCGGCCTTGCTTTGCATGCCGTTGACTCGACCACGACGGCGGTTGATGTCGCCGATGAGATCCCCTTGGAATTCTTCCGGCGTGGTGATTTCAACCCCCATGATTGGTTCGAGGAGAATCGGATTGGCCTTTTTCATCGCATCCTTAAACGCGAAGATACCCGCCATCTTGAAGGCAATTTCGGAGGAGTCGACCGGGTGGAACGAACCATCGGTGATGGTCATCTTGACGTCGACGACGGGATAACCCGCGACCACGCCGTTGTTGCAGGCTTCCATGAGGCCGTCGGTGGAGGGCTTGATAAACTCCTTGGGGATGACACCACCCACGATCTTGTTGATGACCTCGATGCCCTTACCCTTTTCGTTGGGTTCCATCGTGATGACGACGTGGCCATATTGGCCTTTGCCACCGGACTGGCGAACGAATTTACCTTCGCCACCAGCGGTGCCAACGATGGTTTCGCGATAAGCGATCTGGGGCTTGCCCGTGGTGGCCTCAACTTTGAACTCACGCCGCATGCGGTCGATGATGATGTCCAAGTGAAGTTCACCCATGCCGGCGAGAATGGTCTGGCCGGTCTCTTCGTCGGTTTTGACGGTTAGGGTGGGATCCTCCGCCACAAGGCGCTGGAGGGCCGTTCCCATCTTCTCTTGGTCAGCCTTGGAGTTGGGCTCGATCGACATCGCAATAACCGGTTCCGGGAAGGAGGGCGGCTCGAGTCGAATATCAAAATCGGCATCGCACAGCGTGTCACCCGTGATGATGTCCTTCACGCCGACGACCGCGCAGATGTCACCGGAGTAGGCGATATCGATTTCATCCCGGTCCATTGCTCGCATCAACACGAGGCGGGAGACCCGTTCGGAGCGGCGGGTGCGGGGGTTATAAACCGGATTGCCCCGTTTCATCTGGCCGGTGTAGACCCGATAGAAAACGAGCTTACCCACGAACGGGTCCGTCCAGAGCTTGAAAACAAGGCCGGCAAGTTTACCCGCGTCGTCCACCTCGGCGGTGACGGGTTGGCCATCGCTGTCCTCGCCTTTGATCGCAGGAAGGTCAATCGGGCTGGGGAGATAATTCACCACCGCGTCGAGCAGACGCTGCACGCCTTTGTTTTTGAACGCCGAACCCGGCATGACCCCGGTAAATTCGAGAGAGATGGTTGCTTTGCGCACGGCAAACATGATCTCCGAAACGGAGATGTCTTCGCCGCCGAGGAACTTCTCAGCCAGATTGTCATCAAAATCACAGAGCGCTTCGATCAGCTTTTCGCGGTATTCCGCCGCCTGATCGGCGTAGTCTGCCGGAATTTCGATGGTTTCCGGTTCGAGTCCCAGCGTGTCCTTCTCCGTGCCGAAAATGTAGGCAACGTTTTGAACGAGGTCGATGACTCCCGTGAAGTTGTCTTCCGCGCCGATGGGAATGCAGAGCGGGTGCGCATTGGCACCGAGCTTTTCGCGCATTTCCTTCACCGCCGTGAAGAAATCAGCCCCGACGCGATCCATTTTGTTGATGAAAGCGAGGCGCGGAACACCGTACTTGTTGGCCTGACGCCAGACGGTTTCCGATTGGGGCTGCACCCCGGCAACCGCGCAGAACACGGCGACCGCGCCATCGAGCACCCGCATCGAGCGCTCCACCTCGGCGGTGAAGTCAACGTGCCCTGGGGTGTCAATAATGTTGATGCGCTGGTTGATGCCCTTCCAAGGACCGCAGGAGGCGTTCCAAGCGCAGGAAATCGCGGCGGCGGTGATGGTGATGCCACGCTCCTTCTCCTGGGCCATCCAGTCGGTGACGGTATCACCTTCGTGGACTTCGCCGATTTTATGCACGGCGCCGGAATAGAAGAGGATACGCTCGGTGGTGGTCGTCTTGCCGGCATCAATATGGGCAGCGATACCGATGTTGCGGGTCCATTCCAATGGGAAGGGACGGTCCTTGGCGTTGACCGCAGCCGCTTTGCTGCGTTCGGTGACGACTTTGATCTCTGGAATTGCGGAAGACATTAGAAAAGTTCCTTACCAACGAAGGTGAGCAAACGCGCGGTTGGCCTGAGCCATTTTGTGCGTGTCTTCCTTCTTCTTCACGACGCCGCCCGTGTTGTTGTAGGCATCAATGATTTCATTGGCGAGGGCGTCGCGCATGGTGATGCCCTTGCGGGATCCGGCAGCATTCACGATCCAGCGCAGAGCGAGAGACTCTTGGCGCTCAAAAGAGATTTCGACCGGCACCTGGTAGGTGGCGCCACCCACCCGACGGCTTTTGACCTCAAGACGGGGGCGGGCATTTTCCAACGCTCCGATCAACAGGTCAACGGGATCGCCCTTCTCGAGCTTTTCGGACACTTTTTCAAACGCACCGTATACGATGCGCTCAGCAAGGCTCTTCTTGCCATCCAGCATCACCACGTTAACGAGGTGAGCGACGAGAGGGCTATTGTAACGGGCGTCCGGGGTTACCTGACGCTTGGTGGCTCTGTGGCGGCGTGACATGATCGGAAATTAATAAATGTTACTTCTTATCCTTGGGCCGTTTGACCCCGTACTTGGACCGGCTACGGCGACGTTTCTCGACCCCGGTGGCATCCAAGGCACCGCGCACGATGTGGTAGCGCACGCCCGGGAGATCCTTCACGCGTCCGCCGCGCACCAAAACGATACTGTGCTCCTGCAGATTGTGACCTTCGTCAGGGATGTAGGAAATCACCTCGTTTCCGTTGGTGAGACGCACTTTGGCTACCTTGCGAATGGCCGAATTCGGTTTCTTCGGGGTGCGGGTCATGACCTGAACGCATACCCCCCGGCGGAACGGGTTGGAGTCGAGGGCCGGCGACTTGGACTTCGCCACGATTTGGCGACGGCCTTTGCGCACGAGTTGGTTGATGGTCGGCATGGTTAAAACGAGGGAGTTATGTTGAGAAAAGAGGCGAAAAGTGAGGACCCGCCAAAATACGATCAAGCAATTTTTGGCGAAAAAGGAGAGATCACGATTCCGCCTCCTTGCGGAGCCAGTTTCGTGAAGGGGAAGCACCCTTCCACCGAGTGGGAAACGTGCTATGTAGAGGAAAAGGAGGAAGATCGCACAGATTTCTTCGCCCTTTGACAAGTCCCGAAATTAATTCTGGGCAAAAGTTTATGCAGACCAGCTGATAATGCCTCTACCCCAAAGGTTTAGATCACCGGAATTGAAGCTATTTCAATCCGCAAAGGGTCGAGTGTGTCATCAGGATGATGCCCGACAGGGGACTGGGATCGCC
>JAGYIG010000046.1 GCA_018402455.1 Opitutaceae bacterium
ACCTCGCCCGCAGCCGCGGGATCCGCCCCTGCCTCTCCGCCATCCTGCCCTCCGCCCGCACCGATCCACTCCACCGCAACAGGCGGCGACAAGCGCCGCCCCTACCCACTCCACCGTTCCGGGTCAGCCTTTCAGTTTTTCAGCCCTTCCGCCCTTCAGCCCTTCAGACTTTCCCTCCTTCGCCCGATTCACCCTCCCAGCGAATCCCGCAGCGCGCTCAACTCGGCTCTCAATTCCGCCATCTCCGTCTCCAGCGATGCCAGCCGCGCCTCGGCGGCCGCGGGCAACTTCATTTCCACGGCGACCGTGGGACGAATCGGACCCGATCCCTCCGGCACGATTGAAGAAGTTCCCCCTCCCCCGGCAAGGGCCTGCCATCCCTCAACAATTGTCGCCGCCCAACGACTCTCTTTCTGGCCGGGCTGGCGGTCCAGTTTGCGCACCAACGCGCCCGAGAGTCGGGCGGCCAGATCGGCCAATATCTCCTCGGTTCCGGCCAAATCCGGCACGGCCGCGAGGCGTTCACAATTCCCCCGCAGGCCTGCGGCGGTCTGCGGTCCCCTCAGAATCAATTCACACATGAACGCTTGGGCGGCGGGTTCGATCGGCCAGATCTCGCCAAACTTGTGCCGGTATTTGATGGCCCGGGAATTCGCCCCGGAAAACAACGTGAGCAGGTGCTTGTCCCGCAGCAGTTCAATCGCCGCCGTGACCTCCTCCTCGCCCACCTCCAACACCGGATTCCGGTTGTTCTTTTGGTTGCAGGCATTGACCAGCGAATTGAGCGACAATGGATAAATATCGGGCGTCGTCGCTTCCTTCTCCATCAAACACCCCAACACCCGCGCCTCCAACGCGGATAGAACGGGCTCTTCAGACGAAACGGCAGGATCATGGGATTCCATGGATGCGAGTTATCCAAATCCGCCCCGCAAAGCAACACGCACCCTCTTCTGCCTGGGCTGTAGTTTTGTCTTACTTTTTTCAGTTGTCCTACTTTGTGATGCAAGTTCAACTCTGGCATGCCTTCACCATCCAATAAAACTGAAGTGCGATTCACGACCAAAGGCCAAGTGGTGATTCCGGCGAAACTCCGCCAAAAGTATCTCATTACCGAGGGCACTCAGGCTGTCGTGGAAGAAACCGCCGACGGCATATTGCTCCGCCCGATCACGGCATGGTCGATCAAGCGAGCCCGTGGTTTGGCGAAGTCGCCGAGCGAGGGAAAATCGACCTTCGCCCAAGACTGGGCGCAACACAAACGCCGAGAAATCGAACTGGAAGAAGCCAAGTATGCCCGTCTCAGCACCCGCCGTCCTCGATAGCTACGCCCTGCTCGCCCTGTTCCGCGACGAACCGGGTGCCATCGAGGTAGCGCAACTGTTGGAAAAGGCCGAGGCCACCGGCCGAACCGTGCTAATGACTGAGATAAACTATGCGGAAGTGAAGCACATGATGCTGCGCAAAGAAGGGGAAAGCGTTTGGGACAACTGCCGCAAAGCGCTCCCCTCGCTTCCGATTCAATTCGTGCCGATTGATGGTTCCCTTTCCGAGGAGGCCGCCGTTTTCAAAGCCCACTTCAAACTCAGCTTGGCTGATGCCTGTGCTGCTGCATTGACCAAAAAACTGGGAGCAAAATTGGTCACCGGAGACCCGGAGTTTCGCCAACTGGAAAAGGAACTAACAATCCACTGGTTGCACTAACCGCCCCCGCACAAGCCCCGCGCCCTTTGAAGTGGCCTCTTGGTCACGACCATGGACGGTTGGCTTGGACAGGAGTTCTTCGACCGACATGCCGTAGATCGACTCCAAGCGCCTACACCGGGCATCATTCATGTTTCACCTTTCTTTGGTTTCTACCGCGGGGGTGACTTTTCCGCACCGACCCGTGGGTTAATTGGACGAAAGCCTCTCCCGTTTTCGTCGAAAACCAGAAAGCTACCAAAGCGCGAACCAAGGTCAGTCTTGATTGGCTCGGTCGTTAAATTGATACTTATAGTCCGTGGTAGGATTCAGCTCCACAAGTTACACTCTGAGAATGAATGCTGAAAACAACTACCCTCGGCCAATAAGGGCTTTCGTGATCGTCGACTCGACCGCCATACCCCATCCGTTTCCGTCGGTTGTCGATGAATCTGGGCGTCCTGTCTTTTTCGATACCGAACGCGATGCCCAAGTTGAGATAGCGTCTTGGATGATCGATAAACTGACGGAGTTCATCGACGGCGAGCGTGATTTTTACGATGCGACCACTTGCGGAGACTTCGTTTTACCTGTCGACCTAACCCCGAATCATCAGCCGAGCTCTTCACAACCGGACTCGACCAAGAAGTCATAACTCTCGTCCAACTCGGTTATGCTGTGTGGCAGACAAATCAGGCACCCTTCACGACCTCGAGTAAGCAAAACACGATACGCATTCCGCCTGAGCGTGAAGGCATCTTTAACTCCGGATCGTTTGTTGTATTTTTTGGACTGCTCAATGGACCATGATCTTCCGCAACGAATGAAATCTGTCCCCCACATGACAAGGGAATGATCGAGCTCTAAACCTTGGCTCCCAAACTCAGTCGCAGCTTCCAAAAGACGTCGGCAAGAACTGGGCGACTCCTCCGGGTCGGCATACCATGGGCCGGCGCGGAAATAACGTCCCCCGGCTTCATGAATGCCAAGTTTCTGGAGAGATTTATCTCGGCTAGATTTCAGCATTCCAAATCGTGCGTTGGAAGAATGTCTGTATTTCTGCCATAAAAAAGATTTCGCAGTTTCGATGTCTCGCGTCACCCGCAGTTGATATCCCTGCTTTCTGAGCTGGTCCGCTTCACGTCGAAGCTGGTCGCTTGGTATTTCGTCGTCGACGACCCCAGAAACCCAACGACTCAGTCCGGCAGCAAAATTGAACCGAACTGATCTATCCAGATGTAACTCGGGGAATCCTGCGCTATTCAAGCCTCCTTGGCGGAGCAGATGAGACATCGTCTCTGAAGCGACAACATCCCATTCACCATCCGCTTCAGTGACGGCATCTATCCATAGTTGAACCCCTCCTTCCTCTCCACCATGGATTTGCTGACCATCGCCAATAAGACCGAGGATCACGCACCAACCCGGAACTCTCTCCGCGAATTCCAAAAATGCGGCGGGTTCAGACTTCGTTTGGTCTGCGTGCCGCGACCGAACTCTTTCTGCATCCCATGCCCGTTGAGCTTCGTCAAAAATCAAAACATGATGGGGCGGTGGCTTCGAGTCCCTTTTCGAGTAACGCTTAACGAAATCCTTAACCCCTCGCACGAACACCCGCCCGTCGGCACCAGATTGACGAAGTTCGTATTGCAAAACGTCCACCAGCGGCCCGTTTCCAGAAAGAAAGACAGCTGGAACACTGCTTTTTTCTCCATTAGGCCCGAGCTCCGTCAAATCATCCAAAAACGAGGCGTGGGCAATTTTCAATCCGACAAATGTCTTTCCGGCACCGGGGACTCCGCTCAACAAAATCAAGCGGCGACGGCTTTGCTCGGCAGCCTCATGTATCAGGTCAGTGATTCTTATTACTGCCCCCGATGTCACCTCATCGATTCGCTTTATCGTAGGTAATTCATGATCAGCGAAGAACCGCCTCGCTGCCTGCACTAAAGTTGGCGAAGGCTGACAAACGCCTGGTTGAATGAACTCCTCTACACTGACGGGGGGCAGTTCACTCCCGCGATCAAAGCGCTCTATGAGATTTGATAGATTCGAGATGTTGGTGAGAGTCGAAAACTCGTTTTCCTGCTCAGCTCCCTGCTGGCCGTAGGAAACCAAAATTGTGTGCACTCTAACTCCTTCGTCGCCACACTTGGAATGCCACCAATACAGCCTTCGTGCATAGTCAGCCGCTTGCTCAAGATATTGGGGTTGCCAGTTGCCGTCGCCCTTAAACTCGAGAACTAGGACTGCACCCGAGACGAGTAAAACGGCATCTACCCTGTGTGGCCCATCTGGCAGGCGATATTCCAAAATAGCCCCATAGTGGACCCTGTCCGGATTGATCGAAAGGGACTTTTTACACTCTTTCTGCAAACCCGGGATAGTTCCTTTCCATGCTCGAATTTCTTCTGGAGTCGAATCCCGAACAAAAGAGACAAGACTCGAAACCAGATCATCAATCGTTGCCGATGTGAAGGTATGAAACCGACTAGCCCAACCACAATTTTCATTCGCGAGATTGGCTGGGGAGCTACTCATGAAGAGCCAGTTGGAGCGGTGTTGATTGAGCTGTCGAGCCTGAGTCGAGCATCTAACAGCAATAAGACCAGTCGGCTAACTCCAAACCTTTTCTGTTTTTCGTTTCGCCCAAAATATCGCGTTTGGAACGTTTTCAGAATCTGGATACGCGAACCGACCCTAAAAAACCGCCAACGGATCCACTGGTTGAAACGCATCGGCCAGCTTGATTGATCCTCTTTGCGTGAACTTGGCACCCTTGGCAGCTTTGCGCTTCCCCCCCCAGCCTACGGCAATGATAAGAAGGCAGACGCGCTGTCTTCATCGAATCGGCGGAGCTCGTCCAAATTCTGTTCTAAAACCTCCCGCACCTGATTCGTCGTGCAATTCCCTAAACGCAACCCAACCACTTTAGGCGGAGCCCCCAACACAAAACTCAAGTGATGAAAATCATCGTCTTTGGTGAGAATGGTGAATCCGTCTTTTCCTGCCATTTCCCAAATCAATCGATCATCGGCTGATTGCAGATCAAGATCCCGCACGTGAAGCGTCCCGGGGAAATTCTGATGGAGCGCTTTCGCCAGGCGCGGTGACAGATTCTGGTCAAGCAGGAGTTTCACGCAACTGACACCGTGGTCAAACGCCGCTCACGGTCCGCCGCAAAGGCCAAGCAGGCTTTGATGTCAGTCGCTTTTAGATCCGGAAAATCCGTCAAGATCTCCGCCTCCGACATCCCCGAGGCCAGATAGTCCAGGACGTCATAGACCGTGATGCGCAATCCACGAATGCAGGGCTTGCCGCTCCGCTTGCCCGGCTCAATCGTGATGACTCCTCGATAGTCCATCCCGAATAAGACAACTTCATTTCATCAGAATGCAAGCCGGGGTCTCCGCTTCGCCGGTGAGCGGATGAAGGAATCTCAACTCAAGGCAATGCAGGCGGATCTGGCGGAGCACTAACCGGGACTTGGTCCTTTTGATTTCCCCCATTGACTTTCATTCGCGATCATTGATTGTAAACCGGTGCAATTCGAGGGGGATGAGCGGAAAGCCGCCGGTAGTTCTGCCCGGCCTGCCAGTCGTCGAGAAAGGAAACTCTACCATGCCCACCGTTCGTAAATCTTTGCGCCAAGCCAAGCCGCTCACGGCCCAACAACGAGCCAAACTGGCTGCAATCAAAGACCAGGATATCGACTTCTCCGACAATCCCGAACTCACTGCCACCGATATCAAACGAGGACGACTCAAGCCCATGGGCCGCGGCGGCGCGCGACCTGGAGCCGGTCGCAAACCCTCCGGTCGGAAGCCCGTGAGTTTGCGACTCAAACCGAGCCTGATCAATGCCCTCCGCCTCCAAGCAAAACGGGAGGATAAAACCATCTCTCAAGTGGCTGAGGAAAGACTTACCGTGTCCTCCAAGTAGGACCATTAACCCAACGAATCGGGATGATGGTCTGATTCAGTCCGCGGCCGTCGAGTCCGCCCCTTGGCTCGACGCCTTTGTTCGTAATACGAACTTTGGTGGCGCTACAAATGACTTGTAGTTTCAGATAATGATGACTAATTACGTTATCATGAGAACTATCGTGGATCTTCCTGATGATCAGGTGACTGTGTTGGACAAGATTTGTCAGCAGAAGAAAATTTCGCGAGCCGAGGCGGTTCGCCGAGCCGTAAGTTCACTGCTGGACTCGGAAAAACAGACCTCCCGAGAGGCCGCTTTTGGAGCATGGAGCAACCGCGGCGATGCCCGCTCGCAGGTGGACTTCCTTCGAGACGAGTGGGAGCGATGAAAGCGGTTTTCGACAGCGATGTCCTGATCGACTACCTGCAAGGGCTCCCGGCGGCCGAGACCGAATTGGCCCGCTACCGCACGCCTTGCTACTCCATCATCTCCTTCATGGAACTTCTGGCCGGAGCTCGGTCAGATCACGAAAAACACGCCGTGGACGGGCTGCTCGCCAGCATGAACCGAATCGAGCTGACTGAAACCGTGGCGCGTCGAGCCGTGGAACTCCGCCAGGAGATGCGCCTCAAACTACCCGATGCGGTGATCCTGGCTACGGCTGAGGAATCGGGCTGTATACTCGTGACCCGCAACATCCGCGATTTCCCTTCGGACGATCCCCGGATTCGGTTTCCCTACGCCATCTGACCTTGGACCCACGCCGGCGGTTCGTCCTCATAGGCCACCCGTGCGCCGGTGAGCGGATGCGCAAAGCTCAACTTCCAGCTGTGCAGGCAGAGGGGCGGGGCATCAACGGGGAGCGTGCCGGGGTCGCCGGGCCGGACCGGGGTTTGGCCGTAGAGCGGGTCGCCGACGACGGGGTGGCCGAGGTGTTGCAGGTGCAGGCGGATCTGGTGGGTGCGGCCGGTGAGAGGCTTCGCCTCCAACACGGTGGTGTCATCACTTTCCCGATACGAGACCACCGCGAACTCCGTGCGGGCTTCGCGGCCGTTCACGGGATCAATCGACCGGTTGCCACCGGGGCCGGATTCGCCGCCGATGGCGGCCTCGCAGGTGAAGGACTTTTCGACCGGTCGGCCGTGCACGCGGACGAGGTAGGTCTTCGCCACTTGACCCGCGGTGAACTGCGGCTGCAGACGCGACGCGATCCGGCGGGTGCGCGAACACACCACCAATCCACTGGTGTTCGCATCCAAGCGATGCGCCGGACGCGGGTGATGGGGCGCGTAAACCTGAGCCAGGAAATAATCGAGGGTGTTGCGCTGAAACCGCCCGCCGGGATGCATGGGCAGCGGCGCCGGTTTGGCCAGGACCACAATGGCCTCGTCCTCGTGGACCAAGCGCACGTTCGCATTCACCGCCGGCTCCGTTTGGGCGGGTTGCAGCTGCGCATAATACTCCCCCGCCCGCACCACCCGCTCCAGGTTCACCGGTTGATCCTTGCTGTCCACCATGCGGCGTTCCTCGATGATCGCCTGCCAATGGTCGCGCGGCAGATGAGGAAAGACCGCGCGCAACGCCTCCCCCAAGGTGGCGCCATCATGGACTCCCGGCACCGTGAAGGGCCTCCGGTTGTCGTAAGGCAGGGACCCCGGCAACGGGTCGACCAACGCATCCAACCTGGCCTGACGCTCCGCCCGGGCCAACCGCTCCTTTTCCGCGTCGGGCACGTAACAATACGGGCAGCTTTGCGGCGGTTGGTAGTGCGGGTGTTCCTGCTCCTCCGCGGTCAGGGGCGTCTGGCAGTGGTGGCACTGGGCCGACGCCGATTCCCGCAGCGCCGGGTCGACCCCGACCCGTTGGTCGAAGACAAAACACTCCCCGTCGTAGTGGTCGCCCCCGACTTCCTCGAAGTATTTGAGGATTCCCCCGTCGAGTTGATAGATTTCCTCAAAACCTTCGCGCTCCATGAACGGGCCGGCTTTTTCGCAACGGATGCCGCCCGTGCAGAACATCACAACCGGTTGCCGCTTGAGCTCCTCCGGCAGCCTGGCCACCGCCTGCGGAAAGTCCCGAAAGGAATCAATGCCCGCCGGCACCGCGCCCCGGAAGGTGCCGAGCTTCACTTCGTAGTCGTTGCGGGTGTCGAGCAACGTCACGGGTTTTCCCGCGTCGAGCCACTGTTTCAGCTCCGTCGCCTTGAGCTTGGGGGAGGTGCGTGCCGCCGGATCAATCCCGTCGACGCCAAAGGCGATGATCTCCTTTTTCAGGCGCACGAGCATGCGGCTGAAAGGCTGATGATCACTCTGGCTGTATTTGGGAGCCAGATTCTCGAGCCCCGGAATCGCGCGGATCAGGGCCACGACTTCGTCCACGGCTTGGCGCGGACCGGCGAGAAACAAATTGATCCCCTCCGGCGCCAACAAAATCGTGCCTTTCAGGTTCCGCTGCTTGCACGCCGCCAACAACTCCGTCTTGAGCGATGGCAAGGCACTCAACCGGGCAAATTGGTAGCATGAAATATTGGCGAACATGGACGAGGCGCGGAGACGAAAATCGACCACGGATTAACACAGATAAACCCGGATTCAGAAGCCAATTCAGGGAGTCTCGGAAATTTCCGCGATGGAACGGGATCCGGATCCATCCGCGTTCATCCGTGATCAGGACCTATCCTGCCACCAAGCGTGATTCCACGCCGCACCTAGCTCTGCTGGGTATCGGCGGGCAGGGGCATCTCCAGTGTCCGGCCGGTCAGCAGTCCCGCCAACACCGGTAGAAACAGCAGTCCCACCGCCGGGATCAACCACATCGGCGGGCTCTCAAACAGCAGCCCCACCAAGCCCACCACCGACGCCGCGAAGCCAAAAAAAGCATTCAGCTGGCGGAAGGCGAACAGGCTCGTGATGCCACCGATCAAACCCACTCCGGCCAGCGGCCAAGGCAGCAGGGCAAAAAGGATGCCCACGGCATAACCAACGGGGGCCAACAAAGCGCCTTCCTCCCGACCGGTGGGCAGTTGGAGGATCATGCCTGCGACCAAAATGGCGATGAACAAGGCGTAGGCATCACCCGCTTGAAAACGCCACAGGTCCGTCGCCAGTGGCAGCGAAATCTTGAGCGCAAACGCTCCGCCAAAAGCCCGCAGGGGCTCGGTCCAGCGCACATACATCCACCGGCGGCGATTGACCGCGGCCGAGCGGTTGCCCGCCCGGTCGAAGCTCAACAGCTCGACCCGCGACCCCATGAGTCGGTCGGCCGGAAACAGCAGCAGCAGCAGTGCAGGCAAAAAGAGTTGCCATTCTATCGCCATGATCAGGTCGACGAGACAGCTGCCGTGTGCTCATCCGGCATTTCCCACGTGATCTTACCTTCGTAAATCTCCCGCAGCGCCATGTCCTCCAAGGAAAGTTTTTCCAGTGATTCGATCAACGGTCGGCCTCCCCGACGGAGCTGTTTCACGCGCCGGGATACCAGGTTCACCAACAGGTTGGGGTCTTCGACCACCTTCAGGGCCTCGTTCAAATAGTCGTTGCGCATAACAAATGTTGCCCGCGTGTTTCGACGAGCGGGTTCGGAAGGAGTTCCAAACCGTGATCAGGCAAGACCGGAGGCTATCGCCAGTATCCTCCGGGGAGGCGCATAATACGATGTATTAGCGTAGCCGGACTCCAATTCCGGTCCCTAGCGTTGGGGGGACAGGCATTTAAGGCATGTTTTAGTTTCCGCACCAGCCACGGAGGCCGGGACCGGTGATTTTCCCGCAAACCGGCGCGGCCCTAGCCCGCCTCGGCAGCGACTTGAATGGCCTCCAGCTCTTCCCACCGGGTGAAGACTTTGTGCGTCTCGGCCTCGATGGCCTCCAGCCGGGCTTTGAGGGCCGGAACCTTGGCGGCCTCGTTCGCGTAGAAATTAGGGTCCGCCATTTTGGTGGTCAGGGCGGTTTGCTCCGCCTCCAGCGCCTCGATTCGCGCCGGCAGCTCAGCCAGCTCCTGCTTCTCCTTCGCATTCAATTTCCGCGGCTTCGGCATCGGTTTTTTGATCCACGACGACTTGGCTCGCGACCCCGTCCCCGTCCCCCCGGTGGCCGAGGCGGCGGCCCCCGACCCGACGTTGCGCGCCCGATCGGCCACGTAGTCCGAGTAGCCACCGACATACTCGGTCCATTTTCCCTGCCCTTCGGCGACCAGGGTGCTGGTCACCACGTTATCGAGAAAATCCCGATCGTGGCTGACCACCAACAACGTGCCGCTGAACTCGACGAGGAGGTTTTCCAACAAATCGAGGGTCTCGGCATCCAGATCGTTGGTCGGCTCATCCATCACCAGGACATTGGCCGGTTTGGTAAACAGTCGCGCCAGCAGCAACCGGTTGCGTTCGCCCCCGCTGAGCACCCGGGCCGGGGTGCGGGAACGATCGGGTTCGAACAAAAAGTCCTCCAAATAACTGATCACGTGCTTCTTCTTCCCTTCAAACAGCACGAAGTCGTTTCCCTCGGAAACGTTGTCGGCCACCGACTTGTTGTCATCAATCTGATCGCGCAATTGATCGAGATACACCACCTGCAGTTTGGTGCCTTCCCGGATTTCCCCCTTGGTCGGGGTCAATCGTCCCAGCAGCAATTTTATGAGTGTGGTCTTGCCGGAACCGTTGGCCCCCAGCAGCCCCACTTTGTCACCGCGGCTGATGAGGAGATCCAAATCCGCCACAATCGGTTCACTGCCTTCGTAAGCAAAGGTCAGCCCCATGGTCTCCACCACCCGTTGACCACTGCGTTCGCCCTCGCTGACCCTGATGGTCGCCGTGCCCGTCATGTCGCGCCGCGCCCGCCGTTCGGCGCGCATGGCCTTGAGTCGCGCGACCCGCCCCTGGTCGCGGGTCCGCCGGGCTTTGATTCCCCGACGGATCCAGGCCTCCTCCTGTGCCAACCGCTTGTCCTTCTGGGCCTGCTCCCGCTCCTCGACTTCCAACCGCTCCGCGCGTCGCACCACAAAGGTGTCGTAGTCGCAGTTCCAATCCGTCAGTCGCCCGCGATCCAGTTCCACAATGCGCGTCGCGAGTTTTTTCAAAAAGGTCCGGTCATGGCTCACAAAAAACAGCGCCAGTTTCGACTCGGCCAAAAACGTTTCCAGCCACTCCACGCTGGCGATGTCCAGATGGTTGGTGGGCTCATCGAGCAGCAGCAGTTCCGGCCCGCTGGCCAGCGCCTGGGCCAGCAACACGCGGCGTTTCATGCCGCCGGAGAGCGAGGAAAATTCCGCCGCGGCGGCGAGGTCCATCCGCTCCAGCAAATTCTCGACCCGCACGTCCTGCTCCCACTCCTCCTCATGATCCGACAGCGGCACCATGCCCGTCATGACCACATCATGCACCGTGCCGGTCACATTATGGGGAATCTCCTGTGGCAAACGCGCCACACGCGCGCCGGCCGCTCGCACGATGGTGCCGGTGTCCGGTTTCATCTCATCGGCCAGCAGCCGCATGAAGGTCGATTTTCCCGATCCATTGCGTCCCACCAGGCAGACGCGATCCCCGGCATCGATCTGCAGATTGACGTCCTCCAAAACGGGAGGACCGCCGAAGGCATGGGACAGGTCGTTAATGGTCAGGATAGGCATGAAGGTGACGCGGACCCGCCAACGTGGCAGAGCCCGGCCGCGACTTGCCAGCAAGATTTAAGAAACTCCCCCGGGAGGGGACGACCTCGCCCGCAGCCATCCAACCGCGCCACTCCACCGCCGCGGACCGGGAGGGACGACCTCTGTGTCGTCCGCCCCTGCCTCTCCGCCGTCCTGCCATCCGCCGTCCAACCGTGCCACTCCACCGCCACGGACCGGACGGAGCCGGTCCCTCCCGCGCCCACATTCCAGCGTTAGACCGGATTGATCGGTTGCTCCGCCCTCCCTCTTCTGACTGGCTACCTGCTCATGAAAAAAACGCTCTTTATCAGCGGAGGTTGGGAAGGCCATACCCCGGAAGCTTTCACCGCCCGCTACGTCGCGGAATTGGCGCACCATGGTTTCGACTGCCAATGCGAATCCAACCTCGCCTGCCTAACTGAATTGGACCTGACTTCATTCGACCTGATCGTCCCCAACTGGACGATGGGCGAGATCAGCCCGGATCAGTCCAAGGCCTTGCGGGATGCGGTCCATAACGGGGTCAATCTCGGCGGTTTTCACGGTGGCATGGGTGATGCCTTTCGCGGCGACGTGGAGTTCAAGTGGATGGTGGGCGGTATGTTCGTGGCCCACCCGGTGATCGGCGAATACGACGTCACCGTGACGGACCCCGATCACGTCATCATGCAAGGCATTCCGCCGGAGTTCACCTACAACTCCGAGCAGTATTACATGCTGATCGATCCGGGCGTGCACGTGCTGGCCGAGACGATTTACCGCTGGAAAGGTCAATCCATCCCCATGCCCGTCGCCTGGATCAAACGCTGGGGCAAGGGACGCGTGTTCTACGGTGGTCTCGGCCACGAGCTGGCCGAGTTCGACCGTTGCCCCGCCGCCCTCGCCATGAACGTGCGCGGCCTCCGCTGGGCCGCCGGGAATCTCTGATTTTTGAAGTAGCGAGTATCGAGTAGTGAGTAGCGAGCAGGGCTGACGCACTGCCAGTTCCTCCCTCCACGCTCCGTTCCACTCGCTACCCACTTCACTACCCGCTACCCGCTACTCACTACTTCAACCCCCACCATGTCTTCCACCAACATCGGCCTGATCGGCTGCGGCAATATTTCCAACGCCTACTTCGAGGGCTGCCAAAACTACGCGGATCTCATCCGAATCGTCGGCTGCGCCGACCTGAACGTCCCTCACGCCGAAGCGACTGCGGCCAAGCACGGTCTCGCCTTTGGCGGGTCGGTGGAGGCCTTGCTGGCGCGCGACGACATCGACCTGGTCGTCAACCTGACCATCCCCGGCGCCCACACCGCCATCAACCGCCAGGCCCTGGCGGCCGGTAAACATGTCTATTGTGAAAAGCCGTTCGCCCTGACCGCCGCCGACACGGCCACGGTGCTCGCCGCTGCCACCGCGGCGGGGCTGCGGGTCGGCAGTGCGCCGGATACGTTTCTGGGGTCGGGTTTGCAGACGGCCCGACGCGTGATCGACGAAGGCCTCATTGGGACGCCCGTCTCCGCTTTTGGATTCATGCTGTGTCCCGGCCACGAATCCTGGCACCCCAATCCTGACTTTTATTATCAGGTGGGGGGCGGCCCCATGTTTGACATGGGTCCCTACTACATCACCGCCTTGGTGAACCTGCTCGGGCCGGTGGCCCGGGTGAGCGGCGCCGCCCGCGCGACGTTCGCCGAACGCACCATTACGAGCGAGCCGCGGCGCGGCGAAACGGTGAAGGTGGAAGTCCCCACCCATTTCTCAACCACCCTGGAGTTCGCCGCGGGACCCATCGGCACGCTGGTCATGAGCTTCGACACGCCGAAGTCCGACCTGCCCAACATCATCATTCACGGCACCAAGGGCGTTTTAAAAGTGTGTGATCCCAATCAGTTCGATGACCCCTGCCATTTCCAACCCGCGGGGGCGAACGCCTTCGAGCCGGTGCCGACCCTTCACCCCGCGGGACGAGCCCGGGGCACCGGCGTGGCCGATCTGGCCCACGCCATCCGCAGTGGCCGGCCCCATCGAGCCAACGGGCAACTCGCCCACCACGTGATCGAAACCATGGAGGCCGCCGTGCGTTCTCCCGCGGAAGGCCGGCATATCCCAATGGTATCGACCTGCGAGCGTCCGGCCCCCCTGCCCGTCGACCTGCCCGCCGACCAGATGGATGCGTGAAGTTTGAACGCCACGCGCCCTCTGGGTTGACAACCCCCGGGGGCACGGCCCGTTGTGGAAGCTCCTTCGCTTCACCATGACGCCGCTGCTCAGTCTCATCGTCGGTCTCGCTATCCTCACGCTGGGGGCGGAGCTCTTGGTGCGGGGGGCGGCCGCACTGGCCTTGCGCCTGGGGCTGACCCCGTTGGTCATCGGTCTGACCGTGGTCGCTTTCGGCACCAGTGCGCCGGAGTTGGTGGTGAGCTTGCAAGCGGCCCAGCGCGGAGCCGCGGAAATCGCCGTGGGCAATGTGATCGGTTCCAACCTTTGCAACCTCGCCCTGATTCTGGGCTTGTGCGCGTTGATCACCCCCCTGACCACCGACCGCGCGGTGATCTGGCGCGAGGTGCCCATTTTGGTCGGCGTGACCCTTGCCGGGGCTCTCGTGTTGATGAATTCATTTCTGGGCGTCACCGAGGGCGTGATTCTGGTCATCGCCCTGTTCCTGTATACCGGGAACACCTTGCTGCGGGCGCGAAAGGATCCCAACCAAAGTCTCGGCGCGGATGAACCCAAACCCATGCCCTTGCCCAAGGCGTTGCTCTATTCGATCGGCGGTTTGGGGTTGCTGCTCTACGGTTCAGATCTGTTCGTCCTGGGCGCCGTGGAACTGGCTCAGGCCCTCGGCTGGAGCGAGACGTTGATCGGGCTCACGATTGTCGCCATCGGCACCAGCCTGCCGGAATTGGCCATCTCTTTGGTCGCCGTCAAAAACGGGGAAAATGACGTGGCGATCGGCAACGTGGTCGGGTCGAGCATTTTCAATTTGCTCGGCATTCTTGGCGCCACCGCCATCGCGTCCGGGGGGATCGCTGTCAGCTTGAGCCCGGTGGACCTGATCATGCTCGTGGCGCTCACCGTGGCGCTGTGGCCCCTCGTCCAAACCGGCCACCGGATCGACCGCCGAGAAGGGGCCGCCCTCCTGATGGCCTATCTACTGTATACGGGCTGGTTGTTCACCGTGCGCGGCTGATCACCGCGGACCACGAACCCGCACTCATTGACCCAGTTTTCGGTCGATCGCGAAGCGACCGCCGCCGGTGAAAATCAGCGCGAGAAAACCGAGTCCATAGAGAAACGCCATCTCGCCGTTGCCCTCGCCCGCAAACCTGCCGCCATGCACGATGAAGAACGCCACGCCCATGGTGATGGTGAGCAGAAAAGCCGAGAGTCGGGTGTAGAGCCCCAGGATGAGCAAGGCGGCGGCCAATACCTCGGCCAGAATGGTGAGGGACAAGCTGACCGGGGAGCTGACCCCCAGCGGATCCGGAAAGCCCCCACTGAGCTTGGACCAGCCCAGTAACTTGCCCCAGCCGTGAAAAATCAGCATGTAGCCCCCGAAACCGACCCGGAGCAGTAACAGGGCGAGGTCGGAGCTTTTCGGCAAAAAGGAGAAGGTGAGAAACTTATTCATAATCGGATGCGGATAGGGTTAAAAGCGCCGTCGCCGTCGCTGGCAAGACCCGCTCCGTCACGTTTGCCTTCCGCAAGAGCTCAAAAATTCCACCGCCCGCGTCTCCGACCAGTAGGTCGCGGCGCGCCGAATGAAGCCCACGTGACCGCCATGACGGGGCATCTCCAAATGTAACCACGCACTGGCCGCGGCCTCTTCGCGCGGAAAACACCGGCCCGCCAGAAAGGGATCGTCGGTGGCGTTGACCAGCAGCGACGGCACCCGGATGTCGGCCAAAAAGCGCCCGCTGCCACACCGCGCCCAGTAGTCCGCCGCGTCGGCGAAGCCGTGCAAGGGGGCGGTGTAGCGATCATCGAATTCCCGAAACGTGCGCATGCGGTCCAAGCCGTCGAGCGGGAGTTGCCCCGGAAACAGGCGCTCCTTCCGGCGCACCTTTTCGCGCAAGGTTTTCATGAAGCGGGCCATGTAGATCCGGTTCTGCCATTCGCCCAATCGCACCGAACTGGCCGCCAAATCACAGGGCACCGAGAACGCCACGGCTCCGACAATCCGGGGGTCCACCTCAACCGACTTTTCCCCGAGGTATTTTAACGTCTGATTGCCCCCCAGACTGAACCCCACCAACGCCACCTCCGCCCAGCGCTCCGAGCTCAGCACGTGGTCGATCACCGTGCCCAGATCATCCGAGGAGCCACTGTGATAAAAACGCAGTTGGCGGTTCGCTTCCCCGCTGCACCCGCGACAATTCCACGCCACCACATCCCAGCCGGCACGGTGACACGCGTGGGCCATCCCGCGGATATAGGGCTGGTTGGCATTGCCCTCCAGACCATGAGAGAGGATCACCACCCGATCGCGCCGTGAGGCCCAGCCGTCGACATCAATAAAATCATCGTCCGGGGTGGTGATCCGCTCCCGCTCCCACGGCACCGCCGGCACCGGCCGAAACACCGCCGGCCAGATCGATTGCAGGTGGCCACTGGCCAACCCGAAGGGCGCTCGGTAGGTGGATTCGATTAGCGGCATGGGGCGACACCCTGCTCCGCCCCCCGCCACCCGCGCAAGTTCTCTCCACGCTTGCACCGTTCCCGGATTACTCAACGGTCGCGGTCATGCTCATCTTCATCGGCAAACTCGGACTGGCAACGCTCTCCGGCGTGATCATCCTGGCACTGCTGTGAGGCCCTTCGGCTACGCGCGGGACCCCCTTTGCCTGCTGTCCATCGGGCTCTACGCCCTGAATCGCTGGGTGCTCAATCCGGCGTTGGAGGTCCCTTTTTTGGCCCGCCACTTTAACGACCTGCTGCTCATTCCCGCCGCCCTGCCCCCGGAGTTGCGGATTCAGCGAAAGCTCAAGTGGCGGCCCCGCCAGCGCTAATCGACCTTAAACCCAATGGCGTCACCGCGTGCGAGCATCTGCAACGGGTGATCGCCAAAGGGAAGGAACCCATCATCAACCGCAGGGACAACCCTCTGAAACCTCACAACTAGTGAGCATTGATTTCAGCGGAGGGCTTCCTAAATAATGCCAACTGCGCAATGTAGATTTGGGGAAACGCCGTGATTCGGCGCGTTGATCTACTCGCCTCCCACTACTCGCTCCTCGCTACTTTTCCACCGATGGCCAAGCTCTACTTCTACTACTCCGCGATGAACGCCGGCAAAAGCACGGTGCTTCTGCAGTCCAGCTATAATTATCAGGAACGGGGCATGCGCACCCTGTTGTTTGCCCCGGTGGTGGACCAACGCGCCGGCATCGGTCGCATCGCCTCGCGCATCGGCTTGGAAGCCGACGCCAATCCGTTCAGCGCGACCGATGATCTCTACAAAAATGTCGCCACCGAACACACCGACAAGCCCGTCTCCTGTGTGCTGATCGACGAGGCCCAATTCCTCACCCGCCAGCAGGTGGAACAGCTGTGCCTCGTCGCGGATGAGCTCGACATCCCCGTGCTCTGCTATGGCCTCCGCACGGATTTCCGGGCCCAACTGTTCGAAGGCAGCACCGCGCTGCTCGCCCTCGCCGATGATTTGATCGAACTCAAAACGATCTGCCACTGTGGCCGCAAAGCCACCATGAACCTACGGGTCGGCCCCGATGGCAAGGGACTCCGGGATGGTGAGCAAATCGAGATCGGCGGCAACGATCGCTACGTCGCCATGTGCCGAGCGCACTACCACGAAGCGTTGGCGAACTGAGTCGGCCGCCACCGTCCCGTCACTTCCACTCGACGTTGCGCATGTCGCCGCGTTCGAGGAAGGCGAGGTGCATGCCAAACGCGTTGTGCAGGGTCTGCTGGACGTGACCCTTGCTGGAGGCCCGGAGGTAACCCCGCAATTCCTCGCGATACTCCGGATGCACACAATTGTTAATCATGAGCTCGGCCCGGTCATGCGGGGACTTGCCGCGCAAGTCAGCAACCCCTTGCTCCGTGACCACCACTTGCACGGAGTGCTCGCTGTGGTCGAGGTGGGTCACAAACGGCACGATCGTGCTGATCTTTCCGCCCTTGGCGATGGAGGGGCAGGTATAGATGGAAACATGGGCATTGCGGGTAAAATCGCCGGAGCCGCCGATCCCATTCATCAGGTCACGTCCCATGACGTGGGTGCTATTCACATTGCCAAAGAGATCGACCTCAATCGCCGTGTTGATGGTGATCAACCCGAGCCGCCGCACGATTTCCGGACTGTTCGAGATCTCCTGAGGTCGCAGGACCACCCTCGACCGGAAATATTCCAGTTCACGATAAAACTCGATCAACCGATCCGGACTGAGGGTCAGTGAACAACTGCTGGCAAACGAGCACTTACCGGTTTGGAGCAGGTCGATGACCGAGTCCTGCAGCACTTCGGTATACATCATGAAGGGGGGAATACCTTCGTTGCTGCCAAGAGCGCCGATCACCGCATTGGCGATATTACCGACCCCTGACTGGAGCGGGAGAAAGGATTTCGGCAAGCGACCGATCTTAATCTCATTGGCGAGGAAATTGGCGACATTTTCCCCGATCTGCGTGGTCGTGGCGTCGGAAGCGGCAAAGCCTCCGGATTCATCCGGCAGGTCCGTGCGCACCACTCCCGCAATCTTCGCGGGATCGACCTTGATGAAGGACGCCCCGATCCGATCGGTCGGTGAATAGATCGGAATGGCCCGGCGGTAGGGCGGATCCGCGGGCTCGTAAAGATCGTGGAAGCCCATCAGCTCGCCCGGATGGTGGGCGTTGAGCTCAATCAGAATCTTGTCGGCCAGGCGGGCAAAGGTGTTGGCCGCTCCCACCGCCGCCGTGAGGACAATCTCCCCCTGCGCCGTGACATGGCTGGCCTCGATGATGGCCCAATCGACGTTGCCAAAAACCCCACTGCGCACGGTGGGCTGGACGGCGGAAAGGTGCAGGTCGAAGAACTGGGTCTTCCCCTCATTGATCGATTTGCGCAGGATTTTGTCCGACTGATACGGCGTGCGCCAAGCGATGGCTTCGGCTTCGGCGAGCGCGCCGTCGAGCGATTTGCCGGTCGAGGCCCCGGTGATCACCCCCAACTTGAAGGGCCGATTGGCCGCATGTTCGGCCTTGGCCTTCGCCGCGATGGCGAGCGGAATGACCTTGCAGGCGCCAGCCGCGGTAAAACCGCCAAAACCAATCGTCTGTTGGTTCTGCACCATTGCAGCTGCTTCTTCAGGGGAGAGCGTGGGAAAAGGAGTCTTCATGGTTAAATCTGAAAGCCGCCGGACCAGCCGACGACGGGAATCAGTGTGCCAGAGAAATTCAGACGATACTCCGCACGCATTGCCACAGCCAAAGCGCATCTTGACCGGAAGGTGGGTGGCCGACCTACCAGCCCCCCCACCGGCCGCCCGCCGAGCTGGCGTTCGGTGACAATCCGATGGAGAAAGTGTCAGAAGGGTGAAACCGCCCGTTGACGCCTCCGTCGAAGACCACCTTGCTCGTCCGCTAAAACCTCCACCCATGGTCAGCCCCCATACGCCTGATTCCGCCGCTGATGCCTCGACATCCGCCGGCGCCACCAAATCTCTCAACGACGTTGTCATCCGCATGGCGGGCAACTCCCAGGATGGCATCCAAACCATCGGGGCCTTTCTCGCCCGCCTCGCGGGCCGCAGCGCCCAGGATGTCATGACCTACATGACCATCCCGTCGACCATCTCGGGCGGACCTTCGATCTTCCAAGTCCGCATGGGCACCGGGGACATCCTCAGTTCCGGCGATGAAGCCGACTTCCTGGTGGCGTTCTATGAGCACAGCTACCACAGCCACATCGGCGCCCTGCGCAAGGGCGGTGTCCTCATCTACGACAGCGATCACGTGGCTCCCGACACCAGCGAGATTGATTGCCTCGCGGTCGGCGTGCCAATCACCAGCGCCACCATCGAAGCCGTCGGCGGCTCCGCCAAGGAAAAGGGCAAAAACATCTTTGTGCTCGGGCTGCTCTGCCGTCTCTTCGATCTCGAGGTCACCAAGCTGACGAAACTGATTGCGGAGAAATTCGGTAAATTTGGCGAGGACGTGATCCGCAACACCATGCTCGCCTTCGACGCGGGATATGCCTGGCCAGCGGACAACATTCGCGATGCCTACTTCAAACTCGCGCCCGGCCAGGACGATTCCGGCCACCCCCAAATCACCACCGACGGCAACACCGCCATGACCCTGGGGCTCCTGACCGCGGGCGTCCGCTACGGCGCGGGTTATCCCATCACGCCTTGGTCAACCATCATGGAGACCCTGCGCACCGAGTTGCAGAAATATGGCGGCGTGTTCGTGCAGGCCGAGGATGAGCTGGCGGCGGTTTCCTACGCCATCGGCATGGCCTATGCCGGACACACCGCCATCACCGGCAGCTCGGGCCCCGGCCTTTCCCTCAAAATGGAGGCTCTCGGTTGGGCCACCATGGCCGAACTTCCGCTCATCGTCATCAACGTGCAGCGCGGCGGCCCCTCCACCGGCCTGCCCACGAACGTTGAACAAAGCGACCTCATGCAGGCCATCTACGGCAGTCACGGCGATTCCCCCCGCATCGTCATCGCCCCGCAGGACGTCGAGGACTGCTACTACATCGCGATCGAGGCGGCCCGATTGGCCAAGGAATACTCCACCCCGGTCATCATCCTCACCGACCAAGCCCTGGCTTCACGCATCGAGGCGTTTGATGAGCCCGACGTCGATAAACTCCGTATCGACCCCACCCCCGATCTCTCCCCCCGGGGCGAAGACTTCAAACCCTATCCCCTCGAGGCGATCACGCGTCACGCCGCCCCCGGCACCAAAATCGAGGGCGCCCCCTACCCGACCGTCACCGGGCTCGAACACGATGAACACGGCCACCCCTCCGGGAATCCGGCCCTGCACATGAAAATGACCGCCAAACGCCGCGACAAGCTGCGCAAGTTGGCTCGTGAACTTCCGCGCCCGGAAATCCATGGGGACGACTCCGGCGACGTGTTGCTGGTCGGTTGGGGTTCGACCTACGGCCCCATCCGCGAGGCCGTCATCCGCGGCCGCAACCAAGGCAAAAAAATCGGCCACGTCCACATCCGCCACCTCCACCCCCTGCCGCCCGAACTGGAGCGGATCTTCTCCCGCTTCCGGCAGATCTTCGTCATCGAGATGAACGACCGCGGACTCTATGGCTACGGCCAGCTCGCCACCCTGCTGCGCGCCCGCTACGCTAATCCCGCCATCCGGAGCATCACCAAGACCGACGGCCTGGCCTTCAAGGTCAGCGAAATCCTGAACGGCGTTGAAGCCCTGTCCGGCGCCCGCAGCGTCAACGTCTCCGACTACCCCGACGTCTGACTTCTTCGTTTCGGCTTTTCAGTTTTTCAGCCCTTCAGATTTTCTCAAAAATGACCACCGCCATCGCCCCCGCTCCCACCCCCGACGAGCCCAAGTTGACCAAGAAAGCCCTCACCGCCGACCACCCGACGTGGTGTCCGGGCTGCGGTGACTTCGCCGTTCTCGCCTCGTTCTACCGCGCCCTCGAACAGCTCAACTACCCGCACGAAAAGATCGTGACCATGGCGGGAATCGGCTGCTCCTCCCGCTTCCCCTATTTCGTCAACACGCACGGCGGCCATTTCATTCACGGGCGCTCCGTGCCCTTCTCGGCCGGAGTCTCCCTCAGTCGACCCGACCTGAAGGTGTTCGTCTTCGGCGGCGACGGAGACGGGTTCTCCATCGGGGGCAATCACCTGGATCACGTCGCGCGCAAAAACATCGATCTGACCTACGTCATCATGGACAATCAGGTCTATGGCCTGACCAAGAAGCAGACGTCTCCGACCTCGCCGGAGGGCTTCAAGTCCAAGACCGATCCCTGGGGAGCGATCGACCAGCCGATCAACCCCATGCGCAAGCTGGTCAACAGCGGCGCGTCCTTTGTTGCCCGCAGCCATGCCACGCAGGTCAAACACATGGTTGAAATGATCAAACGAGCCGCGGAACACCCCGGCTTCGCCGTGGTGGAAATCCTCTCCGAGTGCATTGAGTTCTTTCCGGGCGCGTTCGACTCGAGTGTGCCCCGCAAGGGCGGCGAGTTCGTGACCATCGATGAGGCCACGCACGACAAAACCGATCTTAACGCCGCCATGACCTTGGCCAGTGAACCGTGGCCCGGCCGGTTCGGGGTCTACTACGAGGTCATCCGGCCGACCAAGAACGCCATGGAGGACGCCTTGAACGCGAAGGCCCAGGCGAAAGCCGGCCACGCCAGCGACGCCGATCTGCTCAAGGCCACCTTCGCCAAGATGCGCTAGCAAGACGCGCTTTCCGGTGAGTGGGGCTTTACAGCCCAGCGGTTTTGCCCCTCAGCTTGCCGGCATGTCTTATTCCCGCGCCGACGGACGCCAGCCTGACCAACTCCGCCCCATTGCTTTTGAGGCCGGCATTGCGCCGAATGCGACCGGTTCCGTGCTGGTTTCCTTCGGCCAGACCCGGGTCATCTGCGGGGCGACGATCGAGGCCCGGGTGCCCGGATGGATGCGCGCTCAAAACGTTTCCGGGGGTTGGCTCACGGCCGAGTATTCCATGCTGCCCTACAGCACCCACGACCGCAAACAGCGCGACAGCTCCAAAGGCAAGGTCGACGGACGGTCCGTCGAGATTCAACGCCTCATCGGCCGATCCCTGCGCGCCGTGATCGACCTGCAAAAGCTCGGTCAACACACCCTCTGGGTGGATTGTGACGTGCTGCAGGCCGATGGCGGCACCCGCACCGCCTCCATCACGGGCGCCTACATCGCCGCCCGCCTTGCCGTGCAAACCCTGATGGATTCCGGCAAGCTGGCCGAAAATCCGATCAAGGATTCCATTGCCGCAGTCAGCGTGGGGATCGTCGATGGCGCCTCGCTGCTGGATTTGCCCTACACCGAAGACCGGGACGCGGCGGTCGATGCCAACATTGTCATGACCGGCCAAGGCCAATTCGTGGAAGTCCAGGGTAGCGGCGAGGAAGCGACCTTTTCTCCCGCACAGCTCCAGGAACTACTCGGTCTGGCCACCAAAGGCCTGAAAGAAATAGCTGGCCTGCAGGCGGCTTTCCTCACCCAGCAACTACTGGGAAGCTGACCCGGCGGGAACGACTACCCTGTCGTCCGCACCGGCCTCGCCGGTTGCAGTCGCTCAAGCCACCGTCAGCTCACCCCCAGCGACTGCTCCGGGTCAGATACCGCGGCACCAGTTCCCCAACACCGTTCG
>JAGYIG010000047.1 GCA_018402455.1 Opitutaceae bacterium
CCCCGGGTGTTCAACACCCCGTTGGCAGAGAGTGCCTGCACGGGCTACGCCATCGGGTTGGCCCTGCGGGGCCACCGCCCGATCGAAGAATTCCAGTTCGCGGATTTCTCCACGGAGGCGACCACCCAAATCACCCTCAACGCCGCCACCTACCATTTTCGCTCCGGGGCCAAGGTCCCCTTGGTGCTGCGGCTTCCCACCGGCGGCGGCCTGACCTTTGGCTCTTTCCACTCCCAGGAACTCGAGTCGTTCTTCCTCTCGATGCCCGGACTGAAGGCCCTGTATCCGAGCACCCCTCAAGATGCCTTCAATGCCCTGCTCGCCGCCTACGAAGACGACAACCCAGTGCTGTTGTTCGAGCACAAGAAGCTCTACCGCGGAGCCAAAAGCCCCGTGCAATTCGATCCCGACTATCGATCCGTCTGGGAGCCCCGCCAGGTCGCCGGGGGCGATTACGCCACGCTCGTAACTTATGGGGAGATGGTCGGGCTGGCGACCGAAGCTGCCGCCTATTTCGCGGCCGAATACGAAATCACCTTTGACCTCTTCGACCTGCGGGCGCTCTCCCCGCTGCGGCTCGACAGCATCAAGGCCTCGCTCGCCCGCACCCATCGGTTGATCGTGCTGCACGAAGGTCGGATCACCCACGGCTTCGGTGCCGAACTGGTGGCCCGACTCACCCAGGACCATTTTTTTGACCTCGAGGCCCCTCCCTTGCGGATCGGATCGCAGGACATCCCCGTGCCGTTTGCACCCGAGTTGGAAGAGGACTACCGACCCACCCGCGACTCCATCATCACTCAGATCGCCGACTGGATCGGCTGAAGACCTTCCCCCACCCACCCATGCCCCGACTCCACGACATCTCCGCCGACCGCTGGTCGGGCCTGAAACTGCTCGCCACCGATGTGGACGGGGTGCTCACCGATGGGACCCTCCACATCTCCTCCGATGGCCACGAATCGAAGGTCTTCAGTGTACTCGATGGCCTGGGCATGGTCCGCCTGCTCCGCGATGACTTCCCCGTGGCCTGGATCAGCGGCCGGGCTTCGGGCGCCACGACGGTGCGCGCGCAGGAATTGAAGATTCCCCACTTGGTCCAAGGGCGGGTGGACAAGGAGACCGCCCTCAAGGAACTGGCGGCGGCGCTGGGTTTGACCGCGGCGCAGTGTGCTTATGTCGGCGATGACGACATTGACGCGGGGGCCCTGCACTGGGCGGGCATCGGCATCACCGTGCCCGGGGCGATGCCAGCGGCCCTCGCCGCCGCCGACTGCCAAACCGAGCGCTTGCCCGGACACGGCGCGATTCGGGAAGTCTGCGATCAGATTCTGTCCCACCGCCGGGAGCCCCGCGCATGACCTCGCCGCTCCGATTGCTCCTGCTGGGCCTGTTGGTTTCAGGCGGGGGGCTGAGCGCCCCCGAAAATCGGGTCAAAGCCACCGCTCCCGTGCGGGATTACACGATCTCATTCTTCAGTGATGAGGGCTACCCCCGGGTCCGCGTGGTGGGGGCCACGGCTGATCTGTCGGACACCGAACGCATCGCCATCACCCAGATGGAGCTCATGCTCTACACCGGCGGCATTGATCGCGAAGTCGAATCCACCTTGACCGCCCCGATTGCCATTTTGGAACCCACCCCGGAACTTGTGCATGGCCCGGCCAGCCTCCAGTTGGAGCGCCCGGACCTCTCCCTGACCGGGGAGGATTGGAGCTATGCCCACCGGGAGAGCCGGGTCCTGGTCAAACGCAAAGCTCGCGTCGTCTTCAAATTGCCGTTGGAAGGACTCCTGGAATGAAATCGCTCACCTTGCTCCTCCTCTGCCTGATTCCCGGGGTCGCTGCCGCCGAGGACATCATCAACCCCCTGGTTCCCGAGGATACGATTCTCACCGCCGACAGCCTGGACATGCGCAGCACCGCGACCGAGACCATCGCGCTTTGCCTGGGCAATGTGGTCCTCAAAGGCACCAATATGCAGATCACCTGTGACCGCCTGGAGATTCGCGCGACCCGGGTCGGCGATCGGAATGCGACCATTGGCGAATTCAAAGGCTTCAAATATCTGCTCGCGGAAGGCAACGTGCGGCTCGTGCAGGGTGATCGCGAGGCCAGTTGCGGCCGCGCCGAGGTCCTGCCCGAAGAGGAAAAGGTCGTGCTCTATGACGATCCCGTCGTGATTGACCGCTCTTCGGATTTCATCGCTGCGGGCTCAAAAATCACCCTCTTCCGGGGAGAGAGGCGCCTGTTGGTGGAAAATCCCAAACTCACCGCCCCCCCGCTCAAAGACCTCGGACCCGATGCCACCGATGTGCCGGGCACCGATTCGCCCTCGGCGGCCGAATAATCCCCTCTCCCGCATGTCCGTCACCTCCCAAATTGCCGCCCGCGGGCTCGCCAAGACCTTTGGCCAGAAGCCAGTGGTCAATGGCATCGATTTGACGGTGGAAGCCGGCGAAATTGTCGGCCTGCTGGGCCCCAACGGGGCCGGCAAAACCACAACGTTTTATATGATCGTGGGCATGATTCCCGCCACGTCCGGGGAGGTCTTCATCAATGGTCAGGACGTCACCGCCTTGAAGATGCACGAGCGGGCCAGGCTCGGACTGGGCTACCTGCCGCAGGAACCGTCGACGTTCCGCAAACTCACCGTCGCGCAAAACCTGCTCGCCATCGTGGAAACGATGAACGTGCCGCGCCGGGAACGCGCGGCGGTGGTGGCGGCCCACTTGGCGGAATTGCACCTCACCCATGTGGCCCAGCAAAAGGCGTTCACCTTGTCGGGCGGCGAGCGGCGGCGCCTGGAAATCGCCCGGGCGCTGGTAACCCAACCCAAATTCCTGCTCCTCGATGAACCGTTTGCCGCCATCGACCCCATTTCGGTGGCTGAGGTGCAGCGCATCGTGCTGGGATTGAAGTCTAAAGGGATTGGGGTGATCATCACGGACCACAACGTCCGGGAAACCCTCCGGATCGTCGATCGGGCCTACCTGATTCACGAGGGACGGGTGCTGACCAGCGGACCCGGCGATTTTCTCATTCGCGACGAGAAGGCCCGCGAGATCTATCTCGGCCAAGACTTCAACATGTGACCTCGGGCAACCGCCCATTGGCCCGCCGGCTGATCACCCCGTTTCCCTGGCTTGCGGCGAGGCGAAGGGGGAGCCTGCGGGTTCAACATCGGGAAGTTTGGAGCCGACCTTCAGGAATTAACCGCGAATGAAACCCGATCGGCCAGACCATTAATTAATTACATTTCCGCCCAATTCGTGATTCAAAAATCACCGCCGTGCGTTTGCACTTTCCCTGCCCACTATGAACCAACCCGTAAACGGCATCACCGTCGACCACTTCTTCACCACCTACGGAGAGAAACTGAAACTCGAAGCGGTGACGGGCGAGATCGGTCTCCACCGCCTGATCAAGGAAGGCACGGTCAACCGACCGGCCCTGGCCCTCACCGGGTTTTTTAAATATTTTGCCCATAAGCGCATTCAGGTTTTGGGCGCCGCCGAGATGACCTACCTGCGGTCCCTCTCCTCCGACCGGCAGGAAGAGATCTTCCAGCAGATGGCCAAGCGGCAGGTCCCCTGTTTTATTCTCAGCCGCAATTACGTGCCCACCCGCGCCATGCTGAAGGTCTGCAACGCCACCAAGTTGCCCATCCTGCGCACGCCCATGATCACCAAGCACCTGCTCAATCTGGCGACCCTGGCGGTGGACAACGAGTTTGCCCCCTCCACTTCGGAGCACGCCACCACGCTCGATATCAAAGGCATCGGCGTGCTGTTGCGCGGCGATAGCGGCGTGGGCAAAAGCGAATGCGCCCTCGCCTTGATCGAACGCGGCTACTCCCTGGTGGCGGATGACCTCACCCAGATCAGCCTAGTGGACGAACGGGAGCTGATCGCCACCAGCCCCGAACTCAATCGTGGCTACATGGAGTGCCGCGGTATCGGTATCATCAACATCGCGGAAATGTTTGGGATTAAAAACGTGCGGGTCGACAAACGCATCGATCTGGTGGTGTCGCTGCACGAATGGACCCCCCAAGTCGTGGAGGAACGCACCGGTTTGGAGGAGAATTTTTATGAAATTCTCGGTATCAATGTGCCGCACGTGGACCTTTATGTGCGCCCCGGCCGGGACATCGCGCGACTCGTCGAGGTCGCCGCTCTCGTGCAGGCCCTCAAACTCACCGGTCATGATTCCGCCAAGGATTTTAACGACCGGCTGATCGAATACATGGCCACGTCGGAAAACCGTCCCCGCTCTCCCCGGGGCAAAACTCGGATCGGCCGCACCGATTGAGGACCCGCCAGGCCGCTCGCGGCCAGCCGCCCGAGTTGATCCGAAGTTTGAAGGTTGCTGGATCGACCTGGTCGTCCGACCGTTCTCCCTTTCCACCCGTATGGCAGACTTTCTCGACAACACTCCTGAACAAGCGGACCCGTTTCGCGTGGAACGCGCATTCCTAGTGGGGATTCAGACCACGGAAACCGCAGCCGAAGAAGCTGCAGAGCTGTTGGCCGAGCTCAAGGAACTGGTGGAAAACCTCGGTATCGGCGTGGTCGGCTCGACCATGGTCAACCTGCGCAAACCCACCCCGGCCACCTTGGTGGGCAAGGGGAAGGCCGACGAGATCGTCGGACAGGCCCGGATGCTCGATTGCGATGTCATTGTTTTCGACGAAGGCCTCACTCCCGCCCAGCAGCGTAATTGGGAACACGACTCCAAGATCACGGTGATCGATCGACAGGAGGTCATCCTTGATGTGTTTGCCGATCGCGCCCACACCCGCGAGGCGGTGCTGCAAGTGGCCCTTGCCCGCATGGAATACTCGTTGCCGCGGCTGACCCGCGCCTGGACTCACCTCTCGCGGCAACGCGGCAAAGGTAACCTTGGCGGCGAGGGGGAAACCCAGCTCGAACAAGACCGCCGCATCGTGCGCCAGCGCATCACCCGCTTGAAACGGGAGCTGATCGAAGTGCGGCAACACCGCGGGGTCCAGCGGCAGAAGCGGCGGCGGGTGCCGGTGCCCACTGCCGCGATCGTCGGCTACACCAATGCCGGCAAGTCCTCCCTGCTCAACGCCATGACCGGTGCCGCCGTGCTCGCCGAGGACAAGCTCTTTGCCACGCTCGACCCCACCACCCGGCAGCTGATCCTGCCGGGCAACCAAAAGCTGCTGCTCACGGATACGGTGGGATTTGTCCGTCGCCTGCCCCACGGTTTGGTCGAAGCCTTCAAGGCCACCCTCGAAGAGGCGGTCGTGGCGGATTTTATTATTCACGTCCTCGATGTGACCGCCCCGGCGGTGGAGCAGCATCTGACCACCACCCTGCAAGTCTTGGGTGAATTGGGGGCGGAAGACCGGCCTCGGATCATGGTTTTCAACAAAACCGATGTGGCGACCCCGGATCAAATCGCCCGCGCGCGACGGATAAACCCGGACGCCCTTTTCCTCTCCGCCCACACGCACGAGGGGGTGGAGGAACTGGCCGCCCACTGCAATGATCTCATCCGCGACCGGTTCGGCAGTGCGGAGCTCCTGGTGCCCCACGACCGTTACGATGTGATCGCGCGGCTGCGCCAGGTCGGCCATGTGCAGGAAGAGGAACCCCTGGAGAACGGCGTGCGCCTGGTCGGCCGATTCCCGCCTTCCCAAAACGGATACTTCGCCCCGTTTCTGGTGAGCCCCTGAGCCGGATCAATCCCCCGGCGCGTCCAGCTCCCCGCGTCGAACAGGGAACCACAACCAAACCGTGGTGCCCTTGCCTTCGATCGAGTCCACTTCCAGCCGTCCCTGATGTTGCCGCATCACCGCGTAGGCCATCGCCAAACCCAAGCCCTTGGCGTTGGGCTTGCGGGAGAAATAAGGCTCGAAAATCCGGCCCAAGTCTTCGGCCGCAATCCCCGACCCTGAATCGGTGATACTGGTGCGCAAATATTCCCCGGCGGGCAGAAGATGCGCCAGGTCGCCGGAGGCAATGCGCTCGCGCGACAACGTGATCTTTATCGTCCCGCCGTTCGGCATGGCCTGAACCGCATTGCGCAACAGCCCTTGAATGACCTGCTGCAGCTGGGCCGCGTCCGCTTTCACGGGAGAAGTGTTCTCGGGCAGGTTCCACACCAGTTTCACAAACGGCCCAAGTTCGAAGGCCTCCACTTCCCGCCGCAAAAATCCCGTCCAATCCATGGGCTCCCGGACGGACTTGCCCGTGAGCGAAAAGGAGGCCAAGCGGCGGGTTAAATCCTGCGCGCGGAGCACCGCGGCCTGCGCCTGATCCAGCCGGTTGCGATTTTCCCAAGCCAGCCGCTCCCGCTGCAACACCTCGCCGATCTGGGCATGAATCCGCTGCAACAGGTGTTCAAAATCCTGGGTGATTCCCTCGGCCATGGAGCCCAATGATTCCATCCGCTGCGTCCGCTCCAGCTCTTCCTGCAGCTCCCGGGCCCGGCGGCTTTGTTCATCAATCTGGTTCATCTGTTTCCGCACCACGCGCCGCAAAACCGCGATCCAAAGGAGTCCGGCCACCACCATCAGGAGGGCGAGCAGGATAAACACCATGAGCCGTTCACGGGTCCACCAGGGAGGGAATTCGAGGGTCCTTAAATCCTCCGGCCCTTTTACCAATATCCGCACCTCCGGATCACCTGGAGCAGCCGCATGCTGACGCAATACCAGTCCCATGGCCTCCACCCGTGCGCCCATCGGTGCGGCCTTCTGGATTTGCTCCACCGTCACGCCCGCGACTTCCACCAACAGCGGGGGTAAAGCTGCGGCGGTCAATCGGATCCGCACCCGATTTGACCACCCGTAAACTTCTTCCACGCGACCCGCGATGCGCGTGAAGTCACCATGCTTGACGGAAGCCTCCTTCACCCGGTCCTCCAACTCCAGCCGGGACTCCGCCCGGCCGACCGACCGCCACACCCCTTCGCGCAGGATCCGCTGGCCGGCATCCATGCCCAGAAAACCCACCGCCTCGATCCGTTCCCCCCGGTTCGCCCGCTGACTTTGCCGGGTATGCACCTCGAGAGTCACGCCGCCGTCATGGAGCCAAATGCCGCCATCATCTTCCACCCACACCACCGTGCCCTCCACCTTCAAGCGATCCCGCATGATCGCGTTGGGATTAAATCGACCCAGCTCCCTCATCGGCGTGAGAGGAAAATCAAAGGGATTATCCACGCCGTCCTGCACCACTTCAATGCCCAGCGGATTCGCCACCCATATCTCGGCCACCACCAAGCGCCGGGAATCGTCGGCCTGGGCGACACAGACCCCCTTCGCCGTGATGACCGCGCCCAACCAGCGGGTGCCATCCGTGTCGCCCGCAACCCGCACCCTCATCTCCCCGGACGACGTCGCCAGGTCGAGCCGCAATCCTTCCGCCGTGAGTTCAGCATTAAACACATATCCGGTCAGCTGCACCAACTGCGCCTCCTCCAACCCCGTCATCGCCTGTTCCCGGGTGATGGGGCGAGCCTTCGGCAACTCCACATCCTGACCTTCCTGCCAATCGGTGACGGCGATGTAGGGGGCAAAATCTCCGGCGGCGGTGGAACCGGTGACCGTGACCAGCGTGCCCGCCCGGGGCAGGTCTCCCACCGAAGGGTCCCACCGCACCGCGATGCCTGAGGAAGAGTCCTGCACAAAAACCAGGCGACGGGCGGGATCAGACCACGTCACCACACCGGTGATCTGCACCGGCTCGCCCGCGGCCGCCCGCAGGGGTGAGAGTTCGCGGACCGAGGCAGCCACCCGATGACGGCGCGAGGGGGTGCGATTCTCAGCGGGGCTGACCTCGTCCGAAGTCCCCGAGCGCCAGAGCGCCTGTTCGAGCTGGATTTGCACCCCTTCGACGCGAGGAAACCCGATCGCCTCGACCAGGTCACCGGGCTGCGGTCGCTGACGCTGGGCGGTCGCAAGCGCAATCTGGCCGGTCTCATCCCGCAGCAATAGTCCCTCCCCTTCGCGCGCTGCGCCGATATACGTTCCTCGCACCACCACTTGCCCGTCCATCGGCTGCTCAATCAGCGACTCGACCCCACCCAGGCTCGGGCCAAGTTGCGGGCGCATTGGCCAGCGCACTGATCCATTGGGCCGCCGCCACGCCCGGACTCCACAAGTCGATGGAGGCAATCTCCCATCCGGAGCCAACTTCGGCGCATAAACCCCGTTCACCCGGATCATGCTCTCCCGCCCATTGCGGCACCGGTTCTTGGGATCCAACAGCATGAACACTTTCACAAGATAACCGTCCACGACCATCTCCATGCTGAGGTGCCGGTCGTCCTCCATGAATTGCCGCTCCACCAAACCTTCCAGCGATACGAAACGATCCGCCATCGCCCCGTGATCCAGCTCGGCCAGATTGACCGCCTCGGCCTCCAACGCGCGATGCCCGACCACGCTCCATGAATCCAACTCCAGCGCCAACGTGAACGGGTTCCTCGCCGTGCGGCCACCAGCTTCACCACATCTTCAGATCGGGCCTGAAAGCCGGAGGGCACCTCGATGTATTCATAACCACTTTGATCCCGCACCTGCACCACTCCCCAAGCGGGATCATTATACAGCACCTGCACCTCCAACTCGACGGGCAACGGCTGACTACGTTCGCCACTGGAAAACAGCCAGTAGTCCATCATGTGGGTGATTTTGGTGCCCGGGGCCGGTTGAACGTCGGCGGCGAGTGGGGTCACCGCCGCCCACAACCCACCGGGCAAGCATCCCCCATGATCAACCTGCAGCCCAGCAGGCGTAACCGAGGGATCCAAAAATGTAGGCACGACCCCCACCTTCTGCAAAACTCTCCGCCCATCTCAAGTTCCATTGTCAGGGGATTCGGGACTACGGCTCTGGCCCCGCACCGGTGTCATGACCTCAATGAACCTTTCCAGCGCCATCTCCTGGCCGTCGGGGCATCGACCTCCGCTTCGATCACCAGAATCAACTGGTAGATGTCCGCCGAGCGCCGCCGGTCCATCACCCGTTGCCACCGGCTGCCCGGTGCCTGCTCGCCATCGGCCCACGGTCTGGCCATGACGGCATCCCAAACCTGAAAAACACGAATTGGTTCGGCCCGCGCCGTGCGTGAAATTGATACGCCCGCAACTCGATTTCCCCTGAGGCAATTGGCGCTTCAGCGCGGGGAGTTCGCCCACCAGGGTCGATCCGATGCTCGGCAGGCATACCGTCGGATCGTGGAGCGCGGCTCCGCCCAATCGACTCAAATCCCCGTCCCAGTGAAAAAAAGGCCAACAGGGGAGCCCCTGCGCCCGTGGCCGGCCAATACCGACCCGACCCTCGGAGAATCGAAGCAGATCGCGGGTGCATCCGACACGACGGCTGCCAATCCTCGCGGTCCGCCCAGGTCCAACCGACGCGCGGAGAAGTTTGCCCGCCACGGGCATACCAGTGCGCGATCGCGCCTTCGATCAGCACCACCGTCATCACCAGTCCCACCAGCACCGGCCAGGATCGGTGGCGGTGGCGCGGGACCGGGAACTCCGGGCGGGCGGCGAGGGAGCGGACGCTCCGGCACCACCCAAGCCACGATCGACAGCAGCCCCAAGGTGGCGCCCAAGACGATGTTGCCCGCCGTATCATGCAGCGCGTTCATGGCGGCCTCCCCGTCCTTGGCCAACACCAGGATCAAGTAACAGGTGCGCAGCAGGTTGCCCAGCAGGGCCAACCCCCAGCTGGCCGCCAGCAAGCCCGCCCCCGCTTCCAGCCCAGCCTGAGAAACACCGCGAGGAACACCGCGACCATGGTCACGGTTTGCAAAGAACGCATGCCGCTGCAGGCCTCATCGACCTCGCCAGCCCCGCCCCACCTCAATGATGCGGGCCGTGCACGCCGCCGGGTGCCCCAGCGCCGAAACCACTTCCGGCCGCCACGTGCGCGTTCAGACTGGCCAGCCCCAGCGTCAAGGGCTGCTGCACCACCGTCGGCCAAGGCAGCGCAAAAACAGCGGCGCCAAGGGCCCAATACTGGGCCCGGGGCCAGCCTCCGCCAAACGATCAGCGCAAGGTGGCGACCGCCACGGTCGCGGTGTTCAACCACATCAGGCGGGGCCATTCCGGATTTGCCTCCCAGATCCACCAGCCCAATGCCGCCACCCCGAGGCTCAGGACCCCGACCAGCAGACTTACCCTGACCCCGCAGCCGTCGCTGCCGGCGCATGGCGGCGGCGGTCCAAACCAGGTAAGCCACCAGAGGCGGCACCAACCACCGTGTCGCATCTCCGGGTCCAGTCGCCACACCTCGCTGAGCCGCCACCCCACCGGCCACCACATCGCGAGGAGCGCGCTGCCCCACCAGCAGGCGTCAGCCGCGGTGCTCCTCGGTTCGTGCCCACGCCCGGCGGATGCGCTCATTGCCCCAATACCGCATCTGACCGGGTGCGGTCCCGTTGCTCGGTGGCACGAATCCGACGGTCCTGTTGGTCCAGAGTCGCTTCGAGCAGCTTGCGCTCCTCCTCCATGAGGTCCTCGCGCAGATTACGCAGCGCGTATTGCAGCGTCGCTTCATCATCCAACCCGCGGCCAGCACCGCTCGCCAAATAGGACCCGCGACTCCTGCTCCGCTCCCACCGGCAGGCGTTGGAAAAACTGCTCCGCCATCGCAACCGAACCTGACGCCAGGTGGCGGCAACCATGGCCAGGACCAGCGCGGGGTCCACGGGATTCTCGGCTTGCGCCCACAATCCGTCCGCCCGCCTCATTTGCTCGGCCCCAACCGGTTGAGCACCGCCCCCAGCATGATCAAGTTGTCTGCACTTTGAGGTTCTGAGGTGCCCGCGGCGCCCAGATCTGATACAAACGCCACATCATATCCCACTCCCCGTGGTCGCATAGTTGATCCGCAAGGCTTCGCAGGCCCACACTTCCCGCGGATACAATCTCCACGATTTTCCAGCGCCAGATTCACTTCCGCCGGACGCTGCCAGATTCCGCCGAGCCGAGCCATCACCCGTAACCCCCCAACGATGTCGCCGTGGAATTAACCGCGTCCATCCAGGTCGTCCGCGCCCGCGCGTCGCCCACCTCCAGGGCCTGCACCCGCGAAGCGATGATGAGCGCGATGGCGTTGAGGGTATCCGGGCCGAGACGGCCCGACTCAGTAATTCCTGCAACAACGAGAGGTGATTGGTCCGCGCGGCCAGATCGAGCAAGGTGCCACTGACCGACGCCTCGCGGACCTCCGGGGCCAGGCTTCGATCCACCCGAGCGCCTCGTTATCCAGCCCGATGTCCGCCATCCACCGCGCCAACAACGCCGCATCCTCATCACGGTCCTGCGCGAACAGCTTCAGTTGATTCAACAGTTCGCTCCACCCCGGCGGCTCGTTCGGATCCGCGCGCAACAACGGCAGGCTCGCTTTGCTCGGATCAAAGGTCCGCACCAAATACGCCACTTCTTGATCCACCAGCGCGGGGTCGCGGCTCAAGGACGCCAGCTTCAGCCGCTCCAGCGCCGCCCGCACCCGCGTCTCGGGTCGGGTGCACAACCGGGCCAATTCAACGCCCGCGGCCGCGGCGAGCGTCCTGATCGGGCGACCAAGCCTCGATCGCCGCCAAATTAAACCGCGCCAGATAATCCTCCGGCGCAGCCTCAATCAAAGCCTGCAAATGCTGCGAAACCTCGTCCAGCTCGCCCAAAGCCAACGCCACCGCCGCCGCCAGTCGGTGAAACGCCGCATCCCGCCGCGCTCCTTCCTCCAACTGCTCCAAACCCTCCGCCGCCGACTCCAGATCCTGAAACCGCAGGGCCTCCGTCACCAAGGCCACCTTCAGCCCCCATATCACCGGGGCGCCAGCCGCACCAAATTACGCCGCGCCACCACACCTCGGGCGATCCGATCCGCGCCAAAAACTCCGCCGCCTTGCGCCATACCCGGGGTCGGCGGTCCGACTGAGTGGCCCGGCGCAGAGCCAGCAAGGCATTGCGGTAGTCGTCCTGCTCCGCAAAGGCCTCGACCTGTTCCAGCGCCGTGCCTTGGCGCCAACTCTGCCACATCGGCTTGCCGATATAACACCGCCCCCAGGCCGCCGATGCCCACAACGATGAGACCCATCCGCCAGATGTCCCGTTGCATCTCCGAACGCAGCGACCACCACTCCCCTATCGCCTCCGGTAGTTGTCTGAAACTAGGCATCAATCCCTCAGAAAAAACACGGTGGGCCTTTAAGCAACAACCGTATGTTGACATCCCAAGGAGAGCGAACTTCCCTAGGAATATAGGTATTTAACCCTAGCCCATTCGTCCCTAATGCGATTCAAACTGCTCATTCAATCAATCCTGGCCGGTGCTGTCATCAGCACGTCGGTGGCTCAGACGTTGATTACCGAGTTCAGAACGTCGACTTTCACGGGAACCGGCGACGGTATTTCGACCCAAGACGAGGCCGACTTCACCTTCAATAACACCGTGAAGCAGCTGGATGCGTTTATCGCCGGGGGAGAGCTCTACGCGGTCAGCGGCACGGCCGATCAGTCGTTTGTGCGGCGCAACAACGTGAACCCCGCGCAATCTTCGATCTGGTATGAGAAGTCCGGCAGCACCTACACCGCGGAGCACGGCGCCACGGTCGACGGCATCCTGCTGGGCAACACCTTCAGCGGCGGTTCCGACAACACCTTCGTCAACGGAACCTCGAACTCGGCCGGCAACATCGAGCGGGTCGACTTTGTTTTCTCCGGGGGCATCTCGGCCACGGATGCCCTGGCCTTTGCCGTGATGGATCGTGGCGCGCCCACGGGCCACGACCGGTTCCAGATCGCCCTCATTACCGGGTGGGACGGGGTCTCTAGCAACGTGACCGCCTACAGCGATGTGGCGGGGCAGAGTTCGCTCTGGGGCACCACCAACCCGGATGGCAACATCGACTACCAGATTTTTCGCTACAATACGGGCGACGATTCCTCGGACAGCTATGCCAACCAAAGCGGCAGCGGCCAAGGGGTGGGCGGGGTGATCTTTGGCATCGATGACTTCAATGTGACCGCCGGATCCACCGTTTATGGCTACTCCCTTTTCGGCTACGACGTTTCCTGGGGAGGCAACACCGACAACCTGATTGATTGGACCGACGCCACCTACTTCCCCACCAACACCAACGATAACAACGGGGGCATCGATCTGGCCGCCATCAACGGCGTTTCGTTCTCGGTGGTGCCGGAGCCCGCCACGTGGGCCCTCAGCGGTTTCGCCGTCATGGTCCTGAGTTTTTGGGGTCGTCGCCGACGGCGATCCGCTTGAAAAACTCGCGATCCCACGCTTGACGGGGGAGACAATCCTCCCACGCTCCCCGGTCTTCCTTCCTTGCCCGATGGTGTAATGGTAGCACCGGTGACTTTGACTCACCTAGTCATGGTTCGAACCCATGTCGGGCAGCCAGGGAGGTAAACCCACCCGGTATTACCGCTTTCCTCCCTTGTGACCCCCTCGACTGTCTCCGGTTATCGCCATCGCCTGCTGTTGGTTGATGACGAGGCCGACATCCTCTCGGTCGGTGCGATGGTGCTTCGCCACTTGGGCTATGATACGGTTGCGGTCACCTCCGGCGAAGCCGCCGTAGCGGCGCTGACCCACGCCCTCGAGAGCGGCCAACCCATCGACGCCGCGATCCTCGACCTTTACATCCCCGATGGGATGAGCGGAATCGAAACCCTCGAGCACCTGCACCGGATCGATCCGGCGCTCAAGGCCATCGTCTCTAGCGGCTACGCCAACGACCCCATCTGCACCAACTACGAGGCCCATGGTTTTGTGGCCAGTGTGCCCAAGCCTTACGAGATCGCGGATATGGCCCGAGTGCTGCGGCGCGTCCTGCCCCCGACCAAGGGGAGCGACTCTTCCGCCCCTCTCCCGCATTGACGCGGTAAAACACCCGGCGTTCACTCGCCCCAAATGAGTGATCCCGCGCCAGCTGATTCCGCCCCTCGCTATAAACGCATCGTGCTCAAATTGAGCGGCGAAGTCCTCCGCGGATCCGGCACCGATCCGATCGACCCCGAAATCCTCAGCCGGATTTGTGGTCAGGTGAAGGAAATTCATGACCTGGGCGTGGAGGTCTGCGTGGTCATCGGCGGGGGCAATATCTTCCGCGGCCTCCAGGGCGCCAGCCGGGGCGTGGACCGCACGACCGGCGATTACATGGGCATGCTCGCGACCGTGATCAACGGGCTCGCCATCATGGATTGCCTGGAAAAAATGGGCGTCAACACGCGGGTGCAGACCGCCATCCCCATGGACCAGGTCGCCGAACCCTTCATTCGCCGTCGCGCCGTGCGCCATCTGGAAAAACAACGGGTCGTCATCTTCGTGGCCGGCACGGGCAATCCCTACTTTTCAACCGATACCACCGCCGCCCTGCGAGCCAACGAAATCGGCGCCGAAATCATTTTTAAAGCGACCAAGGTCGACGGCATCTACGACAAGGATCCCAAAAAACACCCCGACGCCGTCCGCTACGATGACATCACCTTCATCGAGGCTTTGCGGCAGCGGCTCACCGTCATGGACGCCACGGCTTTTTCGCTTTGTCTGGACAACAACCTCCCCATTTTGGTCTTCGATCTGAGTGATCCCCACGCCATCCGGTGCGCCGTCGAAGGCGGCAAAATCGGCACCCTGGTGCACAGCTAATTTTATTCCCCAACCGCGCAACCTCCCTCCTCCCCATGTCCCACGAAATCGTCTCCACCACCGAAACCAAGATGCAGAAGGCCGTTGATCATACCCTGCACGAGTTCGACAACATTCACACCGGCAAGGCCACCCCCACCATGGTCGAAAACATCACGCTGGATGCCTACGGCTCCTCCATGCGGGTCAAGGACTGCGCTGCGATCAGCACGCCAGACTCCCGCATGATCGTAATCCAACCGTGGGACAAGGGGTTGCTCCAGGCCGTAGCCAAGGGCATCCAAGTGGCCAACATCGGGCTCAACCCCTCCGTGGATGGCGGACTGATCCGGGTGCCCCTGCCCGAAATGAGCCGCGAACGCCGCGAAGAGTTCGTCAAGGTCGCCCACCGCTACGCCGAGGAGGGCAAGGTCGGGGTGCGCAAGGTCCGCCATGACGGGCTCGACGTCCTGAAAAAAGCCAAACTGCCCGAGGATGAATCCAAACGCCTGGAAAAAGAGATCCAACAGGTGACGGACACCGCCATCGCCGCCATCGCCGAGCATCTGGCCGCCAAGGAAAAGGACCTGCTCGAAGTCACCTGATCGGCCCCTCCCGGCCCCGCTTCCTTTGTCCGCGATTCCTGCCCACCTCGCCGGTCGCCCGCCTCGTCGGGTGGTCATCAAACTCGGCACCGGCGTGCTCACGTCCGGGATCGGGCAGATCGACACCGGGCGCATCGCCGCGGTGTGCACGCAAATTGCCGGTCTACGCGCCGCGGGCAGTCAAGTGATCGTCGTCTCCTCCGGTGCGGTGGGACTCGGCATGGGCCGACTCGGTCTCACCGAGCGGCCCGCCCTTTTGGCCCAAAAACAAGCCTGCGCCGCCATCGGTCAGAGCCTGTTGATGCAAACGTGGCAGCGCGGTTTCGAACCCCACCACGGCACCGTCGCACAGGTCCTGCTCACCCACGAGGACGTGCGGGCCCGGGCGCGTCATCTCGCCGTCAAGGCAAGCATCGAGGCCTTGCTCGACTATGGCACCATTCCCGTGGTCAATGAAAACGACACGGTGAGCGCCGCCGAAATCCAGTTTGGCGACAACGACACCCTTTCCGCCATGCTGGCCAGTTTGCTCCACGCGGACTACCTGCTCATCTTGTCCACCGCCCCCGGCTTGATCGACCTGCAGGGCACCGGCCAGATCGTGCCCGTGGTCAGCCGCATCACCGCCGAAATCGAGGCCATGGCCGAAGACACCACTTCCGCCACGGCAGTCGGTGGCATGATTTCCAAAATCTCCGCCGCCCGGTTGGCGATCAAGGCGGGCTGCGGGGTGTTCATCGCCAACGGCCGGGAGGACGACGTCATCCCCCGGATCTTTTCCGGCCACAATCCCGGCACCTTCTTCGCTCCGAGCGGGATTCCGCTGGAGGCTCGCAAGCGTTGGATGGCCTACTTCCAGCGACCCTCGGGCCGGATCGACATCAACGCCCAAGCCGTGCCCGCGCTTCGCCATCAGGGCGGCTCCCTCCTCGCCGTGGGGGTGACCGGCTGCCGAGGACCTTTTGCCGCCGGTGACATCGTCGACATCTGCGCACCCGACGGTGCGGTGGTCGCCCGGGGCAAGGCGGCGTTTGGCACCGAGGACGTCCAGCGTATCGCCGGCATGAACACCCCCGAGATCAAACAGGCCTTCCCCCAACGGCGGCGCTTCGAGGTCGTCCATCGCAACGACCTCGTTTTGATCTGAATCAGCGGTCGCCGATCCCCAGTCGGCGCTCGAGCAGGTGTTTGACCTCCTCGGCGGGGCGGGTGCCCTGCAGGTAACCGGCCAACTCAATTTCGAAACAGGGTGTCTCCAACAGCGCCTGCAACGCCGCTTCCGCGGCCTGGCCCGTTTTCCCTTGGTCATGTTTCCACCGGTAGCGGGCCTTGCGGGCCTTGAAATGCTCCGCCGGGTGCGGTCGCTCGGGATCCACACCCTCCACCCCAATGGCGGTCAACCGCAGGTAGCGAGTGGCGCCGGCGCGCATCGACTCCGCCAGTTCCAGCGAGGCGATTTCAGCGCCCGGAATGCGCCAGGACTTCCACCCCCGCCAGCTGCGTCTGCGCACCTCGATTTCCTGATGGCCCACCCGCAACTCACTGCGGTGCCAGAGGATCCCCGGCACCAGCGCGAACAACAACAAAGCGAATCCGCCGAATACCAGCTGCATCATGATCAGGGGCACCCACCACGCGATCCCGGCAAAGACCGCCCCAAACAGGATCAGGCCGACGGTGTGCTTTTTGACCGTGGGTTGATGAAAGGTCCACACCTCCTCGCCGCCCGCCTGCACCCGGGTGAGGCCGGCCTCGGACAGGGCCTCCTGCCGCCGGGCTTCCCTCGCCGCTTTGGCCTCCGCACTGAGCCCGGACTCCACCGTCATCGACTCTCCCCGATCAAAAACCGGGATCACAAACTCGGTGCGCAACGGCGAGCGACGCCCCCGCACCGGCACCACCCACGTCAGGTTCCAATCCACACCATGCTGTCCGGGAGTCCCGTCGCTGGGTGCACCGTGGCCCCGCTCCACCACCCAACGCACCGGGAGGGTGCGCTTGAAACCCAATCCGCCCATTTCCTGCGCCGTGAGCTTTTGGTCCGTCTCATACAGCACCACTTCGCGGCGATGGCGTTGGCCGCTCGACTCGTGCTCGCGGCGGCGCAAGCAGCGTAGGGAAAGGCTCACGTCACCCGTCACCCACGCGCCTTTGGGAATCACCAGGGTGCCGCCCACCACGCCTCCCCACGAGCCGGGAAAGGGGTCCAGCTTGAACTCGATGTTGCCAAACCGGACCAACTCGGCAAAACGCCGGACCGCCCCCGCCAGAAAACCCAGACCCACCAACGTGAACAAAAGCACCAGCAGGATGGCCGGGTTCCCGCGCTTGATCTCGGCCGGAATCGCCCACACCCCGGGCAGACTCAGGCCCACAAAAATCAAGCCGATCACCAGCAGCACGCCGACCTCGGTTCGCGTCGAACCGGCGACAACGCCGGTCTCCCAGCTCTGCCGCCATCGCCAGGGCTCATCGGGATAGGTCTCCCGCCGCCGATCTTCAGCCGTTGTTCTTCGCTGACGCACGCGAAGACGTTGGTCGCGACATCTGAGCTCCGCAATCGACAATCGCTGGCGCCTCGTCCCTCCCCTCCCCGCGGCAATCGCACAAGTTGCGCACAGATCCCAACAAGCACTGCGCAGCCCTGCCATCGCCGATGCTTTATGCTCATGGCACGATGGGCGGCTTTTTCATCGGCCATCGTGGATCGGTTATGAAACCCTACCTGTATCTCTCCCTGATGCCTGAGGCGTTGGTCGCCTCCCATCTCGATCCCATCAAGTTTGGCAGCTACCTCGCGACCGGCTCCCGCAAACGAGCCCGCGGTCAGGCCATCTTCTTTCGCCTCAGCGAGGACTACGCCCGGCAGCGACTCAAAGAGCTGGGCGTCGATCCCGATTTGGATCGGGGGGATACCCTCAATCCCCGGCATTCCGCCTACCTGTCGATCTACCGGGTGCTGGAATCCATCCCGCTGCCGGAGTTGGAGGCCCTCTACCTCGTGACCGATGCCGGCCGGGTGTTGGAGCTGCAACCCGCCGATTATTTTGCCGAGACCGGGCCTCGCTTCCATCTCTACCAGGAATTCGCGCCCGTCACCCCGCGAGTGGTCAGCATCGAGGACCCCCTCACGTTCGCTCATTCCATCACCGACGAGAGCCAACGCGTTTCAATCCCCACGCTCGTATTTGCCGAACTCGAGCTGAACCGGTTGGCCGATGATCCCGAGGCCGAAAACATTGACGACCTGCCCTACCCCAATCTCGAACACCTTCGGGACTGCCTGCGCGAACTGCGCCTGAAATCGGGCAAACCCACCAAGACCGTCATTCGCTACCTGCAACAGGACGTGCTGTTTCGCACCCTGCACCGCGGGTTCTACGTGGCGCAACGCGGGGGCGGATTTCGATTTTTCCCCTTTCCCGACCGGGCACGGCTCGAAACCGATTACTATCCGTGGTGGCGCTCGGCCCTGAGCACCTTCGGCGCCTGATTCTCCCTTCCCGCAGCAACTCCTTTCCCCATGCACTCGTCCCTGTTCTGGTTGGTTCCATTGGCGGCCGTCACGGCCCTGATTTTCGCGGCGGGATTTTTCCGCCGGATGAAACGGGCGTCGGAAGGCACCCCGCTCATGGCCGAGATCGCGCAGCACGTGCGCGAAGGGGCGATGGCCTACCTCAAGCAGCAATACAAGGTCGTCGGCATCGTGTTCGCGCTGCTGGTGGTCGTCTTCGCGTGGCTTTCCTACGGACTGAAACTGCAGAACCCGTGGCTGCCCTTCGCCTTTGTCACGGGCGGCCTGTTCTCCGGTCTGGCCGGCTTCTTCGGCATGAAGACCGCGACCTACGCCTCGGCCCGCGTGGCCCAGGCCGCGAGCGAGTCGCTCGACGCCGGCCCGCGGCTCAAGTCTTCCGCAGCGGCGCCGTGATGGGCCTGGTGGTCGGCCTCGCGTTGTGCGACGTCTCGTTGTGGTTCGTCGTGCTCAACCTCGCCGTGCCCGACGCGGGCGGCGGGGCGAAACTGATCACGATCACCACGACCATGCTAACCTTCGGCATGGGCGCGTCCCTGCAGGCCCTGTTCGCCCGGGTGGGCGGCGGCATCTTCACCAAGGCGGCCGACGTGGGCGCCGACCTCGTGGGCAAAGTCGAGGCGGGCATCCCCGAGGACGACCCCCGCAATCCGGCGACGATCGCCGACAACGTTGGTGACAACGTGGGCGACGTGGCCGGCATGGGCGCCGATCTCTACGAATCCTACATCGGCTCCATCCTCGCCACGGCGGCGCTGGGCGCGGCGGCCTTTGTGCCGGCGGGCAACTTTGACGACGCCTACAAAGCCGTCATCGCCCCGATGCTGGTGGCTGCCCTCGGCACGATTCTGTCGATCGTCGGCATCTACACCGTGCGCACCAAACCCGGGGCCACCCAGCGCGACCTGCTCGGCGCGCTGGGGCGCGGCGTCAACCTGAGCTCCGCGCTCATCATCGTCGCGTCCTACCTGCTGCTGCGCTATCTCGACCTGCCCAACTACACCGGCATCTGGGGCGCCATCGTGGTGGGTCTGGTGACCGGTCTCGTGATCGGGCGCGCGACGGAATACTTCACCGCCGCAGAGTACCGCCCGACCCAGAAGATTGCCGAGAGCGCTGCGACCGGGCCGGCCACCGTGATTATCTCGGGTCTCGGCGCGGGCATGCTGTCCACCGTGATTCCGGTGATCGCCATCGTCATCGGCACCACCCTGGCCTACGGCCTGGCCTCGGGCGCATGGCATTTTGAATCGAGCGGACTCGACATGGGCCTCTACGGCATCGGCATCGCCGCCGTGGGCATGTTGTCCACCCTCGGCATCACGCTGGCGACCGACGCCTACGGCCCGATCGCCGACAACGCCGGCGGCAACGCGGAAATGAGCGGACTGCCGCCCGAGGTGCGGCGGCGCACCGACGCGCTGGATTCACTCGGCAATACCACCGCGGCCACCGGCAAGGGTTTCGCCATCGGCTCGGCCGCGCTCACCGCGCTGGCCCTGCTCGCCTCCTACGTGGGCCAGATCAAGATTGCACTCATCCGCGCCGGCGAAACCACCCTCGAGGTGGCAGGCGACACCATTCCGATTCTCGCCGCCACCCTGACGGATTTCATGACCCACTATGAGGTCACGATGCTCAACCCGAAGGTCATTCTCGGCCTTTTGATCGGCGCGATGATGGCTTTCCTGTTCTGCGGTCTCACCATCAACGCCGTCGGCCGCGCAGCCGGCAGCATGGTGGAGGAAGTGCGGCGGCAGTTCCGCGAAAAGCCCGGCATTCTCCAAGGCACGGAAAAACCCGACTACGCGCGCTGCGTGGCGATTTCCACCGCCTGCGCGCAACGCGAAATGCTGCTGCCGTCGATCCTGGCGGTGCTGGCCCCGGTAATCACGGGACTCTTCTTTGGCGTGCCCGGCATCTTCGGTCTGTTGAGCGGCGGACTGGCCGCGGGCTTCGTACTCGCCGTGTTCATGGCCAACTCCGGTGGGGCGTGGGATAACGCCAAAAAATTCATCGAAGAGGGCCATCATGGCGGCAAGGGCTCCGCCGCCCACAAGGCCGCGGTGATCGGCGACACCGTCGGTGACCCGTTTAAAGACACCGCCGGTCCGAGTCTTAATATCCTGATCAAGTTGATGACCATGGTCTCCATCGTAACCGCCGGCGTAAACGTCACCTGGACCTTGTTCTAGAGCATTCTAATTTAAACCCCGACCCACCGGCCAAAACTGAGCACATTCCACGGGTCCCCTTTGCGGTGGAAACGGCGCTTGGCGATCCGTCAACATCACGATTTTTGGGGCGGCAGGCGGCAGCATGGGTAGGAGCGGCGCTTGTCGCCGCCCGCTGCGGCGGAGTGGCCGGTCAGGGGGAATACGGACGTTGCCCCTCACCCGTAGCCGCAGTTGAGGTTCAGGCTTCGTCTCCGATTTTTACCGGACGCCGGAGAGGAGACCGGCTCAGTCGGTCAGGCCGACTGCCAAAGGGAAAGGGGCCGCGCGGGGGAATCACTCAACGGAAAGAGGTCCCGGCGCTCACGGCTGAACGGCAACCGGGAAAAATTCAACGAGGTGGTGCCCGGACCATCAAAATAAAGTCCCCGTTCCGGACCGACTTCATAGCCAGCCTGCCATCCCAACAAGCTCTTGACCTGGACCGCCAGGGCCGCCGCCGGGAACAGTCCCAAGCATTCGAAAAAGGCCGGGTCCGAGCACAGGCAGCCTTGCTCCGTGACGACAATCCGCAGCCGCCCCGCGGCCATCACCATGGCCTGCCCGCAGGACACCATCTGCCCGGTATAGGCCCGCCCGCGGGGGCGAAACCGACACTCACCACGGAACATCACCTCTCCCGCAACCGGGAACCTTGCTTCCCCGAACGGCACGGTCAGCTCCCCCGCGCCGCCTAGGGCGACCGCCGCCGGATCCACCACCCAGAGCAACACTTCCCCAGGCAGATTCTCTCGTTGTGGCCAAAGTTGCATGACGGCTTCCGCACTCGATCCCGCACTGCCGCCGGTCGTGGCGTCAGCCGTATCCACCAGCAGCCAGGGTTCGGTCACCGGCCGGCTCAGCACGGACTTGAGGTCGGCCCAATCCCGCAGGCCCGTTGACCATTCATGGCGCTGCTCATACCACTCCTGTGCCAAGGTCTGCGCGACCCGAGCCCCCACCGCCGCGTCGCGGGCCACCACCACCACGCTCGAACCCAACCCTTCCACGTCGAGCCAGGGTTGGACCGGAAACAAACTGATATCAATGATCGCAGGGTCCCGCTCACACTCTCGGGCGCGCTGCAACATCCGGGCAAAGTGACCCCGCGCATGATCCGTCGCCGTCGGCGGAATGAGCGCGGCGATTTTGGCCAACGTCCGCGACGTCTCCTTCGCTCCGGCCAGCAGCAGCTGCGCCGCCCGCCCCCCCGTCTCCGCAAAATCCACGTGCGGAGCCGTCCGGTAAGCCGTGATCATATCGGCATGTTCGAGCATCCGCGGCGTCACGTTGGCGTGCAAATCAAGCGAAACCACCACCGGACCATGGAAGGCCAGTTCACCGCGGATCATCGCGAGCAGTTCGCCTTCCACGTCGTCCTCCCCGACCGCGCAGACCGCCCCGTGCAGGTGCAACACCATCGCGTCCACCGGCATCACCCCCGCCAACCCCTCCCGCATCGCCGTCCTCACCTGCTGGTGACAAGCGGCCGATAACCGCCCTCCCGGGGTGCCGCACACGGCGACAAAACACGGCAGCGTCTCGGCCCCTGCCGCCGTGAGCGTGGTGAGGCTGCTTTGCAGT
>JAGYIG010000048.1 GCA_018402455.1 Opitutaceae bacterium
TATAGCGACGCAGGAGTTCTTGATCGGAAACCTCGCCCTTACGCGGCACGCGCACGAGCACATGGAAGTGGTTGGCCATGATAGCGTAAGTGATCACCTGCACCCCGCAATAGTCGGCGATCTGCCAGAGCTGCTTGCGCAGCACCTCCTTGGCCACGTCATCGAGCAACCGCTCCCCATTCACCGTGCGGCTCATGCAATGATACACCGCCGCCCCCTCCGTCGCGTCCACCTTGATTCTCGCCGTTCTCATCCCCCCCAACCGATCAAGTTCCCACCTCCCCTGTCAACCTATTATTTTAACCTGTCCCTTAATATTCGGTTTTAGGGTTGGGTATGTTCGTTACCCGGTTGAAATCGGAGCAGGACGGTCTCTATCTCTACTCTTTCTTCGCCATGATTGCTCCTGCCAATATCCAACTTATCGGAACCGAGGTCGCCATCGCCTGGAGCGATCACACTGAATCCTACTACCCGGCCGAAATGCTGCGGGCGGCCTCCCCCAGTGCCGCCAACATTGGAGAAACCGATATTCTCGGACAGACTCACGGGGGCGACTCACGCACCCAATTTCCCGGCGTCACCGTTCTGGGTTGGGAAATCGTGGGTAACTACGCCGTGCGTTTCGATTTCAGCGATGGCCATCGCACCGGTCTGTTCAGCTACAACTATCTCCGGGACCTCGCCCGTAAGGGAGAGTAACTCCGTCCGCGGCCGTTCAATTACCCGGTTTTTCAACCACCCGGGCGACAATCACAGTCACATTGTCACGCCCGGAAAGACGATTGGCACTCTTGATCAGCAGCCGAACGATTTCGGGGATCACGCGAAGGTTGTCCGCCACCTCACACATCATGCTGCGAATCTCGGCATCACACACCCCGTCGGTCAGGCCATCAGAGCACAGCACGTAGACGTCGCCAATCACCAGATCAAGGGGCAGACAGTCCGGCATCAACCCGGCATCGTCGCCGCCGAGGCATTGGTCAATCACATGGCGACTGGGGTGCACCCGGGCTTCGGCCTCGCTGAGTCGGCCGCTCTGACGGAGGCGTCCGACGGGAGAATGATCAGGGCTGAGCTCCTTCAGCCGTTTGTCGCGCAATCGATAGACGCGGCTGTCGCCCACCTGGCCGAGCACCGCGCCTTGGGATTCCACCCACAGAAATGAAATGGTGGAGCCCATGCCGAGCCAGGACGGATTCTGGTTGGCCGCGGCGTTGATGGCTTGATTGGTGGTGACCAACGCCTCATGAGCTCGGCCCAACGACGTCTGCCCCCGGGCGATTCGAGCCAAGGTTGCGTGCGTCTCGGTCACGGCGAGCCGACTGGCGACTTCCCCGGCATTGGCTCCGCCCAGACCGTCGCAGACCCCCAACCAGCCGCCTTGGGCGAGATCGATCATACCCATGGCAGAATCCTGCCATCCGGCCGCCTCTTCGGCCAGGGTCCCCGCCCACCATGCGTCCTCATTGTTACTGCGCAGCAGCCCCACATCGGAGGATCCGGCGAATTCAATTTGGAGGGCGCTGTGGTCCGATTTTGGCATTGAAGCTGCGGACAATGGAGGCGGTCACCTCTCCGGCGCAAACTTTCGATGCGGCCAACGGGTGATTGCGCATTGTCCAGCGCGAACTCGACGCCGGCGCACCGGTGGTCGTAGTCTTTGTTGCTATGTCTGCTTTTCCTGCTCGCCACGACCGCCACGAGGTGGAACTCGGTTCCCAGTTTCAGCCAAAATTCGGCTCCGATGGGCTCATTCCCTGTATCGCTCAGGATTATGAGTCTGGGGAGGTGCTGATGTTTGCCTTCATGAACGAAGAGTCCTTGGGCCATACCTTGAAAACCGGCCGCGCCACCTACTGGAGTCGCTCCCGAAACAAGCTGTGGATGAAGGGTGAAGAGTCCGGGAATGTGCAACTCATCCGCGAGGTCCGCACGGACTGCGATCAGGATGTTATTTTGATCAAGGTCGAGCGGGCGGGACCGGCCAACGCCTCCTGCCACAACGGCTATCGGAGTTGTTTTTATCGGAGGCTGACCGATCTCGCGGATCCGGCTTATCCGCTGGAGACGACGACGGAACCGTTGTTCGACCCGAAGGACGTCTACCAGAAGTAGCGGGCGGTCTAAGCTCCCGGGGCCAGGCCCCGTTCGCTGGTTGCGGCGAAATCCAGCACCGCGCGAAACTCAACCGATTCCGCATCCGCATGAGCTTGGAGTTTCTCCAAGGCTTGGGAGCGGTTTAATCCGTCGCGGAAAAGGATGCGGAAGAGCAGTTTGATGCGGTTCATTTGCTCGCGATCAAACCCTCGCCGTTCCAGACCGATCCGGTTGATCGCCCGGATGATGGCGGGTTGGCCGTCGGCGATCATGTAGGGCGGCACGTCCTGCACAATTTTGGCGTAAGCGCTGATCATGGCATGCGCCCCGATCCGGCAGAATTGATGCACGCCGGATACCGCGCCAAACACCACATTATCTTCGACCACGCAATGGCCGGCGATGCCGGTGTTGTTGCTGGCGACGATGTGGCTGCCCAGCACGCAGTCATGGGCCACGTGGCAATGGGCCAACAACACGTTGTCGTCGCCCAGCACGGTCATGGCCTCCGCTTCCGTGCCGGTGTGAATGGTCACGTATTCGCGTAGCACGTTGCGGGCCCCCACTCGCACTCCGGGATTACCCCCTTGGAACTTCAAGTCCTGCGTCTTGGCCCCGATATTGGCGAAGGGAAACACCTCACACTGGGGTCCCATGATCGTGTTGCCTTCCACCGCCGCATGGTGGTGCAACCGCGTGCCATCGCCGAGCTGAACCCCCGCGCCAACATAAGCCAACGGGCCCACTCGCACATCGGTCCCGAGCTCCGCTGAGGATGCGATGACCGCGGTGGGATGAATTTCGGTGGCCATCGGATTATTCGGCGTCTTCCGCGGACACGATGGCAAACATCAGTTCCGCGCTGCTGACCACCTTGCCGTCGACCGAACAGGTGCACTCGGCCTGGGCCATTTTATTGCCCCGCACCTTTACGATTTTGGCATTGATGATGATTTGATCCCCGGGGCGCACCGGGCGGCGAAACTTCACCTTATCGGCGCTCATAAAGAAGGCGGTGCTGCCTCCTTGGCCCCCTTTGCGCAGCATGATGATGCCGGCGGCCTGCGCCATCGCTTCGAGTTGGAGCACGCCCGGCATGACCGGGTTGCCCGGAAAGTGGCCGTTAAAGTAAGGTTCGTTGATGGTGACATTTTTGATCGCCATGAGCGCGTCGTCGCCGATGAACTCCACCACCCGGTCGACCATCACAAAGGGATAGCGGTGCGGGATGGTTTCGAGGATCCGCTGAATATCGAGTTCGGTGTCCGTGGGCTGCACCACGGTCGGCCGCTTTTTGGACCTTTTCTTTTTGCGGCCCTCCATCTGCGCCGCGACCAACTTGGTCAATTCGGCGTTGATGGCATGGCCCGGGCGGGTGGCGATGATGTGGGCCTTGAGCGGTTTGCCGAGCAGGGTGATGTCGCCAATGATATCGAGGATTTTGTGCCGGACGAATTCGTCCTGAAAGCGCAACGGGTCCTTGGAGATGATTTTGTCGCCCTTGATGACGATGGCGCAATCGAGGGAACCGCCCTTGATCTTGCCCAACTTGAGCAGTTCCTCGATGTCTTCGTAGATGGTGAAGGTGCGGGAGGCCGCGACCTGGGTCATGTAGACATCGGGATCGATGTCGAGGGTGAGGTGTTGGGTATGGATGCCCCGATCGTCCGCCGAGGTGCAGGTGATTTTGAGCCCATTGTGCGGCAACGCGATGATGGAGGAGTCCCCCCGCGTGACGGAAACCGCCTCATCCAATTCGTAGTAATCGCGCTCGGCTTCCTGCTCGATGGGTTCCGCCGAAAGGATCAGATCGACGAACGGCTTGGCGGAGCCGTCGAGGATGGGCGGCTCGGCGCTGTCCATTTCGATGACGGCGTTATCCACCCCGCAGCCCGACAGTGCGCTGAGCACGTGTTCGACCAGATTAATTTTGGTATGCCCCTCCTGGATGGTGGTGTTGCGAACCAAGTCAGTGACTTGCGAAATCCGGGGTTTGATTTCGGGTTGGCCGGGGAGGTCGGTGCGTTTGAAGACGAGGCCGGTTCCAGCGGGGGCGGGCTTGAATGTCAGCTGCACGGGTTCCCCCGTGTGCAAGCCCTGACCGGATACCGAAACCTCACGCGTGAGCGTGCGTTGTTTCATGGATTAACGCCGAATCTCGAACCATCCCGACAGTCAGGGCAAGTCCCGAGATGCGTTGGAATTGCAGCCTCCCTTGACAGCGCCCGGTCCATTTCGTTACGCCTCGGCCTTTACACGCCCTCAACCACCCACCTGCAACCCTCCGCCCATGCCCTCAGCCAACGACGTCCGCCGCGGCCAAGTCATCAAATACAACGGCGCTCCCCATTTGATTTTGGAGACCGCCCACCGCACCCCGGGAAACCTCCGGGCCTTTGTGCAAATCAAGATGCGCAACCTCATCTACGGAAAGTCCTCGGACCAACGCTTCTCCTCTTCGGACCAACTCGATGTGCTGTTGACCGAGCGGCGGAATCTCGAGTTCAGCTACGCGGATCGGGACACCTTTGCGTTCATGGACCCGGAAACGTTCGAGACGGTCGAGCTGCCGGCCGAGTTGATTGGTGACGCCAAGAACTACCTCACGCCCAACGGCATGGTGGAGGTGCTCTACGTCGACGGCAAACCGTTGACCATCGATCTGCCCACGTCCGTCGAGCTCGAAGTCACCGAGAGCGCGGAGGGCATCAAGGGAGACACCGCCAGCAACGTGCAAAAGCCCGCCACGATGGAGACCGGCCTCGTGGTGCAGGTGCCCCTCTTCATCAAGGAGGGTGAGAAGCTCAAGATCAGCACCGCCGACGGTTCCTACATGGGTCGGGCGTCGAGCTAAGCGACCGCGCGAGGTCGGCACCAGCACCACCACCCCGGTTACGACCGGGGTTTTTTTTCGGGGGGGAGGCGCCGTCGCCCGGCGCCCTTACACCACTCGGGCCCAGAGCACTTTGAGGTAACGCTGATCGGGCGCGTTGGAGTAGACGGGATGGTCGGCCCCCGGACCGGTGCGTTCAAAAAACTGGAGCCGGCGATCGAGGCGGTGGGCCGCCTTGGTGACCGCCTGTTCAAAATACTCCGCCGAAAGCAGGCCGGAGCAGGAGCAGGTCACAAACACCCCGCCGAGCTTGACCAACGAAATCGCGAGGGTGTTCAGATCCTCGTATTTCCGGCGGCCCTCGGCGGCTCCGGCCGGTTCACGGGTGAGGATGAACTTCGGCGGATCACACACGACGACATCAAACTGCTCCCCGTTGGTCTGCATCTGGCGGGCGTAGGCAAACGCATCGGCATGCACAAACCGGATCCGGGCCTGGTTGAGGTTGGCGTTGCGTTTGGCTTGGGCGATGGCCGCTTCATCAAGGTCCACCGCCGTGACCTCGCTGGCTTGACCCGTGATTTTCGCATTCAGCGAAAAGCCCGCCGTGTAACAACACAGGTCCAGCACCCGCGCATCGGCGGTGAACTCGGACAGCAGGCGGCGATTCTCCCGTTGGTCGCAGAAGAAGCCGGTTTTATGTCCTTCGGCAAAATCGACCTCGTAGCGAATCCCGTGCTCTCGAATCTTCACTTTGGCCGGGGCGGCGGCGTTGGTTTCGTTGAAGACGGAGGGCTTGATGCCTTCCAAACTCCCCAGGTCGTGGTCGACCTGCACCCGGGCGTGGCGGGTGCCCGCCAACTCGTGCAGGAGCGGCAGCCAGCCGGGCAATCGGTGCGCGATGCCGAGGCTCATCACCTCACAAAGTAAGGTGTCCCCGTAGCGGTCCACGGTGAGGCCGCTGATCCCGTCGCCGTCCGAGTTGATCAAGCGGTAGGCATCGGTCGTCGCATCGAGCTTGAGCAGATCGCGCCGCAGCGCCACGGCCCGACGTATCGCCTGTTCCCAATACGTTTCCCCTTGCGATTCCGTTCCGTGGCGCACCACCCGCAACGGGATCTTGGCCCGGGGATTGTAGAGCCCATTGCCGCAGACCTTGCCCGCTTTGTCGTAAACCGTGACCCAGTCCCCCGGTTGAGCTCCCGAAGAAGCCGGGCCCAACATCCGCGGAAAAATCGCCGGCTGGAAGGTGAAAAACTTCAATTGGACCCAGGGCTGGGGCCGGTCAGCGGGCGGAATCGGAGCGGGAGAGGAATCGTCGTTCATCGGACAGCAAAAAGGCCGGTGTCATCCACCGGCCTGTGCAAGTCTGCCAGCGGGGTCGCCGCTTAGGCGACCCGCTCGACCACCAGTGGCGGCGGCGTGGGACGCTTGGGCGCGAGCCGGTAGGCATTTTTGAAATACTCCAACGCCTGCTCAAGTTTGGCTTCGTCGTTGTAGTGGATCATCATCAATGGTTCACCCTGCTTGACTTGGGTGCCCACCTTGCGGACCTCGGACACGCCGACGGCATAATCGATTTTCTTGCCCTTGCCGGAGGCACCGGCGCCGAGCAGGTGAACCCCTCGGGCGATCATCGCCGCATTGATGGTGTGCACGTAGCCGCGTTTCGGCGCGGGCAGCTTGCGGATGTGCTTCGCGACGGGGAATTTCTCCGGATCATCGATGTAGGAGGTGTCTCCGCCCTGGGCGGCCACCAGGTCCTTCAGCTTTTGCAGGGCCGAACCATCCTTGAGGTGGCGTTGGACCGTTTGCTTCGCGGAAAGGGTGGAACCGGCGACTCCGGCCAGACGCACGATTTCCATGCCGAGCTTCAGGACCAGTTCCTGCAGATCTTCGGGGCCTTCGCCCTTGAGCAGGGAGATGGCTTCCTTGAGTTCGAGCGCGGTGCCCACGGTATCGCCGAGCGGTTGATTCATATCCGTGACGAGCGCGACACAGCGGCGCTTCATGGAGCGGCCGACGCGGGTCATGGAACGGGCCAACTGCTTGGCTTGTTCGAGATCCTTGATGAAAGAGCCGTTGCCCCACTTGACGTCGATGACGAGTCCCTCGGAACCTTCGGCGAGTTTTTTCGACAACACCGAACCGGTGATCAGCGGCAGGCTGGGGATGGTGCCGGTGGCTTTGCGCATGGCGTAGAACTTCGCATCCGCGGGGGCGAGTTCCACATCCTGCTTCACGATGGCGCCATTGATTTTACCGAGCTGCTTCACGAAGTCTTCGATGGACAGTTCCTTTTTAAAACCGGGAACGGAAGCCAGCTTGGTGAGCGTGCTGATGATGTAATCGTGCTCGATGCCACACATCATGGGCACCACTACGCCACTGGCCATGGCCAGGGGGACCAGCACGAGGGAAGTTTTGTCGCCCACGCCGCCGGTCGAATACTTGTCGATCTTCGGCTTGGCGATGTGGGACAGGTCGATGACCTCGCCGGAGAGCATCATCTCCTCGGTGAGTTCGGCCGTCTCCTGCGCCGACATCTGCTGGAAATAAATCGCCATCAGCAAGGCCGATAGCTGGTGATCGGGGAGGTCCCCATCGAGCGTGCTGTCGATGATGTAGCGGATCTCCTCTTGGGAGAACTCGCCACCGTCGCGCTTCTTTTCGATCAGGAATTCAAAGGTGGGCTTGATGAACCTGCGGGGAGGCAGTGTGCGTTTGCTCATGAGTGCTGGTGAATATCTGCGGGTGCCATTTTTGGCCGTAAACCGTCGAGGATAGGACAAATTTTCCGGTTTTGTCGAGTTGAAATAATACCATCTAATACACTCCTGCCGATGATATCCCACTTGTGCACAGAGTGTTAGCCCTCACCCCTGACCGTTAATGAGGCATCAATTGAGCCGAAATGTCCCGCAAAATAGACGCTTGCGGGGGCTGCGAAAGCCTCCGTTGAGTGGGAAAATGCCAGTTCCGTTCAATTTCGCCACGGCCATCGCGGCTGCGCTCCAGGAAGCTGCGTCCGTCCTTGAGATGGATGCCTCAATCTTTGCGCCGGAGGTGCGCACGGCGGACCCGCGTCACGGCGATTTTCAGGCCAACGGGGTGCTGCCTTATGCCAAGCGCACCCAACAGAATCCCCGGGCGCTGGCTGAAAAAGTGGTCTCCGCCCTGCCCGCTTCGATATCGGCATGGTGCAAAGTCGCGATCGCCGGGCCCGGTTTCCTCAATTTCACCCTGCAGCCGGAGGCGTTGGAGGCCTGGCTGACCACCTATAACGACGAAGCCAGTCTGCGGGCTGGAGCCAAGTCCGCCCAGCCCGAGGCCAACCAGACCTTCGTTGTCGATTACAGTGCCCCCAACACCGCGAAGCAGATGCACGTGGGGCACCTGCGTTCGGCCGTCATCGGCGAGGCCATCGCCCGGATGTTGGACTTCAGTGGCGCCAAGGTGATTCGCGACAATCATATTGGCGATTGGGGGACGGGGTTCGGCAAGCTGATCTGGGCCTACAAGCGCGAGTTGGACGCCGCGGCCTTGGAGTCCGACCCGTTGGAGGAGTTTGAACGGCTTTACAAAGTCGGCAACCGGGCGGCGGACGACAGCGAAGCCGTTTTGATTGAGGCGCGGCAGGAGCTCGTGAAACTGCAGTCCGGCGACGCGGAGAACCTGGCCATCTGGCGCCGAATCAACGAAGTATCGCTGGCGGCTTTCCAAAAGATCTACGACCAGCTCGGCATTCAGTTCGACACCACCCTCGGGGAGAGCTTCTACAACGACAAGGTGGACCAGGTCTACGACGAGTTGACCAAGATCGGGCTGGCGGAGGAAAGCCAAGGGGCGTTGGTCGTGTTTCACCCCGAGCACCCTCGGTTCAAAACCCAGCCGTTCATGATCCGGAAAAGTGATGGGGCCGCTAACTACGCCTCCACCGACTTGGCCACCCTGCTCTATCGGCGGGAGCATTTTGATGCCGACGCGGCCATCTACGTGATCGATTCGCGTCAAAGTGACCATTGCCAGCAGCTGTTCCTGACCGCCCAAAAATGGTTTGCCCGCACCGGTCGCCGCTTGCCGCGCCTGGAACACACCTCATTTGGCACGGTGCTAGGCGAGAACAACAAACCCCTCAAGACGCGGTCCGGCGAGAACATCAAACTGCGTGACCTCCTGCAGGAAGCCATTGAGCGGGCGGCGAGCCTGGTAGCCGAAAAAAGTGCGTCGCTGCCCCCGGAAGAACAGCAGCACATCGCCAACGTCGTGGGGGTGGGCTCCGTGCAATACGCTGACCTCTGCCAAAACCGGTCCAGCGATTACCTGTTTTCCTGGGACAAAATGATCTCTCTGGAAGGTAACACGGCGGCCTACCTGCTCTATGCCGTGGCTCGCATCCGGTCGATCTTCCGAAAACTCGAGCGGGATCCGCTGGACACCTCCGCCTCGGACGGGGCCAGCGCCTTGGCGACGCCGGCGGAAATCAATCTGGCTCGCAAGCTGGCCAAGTTCCCCGAGGCGCTGGCGGGCGCGGTGGGCCCATTGCGACCGCACGTGTTGTGCCTCTACCTCTTCGAACTCGCGGGCGAGTTCAGCTCCTTCTACACGGTGGAGAAAGTCGCCGTGGAGGACCCCGCCGTCCGCGCCCGGAGGCTGCGCCTCTGCGCCCGCACCCTGCTGCTGCTGGAAACCGGGCTGCACGTGTTGGGTTTGCGAACCCTCGCGCGGATGTAGCCCCCCACGCAGGCTCCTTAAAAGAGCCTTGCGAGCCCTGCCGAGCCGAGACACGTTTCCGCCCATGGCCCCGCAGGAGTTCTACATCCGCAACCCATCCGACACCGAAGCACGCGGGCCGTTCAACCTCGAGCAGCTCTCTTCGCTGGCGGAGAATGGTCAGGTGACCGATGAGACGGTTTACTACGATGCCGAGGCCGAAAAGTGGGTGAGTGTCGGCGCGGATGCGGAGTTGAAGGCCCTGCTGTTCCCGGCCAAGAAAAAACTCGGGCTCAAGGCCAAGGAGGACATCAAGTCCTTGAATGTCATCCGCGAGAGCGTGCCGCCCATCGAGGTAGGCGACATGCTGGCGGCAGCCGAGGGGCGCACCGAGGACACCAAGGACAAAAAGGACCTCTCCGAGGAGCTCGCCCGTGCCGCCAATCTGGGGATGTATTGTTGCACCGCGGCCCTCTTGGTCAGCGGCCTGGCGTTGGTGGCTCCCTCCATCGACACGATCGTGGCGGGCAATTACCCCAAGCTGCTCACCCAACCTTTCGCCATTTTGGGCGCGATTGATCTGCTGATCTTTTTGGCGCTGATGTTGCAGGCGGTGCAGATCTATCCGTTCGTGCGTTTCCGGGCGGCGCTGGGGGCCGGATTTTTGGGGCTGTTTTTCTACACTCAAGGGGACCCGCAAACCGCGGCGGCCGCCATCACGGGTTCGGTCGGTCTCTATTTCTCCACCGTGTTCACCAACCTGGCGGCGGTTATTCTGGCGATGGTTTTGGCGCTGGGGGGCATGGGGTTTTTTGCCTTCCGACTCCTGACCACCTAATCCCCTCCAGCAGCGACTTACCGTGCGTTCCGTGATCGATTGGCTCCGGCAACACTACCGATCGCTGGTAGGGCTCTTTGGCACCGATATCTGGACCAATGAATCGCTGGCCAGCAAAGGTCCGCGGGGGCGGCTCCACGCCTTCCTTCGCGTGCTGTCCATCACCAAAGGCGGATTGGAGGAGAACCGGGCGGCGAGTCGGGCCGCCGCCCTCAGTTTCAGCTCCCTCATCGGGTTGGGACCGATTGTAGTGCTCGGCGTCATGGTGGCGGGTTTTCTGCTCGACAGCGAAGATCCTGATTTGGCGACCGATACCCTCAACAAGGTGCTGGTCTTCGTGGCGCCCCAATTAGCTCAGCTGGAGAAGGTCAACGCCGAGGAAGGTTCCCAATCATCCGAGGCAGCACAGGAGGCAATTACCACTTCGATTGAGGTGGATCCCCAACTGGTGAGCTTCATCGACACGTTTGTTTCGAGTGCCCGGAACGGCACCGTGGGAGCCATCGGCGCGATTACCCTGATCATCATCGTGCTGCAGCTGTTCACCTCGATCGAAACCGCGTTCAACGAGATATGGGGCGTGCGCCAAGGCCGATCCTGGTTGATGCGCGTGGTGTATTACTGGACGGCGATGTCGCTCGGTGCCTTCGTGTTCTTCGCCTCGGTCACCGGGTTGTCGGCCAGTGCGATTTTGGCTACTTTTGCGGAGGTGTTGCCCTTCGGGGATCAAGTGGTGGAGGTGTTGCAGCTCTTCCTGCCGCTGGGTTCCTTCGTGTTGATTTGGGGCATCCTGCTCGTCTTCTACCGGGCCATTCCCAACACCCACGTCAATTGGATGCCCGCATCGGTGGGGGCGCTCCTGGTCGGGTTGTTGCTGCTGGCCAACAACTACCTCGCCTTCCTCTACATCAGCTGGGTGCTGCGCCAAAAGGCCCTGTATGGCTCGCTGGCCATTCCGGTGGTGCTGATGTTTGGCCTCTACGTGTTTTGGCTGCTGGTGCTGATTGGCGGCCAGGTTAGCTACGCGATCCAAAACGTCCGCTTTCGCAACTCCCGCGCCGCTTGGCACAATCTGGCCGAAGCGATGCGGGAACGTCTTTCGTTGGCGGTCCTGCTGGCGGTTTGCCGGCGTTTTCATGCCTGTTCATCGCCCCCCACCGCTTCGGAACTCGGGGATATTCTGGGGGTGCCGGACCAAATCCTCAACGAATGCCTCCACCGTCTGGTGGACATGCGCCTGCTCACGCCCATCCCGGCGGCCAAGGGCAGACCGGCGGTGGACCAAAGCTACCTCCCCGCCCGGCCTCTCGGCCGCACGACCTTGGCCCACTTCAAACACGGCGATGATCATTTCGGCAAACACGCCAACAAATCCTTTGCGGCCTTCAATGAGCCGCTGCTGCAACTGTATCAGGAGGCCGATGAAGAATTCATTCGCACGGGCTTGTTCAACCGGTCGCTGGATGACCTGTTTGCCGAACATCCCTTCGATCTCACCGCCGACGCCCCCGCCGCCAAGTCCGGCAACTAGGCTGCGCTCGGCCGGCTCCCGACGGCCCGGGCTCCCTCCACTACCCGGTTGACACCCTTGTGGCGTAACCTACGTTCGCTCCTTTTCCCCCATGATCTCCTGGATTCAGCTCACCTTCCAACGGCACTTTAGGGTCATCTTTTTCGCGCTGTTGGCGGTCCTTATCGTCTCTTTCGTCTTCACCATCGGCGCCGCCCCCGGCATCGGCTCCGCCGAGCGCCAGGTGCAGGCCCGCACCTATTTCGATCTCAATTTGAGCTCGCCCGAAGATCAGGAAAGGCTCAACCGCGACGCCAGTCTCAGCATCATGCTGCAGGCCGGATTCCAGAACTTCCCGGCGGCCCAGATGCAGGAGTTTGCCCTCGAACGCTACGCCTCGCTCTACCTCGCGCAGCAGCTCAATCTCCCCCACCCCGCGGAAGAGGACTACAAAGCGTTCATCATGGAAGTCCGCGCGTTCATGGGCCCCAACGGCGCTTTCGACGCCAACGCCTACGCCACGTTTCGGGACAATCTGAAGCTCACGGATCAATTCAGCGAAGCCGACGTCGATCGCGTCCTGCGGGACGACTACCGCGTGCGCCAAGTGCAACAACTGTTGGGCGGGCCGGGCTATGTGACGGACTCGGAGGTCGCGTTCCAACTCGACCGCACCGACACGGTCTGGAGCGTGGATATCGCCCGGCTCGATTACGCCGCCTACGCTCCCACCATCGAGCCCACTGCGGACCAACTCCAAACCTATTTTGATGCCAACGCCTTCCGCTACGAATCCGCTCCGCAGGTGCGGGTGAGTTACGTGGAATTTCCCGCCACCAGCTACCTCGCGCAGATTCGACTCACGGAGGACGAAATCCGCGCTCATTACGAAGCCAACCCCGCCCGCTTTCCCCGGCCCACCGCGGAGGCCGACGAGACCCCCTCGGTCGACACGGCGGACCCCGATATCGATTTTCTGGCCGTTCGCGATCAAGTGTCCGCTGCCCTACGGTTTGAACGGGCCCGGCGCCTCGCCGCCGAAGCCGCTTCCGATTTGACCGTGGCCCTTTTCGACAACCAGCCCGCGCCCGCTGCTTTGGCTGAGTTTATCGCCGGTCAAGGCGCCACCCTGCGCGCGGCTGAGCCCTTTGATCGCAGCTCCCCTCCCCCTTTCCTGAACACCTCCCCTCAACACGTTCAAGCCGCCTTTCGCCTTTCCGCGACGGACCGCATCTCCGACCCCCTGCCCACCGCGGCCGGAGCGGTGGTGTTGGTGTGGGAAGAGTCGATCCCTTCGGCTCCTTCGCTCTACCTCAATGTCGCCGATCAGGTGCGCGCCGACTATCTGGAATCCGAAAAACGCCAACAGTTCGTCGCCCTGGGGCGTCGCGTCCGTGACGAGTTGACCACCGCTCTCGGAAACGGAACGCCCTTCAACGAGGCCGTCAGCGCGCTGACTGGTCTCGAAGGCGCGACTGCCTCCGTGGAGAGCTTCACCGAATTCACCCGGATCGACCCGCCGGAGAATTTGCCCCCCGCGGTGGCTTCGAGTCTGGAGGGGCTCGCCGCCGGGGAGGTCTCCACCATGGTCCTCGTGGCGGAGGAGGGTCTGCTCACTCACGCCGCCAGTCGGCAGGCCCCCCAACTCGCGAAGACCGATGAGCGCTACGGGGAACTCCAACGCCAGTTGGCTGAATTCAATTCCGCATCCACGGCCAGTGGAATCATGCGCGAGCTGATCGAAGCCGAACTCAGTGCCGCGGAAACGACGTTGAACTGATCCCCAATACCCTGCCCTCTCCCTGCGCTGGGCGTGCCTCCCCCCACCGGAGGCGCGCCTTTTTTGCTTTTTGCCACCCATCACCGACGTTGACCGCCCATCCGTTTGCTCGTCGCCAGCCGGTGGATTATGCCCATTAGGTTTATCTGTAACTGAATCTAGCAAACCGGGTTGGTTCGTTGTAGGCTCCCGCAACTTTTCTGCTCCTGCAGTGTTTTCCCAGCCAACTGCACCTTAAACATGTTTCGCCACGTCCGACTTTTCTCCCTTACGCTGTTCACTTCCGCCTTGGCCTGGGCCCAGACGGGAGAAGAGTCCGCGGCCACGTTGCCGCTGGAGGACGCCATCGCCCGGGCCCTGCAGCAAAACTTTTCCCTGCAGATTCAAGGGTTCGACACCGCGGTGGCCGCCGCGCAGATCGATTTGGATGCCGCCACTTTCGACCCCAGCTTCTCGGCGACCGCCCAAAAAAATGTCAACCAGCAGGCGTCCCCCGGATCGATTCTGGACGGCACCCTGCTGGTGGGGCCCCGCAGCGAAGGCGATGTCCTGCGGCTGAGCGCCCAACAGCAAATTTCCACCGGCGCCCAAATTCAAATGGGAGGCAACCTGCGACGCAGCAAAACCAACTCCGTCAACGCCCTGATCAATCCCGCCTACAACAGCGATGCGTTCCTCAGTGTCCGCCAACCCCTGCTCAAGGGCTTTGGTTCGGCGGTGACCAAGGCCGCGCTGGATCGGGCCCGGCTCGGTTTGACCCGCGCCGATTTTGAGTATCGCTCCGCGGTGCTTGACGTCGTGCGCAACGTCGAGGTCGCCTATTACAATCTGGCCTTCGCCCGCGAGCAGTTGGTGGTGCGGCGGTTCAGCCGCGATCTGGCCCAGCGGCTGCTCGAAGAAAACGAGGCCAAGCGGGAGTCGGGGGTGGCGACCGATCTGGATGTGCTCCAGGCCCAATTCGGGGTCGCCAACGCCGAACGGGACATCCTCCTCGCCCAAAAGGCGGTCGATGACCGGGAAGATGAGCTGCTCTCCCTGATCGACCGGTTCCGCTTCGCCGACGGTGTGGGCAATGTCGATCTCGGCGAACCAAATTTCGACACCGTTTCCTTTGACCATTCCTACAAACTCGCCCGCGAAAATCGGCCCGACTACGCGGCCACCGAGGTGCTGATTCAGCAGCTCGAAATAAACGAGCGGGTGGCCAAACAGAGTAAGAAACCCACCCTGGATTTGGGGGCGTCGGTCGGGCTCAACAACATCCAAGCCTCTCGCTCCGATGCCGTGAGCGAGCTCTGGGGCGGAGACGGTTATTCGTGGGGTATGGAACTCGCCCTTACCGTGCCATGGGGCTTGCGCAACGAGAAGGCCCGGCATGCCCAGGCCATTGCTCAACTCAATCGCGAGGAAACCCGTCTTCTCCAACTGGAGCAGGCCATCATGGTTAATGTGCGAGCGGCCATTCGTTTGGTCGAGACCTCGGTCGAGGCCCTGCGCATCACCCGCCTCGCCACCGGCTTGACCGAACAACAGTATGAATTGGAAAAAGCCCGCTTCGACGCCGGGCTCTCCACCTTCCGCGAAGTGCAGGAAGCTCAGGAGGACCTCGACAACGCCCGGGTGCAGGAGCTGCAGGCGGAGGTCAGTCTCGCCGTGGCGCGGGCCGAACTCGCCCGGCTGGAAGGCACTTCGCTGGACCGCTTCGCCATCGACGCCGATACCGTTCCCCCGCCCCGCGGCTAGAGCCTTTCCCGCCGCACCGGGCGGAGCTCATGCCTTCCGTCCCGGGTGACTTGGGTGGAGGAGCCGCTAAGTTAAAACTCTTCAGCGGCAAACAACGTTTCCGGTCGAGCCGTCGCGGCGGGCACGGCTTGCAGCAACGGAAGTTGCCGGCGGAACCATGTCCCTTGCTTGCGCACCAACGTCTTGGTGTTGCGCACAATTTCGGCCCTGAGCCGTTCGCGGGGCAGCACTCCATCGATGACGGCGAGGGTTTCCCGGTATCCAATCGACCTCGCGGCACTGGGATTGTCTCGGAGCCCGTGCGCCAGCAGGGAGCGCACTTCGTCCTCCAGCCCCGCCGCAATCATGGCGGCGGTCCGCTGGGTGATGCGGTCAGCCAGCTCATCGGCCGGGCGCTCCAGCCTCACCCCCATCACCCGGTAGGAATCGAACGGGCCCGGTAGCGCGGCGAATTCGGCCTGCAGCACCGCCAAGGGTTTACCACTGGCCCGGCAGCGCTCCAACGCCCGGGTCACCCGACGGGGGTTGGCCACATCAAGACGGCCCAGCCCCGCCGGATTGAGATCATGGAGCTGTTTGACCAGGAACGGCAGGCCATGCTGCGCCAGCTCCGCTTCCACCTGAGCCCGAAGCGCGGAAGACACCTCCACTTGGTCGACCACGGGGCCAAAAAAACTCCGCAGATAAAACCCGCTCCCCCCGGTCACCAACACCCGGCGTCCCCGGCTCAGAATGTCACAGACCGCCCGCTGGGCCCGCCCGACATACTCCGCGATGTTGAGGGGCTGCCCGGGCGGCACGATGTCGATGAGATGATGAGGCACCCGCGCCAATTCTTCCGCCGTGGGCTTCGCGGTGCCAATGTTCATGCCCTGATAAAACAACAGGCTGTCCGCACTGAGGATCTCCGCGTCGAACTGCTCCGCCCACCGGAGCGCCAGTTCCGTTTTCCCGACGGCAGTGGGCCCGGTGAGAACATGGAGGGCGGAGTCTGTGGCCATGCCCGTCAGCAAGGCCTCGGCTCCAATCGATTACAAGGCCATGCCGCCGCCCCGCCCACGCGCCGGAGTCACCCCTCCGGTCGCGAAGATTTCACATTCCGCAGCCTCGACGGCGACTCGGGAGAGGCATTGGCTCGAACAATCTGCGCCATGCCCGCCGTTATTGATCCCGCCCGGACCACCTACCGAATCGTCCACAATCCTCACTCTGGTGATGCTCGCCGCAACGCGCGGATCGTGCGGGCCACCGAGCAGTTTATCCGCGATCATCGGTTGCGAGCAGATCGGGTGGAAACCACCGGCCCCACCCATGCGACCCAGTTGGCCCGTCAGGCCATCGCCGAGGGCTGTGATGTCGTGGTGGCCATGGGGGGCGACGGCACCATGAATGAAGTGGCCCAAGCGGTGGTGGGCTCGGGCGTCCCCTTTGGTCTGATCCCGAGTGGATCAGGCAATGGCTTGGGCCGACACCTGGGACTCCACGGACCGATCGAGCATACCTTGGCCGCCTTGGTCACCGGGAGTATTCGCAGCATTGATACGGGCACGGCCGACGGCCGCCCTTTTTTCAACGTCATGGGCATCGGTTATGATGCGGCCCTGAGCGTGCGGTTCAACGCGTTGACCGATCGGGGCCTCTGGCCGTATCTGCGCGAAGGACTGAAGCTTTGGCGGGCTTACCGCCCGGCGAACTACACCCTGCAGGCCAACGACAAAGTGCTGCATCGGGTGGCCCTCATGGTGGCGGTGGCCAACTCCGACCAATATGGTTACAACTGCTTCATCGCCCCCGGGGCAAAGGTGGACGATGGGCGAATGAGCCTGGTGGTGGTCAAACCCATCTCCGCCCTCGGGTTCGTCCCGCTGGCGTATCGGCTGCGTCGCGGCACCGCGCATCAAAGCCCCCATGTTGAAGGATGGGAGGGGGAAAAATTCATCATCGAACGAACCGAGGCGGGGCCCCTTCACACCGATGGAGAGGTCCACTCGTCCCCGGCCCGGGTCGAGGTGAACACCCTTCCGCGTAGTTTGCAGATTCTGGTGCCCGCGTGACCCATCAGTCGGCCCGCCGGACCGCATCCTCCCGGGCGATGACCAATTGATTACGACCGGACTGTTTGGCCTGATAAAGGGCAGTGTCGGCGGCTTCCAACAACTCCAAATCGGTCTGGGCCACGATCGGGAGGGTCGCCAAGCCGGCGCTGATGGTCACAGCCAGCTCGGTGCCATTTTTAAGCACGTAGGGCGCCTGGCGCACCTCTTGGACCAAACGCTCCGCCACCTCGGCGGCCTGGGCTTCGTCGAGTTCAATCAGCAACACGGCGATCTCTTCACCGCCGAACCGGGCGACTCGATCGGTTCGCCGCAAGTGGCGGGAGATCCGCTTGGCCGTCTCCTGTAAAACCAGATCTCCGGCCGCGTGCCCATACTGGTCGTTGACCGACTTAAAGTGATCGAGATCGATCATCACCAGGGAAAACGGACGGCCAAAACGGGCGGAGCGATCCGACTCTTCCGACAGAATGCGGTTGAGTTCCCGCCGATTGAGCAGGCCGGTCAACTCATCCCGCGTCGCGAGGCGGTTAAGCTCGGCCAAGGTGTCCCCCAGCTTGAGCGCATACCGCAACGAGCGCTCGAGGGTGGAGGGGGAAATCTCTCCCTTGACGAGATAATCCATCGCCCCGGCATTCATCGCTTCAATGTCGATGTCGGAGGACGACTCTGCGGTCAGAAACACAATGGGAACGGCGCAGCCCGCTGCTTTGGCTTCCCGAATCAGCTCCAAACCATCCTTCTCCCCCAACTGGTAATCCAGCAGGCAAACTTCATGTTGCCCCGAGAGCAGCAGGGGCAGGCCCTCTTCATACGTGCCCGCCCAATCCAGGTGGAAATGCTCCCGTCGAAACGCCTTGAGTTGCTGCTGCACCAACCGCGCTTGCAACCGGTCGTCATCGATGAGCAACAGGCGGCGTTGAGGGGGCAAAACGGCTTCCTTCATCGCTGCACCCCTTCCATCAAATCCGCCAACTTGGCCGTCATCGCCGGGCCAATGGCGGTCCGGTCATCGAGGCGTTCCTTGATGACATTGACGAGGGCGCTCCCCACCACCACGCCGTCGGCGACCGCGGCGACTTCGGCCACGTGTTCCCGGCGCGAGATGCCAAACCCCACAACCACCGGCAGGCGGGTGTGCTGTTTGATCGCGGCGAGGGCTTCCGGAATATTGGCCGCCACCGAGTCCCGCTCTCCGGTCACGCCCTCCCGGGAAACGTAATACACGAAACCGGTGGTCACCGCCCCGATCTTGGCGAGCCGTTCGGGCGGCGTGGTCGGCGCCACGATGAAGACGGTCTGCAGGCCGTGCTGCTGGCAGGCGGCCAGCAGTTCTCCGGCCTCTTCCGGCGGCAGGTCGAGGGTCAACAGCCCGTCCAAACCCGCCTCCCGGGCGCGCGCGACGTAGGCATCGACTCCGTTGGAAAACACCAAGTTGTAGTAGGTGTAGAAAACCATGGGCGTGGCGGGAAACTCCGCGCGCAAAACTTTCACCAGATCAAAGACCCGCGCAATTTGGGCGGTGTCAAAAGCAATACCTTCGCAGAAGCGCGTTGCGCGGCCAGTTGGTTGGTCAGGCCATCCGCCAACGGGTCCGAGAAGGGAACGCCCAGCTCCAGCACATCGACGCCGCCTCGCAGCAACGCTCGGCAGGCCGCCAGCGAACTGTCGAAATCGGGATCTCCGGCGCACAGGTAGGCCACAAAGGCAGCACGGTTTTCCGTTTGAGCACGGCTGAAGGCTTGGGCAATTCGGTCCATTGACCCCTCATCCGCGCAAAAACCGGCGATGGGCGCAAATCATTCCGTGAAACGTTTTTAAGCTAATTGAAAGTCGACCATCACCGGCCGGTGGTCCGACAAAAGGGAGCGCAGCACGCGCGACCGGGGCGACCGGGCCCGCGGCGGAAGAAACACAAAGTCGAGCAAGCGCACCGGCAACACGGAGGGAAAGGTGCGTCCTCGCAGCGGATGCATGCTGTAATCGCCCAACTGCTGCAGGTGTTCCCAGAGCGCATGAGTGACATCCGTCGCGGAGGCCGGAGTGTTGAAGTCACCGCAAACAACGGGCAGCAGCGGCCAGTCGTGGTGATGGATCCGTCGTTTTTCCTCCAGAAACGCCAACAGTTGGTCCAACTGCCCAAACCGTTGCGCTCGGGAACGGTAGTGGAGGTGCAGGTTCACCAGCGGCAGGCGCTTGTCGCCGATTTCCAGCTCCACAAAAACAAATCCCTTCTCGCCCACCGAGCGCGCGCCGAATGATACCGTCTCGCTGCTGAGAATCGGGTGCCGGGAAAGAATGGCATTGCCGTAGGCGAGATTCAGGCGTCCCTCCCGCCGATTGTGCACCCCAAAAACGGAATAGGGCATCCCGGTTTGTTCGACCAGGTAGTCGAGTTGGTCAAAATTGCCGGACCAGGCCGAACGCTGGTCGATCTCCTGCAACGCGACCACGTCTGGATTGATCCGGCGCAACAGGGTGGCGATCCGACCCAGGTTGTGCCGCAGGCGCCCCGCCGACGAGGTGCCTTGGATCGGATTGAGCCCCCGGCCGTGAGCGATGTTCAATGTGACCAGTCGAAAGCGACGCATGCTTGAAGCCAATCGAACCCGATCTGCCGTTCCGGCTCAATCCGATTGTCCCACCTCCCCTACTCCGCCGGGAAATAGGACTCGAAGAACGCTTTGGCCTGCCCCACGAACGCCGCCGGGTCGCGGGCAAACTCCTTGCTGTCCGTTTCGATCGCCATAACCCCCATCCAATCGTCGTGCTCGAGTAGACCAAAGAGCTCGTCGTAGTTGGCATTGCCCAGACCGATGAAGGTATCCGTCGGCTTCACCGTGGGATCCCGGGGATCGAGCACCTTGTCCTTCAGGTGCATATCGAAGACGCGGCCCCCGTAGTTGCGATAGACCTCCGCCGCGTCAAACCCCGCCCCGGTCACCCAACCGATGTCCAGACACACGCCGATCCGCTCATCCCGCTCGGCCAGCACCTGCTTCACCGTCGCGGGGTTGCCGTAAACCGTGCCGGTGCCGTGGTTATGCACCGCCAGTTTGATGTCATACTCCTGCACCAAAGGCTCCAAGACGTCCCATTGCGCCAGGTCGCGGGGTTCGACCACGATCACCTCCATGCCAAAGAGTTTGGCGACTTCGAAGAGCTGGCGATTCTCCGCCGGGTCCATGGACGTGCCACTGACCCCAATCGAGTAGGCCTGCACCCCATGCGCCTGGAGGAAGGCCCGCTTGGCCTCGTTCTCCGCCACCGATGCGTTGGGATCGATGTGCTTGCGAAAAAACTGCACCTTACGGATTCCATGTTTGGCGGCAAACTCGACGGTCTCCTCGAAGGACATCTCGCGACAGGTCCAGCTTTGCAGACCAAGTTCAGGACGAGCCCCCAGACCAAGGACGCAACCCAGTAGGGCAATCGTAAGCAGGCATATCCGATGAAGGGGCTGAGGGAAAAGCATGCTCATGATCACATCCGATTGTTTCTTCCTGACCAGCAAAAGCGTCGAACAACGAATCCGGTTTCCTCACCTCCCCCCGAGGCAGGGTGGTCTGCGCCCGGTGCTCCCGCCGGTGCAGAGATCGCTACCTCCCGCCACGCCCGCCCTCGGGGGGGGGCACTTTCCCTCGGCTAATTCCGCAGCACCTGAATGGCGTTGAGGGAGTGGTTCCCGATCGCCTCCATGTTGTTGAGAATGTCGACGTAGAGCATCTCGGACTTCACCACGTCCCCGTTCATCTGCATGCGCTTGATCGATTCTTTGCGCAGTCTTTTGCGCAGATCATCAATGAAGTTTTCCAGTTGGTAGGCAGATTCGAGGTCGGGCGTATCCACGCCCCGACGAATGCACTCGGCGGTGAACTCCACGAAACGAATCACGGCCTCGGAAAACTGCTGCACGTGAATTTCGGTCTCGGGCGGAAGGTCACGGCCCTTGCGGTGCCGCCGCTCGGCCAGCAGCACGAGGCGATACCCGCGGTCACACATGTCCTCCAGTTCGGCCAGCACCCGCAGTAATGCTGAGATCTTGGCCAGCGAGTCGTGGGAGACCTTGGCCGCGGAGCATTGGAGGAGGTAATCGTTGGCTCGGATGGTCAAACGGTCGGACTCTTTCTCCAGCTCTTTGAGTTCACTCACGCGTTCACTCAAGTTGTCCGGGGGTTGAAAATAGATTTCGTTGAACCCCCCCAGCAGGTCCTGGGTCAGCTGGTTCAACCGCAACACGTCCTCCTCCGCCTCGGCCAAATTGATTTCCCCCGTGAGCGGAATGACCGACGACTCGTAGCCCATGTGCGCCGCGCTGGAGATGCGCCGCTCAGGAATGATGCGATTTACCAGCCGGGCAAATTGGGGGACGAATGCGATCAGCAGAGCCGTGTTCAAGAGATTGAAGCCCGTGTGGAAGGCGGCCATGTGGAGGGGAATATTGCCCGGTTCCAACGGGTCCCCGGGCATGATCCAGTCGGCCAATCCGGTGAGGGGGACAAAGAGGAGGATGGCCCACGTCACCCCGATGATATTGAAGAAGAAATGGGCCAGGGCGGCTCGCTTCGCATTGGCATTGGCGGCCAGCGCGGCGATGTTGGCGGTGATGGTGGTGCCCACGTTTTCCCCGAGAATAATGGCGGCGGCCGTC
>JAGYIG010000049.1 GCA_018402455.1 Opitutaceae bacterium
GGGGCAATTATAAGGGACAGGTTAAAAACGAGGTCCTCGTCTCGAAGTAAAGGTAGGCCGGGTCTCGCCGAGACCGCCGTTTCCGGCTGACGGCCTAGCGACACCGCTGGTGGCCGGATCGATAGGGTCTTTTTGTCCGATCAGGGGATCAGGCGACCGTTGGCTGGCCAGATGCCGCTGATGATGGGGCGGCGACCGCGGATGTTGCGCAGGTAGAGGTAGCTCTCCACCGCCAAATCCTCGTGAGGAGGAGTCAGGGAAACGCGGTCGCGCCGATACAAGCGCTCGGGCACTCCTTCGAAGTCATCCAGGCGACGGAGTGCGTCGGGGGAGACTGACCAAATTTCGCCCTGCACCCCGCGTCGGTCGGCGGGATCCCTGACCATGCCGGGGTAGTCCGCCACCAGCAATAACCGGTAGCCAGGCACGGTGGAGGCGTCGGCCACGTAGGTTTGATCGGCGAGGACCGCGTGGTTGGAGGCCCCGCGCTTCAGCGTGCCGTAGATGAAGAGCAGGGTTGAGCCCGGGGCGGGAGTCATCCGGTGACGGTAATGACCAGCGCGGTGGTGTTGTCGCGGCCGGAGGCAGCGACGGCTTCGTCGACGAGTCGTTTGGCGATTTCGGGGTCGTCCTGGTCACGCACCGCATCGGTGATCCGGTGATCCCAGAGGCCGTCCACCAGACCATCCGAGCAGATCAGGAAGCGGTCACCGGGTTCGCAACCGACGGAGCCGATCTGCGGATCAAGAAATTGGAAACTGCTGCCCAATCCTTGTTGGAGGCCATGCTTGGCGGGGTGGTTGCGGGCCTCCCGTTCGTTGATCTTTCCCTGGCGGCGCAGCCAGCCGGGCCGGGTGTGGTCGTCGGTGAGTTGCTTCATGCCCCCGGTGGCGGGAAAGTAGTAAATGCGGCTGTCGCCGACGTGGCCGAAGTAAAGCCAGCCCGGAGTCAGCCAGGCGAGGCTCAGCGTTGCGCCCATCCCGGCGCACTCTTCGTAGGCGGAGCCGAGGTAGGTGATGGCCTTGTGGATTTCGGTGAAAAGCTCGTCCAGAATGTCGTTGAAGCCCGGGATGATGCCGGTGGCGGATTGGCGAAAGCTCCGGGGAAGGAGTTTGGTCGTTTTTTCGATGGTGATCTTGCTGGCGAATTCCCCGGCGGCCCGGCCGCCCATGCCGTCACTCACGGCGAACACAAAGTCCATTTCATCCAGACAACCCTCGCCGGTTTTGCCGAGGTATTGAATGTCGTGGCCATCGAAGCGCAGTCCGAGGAAGGCGTCTTCGTTGTTTTGGCGGAAGCGGCCGACGTCGGAGTGGCCGGACCAGCGCAGGCAGTGGGCGGCGGAGGAATCAGCCATCTTGAGCTTCGAGATCGTCGGGGAGGTCGGGCTTGAGCGAGACCTCCGGGTGGTCGAGCAGCGTCGCAAATTCGAAATCAATGAGGCAGAACTGGCCGTCGGTGTTGCGGTAGGTGATGTTGCGCAGGAACGGGTCCTCGTGGCGGACCCCGTATTTCTCCAGCTGGGCGAAGAGGCCCTTGATTTTTTTGTCGCTGAGGTGTTGGACGCGGGTCCCGCAGTTGGAGGTCACGATCTTCCGCTTCTCCCAATCCACCTCAATGAGCTTGGGCACAAATGGACAGCCCTGCTTGCCCAGGTGCTCCAAAACGGCCACCTCGGTGCGCATGCGCTCGTCGGCTCGGTTATCGCGATAGGTTTTGTGGACCCGACCATCGTATCCGATGTGAACGCTGGCGCTGCGGGTGTTTTTGGCTTCTGGCATGGTGGAAATTACGGGTAGTGGGCTAGTTGAAGATTTATGCGGCGCACGGGCGAATGAATTTCATCACGAAAGTGACGACTTATTATGAATTTTGTTTCTTCGTGGCACGTAAGGTGCTCAATCTGAGGGGTGTTGGCCTGCCTCAGGCCGACGTTTCTTTGTCAGGGGCTTTTGTCGCCTTTGGCAACAAACCAGCAATCCCTTCTCACCCGATACTGACCCTTAGAATTATGGCCAAACTGAAACTGGAATACATCTGGCTCGACGGTTACACGCCCGTCGCAGGCCTCCGCGGAAAAACCAAGATCGTCGATGGCGATCCTGCCTCATTCACGCTCGAAGACTGCCCGGTGTGGGGCTTCGACGGCAGCTCGACCAAGCAGGCTGAGGGCAGCAGTTCCGACTGTTTGCTCAAACCGGTCGCCCTTTATCCGGACTCAAGTCGCGTCAATGGGTTCATTGTGATGACTGAGGTGCTGCTGCCGGATGGGTCTCCTCATCCGTCCAACACCCGGGCCACCATCCTGGATGACGAAGACACCTGGTTTGGCTTCGAGCAGGAATACTTTTTTTACCAGGACGGCCGTCCGTTGGGCTTCCCTCAGGGAGGCTATCCGGCGCCCCAGGGCACCTACTACACCGGGGTGGGCTACGCCAACGTCGGCGATATCGCCCGCACGATTGTGGAAGAGCATCTCGATGCCTGTATTGACGCCGGCATCAACCACGAGGGCATCAATGCCGAGGTCGCGAAGGGCCAGTGGGAGTTCCAAATCTTCGGCAAGGGCTCCAGAAAGGCCGCCGACGAAATCTGGGTCGCCCGCTACCTGCTCCAACGGATCGGGGAAAAGTATGGCGTGGACATCGAATTCCACTGCAAGCCGCTCCTCGGTGCCTACGACGATCCGCTGGACTGGAACGGTTCCGGTATGCACTGCAACTTCTCCACAAAATACATGCGGGAAGTCGGCGGGGAAGATTACTTCAAGGCGCTGATGGAAGCGTTTTCGAAATTCCGCGAAGAGCACATCGCGGTTTACGGACCGGACAACCACCTGCGTCTCACCGGTCTCCACGAAACGCAGTCCATCGACCAGTTCTCCTGGGGTATCGCCGATCGGGGTGCCTCGATCCGGGTGCCGCACAGTTTCAAGGCCAACGGTTGGAAGGGCTACCTCGAAGACCGTCGTCCGAACTCGGCGGGTGATCCCTACGCGATCGCATCGCGGGTGCTGCAGACGATTGCCACGGTTCCGACCAGCTAAAGTCTCCTCGAGCAGTCGATCCTTGCGAGCCGATCCGGCTCGGCGAAACACCCCGCCACTCGCGGGGTGTTTTTTTTGGGGTCGCCGCCCGGGGCGGAGCACGATTTGGGTGAGGGATGGAAATGTCCGGGGCCAATGGAATCGCTCGATGGGTCGATGGGACGATTGCGGTGATGGGCGTGGCCGCCCTGGCATGGGTGACCTGGCAGTTGGGCGGTTTTTTGCCCGGCACGATGGTGGTGGGTCTGCCCGGAATGTTTGCGGTGGCGGGGCTGGTGGCGTTGCGGTGGTGGGTGGTGGCCCCGACGGGAGCCCCGGTTGGGTGGTGGTATCCGCTGCCGCTGCTGGGTTGGGTGACGGGTCACAGGCGGGGGCTGGCCGAACTGCCCAGCCGCGGCTGGCTGCAGGGGTGGCACCTGTGGAGTGGTTTGGCGGCCTATTGGCTCGGCCTCCATCTCGCGCGGGATCCGCGACTCTGGCGGCTGACGCTGGCCGGGGTGGGCGGGGTGGCGCTGGGCGTCGGAGGGGCCGCGATTTACCAACAGGTGGGCGATCCGGGGTGGTTGCCCCTCGGTCGGGAGCAGGCCGCACACTACTTGGGAAGGTCGGCGGGGACCTTCGGCAACCCCAACAACATGGCTGCCTGGATGGCCATCGTGTTGGCGGTGGCCGCGGGCTGGGCGCTGCGCCGGGACGCTGGGGCCAACTGGCGCCAACGCGGATTCGCGGCGACGGTGGCGGTGGTTGCCTTGAGTGGAATTGTGATGAGCTATTCCCGGGGCGTGACCCTGGCCCTGTTGGGGGCGACGGCGGTGGCTTGGTTGATTCATGGCCGGTGGTCATGGGGTCGGCGCGTCGCGCTGGGGCTGGGGCTGGGCGTGGTTTTAGCGTTGGTCGGGTGGGTGGGCTATCAGCACAATGCGCAGGTGCAGCAACGGATTGATTCGTTGGTCGAGCATCGGGGCGAACGGACCCGGCCGCTGCTCTGGGGCGTGGCCATCGACCTTTGGCAGGAGCGACCGCTGGTCGGTTATGGAGGGGGAAGCTTTGGCGATCTGATGGAGAGGCATCGTCCCGAAGGGTTGTGGGAGTCGGCGAACTACGCGCACAACGAATACCTGAATGGCTTGAGCGATTACGGCGCGATCGGCGGGCTCCTGGCTCTGGCCGCGGTGGGCCTGATCCTGCGCCGACGTTGGCGCATCCCTCCGGATCAGCCCGGGATCGGGCTGGCTCTGGCCACGTTGATGCTGGCCATCCTGATTGATTTTCACTTGCAAGCTCCGGCGGTGGGGTGGCTCGCGGCGATGCTGCTCGGCGCGTGGATGGCGCCGGGGGTCGGGGCGGGACGCGAAACCCGGGTGGAATTCAAACCGGTTGCCCGGCGGGGGCTGGGCATGGCGGTGATGTTGGGGTTTTGTGTTCTCCCTCTGATCCAGGCCGTGCCGCGGTTTCAGGCCGAGGAAGTGCGGTGGCGGGCTCGGGAACAATTGGATGACCTGGCGGGCGACCCTCGTCCGGAGACGATCCGGGCGGTCGCGACGAGCGCGGTGCGCACGCTGGAACGGGCGGTCACCCTCGACCCCGACAACGACGAGGCCTGGCGGGATCTGGCTTATGCGCTTTCACTGCAAAGCTTTGGCGAGCCCGAGTCGGCGAGGTCGGCCGGCCGCGAAGCGGAACGGGCGGCGCGTCGGGCCCTGGCGGCAAGTCCGTTGGTGGCGGAAAATTGGGTGCGCCTGGGGGTGGCCTTGGACCAGCAAGGACGGTGGGCGGAGGCGGGGCCGGCTTTTGGTCGAGCCGTGAATTTGGCGCCCCGTCAGCCCGTGGTGTGGTATTATCAGGCCTTTCACCTCAGCCTGAAACCGGCTACGCGGGAGCTGGCCAAGGCTGCGCTGGCCACCTGCTTGCGTCTTGACCCTTGGTATGACGAAGCAAAGCTTCTTAAAGCCGATTTGGAGCGCACTCCGTAGGCCCATCACCCCCTCATCTCCCATGCGCAAACCACTCACTCAATGCCTCCTCGCAGTCGGATTGATTTTATTTGGTCAGACGACCGCGTGGTCGCAGGTCCAGCAAATCACGCTCACGCGGATCGGTCCGACGGTCGAGGTGACTGACCTCTCGGGCGAGCGGCCCAAATTCGAGCCGGACAACGGCAGCGAAGTTTACGAACAGGATTTGGTGGTCACCAGCGGGCAGGGGTCCCGGGTTATCCTGGTGTTTTCGAATGGCGCCACCATCAACATCGGGCAGGACTCCTAGGTGGAGATCCGCCAGTTCGTGCAGGACCCGTTCGCGGGGGACTATGCGTTTGGCGAAGCCACGGCGGAGCCGGCCGAGTCCACCTCGCAGACCCGAATTCATCTGACGCGCGGCGAGTTGATTGGAAATGTGAAGACCCTCAACCAAGGCTCGACGTTCGAGGTGTCCACCCCGGCGGGCGCCGCCGGGATTCGCGGCACCACGTTCCGCGTGGTCTTCCGGCCGACCGGTGATGGCGGGGCCTTCTTCACTGTGACGACCATTGAGGGCAATGTGCTGGTCTCCACCTTGGAGGGCACCCTGGCCAACGCCCCCCTCGCGGTCGGGGACCAACAGGAAATTGAGATTCTGGTCGAGGTGGACGATGAAACCGGTGAGGTGACCATACTGACTCCCGCCGCGGAGCTCACCACGACGACGGCTTCCCCCGAAACGGTTGCGCAAGTGACCGCAGTGGTGCAGGAAGCCGCCGAGGAAGTGGCGATCATCGTGTTGCAGGCGGTGACCCCATCCGCTCCGCCGGCCCCTGATGAAGGCCAGGGATCGGGTGATTCTGGGGAAGAGGAAGGTCAAGGCGAACAACAGCAACCGCAACAGGACAACACGCCCACGCCCCAGACTCAAAACGACACCCTTTCCCCCACCGCCGGGTGACCAACGGGCGAATGGCCGAGGTTTTTGAAACCCTGCTTATGCCCGGCCCACGGATGTCCAACAGACCCTTCTGCGCGTGAACCGGTCGCGTTTCAAGGCGGCTGGCCTGGTGCTGGCGCTGTTTCCGATCCCCATTCTATGGTGCATCGCCTTCAGCCAAGGTTGGCTCGATCGCGCGGAAAACTGGGCGACGGATGTTCGCTTCCAACATCGGGGTGAGCTCACCGCGACAGCGAACATCATCTACGTCGATATCGACGACATTTCACTGGATCCCAAGGAGATTGGTGGCTGGCCCTGGAGTCGGCATTACTTTGCGCAAGTGTCGCGGACCCTGATTGACGAGGCCGGCGTCAAGGCGGTGGGCATTGATGTGGTGCTCTCCGACACGGGGATAGCGGAGGTCGCGGATCGCCAACGGATCGTGGAGGGCAACATCGAATTCGCCCGCTTCCTGTGGCCGAATCCGCCGGTGGTGCTCGCGGCGTCCTTCGCAGCCGACCAATACCGGGACATCAACGGCCAACTGTTCCAACGGTCATTGCCGGTCATCGCGGAAGGGTTGCCGCCGGTGGAGGAAATCGAAGCGCCGGAAGTCCCCAGTTTTCTGGTGGGTCGTCAGTTCCCGTTCAGCCCGGCGGGGGTGGGCATCATCGATATCGAGGATGGCGTGACCCGGCGGGTCCCGCTGTTCGCCCCCTCGAATGTGCGCACCTTTTATCACTTCAGTATCGAGCTCCTGCGGCGGTATTGGGGGCTGGGTCCCAATGCGGTGAGGGTTACGGGAAACTACCTCGAGTTTGTGGGGGACAATGGTGAGCTGATCGCGGAAGTGCCGTTGGAGGATCAACAGTTTCTCCAGATCAATTGGTTCTCCAAGTGGATCGCACCCGAATTGAACCCCCGGATCAGCTTCAAAGACGTCTACTTCTACTCGCTTAACCTGCACTCCGACAATCCGGCGGCGGTGGAGAGCGCCCGGGCTTTTTTTGCGCAGCCGGTTTTTCGGGATGCGATCGTTTTGATCGGGCCGGTGGCTCCTCTTTTGCAGGACCTGGCGCCGACCCCGTTCGATGCCAGTCCGGTGCCCAAGGTGGGGGTTCACGGCAACGTGTTGAAGACCATCCTGTCGGGCCGGTATCTGACCGAATGGGAACCGCGGCAGGTTTATGCCATGGTGTTCCTGCTCACGTTTATCGTGGGCATCATGAGTGTGTGGGGCGGGGCGAGTGCGGTGGGCGCGCGGGTGCTGGCGGCGCTGGTGCTGGGGGGCTACACGTGGCTCTGTTTTCATTTTTTTCAGACGCTCGACCTGGTGTTGCCGTTGGTGGCTCCGGTGGGGTCCGCGCTCAGCACCGCGTTGGTCGCGGCGGTGTGGCAGGTGGTGGAAGAGCAGAAAGCCAAGGGCCAGATCCGCGGCATGTTTGGCACCTACCTTTCCCCGGCGGTGGTGGATTCGATGGTGGAGTCGGGGCGGGATCCCGAGTTGGGCGGACACGATGCGGAGATCACGGCGTATTTTTCGGACATCCAGAGCTTCTCCTCGTTTTCCGAGGTGCTGACGTCCTCGCAGTTGGGCGATCTGCTGAACGAATACCTGACCGTTTGCACCGACATCATCCAGGCCGAAGGGGGAACCCTGGATAAGTATATTGGCGATGCGGTGGTGGCGATGTTTGGCGCTCCCGTGGATTTGGAAAACCATGCCTACAAGGCTTGTTTGGTGAGTCAGTTGGTGCATCGGCGGCTGGACGATTTGCGCGAAAAATGGACGGCCGAAGGGGATAAATGGCCGGACACCGTGCATCGGATGCGAACGCGGATCGGTCTCAACACGGGCGAGTGTATGATCGGCAACATGGGAAGCCGGTCCCGGTTCAACTACACCATGATGGGCGACAACGTGAATCTGGCCGCCCGCATGGAGAGCGGGGCCAAGAGCTGGGGCGCGTTCACCCTGGTGACCGAATCCACCAAACTGGCCTGCGAAAAGCACGGCGGCGACCGCATCCTGTTTCGTCCCCTCGGCCGGATCGTGGTGAAAGGACGATCGCAACCGGTGCCGATTCATGAAATCACGGGCCTGCGGGAAGACGCCTCGGACCGCACGCTCGAGTGCCTGGCCCAGTTTGAGACCGGCATGGCGAAGTATCACGCTCGCGATTGGTCCGGCGCCCTGGCCGCGTTTGCCCGCAGCGCCAGCTTGGAGCCCCTACAGCCCGGTTTCTCGCCTGGAGTCAGCAATACCCCCTCACTCGTTTACCAGCGGATCGTGGCGAACATGCGCGACAACCCCCCACCGCCGGATTGGGATGGGGTTTACGTGATGACGGAAAAATGAGGCCGAGCCGGAGGACGAAAAAAATCGGCGGCGGGTGAACCTAATGGTCGGGAAAAGCGACCTCTCGTTGCAAACGGATGAAACGCGATTCCCGACAGATTTTAACCGAACTTCTGGTCCTCAGAGCGCAGGGCGGGGAAGACGGGGCGTTCACGGAGCTGCACGCACTGTGGCAGCGGGACGTGATGCGGTTCGCCCAATCCACCGTAGAGGACCCCCCAGCGGCGGCGGAGATCGCCCAGGACGCCTGGATCGCGGTGACGCGGGGATTGGCTCGACTGGAGGACCCGGCCTGTTTTCCGCGTTGGCTGTTCCAAATCGTGCGTCGCCGGGCGGCGGATTGGATCCGTCGGCAACAGCGTAAACGGCACGCCCGCGCCGAGCTGGAGCAGAGGCAGGCGGAGGCATCCGCGGCTCGGACGGCAGACTCAGACTCTCCGCTCGTCCGGTTGGTGGAGGCACTCCCCGGCGAAGCCCGCGAACTGCTGACCCTCTACTACCAAGTGGGGCGAACGGTCGCCGAGATCGCCGAAATTTATCAGGTGCCACCCGGCACCATAAAATCGCGCCTGCATGCCCTGCGCGAACGACTCCGAAACGAAATAGCCCAGGAAAAACCATGAATAACGACATCGACAAAAAAATCACGGCAGCCTTGCGGTCGGCCTATCCGGAAGTGGACCTCGGGCCGGAACCCAACGTCGCCGAGGAACTCATCATCGCATTTCGCGGCCGCCACCGCTGGGCTCACGCCTTGGCTTTCAGTTTAAGCATCCTGGCCTTGGGCGTGCTGGTGTGGGCTTCCCTGCGCTTCTATCATGCTCCCTCGGTGCGCGAGCAACTGCACTGGGGGGGATTAGGGGTGTTTGCCATCATCTTCATCTCATTTCAGAAAGTTTGGTTTTGGCTGGAGATGCACAGCAATCGGGTGCTGCGGGAGATCAAACGCATCGAGCTCATCCTCTGCACCCGCCCAGATGGAAAGCCCCGGCGGTAGGAGCCAAAAAAACGACCGGCGCGGAGAGCGCCGGTCGGTAAAACTGGGGGATCGCTGACGCGCAGATCTACTCGAGGATCATTTCCTTCACCGTCTTGCCGGCCGGGATCATGGGGATCACGTGTTCGGTGTAGGGGACGATGACGTCGAGCACGTAGGGACCATCGTGGTCGAGCATCTCCTGGATGGCTTCGCGCAGCTCCTCGCGCTTGATGACGCGGCGGCCCTTGACCCCGTAGCCGTCCGCAATCTTCACGAAATCGGGATAGAGGGCGTCGGGATTGTCGGGACTGCCAATGTCTTCCTGGTCGCCCAACACGGTGTTGCCCCGGATGCTGTTGTAGAAGCGATCCTCCCACTGCACCACCATGCCGAGATGTTGGTTGTTCAGGATCAGGGCCTTCGCGTTGATCTTTTCGATTTTGGCGGTGGCCAGCTCCTGGATGTTCATCGCAAACGAACCATCGCCATCGATGTCGATGACCTGTTTGTCGGGCGCAGCCACCTTGGCCCCCAAGGCGGCGGGATAGCCGAAACCCATCGCTCCCAGTCCCAGTGAGCTGATGTAGCGCCGCGGCTCATCGTAGCGGTAGAACTGGGCCGCCCACATCTGATGCTGGCCGACCCCGGTGGTGATGATCGCCTCTCCCTTGGTGAGCTCGTAGAGCACCTTCACCGCTTCCTGCGAAGTGATGTGCGGACCCTCCACGTAGGTGAAGGGATGGTCGCGTTTCCAGCTGTCCAGTTGGGCGTGCCACGCACGGGTATCCGGCGGCACAAAGGCGTGGGCGGCGATCAGCTCGTTCAGGCGACCCAAGGCATACTTGATGTCCGAAACGATCGGGAAAAGGACCTGCTTGTTTTTATTGTGCTCCGACGAATCGATGTCGATGTGGACGATCCGCGCCTGCTTGGCGAATTCGTCCACGTTCCCGGTGATGCGGTCGTCGAAGCGGGCGCCGAGGCACAGCACGAGGTCGGCTTGGTCGACCGCCCAGTTGCCGTAGGCGGCTCCGTGCATGCCGAACCAGTGCAACGAGAGGGGATCATTTTCGGGAAAGGCCCCGATGCCCATGAGGGTGGTGGCGACGGAAATATTGGTGGCGCGGGCGAACGCGCGCAGCTCCTCGCAGGCTTCGGCCGAGATGATGCCGCCGCCCGAATAGATGATGGGGCGTTGGGCCGAGGCGATGAGTTCGAGGACCTTTTTGAGCTCCTCATCGGAGGCTTCCGGCGTGTGCGCAATGGTAGGGTTGGCGAACTCAACGGTGGACGGAAACACCGGGCGCAGTCGGGCCTGTTGCACGTCCTTGGGGATATCGATCACGACCGGACCGGGCCGGCCGGACCGGGCGAGATGAAAGGCCTCCTTGATGATGCGCGGGAGTTCTGCGGCGTCCATCACCAGATAGGAGTGCTTCACGACGGGCAGGGTCATGCCGTAAAAGTCGGTCTCTTGGAAAGCGGCCTTGCCGATGAATTTTGAGTAAACCTGGCCGGTGATCGAGACCAACGGGATGGAGTCCATGTAGGCGTCGGCGATCGCCGAAACGAGGTTCGTGGCGCCGGGACCGCTGGTGGCCATGCAGACGCCAACTTCGCCCTTCACCCGGGCGTAGCCCTCGGCGGCGAAGGACCCGCCCTGTTCATGGCGGGGCAGGATGGTCCGAATCTTATCGGTGCGGGCCAACGCCTGATGGAGCTCCTGGGACGCGCCGCCGGGATAGGCAAAAATCACGTCCACGCCTTCGCGAATCAGGCTCTGCACCACCACATCGGCGCCGTTCATTTCGGGGCCAATTTCTGGAGGGGGAAACTCGGTAGGTTCGGAGGACGTTTTCATGGCAGTTTGTTTTGAGGACAAAAGGAGAGGCATAGAAACGTAACGGTCAACGGGCTGGCAAGTGCGTATCGCACGAGCATCCGGTGGGGAACAGCCGCTCTTTTGTCGGGTTGGCGAGACCAATGCACACAAGTAAAATTCTGATATCCAGTGATAAATGCCGAAGTATGCGAACGGGTGGGGCGCAGGGGCGGAGGGTGCCGTCGTCGCGGCGATGCGCGACCGATCGCGGAGTCGAGGCCGCTCGTCGTGATGAGGGAGGGATCGCGCTGAGGGGCGTGCCGGGAAACACAAGCCGGTGGCGTTGAGCCGAATGGGGCATCGTCAGCGGATGCTCCGGGGGGGGGCGTTTGGGTGCCAAATGCCTCCGGAATGGTTTTGGTTTTGAGGTTGGTTTGTTGGGCCGCGGAACCAAACTCCGGGAGTGATTCGACTTCTATTCATCGGGGATATCGTGGGCCGGCCGGGCCGGGACAAAGTGGCGACGTGGGTGGGTCGGCTGCGCGAAAAGCACCAGCTCGATTTCGTGATCGCCAATGGCGAGAATGCGGCGGCCGGGGCGGGGATCACCGGTGCGATTGCCAAGACGCTGCTGGGACAGGGGATTGATGCGATTACGCTGGGCGACCACGTATGGGACCAGCGAGGCTGGGAGCATGAGATCGATGGATTTGAACGGGTTTGTCGTCCCGCCAATCTGCCCGCCGGGTGCCCGGGCCGGGAGCATGTGGTGATCGAAAAAAAGGGATTCCGGCTGGCCGTTTTCACCGTGCTCGGCCGCACGTTTTTGAACATGAAAAGCGACTGCCCCTTTGTCGCCGCGGACCGCAAACTGACGGAGACGGTCGGGGGAGGGTCCGCCGATGCGGCTTTGGTGGAAATCCATGCCGAGGCGACGTCCGAAAAGATCGCCCTGAGTTGGCATTTGGATGGTCGGGCGCTGGCCGTGGTGGGGACCCATACCCACGTCCCCACGGCCGATGCGGTGGTGCGGCCGAAGGGGACGGCCTACCTCACCGATGCGGGGATGACGGGCCCCTATCACAGTGTATTGGGCCGCCAAGTGGAACCGGTGGTCGGACGCTTCCTTGATGGAATGCCTCGCCGGTTCGGTGTCGCCGAAGAGGATGTGCGGCTCTGTGGGGTCATGGTCACCTATGATCCGGAGACCAAGCGGGCCACGAGCTGTGAACGGCTGGAAGTGGGCTAGCGCCGTTTAAGTTAAGCCCGGTTCAACCGGGGAGACGGCCATCATTGCGTGCGTCGGAAGGGTCACCTTTGCGGTGGTGGCCGGGGTCGCTGAACCCGGCGCGGTGGAGTGGGTAGGGGCGGCGCCAATGCCGCCCGGCCGCGGTGGAGTGGGTAGGGCGGCAGCCGCCGCGGACGGTGGTATGCCGTCGTCTCGGAAGTGGTTTCGGCGAAACCGCCCTACCTGGGTGCGGTGGCCTTGAGCCCATTGATTAATCCCCGCCCAACGGGGGACGGACATCATTTAGCACGCTGTTTGCGCTGTGGCCGGGGTCGCTGACCCCGGAGCAGGCTGACGGTCCACCCACGTCGCCCGCCGAGCCTGACTTCCGTTTTTTGAATAATGCGGCAACCGTCGGCTCATCGGCAGCTCTCCCCGCGTTTGAACCGCTCCGCGCGGCGCGGCTCAAGCTTCGACCGCCACTTCGGTCTCCGCGTAGACCCCCATATTCCGGAAGCGTTCATAGCGGGTGTCCAGCAACCGTTCCGGAGTCAGCCCCCTCAGGTCATTCAAGTGTTTCTGCAACTCGTAGCCGAGGGTTTCGGCGGCCTTGCCGGGGTTATGGTGGGCTCCGCCAAACGGTTCGGGAATGACTTCGTTCACGATCCCAAATTTTCCTAAATTAGCGGCATCGAGTTTCAAGGCGGCGGCGGCTTGGGGGGCGGCGGCCGCGTCCTTCCACAGAATGGCGGCACACCCCTCGGGCGAGATCACCGAGTAGTAGCTGTTTTCAAAAATGAGCACCCGATCGGTGACCCCGATGCCGAGGGCTCCGCCCGAGCCGCCCTCGCCGACGACCACGGAAATTGAAGGCACGCGCAGAATCGCCATCCCCCGTAGGTTGACCGCGATCGCCTCGGACACATGGCGTTCCTCTGAACCAATTCCCGGATACGCGCCCGGCGTATCGATGAAGGTGATGACGGGCAGCCCGAATTTTTCCGCCAGCTTCATCAGGCGCAGCGCCTTCCGGTAACCTTCAGGTTGGGGCATCCCAAAATTGCGGGCGATTTTCTCCTTCGTATCGCGGCCCTTCTGTTGGGCGATGATCATCACCGCCTCGCCCTTGAAAAAGGCGGTGCCGCCGATGAGGGCCTGATCGTCGTTGAATTGCCGATCGCCGTGCAGCTCCTGAAACCCGGAGCACAGGGCGCCGACGTAGTCCAAGGCGTAGGGGCGTTTGGGGTGACGGGCGATCTGCACCCGCTGCCACGGGGTGAGGTTCGAGTAGATGGAGCGTTGGGTGGCTTCGATCTTGGCGGTGATTCCCGCGATCTCGCTACCCAGATCCAAGTTGTTCTCCACCGAACGCTGGCGCAGCCCGTCAAGCTGATCGGTCAGTTCGCGTAGTGGTTTTTCAAACTCCAGCGTGTAGGCGGGGGTGTCCATCTGGCGGGTAGCTAGGACGGCGATTTTGTCCGTGTCAATGGACCTGCCGCTCGCGGTGGCGACGGCTGGGGGGGGCTCAATTGATCCCGTCGGATTGGCCGGGAGGACTCTTGAGTTGGTCTTTCCAGCCCAACATTTTGGCGGCGGCTCCAAATTTTTCCGCCTGCGCTTTGTCTCCCTTACCCACCCAGATGCGCGAGAGGGTGGTGTTGATGAACACGTCATCGGGATTGATGCGATGGGCGGCCTCGGCCGCCGTGAGGGCTTCGTCCAGTTTTTGGAGGCTCAGGTGGATCTCGGCGCTGGCGTGCCAGGCGGCAAAAGACTCGGGGGCCGCTGCGGTGGCCGTCGTGATTTTTCTGAGGGCATCGGCATGATCACCCATGGTGTAGTCAAAGGTGGCTTCCTCAATCAGGTCCTGGAGCTCGTCGGGAGTCATGGGGCTAGGGTGAACCAAATAACGGGGACATGGAAAGGCCGACCTTTCGGACGGCTGGGGAAAGCAGCAGGAAAGGGCGTCCGGATCACGCCGCGGGCGCCCCGCCCACGATGGCGATGGACAGCTCCACTTCATCGGCCACTTTATCCTCGTTCTGACCGGGCTTGATGCCGTAATCGGCCCGCGAGACGCTGAACTTGCCGCGGACCACCAATAGATCCCCTCCGAGTTCGGGCTTGTTGATCCGTTGGCCGTAAGCGCCCGCGAGGTGGGTCAGCGTGACCGGGACCAAGATGTCCTTGGTGACGCCCTTGAGGGTGAAATGGCCGTGGGCCTGGGCGGTCGTGGTGTTCCCGTCGGTGGCGACGGCATCGAGTCCGGTGATTGCAAAAGTGATGGTGGGGTGGTTGCCCGCATCGATCCATCCGGGGCTGAGCAAATGCTCCCGCATCGTGTCGTTGGGCACGGTCAGAGAAGCCGTGGCCACTTCGATGACCCCTTTGGTGGCGGCCGGGTTGGCCGGATCGTAGGTGACGTGGCCACTGATGCCGGCGGCGTTCCCGGAGATGGGTTCCAGCAGGGAATCGAGGTGGAACGAAATCGCGTTTACGCCTTTCGGATCTTTAAAATCAAACGTGGTCGCGCCAACGGCGAATGAGGCGCTGGCCAAGAGGAGGCTGATGAAAGGAAGTTTCATGAAGGAGTCGTAGGGCATTTGGTTTTTTTGAAGGGAAAATAAGTGAAACCGAGCAGGATCAACCCCGCGGCGAGGCTCCCGCCGAGCACTTCGATGCCCGGGACGTAGCGTTCTTCATAGGTGGTGAAAACCAAACCGGTAATCTCATCGGTCTGTTCCACCGGCACCCGGTTCATGCTCCACCCCGAATGAGCTCCCGCCGACAACCAGTAGCCGCCGACCGCCCCCATGCCCAAAAGCAGTAAGACCCGAGCGAATTTTCGAAGCGAGGTGGTCATGGCGCGGTCAATCAGCGCCCTCTTTTCCTTTTTGCAAATGCGCCCGCCAAATCGCGGGTCCAGTCACAAAATAAGCATCGCGTCCCCGTAGCTCAAAAACCGGTAGTCTTCATCGATGGCCGCTTGGTAGATTTCCCGCAGCCAATCGATTCCCTCGGTTGATCCCGGGGTTAAAAACGCGGCGACCAAACACATCAGCGTCGAGCGGGGTTGATGGAAATTGGTGATGAGGCCGTCCACGCCGGCGAAATCTCGGGGCGGGTAAATGAAGATATCGGCCTCATCCAAATGCAGGTCGGCGGTGGGACGGTCGTGCTTGCTCAGAAAGTGTTCGATGGCTCGCACCGAGGTGGTGCCCACCGCGAGGCGACGCCCCTCCCCGGGGTCGAACAGTCGGTGCTGGGTGGCAGGGGGCATCTCATAAAACTCCCGGTGGATGGTGTGGTCCGTGATGTTGGCGGAGGTGACCGGGCGAAACGTGCCCAAGCCCACGTGGAGGGTGACCTCCGCGGTGGTGACCTCGCGACGCGCGACCTCGTCGAGCAGGGCCGCGGTGAAGTGCAGCCCCGCCGTCGGCGCCGCCACCGCCACTTGGCGCTCTCGGTTGGCATAAACGGTTTGGTAGCGGTTCACATCGTCCGCTCGCCGATGGTCGTCGCGGGAGCGCTGAATGTAGGGCGGGAGGGGCATTTCCCCGCACCGGTTGGCCAATGCCGTGAGGGTATCCCCGGCGCGGGCCAGCCGGAACGTGACCAGTGCGATCCCTTCCTCGGTCTTTCGTCGGACCTCGGCCGTAGCGGAGTCCGGGAGATCGAAGGTCGCCCCGACGGGCAAACGCTTGCCCGGTCGCAGCAGGCACCACCACGATTCGCTTTCGTCCGCCGACTCCTCTGGTCGCAGCAGAAAACACTCCACGCTGCCCCCGGTTGGTCGCACGCCGCGGATCCGGGCGGGCAGCACGGCGGCATTGTTGCGAATGAGACTGTCGCCCGGTTGCAGATACTCCGGTAGATCGTCAAACCGCCGGTGAAAAATCCGTCGGGCGCCGCGGTCCACCACAAGCAAACGCGACCGACCGCGCTCAATTGGCGGCGACTGCGCGATCAGATGATCGGGCAAAGGGTAGTCAAAAAGGTCGGTCGCAAGCGGGGGCACGGCAAAAGGAGGCTTGCCCTACAAGGAAGGCCGGTTTTCTTCCGTCAATCCTGAGACGCCGCTTTAGCTCAGTTGGTAGAGCGACTCATTCGTAATGAGTAGGTCATCGGTTCGACTCCGATAAGCGGCTCCAGCTTCGAAATTCACAGGCCTTCAAAACGGCCCACCGGAGCTTCGCCCCAGGCGGACCCAATCGGTTGCGAGGCGCCAGCCCCATTTTAACACTCAGTTGTTGGCGATATCATCGTCCGCCAACGGCCCCTGAAGTTTGCGGTGCAATGAAAGCGTTTCGACTTCATCCCGTAACTGCGCTCCGTAAAGCCGGAGCCGCTCGGTCACGCTGAGTGTTTCCAACAGGATCTGTTTGAAGCGGGCATCCTCACAAAGGGTGAAGGCGGCGATATCAACAAAAGCATCCAGATCGGAAACCGTCTCGAGGAATTTCACAAAGCCGTCGGGCGTTGCAGCGCCCAGTTGGCGGCGCAGCCTGATCAGGCGTTGGATCCGTCGCCGCAAAGGGGCGCCTTCCTGCGGGAGGGGGATTTCGCTGTGTAACGCTTCGACCCGCACGACTCGGTAGGGCTCCTCCTGCACGATGCCGAGGCAATCCACCCGCGTGATCCCCTGCAGCAGCAAGTTGGAGGTTCCGTCTTCGTTGAGGTTGCAGGCCCGGACCATGCCCGCCGTCGCAATCCGATGCCCCCGCTCTTCCGAGGGATCCGATTCCGGATCCAAGCCGGCGATGGCGAAGATTCGGTGCGTGGCCAGGGCGTCCTTCAGCATTTGCCGATACCGGGGCTCAAAAATATGAAGAGGCATTAAAGCCTGGGGAAAAAACGCCACCCCGGGCAACGTCATCACTCCGACCTCATTGGGCACCAATATCTCTGCTTCCACCGGGATAGAGTGGTTGCCACCGGGATCCTTCGCAAGGCTGCAAGCGTCAGGATGTGATTTGTCCCAAGTCGGGTCACAGGTGAGTCATGAGATGTGACACAGTGGCGCTAAAATCGGTCGATGAGGTGAAGAGTAATCTGGCAGGTAACAACATAAAACTATCATAAACAAAGATATAAATTAAGTTATATCCCGCAGGCATGGCGTTTGCTGACGGGTTGGCATGAGCCGCATTATCGGTATTGATTTAGGCACCACGAACTCCTGCATGGCCACTATGGAAGGCGGAGAATCCGTGGTGATTCCCAACGCAGAAGGTGCCCGCACCACGCCCTCGATTGTCGCGTTCACCAAATCGGGAGAGCGTCTGGTAGGTCAAGCGGCCAAGCGCCAGGCGGTGACCAATCCTCGCAACACGATTTTCTCGGCCAAACGCCTGATTGGTCGCAAGTTTTCCGAGGCCCAGGAAGAGGCGAAGAACCTCCCCTACAAGGTGGTCGAGGGCAAAAACGGTGACGCTTACATCGAAGCTCAGGTTGGCGACAAAACCGAGCAGTTCGCTCCCCAGCAGATTGCCGCGTTCGTCCTGCAGAAGCTCAAGGCCGATGCCGAAGCTTATTTGGGCGGCAGCGTCACCGAGGCGGTGATCACCGTCCCCGCGTATTTTAATGATGCTCAACGCCAAGCGACCAAGGACGCCGGCAAGATCGCCGGACTCGAGGTCAAGCGGATCATCAATGAGCCCACCGCCGCTTCGTTGGCCTACGGGCTGGACAAGAAGTCGGAGGAGAAAATTGCCGTCTACGATTTGGGTGGCGGCACGTTCGATGTCTCCATCCTGGAGATCGGAGACGGCGTGTTTGAGGTCAAGGCGACCAACGGCGACACCCACCTCGGTGGCGATAACTGGGATGAAGCGCTCATCAACTGGCTGGTGGATACCTTCAAGTCCGAGCAGGGCATCGATCTGCGCAGCGACCCGATGGCCCTCCAACGGCTGAAGGAAGAGGCGGAAAAAGCCAAGATTGCCCTCTCCTCTGCTCAGTCGGTTGACATCAATCTGCCCTTCATCACGGCCGATGCCAGTGGCCCGAAGCACCTCAACATCACCCTTTCCCGTTCCAAGATGGAGCAGGTGTGTGAAGCGTTGTTTGAGCGCACGGTGGCACCCTTCAAATCCTGCCTCGCCGACGCTGACCTGGCTTCGGAGGGCATCGATGAGCTCGTGCTCGTCGGGGGCATGACCCGGATGCCCAAGGTGATCCAACTCGCCAAGGAGCTTGGTGGCAAAGCGCCTCACCAAGGGGTGAACCCCGATGAGGTCGTCGCCATTGGCGCGGCGATTCAAGGTGGGGTGCTCCAAGGCGATGTGCGGGACGTGCTCCTGCTCGACGTGACCCCGCTCACCCTCGGCATCGAGACCGCGGGCGGCGTTTCCACCCCGATGATCGATCGCAACACCACCATTCCTTCGAAAAAATCACAGGTCTTCTCTACCTACTCGGACAATCAACCCTCCGTGGAAATCGTGGTCCTCCAAGGCGAACGACAGATGTCCAAGGACAATAAAAGCCTCGGCACTTTCCGTCTGGATGGAATTCCCCCGGCGCAACGTGGCACCCCGCAGATTGAGGTCACCTTCGACATCGATGCGAATGGCATCCTGCACGTCACCGCCAAAGACAAGGGCACGGGCAAAGAACAAAAAATTACCATCCAAGGTTCTTCCGGACTCTCCTCCGATGAGGTTGATCGCATGACCAAGGAAGCCGAGCTTCACGCCGAAGAGGACAAGAAAGCCAAGGAGGCGGTCGAAACCAAGAACCAGCTCGATTCGGCCATCTATCAGTTAGAAAAGGCCCTCAAGGACAACGGCGACAAATTGCCGGACGACATCAAGGCCAAGATCGAACCCGCTTTGGCCGAGGCCAAAACGGACCTGGAGTCCGGCAACACCGACAAGATGAAGGCCGCGATGGAAAACCTGTCCAAAGTCGGTCAGGAGCTCTACGCCAAGGTGGCCGAGGCCGCTCAAGCCGCGGGAGTCGATCCGGCTGCCGCGGCCGCTGCTGCTGCCGCCAGTGGTGACGGCGATGCCCCGCCCAAGAAAAAGACCACCGACAGCGATGTGGTCGATGCCGACTTCGAGGTCGTCGACGAAGACGACAAGAAGAAGGACTAACTTTTATGACGAACCGTCCGGGAGAGATCCCGGGGGGGGCGTCTTTTATCAACCCTCCAATCTTAAACCCTGAATAATAACTAATATGGCTAAAGTAAGCATCAAGCCCATCGGTGATCGCGTGCTCGTGCAGCACATCGAAGAAAAAGAACAAGTCCGTGGTGGTATCATCATCCCGGACTCCGCCAAGGAGAAGCCCCAAGAGGCTAAAGTCATTGCGCTCGGCACTGGCAAAAAGGACGAGGCCGGCAACACGACCCCGTTTGAAGTCAAGGTCGGCGACATGGTCCTTCTGAGCCCCTACGGCGGTTCGGAGGTCAAACTCGACGGCCAGAAATTCAAGCTGGTGCGCGAGGACGACATCCTCGGAGTCATCGCCTGAGTCCACCCATCCACGAAAATTTAAAATTCTGATTTAACTATTATGGCAGCAAAACAACTTCTCTTCGACGAAGCCGCCCGTTCCAAGATCCTCAGGGGCGTCGAGCTTCTCTCCCGCGCCGTCAAGGTGACCCTCGGTCCCAAGGGCCGCAACGTCGTCATCGACAAGAAATTTGGCTCTCCGACCGTCACTAAGGACGGTGTGACCGTGGCCAAGGAGGTCGAACTTCCCGACCCCTACGAAAACATGGGTGCGCAGATGGTGAAAGAGGTCGCTTCCAAGACCTCCGACAACGCCGGTGACGGCACCACCACGGCCACCGTGCTGGCCGAGTCCATCTACCGCGAAGGCCTCAAAAACGTCGCCGCCGGTTCCAACCCGATCTTCCTGAAGCGTGGGATCGACAAGGCCGTTGAAGCCGCCGTCGCCCAGCTCCACAAGATTTCCAAGAAGGTCAACGACCGCGAAGAAATCCGCCAAGTCGCGACCGTCTCCGCCAACTGGGACACGGAAATCGGTGATATCATCGCCGATGCCATGGACAAGGTCGGCAAGGACGGCACCATCACCGTTGAGGAAGCCAAATCCATCCAGACCTCGCTCGAAGTCGTGGAAGGAATGCAGTTCGACAAGGGCTACCTCTCCCCCTACTTCACGACCAATCAGGAAGCCCAGGAGGCCGTGCTCGAGGACGCCTACGTGCTCATCCACGAGAAGAAAATCTCCTCCTTGCAGGACATTCTTCCTTTGCTCCAAGCCGTTTCCAAGACCGGCAAGCCCTTGCTCTTCATCGCAGAAGACATCGAGGGTGAGGCCCTCGCCGCCCTCGTGGTCAACAAGATCCGGGGCACGCTCAATGTCTGCGCTGTCAAGGCTCCGGGCTTCGGCGATCGCCGCAAGGCCATGCTCGAAGACATCGCCGTCCTGACCGGTGGCAAGTGCATCACCGAGGACCTCGGCATCAAACTCGAAAACGTCGAGTTGTCCGACCTCGGCAAGGCCAAGCGCGTCGTGGTGGACAAGGAAAACACCACGATCGTGGAAGGTTCGGGCAAGTCCTCCGACATCCAAGGCCGCGTGAAACAAATCCGTCGTCAAATCGATGAAACCACGTCCGACTACGACCGGGAAAAGCTCCAGGAGCGTCTCGCGAAGTTGGCTGGCGGTGTGGCCGTCATCAACGTGGGTGCCGCGACCGAAGCCGAGATGAAGGAGAAGAAGGCTCGCGTCGAAGACGCCCTCCACGCCACCCGCGCTGCGGTGGAAGAGGGGATTGTCCCCGGTGGTGGGGTTGCGCTCCTGCGCACTGCCAAGGCCATCGAAGACGCCGTCCTCGAAGGCGACGAGAAGATCGGTGCCTCCATCGTGCGTCGCGCCATCGAATCGCCCCTCAAGCAACTCTGCGCCAACGCCGGAGTTGACGGTGGCGTGGTGGTCCAAACCGTGCTGAAAAGCAAGGGTGGCAACGGCTACAACGTCGCGACCGACGTTTACGAAGACCTCATCAAGGCCGGCGTTGTCGACCCGACCAAGGTAACCCGCACCGCGCTGCAAAACGCCGCTTCGATCTCCGGTCTGCTGCTCACCACTGAGTGCATGATCACCGAGATCCCCGAGCCCAAAGACTCCGGTCCGGCTCATGGTGGCGGAGGCGACATGGGTGGTATGGGCGGAATGTATTAATCCGCCTTTGCCCGGCGCCGTCACGCTCATGCGGATCTGTCCGCTGGGCGCCTCGGCTACGACCGCAAATTATCAACCCCGACCCGCTGCTGCGGGGCGGGGTTTTTTGTTTAAAAACGCCCGACGTTCGGGCTCACCGGCAGGACGCGGTGCGGGCTGGACGGTATGCCGTCAGCCTGAAGCGGCGGTTTCGGCGAAACCGCCCTACCTGGGTGCGGTGGTCTTTGCGCATTTTAATTTAATCCCAGGTCACCCCGGGGGCCACCTTGGCGCTGCGCTCCAAGGCGGCTACAGGGCATCGCCTACGAAACGACCCCGGGGATGACGTTGTGGCCGAGGTC
>JAGYIG010000005.1 GCA_018402455.1 Opitutaceae bacterium
CTCGGCGGCGCTGGGATCGGCGGCGCGGAGTCGGGTCAGTTCCGCCTTGAGGGCTGCGGTCTCTCGGTCGCGGTTGGTGAGAGCGGTTTCGGCAATGGCTACGCGTTTACGCAGTTCGTTCGTATCTCCCGCGTTGGCGGATTGGGCTTGGGCGAGCTGGGTGCGGAGTTGCTCGAGCTCAGCGGCCAGCTGGTTGCGCTCGGCCTGGAGCTCGGTTGGATCGGGCTCTAGTGGGGCGCGGGAAATCGCGGAGGGGGCGCTGAAGGTCACGTTGCGCGCTGGTGGGGTGGGGGCACCCAGTTGCCGATTGGCCTCGGCCAGTTGGGCATCGGTCAGGCGCTCGGCCACGAGGTTGAGTTGCCGCCCGCGGGCTCCATTGCTCGCCGCCCGACTCAACCAAACGTAGGCTTCGATGATGTCATATGCCGGTTCCTCGGCGTCGGCGTAGATGAGGCCGAGGTTGTATTGCGCGATGGCATTGCCGTCGCCCGCTTTCTCGCGCAGGGACGCGAGGTCGGCGGCGGCGGTTTGGGCTGAAAGTGAGGCTCCGAGGCAGCAGAGCAGCGTGGCGCCGAGCAGGGCGCGAAAATGACGAGCGTTCATGAGCGCGATCACCATGGGCCCGTCGGCGAGATTTGCAAAGCGGGGAATTGATCCTCCCCCCTCGGTAACGATCAAAATCTCGTCAAATCGTCCCGGATCAGGGAATCGCCACCGCCGAAGGACGCCGCCGGTTGCGCTGTCGGCGCCGGAAAGGTTGCTGAATCCCGGTCCTGAACCGTAAGGAGGGGTGATTGCGGTTGTCGCGCGGGGAGGGCGTGTGTCAGCTCCCCTCTCCTTCCATGTCGTCCTATCTCACTGAAGCCCGCCGCACCCTGGTCCTCGCCGGCCCGATCATCGTCGGGCAGGTGAGTCAGATGCTCATGGGCGTGACGGACGCGGTGATGATCGGACAAGTGGGCAAGGTGCCGCTGGCCGCCTCGGCGTTCGCGGGCAGCCTGTTCGGGTTTTTCTTCATGGTGGTGGTGGGGTTGATGATTCCGATTTCGATCATGGTTTCGCGGGCTCATGGGGGCGGGGATGAGGCGGAGGCCAGCGAGTGGATGAAACACGGCACGGTCCTGGCGACGGTGGCGGGGCTCATCGGCATGCTGCTGATGTTGGCTCTGGGCTCGCAGCTCCACCGTTTCGGTCAGCCGGCCGAGGTGTTGGCGGCGGTGAATCCCTATTACACCCTGATCATGGTCTCGGTGATGCCGACCATCTGGTTTCAGGTGATGCGGCAGTTTTCGGAGTCTTTGGAGCGCCCCTTCATGCCCATGGTGATCCTGCTCGCCGGCGTGGCTTTGAACGTGTTGCTCAACTGGATCTTCATCTACGGCAACTGGGGCGCGCCGGCGATGGGGCTGACGGGGGCGGGCTGGGCCACCCTCGTTTCGCGGTTTCTCGGGGTGGGGGTGATCTGGGCCTGGATCAAGTATTCCGGGTGGTTCACCGCGGCGTGGCCGCAACGCTGGTGGGGAGGGTATGCGTGGGCGAGGTTCCGGCGTTTGCTTGGATTGGGGGTGCCGATTGCGTTCAGTTTGTCGTTTGAGGCCGGGGCGTTCAGTGCGGCTGCGATCATGATGGGGTGGTTCGGGGCCACAGCGTTGGCGGCGCACCAGATCGCGATCAGCTGTGCGGCGTTCACGTTCATGTTTCCCCTCGGGCTGGCCATGGCCGTGGGCATGCGGGTCGGTCGGGCCGTGGGCGAAGGCCGGGTGACGGTGTTGCGCGCGATTGGTAACAGTGCCCAGATGATTTCGGCCGGGGTGATGGGCCTGTTTGCGCTCCTGTTTGTTTTTGCCGGGCAGTCGCTGGCCAACGCGTTTGTGAACGAACCCGAGGTGATTGCCTTGGCGGCGAAGCTCTTGATCGTGGCGGCGATTTTCCAGCTGACGGATGGCGGCCAGGTGGTCGCGGCCTCGGCCCTGCGGGGGCTGACCGATGTGAAGGTGCCCACGGGAATCACCGCGCTGGCGTATTGGGGCCTGTCCCTGCCAACGGCGTGGTGGTTCGGCTTTCGGTTGGATTGGGGCCCGCTGGGGATCTGGGCTGGTCTGGCCGCGGGACTGACCTTCGCGGCGGTGGCGCTGATCTGGCGGTTCGCGCGGATGACGCGGGACGGAGGGGCGCATGTGGCGTTGGAGCCGGCCAAAACGGAGCCGGGGACTTCGGCCGCAGGTTGAGCTCGATTCGGGATTCCAGAACCGCAAACTGGTCCCCCTGTCTTTCTCGCTGTCACGCTTTCCCCGAGTCGTTGCCCTGAGCTGCTGGATCAGTCTGCTCGGGAGCAGCGCGGTGTCGGCCGGGGTGGGGCTGACGGACGAGGGAAAACAACTGGTGCGGCACTACGGAGTCGAGGACTACGGGGCGCACATCAACACCATTGGCGGAGCGATGCTGTCCGATGGCCGGGTGCTGTTTGGCACGTTTGGCGGGCTGGTGTTATACAGCGGACAGACGTGGGAATTTTTACCGGTGGTGGAGAGCTTCATCATGGATCAGGCGGTCCTCAATGATGATGAGATCTTCGTGTCGGGCGGCGGCATTTTCGGTCGATTGCATCGGGGCGGGAAGGGTCGCTATGCCTACGAATCACTCGTCGATCAAGTGGTGGCCACGCCGGAAGATTATGGGGTCGAAGGGTCGATGTTGACTCACGAGGGAGCCGTTTGGGTGAGCACCGAAAAGATCATGTTCTCGTGGCGAGACGGTGAGGTGGAGAAGGTGGATTGGCCGGAGCCCAAACTGACCAAGCTCGCCGTGAGTCGGGGGGAGCTTTTTGCGTTCCGTCACGGGGAGGGGGTTTACCAACGCGTTGACGGCGAGTGGCGCCTGCGTTGGGGAGGCGAACCCTTTACGGCCTTCGAGGGTCGCGTGGAAATGACGGCGGCGGATCCTCAGGGTCGATCCGATGCGAGGGTGACGCTGTTGGCGGCGGATGCAGGCATCTTTGATCTGCTTTCGGGGGGAAGCCATGAACAGGTTTATGCGGAGGTCTGGCCGACGTTGGCCGAGCGCCGACTCCGCCAGATACTGCGGTTGCGTTCGGGGGACCTGGCGGTCTCGGGGGATCGACTCGGTCTGGCGGTGCTGCACCGGGACGAAGGAATCAAGCACTGGGTCAACGCCACCAACGGGCTCAAGCATGACAGCTTGTTGGGATTGCAGGAGGACCTCGAGGGAGGGCTCTGGGCCGCCGGGCTGGTGGGAATCCACCGGTGGGATTACCAGCTGCCGATCACATTGTTTGATGCGGAGCGGGGTTTGGGGTCGGGCTCGATTGCCGATGCGATCGAGCATGAGGGGACGATCTATCTGATCCAATCGGAAGAACTTTACCAACTGGTGCCGGGCCCGATGGGGGAGGGGGCGCGGTTTAAGAAAGTGCAGACCGATGGGGTGGCGATGATTTCGGATGCGATTTCGTTTCACGGTGACCTGTTGGTGAACATTGAGGCGGGGCTGGGTCGGCTGCATGACGATGGTTCCATCGAGGTGGTCCTGGAGGAACCTGACCTGCCCTACGGCGAGATCTTTGAACTCAGGGCATTTCCGCATCACTTCATGAAATACCGGCGGGGCCTCACGACGTTTTATGAACGATCGGCGGACGGCGGGTATCGCCGGGTCGGCGAGGTGAAGCATGATTCCCTGGCGACCAACAGTGTGCAGAATGTGAATGGCGACGTCTGGATTTCCACGGCGGGTCACGGCGTGATTCGCATTGATCTGGCGCCCGATCCGGCGGAGGTGGACTGGGACAATCTGCGGGTGGAACGCGATCCGACCGTGCTGGGTCATGCGGCGGATGAGCACACGCTGTTGGCCGAGGCGCTCTTCGATGGAGTCAGCATCACCTCGTCGGATAATGTGTATCGGGTGGGGGAGGCCAGTAAACGGATGGAGCGGTGGAATCCCCTGAACCTCTACCCGGATCCCCCCACGCTGATCTTCCCGTTGGCCGCGCAACCCGACGGCTCGTTTTGGACGAGTGTGGGGCAGAACATCATTCGATCGAACACTCCGCTGGTGCACCTGCGGCCGCGGGCTGCCGGCGGCTATGAGGTGACGGTCGCCCCCGCGCCGATTCTCGATCTGATGGGGCCCAACGGCAGTCCCTCGGCGTTCCTGCAGGAACAGGCGGGCAAGCGGGTCTTATGGGTCATGGAAATCAACGCGCTGCGTTGGGAAATTGATGAGCCCTTGCCGGAACCCCGGCCGTGGGTGCCTCAACTGACGGCCGTGCGCGCGGCCGGAGCGTTCCAATCGCCAATGGTGGGGGCGGAGATTCCGGCGTTTCCGTTTTCGACGGACCCCATCGAATTCACGTATGGGGCGCCGCGGTATGGCCGGGGGGAAACCGTGGTGTTCCGGACCCGTCTGGCGGGCTATGATGAAAGCTGGAGCGAGTGGTCGGAGGAGGTGGACATCCGTTTCACCAACCTGAAGCGGGGACCGTTTCGTTTCGAAGTGCAGGCGAGAGACCGGGAAGGGTTTTTGAGCGAAACCTTCAGCTACCCGTTTCGCGTGCGGCCGCCCTGGTATGAATCGACGATCGCCTGGGTGATCTACGGGAGCGGTTTGGTTTTGGGGGTGATGGGGTTCATTCGGATTCGCACGCGGGCCCTGCGGCGGGAGCGGGAGCGATTGGAAGGACTGGTGAACGAGCGAACCGAGCAGTTGGCGTCGGCGAAGGAAGTGGCGGAGCAGGCCAATCAGGCAAAGAGCCGGTTTCTCGCCAACATGAGTCATGAACTGCGCACGCCCCTCAATGCCATCATCGGCTACGCGCAGTTGCTGAACCGCAGTCGCCAGCTGGAGGCGGCGGATAAAAACAAGGCGCAGATCATCCGCAGCAGCGGGGAGCATTTGCTCGGCATGATTAATGAGGTGTTGGACCTTTCGAAGATCGAAGCCGGTCGGGTGGAGCGACGGGATGTGCCGTTTGCGCTCCAAGCGCTGGTGCAGGAACTGGTGCTGTTGGCGCAAACGCGGGTGAAAGGAAAGGCGGTTGCTTTCCGGTATGAGGCCGTCACGGCGTTGCCGGAAATGGTGATCGGCGATGGCCAGAAGTTGCGGCAAGTCGTGGAGAATCTGTTGAGCAATGCGGTCAAGTTCACCCCGGAAGGCGCCGTGACCCTGCAGATGGCTTACCGGGAGGAGTGCTTGCAGGTGGTGGTGCGCGACACCGGGCCGGGCATGTTGCCCGAGGAACAGGAAAAATTGTTTCAACCGTTTGTGCAGTCCGAGCGGGCCGTTTCCGATGAGGCGAGTACGGGACTGGGCTTGCCGATCGCGCGCGAATACGTGCGGCTGCTGGGCGGGGAGCTGGAGTTGGAAAGCGCCGCGGACGCGGGGTGCGTGTTTTCGTTTCAGGTCCCGCTGCCGGTGATGTCGGAGGGGGAGGCGCCGGTGGTGGCGCCCCGTCGACTGATCACCGGCTATGTCGGCCCGCGGCGAAAAGTTTTGGTGGTCGACGATGTCTCGATCAACCGGCAACTGCTTTTCGATATTTTGGAACCGCTGGGATTCGAGTTGGGATCCGCCCGTTCCTGTGCGGAAACCCGGGAGGCGGTCGCGCGGGAACCGTGGGATCTGCTCATTCTGGATGTGCGGCTGAGTGACGGCAGCTCGGTGGATCTGTTGCCGGAACTGAAGCGGTCCATGGCGCGGCCCACCCCGATTTTGGGGCTGTCCGCGAGTGTCTTGAAAAATGAAGTCGCTGAAGCGTTGGCGGCGGGATTTGACGATTTCCTGTCGAAACCCTTTCGCGAGGAGGAACTCCACGCCCGCATCGGTCGGTTGATGCGTTTGGAGTGGACGGAGGAAATCGATGCCGCGGGCCCCCCAACGCATGAGCCGGCGATGCTCGGCGACCTTTCCCTCTCGCCGGCGGCATTAAAAGAGCTGCGTGATCTGGCCAGAATCGGCAATGCCCGCCGCTTGCAGCAGCAGTTGGCGGAGTTGGTTGAAACCGAGGCGGATGGGGTGCGGTTGGCGGCCAAGCTGGAACCGCTGTTAAAGGGTTATCGCATGGCTGAGATTCGCGCGCTGCTGGCCGGGTTGGACGCCACCGGGGAGGAGTGAACCGGGGAGGCGAGTGATGCCCCCGGACGATTTCGTAACGGCCGCCGATCGAGGAAAGCATAGCCATAGGTATTTTAGGGAAAGAGCTGGAACCGGTGAACGTGCTGCAGGGTCGCTCATGAGAGGCGGCTGAGGCTGAGACCACGGACCGTATGCCGTCAGCCGGAAGCGGCAGTCTCGGCGAGTTGTGGGCTCACCGAACCCGGCACCCGGTTTACGGGAAACGCCTTAGTCGAGTCCGGCGGCGAGGGCCGCGATGATCTCATCGGTGGGCTCCGTGCCGACGGACAAACGCAGCAGGTCGGGCGGGATGCCGGCGGCAGCCAGTTCGGCGCGACCGGTTTCGCTCGTCACCAGATCGTAGTGGGCCAGATAAATGAAGGGGCAGATCAGCGTGGTGGTCATGCCGAAGCTGGGGCCCTTGGGCAGGGGGAGGCGGTCGTAGACTGGGGCGACGGGCCCTTTCACGGTGAAACTGATCATGCTGCCGATGTTGCCGGGGCGCCGGGCGATTTTGGCAAAATTTTCGGCGGTGGCGGGCTGCAGGCTCCACCACACGCGCTCCACGGCGGGATGGTGGTGCAGATACTCGACCACCTGAAGCGCGCTTTCGTTGGTGCGTTGGACGGTCGTTTCGTAATGGGGAATTTGCGCGGCGAGTCGGCGTAGATCGCGGGGGTAGATCGGATCAAGTCGGGCGGCGATGCGCTCACGCAGCACGGTGGCATCGGCGCCGGAGGGGTTGATGATCACGGAACCGGCGATCACGTCGCCTTCGTTGGCGGCATACTTGGTCAGACTGTTGACCACCACATCGCTGTGCTCGAGCAGCCGGATGTTGAAAGGTGAGACCAGCGTCGGGTCCAGCAGCACCCGACCGCCGGCGCCTTGGATCATCCCCGCGACTCGGGCGATGTCGGCCGTGTGCACCAAGGGGTTGGTGGGCACCTCGGTGACCAGGCCCGCCAGGCGGTCGCCCGCGGCGGCGATCACCCGTTGCAACCCGGCGAGATCATTGACATCGGTCAGGCTGATGTAGTCGGCCGGTGAAGGGGCGAATCGTTTCAGCTGCGCAATGGTATCCAGATAGAGCCAACCGAGTTGGATCCACACCGTGCGCCCGCGCTCGGCCTGCAAGTCGGCGAGGGTGCGCCAGGCGCCGTGGAACGCGTTCATGCCGGAGGGGGCGAGCAGGATGTCTGCTGCTGCCGCCCCGGCGTGGGCGTCGACGAGCACGGACCGGACAACGTCAGCGGCGGTATCGAGTGGCGCGAGGGTTTCGGTGGCGACCGATCGGCGCCCCCGCCGGGCGAGTTGGTCTTCGGCTTCGCGCGAGCCAAGAAATCCCCCGACGTTTTGCAGGTAACGACGGGCTTGAGTGGTCAGCGCGGCATCCGCGGCGTGGGCCACTCCGTGGATACCTTCGTGGGTGAATCGGCGAGCTGCTCCGCCCAGTTCCGCGGTCAGGCTGCGAGCCATGGCGGCCGAGCAAGTGAGCCAAACCTGAGTCTCGCCGAGGTTGAGTTCATCCCGGATGCAGGCGGCGAGTTCCTGATTGAACCGGTGGAGCAGGAAACGGGGGTATCCGCTCGTCAGGTGCTGAATGGTCGCCGGGTCCTTCTCCTCATATCCAATCACGTCGCGCATCGTCGGAATGCTGCACGACACCGCGTGGGGGCGGTCCGGGATCGGTCGTCCGAGGGGGAGGTGAGCAAACGTCGGCATGGAGAAACGGGGGAACATGGGGGGCGCGGAAGGCCCTTGGCAACCCGAACGACCGCCTGCGCATTTTGCGCAAGTGGAGGGTTGAAAACTCGCGTCGGCATCCGAAGCCTGCGCGGCCATGAAATTGGTTTCCTGGAACGTGAATGGCCTGCGGGCGGTTTTGAAGAAAGGGTTTCTCGATTTCCTGGAATCGGAGCAGCCCGATGTGTTGTGCCTGCAGGAAACCAAATGCCTTCCCGCCGACGTGGCCCATGTTGATTGGCCGGCGGGCTACACCGCGGTGTTCAGTGCGGCGGTGAAGAAAGGCTACAGCGGCACCGGCCTGATCTCCCGCGTGGCTCCGCTGCAAGTGATCGCGGGGATCGGGGTTGAGGAACATGATCAGGAGGGTCGCACCCAGACTGCTGAGTTTAAGGACTTTTTCCTGGTAAATGTCTATGTGCCCAACGCCCAAAACGAGCTCCGGCGGCTCGCCTACCGGCAGCGTTGGGATGAGGATTTCTGCCGATATCTCAAAAAGCTCGAACGAAAGAAACCCGTCGTGTTCTGCGGCGACCTCAACGTGGCCCATCAGGAAATCGATCTGGCCCGGCCCAAGGCCAACGTGGGCAATCCGGGCTTTACCGTCGAAGAACGCACCGGTTTCGATCGGTTCGTGGCGGCGGGGTTTGTTGATACGTTTCGCGAGTTTGAAAAAGGGCCCGGTCACTATTCGTGGTGGACCTACCGGGCCGGGGCGCGCGGCAAAAATATCGGTTGGCGCATCGATTATTTCCTAACCTCAAAATCCTTCCTCCCCCGCGTGCAGCGCGCATGGATCCGTCCCGAAATCATGGGCAGTGACCATTGCCCGGTTGGCGTGGAAATCGTATGAGCAAAAAGTCCCCTCAACCCACCACCTCCCCCTGGGCTCGCCGGGCCAACTCCACCGTGCACGGTTATGGCCTCTACGCGGCCAAGGACATTCCCAAAGGCACGCGCGTGATCGAGTATGTGGGCGAAAAGATCTCCAAAGCGGAGTCCGACCGCCGCGACGAAGAGCGGCGCGCCCGGCAAGAAGCGGGGGACGATGGTTGCGTGTACCTCTTCGAGTTGAATGAGCGTTTCGACATCGACGGCGACGTGGCCTGGAACACCGCCCGGTTGATCAATCACTCCTGCGATCCCAATTGCGAAACGGAGTACGCGAAGGGTGGCATTTGGATCTCAGCGTTACGCGATATCGCGGCCGGAGAAGAGCTCAACTACGACTACGGCTTTGATTGGGACAATTGGCAGGACCACCCCTGTCGCTGCGGGGCGCCGACCTGCTGCGGTTACATTTTGAAAAAGAGCCAACGCTGGCGGGTGCGGCGCGCCCTCGCTCAGGCCAAGGCGGAGAAGAAAGGCAAAACGGTTGAGGGTAAAAAGGCGGACTTCCTCACCGAGGCCAGCCCGTGGGCGCGGGTGAAGTGGGGGGACATCCTGCGGGTCAAAGCCCGCTGCACGACGGGCAGAAAGACCCCGCGCACGTTGGCCATCGCGGAGAGCCTGACCAGTGGGCAACTGCAGGCCCGCATCGGATTGGTATCCGGGGCATCCCGGTTTTTTCGCGGCGGCATCACCGCCTACACCCTCGATGCCAAGGTCAACCTGCTCGGCGTGAATCGGTCGGAGGCGAAGGCGTGCAACGCCGTGAGTCCGGCGATTGCCGAACAGATGGCCCGGGGAGTGGCCAAAACTCTGGGGGCGACGGTGGGGGTGGCTACGACGGGCTACGCTGAACCCGATCCGGATCATGGGGTCGAGACCCCGTATGCATTCTGGGCCATCGTGGTGAAGCCCCCGAGCTCCCGCGGGCGCTGGAAGGTGACCACCGGCAAAGTCACCGGGCGCAACCTCACCCGGGTGGCGATGCAGGTGAAGGTGGCCAACAAGGTCATGCGGGCCCTGATCGACGTGCTGGCCCCGGCTGGATCGAGGTGAACCCGCAGGGGCGTATCCCGTAGGGTCTCACCTTGGGAGAGGCTGGTTTGCCATGCCGTGGACCGCCCGCCTCATCACTTGGCCTGACGCAATAGAACCTCGAGCACGTCGGCTCGAGAGGGTGGAGGCGTTGGTGACCGCCCGCTACTTCAGCGGGTGATTTGGGTGATATAATCGCGCAGCGGCTCCACCTCGGGCTGGGTGGGAACCCAGTCGCCCTGAACGATCTCGGGCATCGAGTAGCGGGTGTTGTAGAACGCCCGGTTGCCGTGGTTGTTGGCCGATAGCCAACCGGCCTTGACGGTGGCTCCCGCAAACAGCCCCTTCTTCTTGGTATAGACCAAAATGGGGGCTTCCCGCAGGAGCTTCGTGACCTTTTCCGCCTCAGCCGTCCGCGGGCCGGCGATGGCCTTGGCGTCCACCCCGACGTTGAATTTGTTGTTGTAGAGCATGGGCTGCACGGACTCGTCGGTGATGATCAGCACCGTTTCGACGGCGTTGGCCCCGAGTTGCAGCCCGAAGCTGGCCTCCCCGGCGTTGACGAAGGCGGGCAAACCCCACGAGCCATCCGCCCGTTTCGAAATCACCACCCCGTAGCCGTCTTTCACGCCAAAGATGAAACCGGCTTTAAACTGGTTGGTAATGACGATGGTCTTCGCGGCCCGCAGGACCTCGGCGGGAATGCGGGTCTCGGGATCATATTGGAATTCTCGAATGATCGCTTCGCACGATTCGATGCGCGTGACGTAATCTTCGCGGGGAAGAGAGCGGCTGGCTTGGACGGCGAGGGCGGTGGCCGCGAAGGCCAGGGCGAGGGTGATAATACGACTTCATATCGGAAAGAGGTCTAGCCCGCACTATGCACGGAGACTCACTCATTGGAATGCCGGAATTGTGCGGTATGTTCCAAGCAAAACCGGTTTCCGACTTACCGGGTCCAATCAGCCCCCCGACCAGTTTCGCCAGTTCGATGCGATGCCCTCGGCCCGGGGCCTCGAAATCGAAGCTCTAGTCGAGCTCCCGGGCGGTCAAATCATCGTCCCACCCAAAGTGGTAAGCCCAACTCGTGGAGGTAGGTGATGTGAACTTCCTCGGCGAAGACGGGATCGGCCTCGGTGAATTCCCAGAGGTTGCCCAGAAACAGCAGGATTTGGGGTGGCACGTCGTTGGTATATCCGGGCGTCTCACCATGAGGCAGCCCACAAACATGCCCAAAATGTCCCAGGTTTCGCCATGCTCCCCCAGCATCTCGTCGGAGGGTAGTCATAATGGAGCACCGGCACGCGCTCCGCCAAGCCGCGCAACTCGTCGGGCAACTCGTCCCGGAGTGGTCGCGACTTCGTGGTCGGCTATTGCTTTAAACTGCGCAAACGTCACGGGTTGGTTGAACCATGAATCCGAGACGAATCGCAATCATTGGACGGGGGCGGCGGGATATTTGCAGCGATTACCGCGGCGGAAACGGCGGGTGCGGCGAAGGTGGTTCTGTTCGAAGCCACCGGCCACCCGCTGGCGAAGGTGCCGGATTTCAGGAGCAGGCGCTGCAATACCACCCATGCGTGTTTTGATCCGCGGGTTGGTGACGCTACCCGCGGGGAGCGCGGGAGCTGCTCGGCCCGCTCCATCAATTCGGTCCGCGCGAGACGGTGGCCTGGTTTGCGGCTCGCGGGGGTTGAGCTCAAAACCGAACCGGACGGGCGCATCATTTCCCATCACCGATGATTCCGGTACCATTGTGGACTGCCTGCACGTGGCGGGCGGTGGCGGAGCGCGCCGTGACGGTGCGCCTGCGCACCCCGGTGCGCTCGCTGGAACGAGCCGCAGGCGGGGTTCGGCAGCCTTGGGTGACGGGAGGTGGCGCGGTTTGACCGGGTGATTCTCACACCAGGGCAGCCGGGAGACAGGCGGGTACCGCCATGGCCGAGGCGCTGGGCCACACCATCAGGTCGCTCGCACCCTCACTGTTCACCTTCCAGATCGAGGATGCTCGTCTCTCGGGCATGGAGGGCCTGTCGGTGCCCACCGCGGGTTTGATTGCCCGGCACGAAAACTACGAGACATGTGGTTTGGTCACCCATTGGGGCTGAGCGGACCCGGTATTCTGCGACTTTTTCCGCCTGGGGGCGCGGGAACTGGCCCAGCGGGACTACCAGTTCAGTCAAAGTGGCTTGGAGCGGAGAGGCCAACGAGCAGCGGGTGCGCGAACTCGCCGCCGCGGGGCGGGCGGAGTTGGGGAAGAAGCAGATCCGCAATGCCAATCCTTGGGACTGCCGGGTCGCCTCTGGGGAGCGCCTGGTCGTTGCGGCGGGCGTCGCTGAAGGCACGATGTGGGTTAACCTGCCGAAGACGGGTCTGGCCGCTCTGGCGACGGCGGTGGCGGCGAAGGCAGTTCCGGGTCACCGGCAAGAGCATGAACAAGGAAGAGTTTGTGACCTGCGGCGGAGTCCGCCTGCAAGAGGTCGATTTTAAGGGCATGGAAAGTCGCCGGTGCCCGGGCTTGCACTTCGCGGGCGAGGTGCTCGACATCGACGGCATCACCGGCGGGTTTAATTTTCAAGCGGCTTGGACGACCGCCTATCTGGCGGGGAAAGCAGCCGCCGTGAACTGAGCCATGCCGACCTATTTCGAACTCCTGGGCCTCATCGCACCGGTCTTCGCATTAATCGCGTTGGGGTCGGTGGTCCGTTTCGTCGGCTGGCTGACGCCGGAGTCGGACCAGGGGATGTTCAAGCTGGTGCTCAACGTTCTTTATCCCGCGTTGATTTTTAAGAGCGTCCTGGGCAATCCCGCGCTGGCCGATCCGCGCAACGTGTTTTGGCCACCGGTGGTGGGATTCACGACGATGGCGGGCGGCATTCTGTTTGCGTGGTGGATCGGGCGGGCCATGGGCTTTTCGGAGGGCAAGGGGCTGCGCACCTTCGCTTTTGCGGTGGGGATTTTTAATTTCGGCTACATTCCGATTCCTCTGATGGAATCGTTGTTCGGGCCGGAAAGCATCGGGGTGTTGCTCGTGCACAACGTCGGCTGCGAAATCGCGATCTGGTCGGTGGGGGTGTTGGTTTTGTCGGGGCTGTCGTGGCGCGACGGGTGGCACCGGCTCATCAGTGGCCCGGTGGTCGCGTTGGTGGTGGCGGGCATCGGCAACGTGGTGGGCTTGGACAAGGTCATGCCGCAGGCCGCTCACACGACCATTGGGATGGCGGCGGCGTGTGCCATTCCGGTCGCCTTGATCGCGATTGGCTCGACCCTCTCGGAATCGCTGCGCCAGCCCGCTCAGCTGTTTTCCGCCCGGGTGACGCCGGCGGCCTGTTTCCTCCGCCTGCTGCTCTATCCGGCGGTGTTCCTGCTGCTGGCGAAAGTATTGCCGATCAGCCAGGATTTGAAACGGGTGATGCTGGTCGAGGCGGCCATGCCGGCGGGCATCATCCCCATCCTCATCGCCAAGCATTACGGCGGGCAGCCGTTGACGGCGGTGCAGGTGGTGATCGGCACCACGGTGGTGGGCTTGGTCGCGATTCCGTTGTGGCTGCGGGTTGGGCTGGCTTGGATCGGTTGACTGTCACGACGGCTCCGCCGCTGGCTCTCAACCAACCGTATCGGTCGCCAAAAAACCGGTGTTCCGGTGGGCGGTCATGTTCCTCAGTTTGTGAGCAACCGCAGGATTTCGACCGCGATGTTTTCGATGGGATCGATTTTGCGACCCACCACGTGAACGGCCGGAATTGCTAAAACTGCGATCGTTATTCCCACGACGTGACGATTGATCCAAGTAGCGTATTCCGTCGCCAGCAGAAACCATCCCCAGATCACCAACGGAATCAAAATGGCCGATGATCGACTCATGTCGGCTGCCAGCAGCGTGGAGATCAAAGCGGTGATGACCGTAAGCGATAGCAGCCCCACCCGGCGGGCACCGCCGGTGCGCAGGAACACCCAGATTAGCGGAATCCAGGCCAAGCGAAGTCCCATCCACCAGGCGAGAGGAGCCAGTCCGGCTTGGCTTGAGAATTGAGCTAGAACTTGGCTTAGAAAGCTGCGCTCAACCTCGTTGGTGAAGGGCATTCCAGCGAACCAGAGTCGAACCACAACATAGGGCAGAACTCCGAGGACCGGCCAAAGTTCTCTTCCCCCCATCGCCCCCCCGCTGCGACCGTAGCGAACGGCGAGTGCCAGCGGCAAACCGATCAGAAACCGTTCGTCCACCCACGGAACGAGCAGAGCGGCAACAAACCAGGTTATCTGACGGGGGCTGATCGCCACCACCGTAAGCCCGAGCCACACCCAGGCATCATTGATGCCAAACCAGTGCGTGGGCACCAGGACGGCCGAAGTCGAGGCGACCAAAAGGGTCCCCAACCAAGCGCCGCGCCGACTCCCCGTTTCCCGGAGACCCGCTTTTGCAACGTAGGTCAGAAAAAACAACACTCCAATCCAGGGAAGAACGAGAGCGTGCCCTCCCCGGAGGCCCCCCGCGTAAGCCACCAGCGGCGGCCCCAATCGAAAGCGCATCGCGGGCTCCACATCGGCCCGGAAGGGGTCTTCGCATTGGCTGAGAAAGGTCAACGCGCGGTCCCACTGGAATGTTCCCGGGCGAACTTCGTCCATGAGCCAGAGGCGGGGGGAGTGAAATACCAGCACCAACAAAACCGCACTCAAAGCCAACCCCAGGGCCGTGGCTGAACCGGCTCTCCCCGTGGTCCGTCGTTCCGGTTCAATCATGGGCCGCATGCGAGAATGTGGACCTCCGGGACCCTATGGGTTGCGCCGGGCTTTGATGGCCCAGCGGTAGACGTCGAGGTAACCCGCCGCCGAGGATCCCCAGCTGAAATCCTGCGCCATGCCATTGCGTTGGAGCAGACGGTAGTCGTCGGGGCGATCGTAGTAGGTCGCGCAAGCCCAGCCAATGGTGTTGGCGAGCGCCAGGGCGGTGGCGTCCTCGAATTTGAAGCCCGTGCCCGTCGCCGGGGTGGTCGCCTCGTATTGGTCGACGGTATCGATGAGGCCTCCGGTGGCCCGCACCACGGGGGGAGCGCCATAACGCATGGCGTAGAGTTGGGTGAGGCCGCAGGGCTCGGCGCGACTGGGCATGACAAAGAAGTCGGAACCGGCTTGTATGAGCTTTGCCAGCTGGGCGTTGAACCCGACGTGGAGCCCCAGCTTTTGCGGATACCGCGCCGCGGTATCGCGAAAAAGTTTCTCCAACTCACCGTCGCCGCTGCCAAGCACGGCGAATTGCACCTGCATGCCTTCCAGCACCTTGGGCAAACATTGGGCGAGCAGATCAAGGCCCTTCTGGGTGGCGAAGCGCGAAACCACCCCGAAGAGCGCCACGTTCTCGTCGACGGTGAGACCGAGTTGCTTTTGCAGGGCGGCCTTGCAGGTGGCCTTGCCTGTCAGGTCCTCGGCGGTGTAGGGGGCCGGGATCGTTTGGTCCGTCGTCGGATTCCAGATCGAGGTATCGATGCCGTTGACGATGCCGATCAGATCCGCGGCCCGGAAACGGAGAACGTCGTCGAGGCCAAAACCTCCCGCCGGGGTCTTGATCTCTTGGGCGTAGGTGGGGCTGACGGTGGTGATCTTGGTCGAGTGGTAGAGCCCCGCCTTCATCATGTTGACCTTGCCGTGCGACTCGGTGCTGTCGGCGCGAAACTCCGCCACCGGCACATGGGCAAAGTCCAACACCCGTCGGTCACTGTAGCCTTGGTGCTCCAGATTGTGAATGGTGAAAACGGTGGCGGCGCGTCCGATCGGGCTGTCCCGCAGCACGGTGTTGAGCAGGAGCGGAATGAGCCCAGTCGTCCAATCATGGCAGTGCACCACATCCGGAATCCAACCGAGTTGCTGGCAAAGCGTCAGGGCCCCGCGACACAAAAACGTGAACCGTAGGTCGTTGTCGGGGTGGTCGCCCCACGGCCCGGCGTAGACCTCCGGCCGATCAAAAAACCGGCCGTGCTCCAGACAATACAACGGCACTTTGGATCCGGGCAGGTGGGTCCGCCACGTCTTGCCCCAATGCGCGCCGGCCCCCACATCCACCCCGAGGGGCTCGTCCCTCGCGATGAAATCATCATCGATCTTGATACTGCCGTAGGCGGGACAGACCACCCGCACGTCGTGGCCTCGCTCGGCCAGCACTTTGGGCAGGGATCCCACCATGTCGGCGAGACCGCCAACTTTCACAAAGGGATCAACTTCTGGAGAAACAAATAGGACTTTTAGCGGAGGCACGGACGCGGGAAGGGATTGAAGGCAGGAGTCCAGGCGGACGTTGGTAGGAGAGTCAGTGGGCCAACCGTCGCAGAAGCGCGGGAAGGTCCGCAATACTGTTGAGCGCGTGGAACCGAGGTCCGCCGGGATCGCGGTCAGCCTCATCGAGCACCCACGTGTGGGGGTAGGGCACGTGCGCAGCGTGCGCCCCGATTTCCAGCACGGGAAGGATGTCGCTTTTGATGGAGTTGCCGACCATCAAAAACTCATCCGGATCGAGGCGGTGGCGCCGCAGGATGCGCTCGTAGGTGGCGGGGTCCTTCTCGGTGACCACTTCCAATTCGGCGAAGTGAGGATCGAGCTCGGAGAGTTGGTATTTGCGGGATTGGTCCCGCAGGTCGCCCTTGGTGATGACGATCAGGTGGTATGCGCCCGTCAGCGCCGAAAGGGTTTCGGGGACGCCCTCCAACATCTCTACCGGATGGTCCAGCATGTCATGGGCGAGGGCGATGATGCGCCGAATTTCATCGGCCGAGACCTGAGCCTCGCTCAATTCGATGGCGGTCTCGATCGCGGAAAGGGTGAAGCTCTTGATCCCGTAGCCGTAGCGCGCGAGGTTTCTCCGCTCGGTCGTGTTGAGGACGTCGTCCACCTTGCTGGCGTCATGGTATCCGGACAGCAACTCGCACAGCCGGGCGTGGGTGGCGACGAATACGGTTTCGTTGTGCCAGAGGGTATCGTCGGCGTCGAAGCCAATGGTCTTGATCATTGGGGCCGGAGCGTGGCGAGCCCGGTGATGCGGCGAAAGCGAAAACACGCAGCAACCGCCGCCGCCGAGTTTCCCCCATCGGGCTACCCCCCGGTGAAGCGGGCAAAAAAAACCCCGCTCGAGCCGGAGCGGGGGGGAGAAAACCGGCCAACAGGCGCTCAGTCCGTTTTGGGGATGTCGGCGTCGAGTTCGATGGGGTTGGCCTTGGTGCGTTTGGACATCCGGTTGGTCGACCGCTTGCGCAGTCCCCGGTCCAGTTCGGACACCAGTTTGTCGATCGCGGCGTAGGCGTCGTCGCCCGCTTCGCCCGCCACGATGTCCGGGCCTTGAATCTCGATCTGTCCCTTGGCGGTGAATTGCCCGTGGTTCGACTTGGTTTGCTGATACTCGATGGTGACGCGGACCCGCACAATGTGCTGCTCATGGCGGAGGAGCTTGGCGATTTTGTCGCGCACGTGTTGCTTGAGGCCATCCGTCAGATCGAGGTGGATACCACTGATGATGAGTTTTTCGTCGAGTATTTCGGGGGTGATTTCGGGGATCATGAATTGGGTTTTTGATGGTGGGGAGATAAGCCAAAGCAATAAGCCCACCGGTTACAAATGAGAACGACCGATAATTGCGTGGTCCCTAGCGCCGCTTGTTCAAGGCGGCATTGAACCAATCGCCGCCCAGCGACTGATTGCTGTCCGGCCGAGGGGGAGTCGATCGGGGCCCTTTGGCGCCCGGCGCCGGGGATCGGCCCGCGGGGGTTGATCTGGCGCCGCCGGAAGACCGCGTACTGGTCTCAGGGTTGGTGCGGAGGGAAAGCGCGATGCGTTGGCGTGGCAGGTCCACGTCCGTCACCGTCACCGAGACTTTCTGGCCGGGTTTGAGGTGTGCGCTGGGATCTTTGACGAAGGTATCGGCGATCTGGCTCACGTGGACCAGTCCGTCCTGATGCACCCCGATGTCCACAAAAGCACCAAAGGCCGTCACGTTGGTCACGATGCCGGGGATTTTCATGCCTGGTTTCAGGTCCTCGGGATGGTTGATGCCGGGGGCAAAAGCGAAGGTTTCGAACTGCTCGCGCGGATCGCGGCCGGGTTTGGCGAGTTCGGCCAAAATGTCCTGCAGGGTGGGCAATCCCACCTCCGCCGAAACGTAGCTCTCCAGCTGGATCCGCGCCCGCAGTTTTGCGTCGTTAATCAGGTCGGACACCGTGGCCCCGAGGTCGGCTGCCATGCGTTCGACCAGCGGATAACGCTCGGGGTGCACCGCCGAGGCGTCGAGGGGATGGGCGGCATCGCGGATGCGCAGGAAGCCGGCGGCCTGCTCAAAAGCCTTGGGGCCAAGGCGCGGCACCTCCAGCAGCTCGGCCCGGGATTTGAAGGGGCCGGCTGCATCCCGACGCTCGACGATGGCCGCCGCGATGCCAGGGTTGAGACCGGACACGTAGGCGAGCAGTTGCGGGGAGGCGGTGTTGAGCTCCACCCCGACGCCGTTGACCGAGCTGACCACGGTATCATCGAGGGAGCGGCGCAACTGGGTTTGATCGACGTCGTGCTGATACTGCCCGACGCCAATTGACTTGGGGTCGAGTTTCACCAGCTCCGCCAACGGATCCATCAGGCGGCGACCGATGGAGACGGCGCCGCGCACGGTGAGATCATGGTCGGGAAACTCCTCCCGGGCGACGGCGGAAGCGGAGTAAATCGAGGCCCCGGACTCGTTGACCAACACGACGGCCAGCGCACCGGGGAGCTTCAACGCGCGGATGAAGGCCTCGGTCTCCCGACCGCCGGTGCCGTTGCCGATGGCGATGGCCTCGACCTTGAAGAAATCGATGAAGCCGCGCAGTTTCTCCTCGGCGTCGGCGGCGTGACGGTCGGGATAGACCACGTCGTGGTGCAACAGTTTGCCCTGCCGATCGAGCAACACGACCTTGCAGCCGGTGCGGAAGCCCGGATCGATGGCCATGACGGCCTTTTGGCCGAGGGGAGAAGCCAACAGCAACTCGCGCAGGTTCTCCGCGAAGACTTTGATCCCATCCGCATCGGCCCGCTTTTTTGCGGCCAGACGCATTTCGGTTTCCATGGACGGAAAGATCAATCGCTTGGCTGCATCCTCGCTGGCGAGGCGGACCTGTTGGGCGGCGGGAGTATCATTGGTGACGTAGAGCCGCTGGAGTTCGGCCAAAGCCAGTTCCTCGTCACCGAGCTGCACCCGCATCATCAGGAAGCCCTCTTTTTCGCCCCGCCGCATGGCGAGAATTCGGTGAGAGGGGGCGTCCGCCAATGGCTCGGACCAGGCAAAATAGTCCTTAAACTTGGCCCCGGCTTCCTCTTTGCCGACCATGACCTTGGTCGAGACGGTGGCCGTGGTTTGGTAGAGGTGGCGGACTTTCTCACGAGCGACCGCATCATCGGCGATTCGCTCGGCGATGATGTCCCGCGCGCCCGCCAACACTGCGTCGGGGGATCCCAAGGTGTGGGTTTTGTTTTCGTGAGTCACCGCGTTGCCGACAAAGGCCACCGCGGCGGCGGCGGGGTCAAAGTCACTGGCTTGAGCCCAAAGTTGCTCGGCCAGCGGCTCCAAGCCCAGCTCTCGCGCGATCGTGGCGCGGGTGCGTTTCTTGGGCCGGTAGGGCAGGTAGATGTCTTCGATTTGGGTGAGCGTGGTGGCGGCTTGCAGGGCCGCGGAGATCTGGGCGGTGAGCAATCCGCGCTCCTCCAGCCCCTTGATGATGCTCGACCGGCGATCGTCGACGGCGCGCATGGCTTCAAGGCGGTCTCGGATCGCCGTCACCGCCACCTCATCGAGGGAACCGGTGACCTCCTTGCGGTAGCGCGCGATAAACGGAATCGTCGCTCCAGCCGCCAGCAGCTGAGCCGTCGTGGTGATCTGGGCCACGGTGAGGGAGAGCTCGGCAGCGAGTTGGACGATGTGTTGGGGATCGGGCGAAGGGAGCGGAGACGACATGGGCAAAAAAGGGTTGAGTCCATGGGCTCGAATCCGGCTCGCAAGGGAAAATCGACTGCGGAATAGCGATATTACAAATATATTATATTTAGAGATTTAGCTACGAATCATTCTCCGGATGGCCGGGTTGGTGCCGGCGTCAACGGCGCCATAAAATCGCGGGGATGATGGCAAGGGATTTTGCGCAAAAATTTATGGGCGATCGGGATTGGGGCTTCGGTTTGGGGCGGGAATCAATCAGGGTGGAGGCATGTTTCCCCAACACGTGATTGCGCGAAAGCGAGATGGGCAGGAATTGAACGCGGCGGAGATCGCGGCCCCTTGTGCAAGGGGCGACGGACGGGAGCTGGGCGGATTACCAACTCTCGGCGATGTTGATGGCCATTTATCTCCAGGGGATGACCCCGGCCGAGGTCGCGGCCTACACGAAAGCGATGATGAATTCCGGGGTGGTGGCCGACCTCTCGGCCGTTCCCGGTATCAAAGTCGATAAGCATTCGACGGGAGGAGTGGGGGACAAGGTATCGCTGCCGTTGGCCGCCATGGTGGCCGCGTGTGGGGTTCCGGTGCCGATGATCAGCGGACGAGGGCTGGGGCACAGCGGCGGGACTTTGGACAAACTGGAATCCATTCCGGGCTTCAACGTGAACCTCTCGCTGGCCGCCTACGCCCAACAAGTGGAGGCGGTGGGCTGTGCCCTGATTGGTCAGACCAAGGATTTGGCCCCGTCCGACAAGAAACTCTATGCGCTGCGGGACGTCACCGCGACGGTCGAGTGCATCCCCCTGATCTGTGGGTCGATCATGTCGAAGAAGCTCGCCGAAGGGATCGACGGCTTGGTGCTTGATGTGAAGTTTGGCCGCGGGGCCTTCATGAAGGAGATCGGCCAGGCGCGGGAGCTCGCCACGATGATGGTCGGGATCGGTCGAGCGATGGGGAAGGGCGTCACCGCCTTGCTCACCGCCATGGACCAACCGCTGGGGCGAGCGGTGGGCAATGCCGTCGAGGTGGCCGAGTCGATCGCGTGCCTGCGCGGAGAGGGGCCGGACGATCTCATGGAAGTCACCTACGCGCTGGGCGGGGAGATGCTGCTGCTGGGCCAAGTGGCCACGGACGCCGCCACGGCTCGAGCGATGCTGGAAAGCGTGGTGGTGGACGGTTCGGCCTTGGCCAAGTTTGGCCAGATTGTGGCGGCGCAAGGAGGCGATGCGCGGGTGATCGAGGATCCTGACGGGGTGTTGCCGCAGGCGCCGCAAAAGGTGCCGTTACTGGCCGCCCGATCCGGCTGGGTGCAGGATGTGGATGCGATGCAAGTCGCCTTGGCCGCGCTCAGGTTGGGCGCGGGTCGCACTCGCGCCGAAGAGGCGGTCGACCCTGCGGTGGGCATTACGGGGCTGGTGAAGGTGGGCGAGTCCGTTGCGAAAGGCCAACCCCTGGCCATGATTCATGCCAACGACGATGACGCGTGGGCGGCCGCCGAGGTGTCGCTGCGCGACTGTATCAAGATTGGCGATACGGCGATGGCGTCCCCGCCCTTGATCGTCGAACGCCTCGCGTGACGCCCCGCCAGGACGGATGGCGTCGGCTTATGCCTCCGCGGCGGCCAGTTTCGTGGCCGCCGTTTCCCAGGCGACGTTGGCGGCGGTGAGTTGGTCGGAAAGGGCGGTGAGCTCGCGGTTGAGGTGCTGGGCTTTCCCGGCCTCTTCATAGGTGGAGGGATCCTCCAACTCGGCCGTGAGTTCCGCCTGCTTGGCTTCCAGATCGACGACGCGTCTTTCGGCCTCGCTCACGGCGGAACGCAACTCGCGCAGCTTGGCCTTGTGGGCCTTCTCCGCGTCGCGATCGCGCGGGAGATCGGCGGGCTTGGCGGCCGGTTTGACCTGCTCGGGTCGAGCGGAGGTGAAGCCGGCGGTGAGGGCCTCGCGGGCGTCGGACGCGCGCGACTTCTCCAAATAATAGTCGTAGTCGCCCGCGTAGGGCGTCAGCCGACCCGAGTGGACGTGGAGCACTTTTTCCGCGAGTTGACGGATGAAATAGACATCATGACTGATGAAGATAAACGTGCCGGAAAACGACTTCAGCGCGTTGATAAGCGCATCAATCGACGGGATGTCGAGGTGGGTCGTCGGCTCGTCCATCAGGAGCAGGTTGGGCGGATCCACCAGGAGACGAGCGAGGGCCAGGCGGGACTTTTCTCCCCCGGAAAGCACGCTCACCTTTTTGAACACGTCGTCCTTGCGGAAGAGGAAGGCACCGAGGATGGCACGGACCTTTTGCTCGGTCAGGTCGTTGGCGGCGGTGCGCAGCTCCATGACGTTGTCAAAAACCGTGGCATCGAGTTTGAGGTTCTCCGCGCGGTTTTGGGCGAAGTAACCCAAGGTCACATTGGCGCCGAGTTCGCGGTGACCCGAGTTGATGGGCACGACGTCGGCCAGAATTTTGAGCAGGGTCGACTTGCCCGCGCCATTGGGGCCGACCAGCACGATCTTTTCGCTTCGTTCGGCGGTGAAATTCAGGTCGCGATAGACCACATGATCGCCGTAGGCTTGGTGCACATTCTTCAACTCAACCACCTTCAGCCCGGAGCGGACGGGTTGGGGGAATTTGAAGTTGATCCGCGCCAGAGCTTCCTCCGGCGATTCGACGGCGTCGGACTTTAAGCGTTCGATGTGCTTCTCCTTCGATTTCGCCCGGGTTGCCATCGAGGCCTTGGCGCCGAAGCGATCGACGAATTTCTGTTGGTGGGCGATCTCGCGTTGTTGGCTCTTGAACAGGGCCATTTGCTGGTCGTAGCGGGCGTCCTTTTGCTCGAGGTAGTCGTCGTAGTTGCCGTTGTATTTGTGCAGCGTGGCACTGCGCAGTTCGAGCATCCCGTTACACAAGGCATTGAGAAATGCCCGGTCGTGCGAGATCAGCAACAACCCTCCAGGATAGCGGGCGAGGTAGTCCTGCAGCCACAGCAGGGCTTCCAAATCAAGGTGATTGGTGGGCTCGTCGAGCAACAGCAGGGCGGGTTCGGAAACCAATAGCCGGGCGAGGTGGGCCCGCATAATCCAGCCCCCGGAAAACGACTTCGCCGGTTCATCCATGTCCGCGTCCTTGAAGCCCAGACCCGCGAGGATCTTGCGGGCGCGCGGTTCGAGGGTCCAGTCGATGTCGTAGTCCTCGTCATCGTCCCCGTCCAGATCGAGTTTCGCACCATTGGTGGCAATGCCGATGATGGTCTCGTCTGCGACCGGAGCGCTTTCCTGCGGCAGAAACCCAAAATCGGCGCCGCGCTCCCATTCGATGATGCCCTCGTCGGGAGACTCTTCGCCCAGGATCAGATTGAAAAGCGTGGACTTCCCGGCGCCATTGGGCCCGACCAAGCCCAACCGGTCGGTTCGCGCGATAAAAAGCGAGATGCCGGAGAAAAGATTGCGGGTGCCGTAGGACTTGGCGACGTCTGCGAGAGTGAGCATGGAACCGGTGAACCCAACAACCCCATGGGTCGGCGTCAACGCACGAGGGTGAGGGCCACCACCCCGCCCACCGCGACAAGCCCACCCCAGAGCGACCGCCGACTGGGTCGGTCGCCCTCAAACCAATACGCCAGCGGAATGATGACAAGCGGGGTGGTCGCGACGATCGGCAAAACGACGCCCGACGGCGTTGTCGCCAACGCCCACTGGTAACAACTCACCCCGAGCACCGGCCCGAGCATGGCGTTCCCGAACATGTAGCCACCACCCCGCCAAGTGTCACCAATATGGTGACACTTGGCGGGGCGCCGGGCTTGGCGTTCCCGGAGCCAGACGAAGATGAAATACCCGGCGGTGATCGCGAGACCGCCGCTGATGCGCTGATAGGCGGCCGTGATACCGTCGATCGACATGCCCGCTTCGGTGGTGATCTCGTAGGCCCGCCGGCTGATGACGGCGCCGAGGCCTTGGCCGATTGCCGCCCCGAGCCCGAGCAAAATACCGAGCCGGGTTACCGGCACTCGCGGCGGGAAACGCTTCGAGGGCATCAAGGCGATGGCGACGCCGGCCACGATGACCGCTGCCCAGATGATCTGGCTCGGCGGCAGATGGGTGTCGAGCCACGCCCATTCGGTGATCATCGCAATGGGCACGGCGACGCATTGGCAGATGAGGACGGTCAGCCGGGCCCCGAGCCGGGGCAGGGCGGCGAAGAGGGCGAGATCACCGAGGCCCATTCCGACCACGCCACTCACCAAAAACGCGTTCCGCCCGGCGCCGCCCAGACCAACGCTGAAGGTGTGCGCGTAGGCGCCAAGCAACACGAAGGCGATGATCAAGCGGCCCAGATTGGCGCGGATCGAGCCCAGTTCGCGCACCGAGCGCTGGCTCATGATGGCTGCGCCAGACCAGAGCAGGGTGGTGAGCAGGGCGGCGAACATGAGCGATTCCCATAACGATCAGGGGGGCGAGGAAGGCCAGCTCGGATCGCGCCGATGACAGGGAGAATGCGCAGGGCGAAGCTTGCCACCTCGGCGGTCCCACCGTTTCACTGGGAATGCGTTCGCGGCTGCCGGTAGCCCGCAACTCGATTAACGGTCAACCCAATACACTCATGAAAACGGATGCTGAAATGATGAAGGACATCGTCACCAGAGTCGGTGACGTCCAAGCGCGCCAGATGGTGTTGTCGGCTTACAACACCGAACTGCTTTCCAATCGCCTGGGACGTCTGGAGCAAAAGACCGGCGCCCCCCACCTCTCCAAGGGCAAGGCCAATTTCATGCAAATGGCCTTGGTGCGGGTGCACGAGGTCGTGATGTTGGGCGAGTAGGTCCGGTCGTTTTTTCCTCAACCCATTTCCTTAATCCCTGATTCCTCTCATGGCCCGTTCTCAACCCAAAGCCCAACGCCAGCGGCAACGCCTGGAAGACCTCAACGCCAAGCGCGCCTCCCGCAAGGGGCCGATTTCCCAGTACCTCGCGCACCATTACCGGCACTTTAACTCCGCGGCACTGCTCGATGCGGCCAAAGGCTACGAGGACCACCTGAAGGCGGGCGGCAAGATGATGGTCACCCTCGCCGGGGCCATGTCGACGGCGGAGCTGGGCATCTCCCTCGCCGAGATGATCCGCAAGGGCAAGGTGCATGCCATCGTCTGCACGGGGGCGAATCTGGAGGAAGACATCTTTAACCTCGTCGCCCACGACTACTACGAACGGGTCCCGGGATACCGTGATCTCACCACTGCAGATGAACAGGCCCTGCTGGATCGCCACATGAACCGGGTGACCGATACGTGTATTCCCGAGATGGAAGCCATGCGTCGGATCGAACAGGCCGTCTTGGCTGAGTGGATGAACGCGGACCAGGCCGGTGAGTCCTATTTTCCTCACCAGTTCATGTACCGACTGCTCACGTCGGGTGTGCTGGAGAAGTCATACCAGATCGATCCCGCCAACTCGTGGCTGCTGGCGGCGGCCGAAAAAAACCTCCCGATCATCGTGCCCGGGTGGGAGGACTCGACGCTTGGCAACATGTTTGCCGCGGCGGTGATTCGGGGCGATGTGAAGCGCGTACACACGGTGCGCACCGGCATCGAATACATGACGTATTTGGCTGAGTATTACACCAAAGCGGCCAAACCGCTCAAAAACGGGGAAGGCTCGATCGGGTTCTTTCAGATTGGTGGCGGAATCGCGGGAGATTTCCCCATCTGCGTGGTGCCGATGCTCCATCAGGACCTGGAGCGCACCGGGGTGCCGCTTTGGGGCTACTTTTGTCAGATCAGCGATTCAACCACCAGTTACGGCAGCTATTCCGGGGCGGTGCCGAATGAAAAGATCACCTGGGGTAAATTGGCCGCTTCCACCCCCAAGTTCATCGTGGAGAGTGATGCCACCATCGTCGCTCCCCTGATCTTCTCCTGGGTGCTGGGCGAGTAGGGGGGCGTGTTGAGGCATCCGCGATTTGGTCACGGAGGCTACTGAGCACTCCCGGGGTTCACCGAGGGATGATGACGCTGATTCATCCCGAGTCCGGCTTGGTCCCGTTGTCCACGTGGATTCGATAATCGAGCCGGAAAGCGCTTCGTATTTTTGTTTTCGCCGGTGAAAACGATCGCTGAGGGGGTCGGCGGATGGGTTGGGGTTACTGAGCAGCCCCCGAAATAGCCTAAAACCAGCAAGTTCCGAATCTTGTATTCGATGGCCGGTTACGAGGGCATTTCGACCCCGGGATCCGGTCATTTTCGGCAGGGCGGGGGGAACTGCCCAACGGCTCGAATATTCAAGGTATTTTTTGGAGAAAAATTATCCGTTTTAATCCGACAAACTATTGACGGATTTTCATCTGACACCCATCTGTAGTGGTATGTCCGGCGGGCGACCACAACCAGTTGTGGTCAGTAACGCGTTAACAACTCGGAACAACTTTTGTTCGCCTGTGACAGCAACCCTGCGAAATCGTCTTCTTTTATTTCTGGATTCCTGGCCCAAATCGCCCGCCTTCCCCACCCTCAACACCCGTTCGAATCACCATGCAAAAGACCTTTCAAGTTGGCTCCAAAACCTTCGTTCTTGACCAAGATAAAGCGGAAGCAGCGTTTGCGGCCAAAAAGGTCATCAACGGCCGCGATTCCATGACCTTCAACCTGCTGCCGTTGAAGTACCAGTGGGCCTACGAACTCTACCGCACGATGAAGGCCAACCACTGGGAACCGGAGGATATCCCCATGGGCAAGGACATCGAGCAGTGGCGCGACGATCGCGTGGTCTCCGATCAGGAGCGTTGGATCATCCGCATGGGCATTGGCTACTTTTCTGCCGCCGAGGGGATTGTGGGGGACAACATCCAGCACGTCATCCGCGAACTGGTCACGGCTCCCGAACTAAAGCTGGTGCTCGGCCGTCACGCCCACGAGGAGAACATTCACGCCGATTCGCTTCTCTACATGATCTCGTCACTCGGCATCAACCCGCACGAGTGCGAAGCGATGTTCGAAGATGTGGACACCATCGTCCGCAAAAATGAATTTGTAACCCGCATCTCTCGCGGACTGCGTCGCGATCTCGATCTGACCGATCCGGAAAATAAAAAGCTGTTCGCCAAAAATATGTTCACTTTCGGGCAGTGCATGGAGGGCACCCAGTTCTATGGCCTCTTTGGCATGATCCTCTCGCTTTACCGGCAGAACAAGTTTCCCGGCATCGGTCAGATGTTCCGCTACACCCTGCGGGACGAGTCCAACCACATCGAACTGCTCCGCAACCTGTTCATGGACCTCGTCGAGGAGAACCGCGAGATCTGGAATGAGGACTTCAAGCAGGATCTGCGCGACACCATGGCCGAAGGGGTCCAGCTGGAGAAGGACTTCATCCGCGATTGCCTGCCGGTCAATGCCGTTGGCCTCGTGCTCGAGGACTTTTTGGCCTACATCGACTACATTGCCGACCGCCGCCTAGAGGGTTGTGGCCTCGCCCCGCTTAACCCCGGTATCAGCAATCCACTGCCATGGTTGGCCGAGATGATGGATATCAAGAAGGAGCAAAACTTCTTTGAGGGCCGCGTGACCGAATACCAGAAGTCGTCCGCGCTCGAGGTGGCTGACGACGACGATCTTTAAACCCATTACCCCACATCGCCTCGGCGTGAGCCGGGGACAAACCCGCCGAAGCTCCGTCCGAAGCTCCGTCCGGAGCGGAGGAGGGCGCCCCTCCCAAAAAATCCGAATCCAACCCTTAACCTGCTTCGCTTAGCTCCCTACGCTGATTGACCACGGCCAGCCCTGCCTCTCCTGCGGGAGGTCAAAGGAAAGGGCTGATTGGTCACCCTCTGTTCCTTCCCTACTGTTTGCTCGACTGCAGGGGTCGCTCATTTGCGACGCCTGTATCCTCCAGCCCATCCGACCTTAAGAAATGAATCCTTCCCTCGCTCACGACCTCGCCCTCAAAGCCGCCACCCACACTCCTTTCAGCGATCGCCCGACCTACGCGTGGCGCGAGTGCGTTCCCACGGACGCTCCCTTGTTGCCGGCTATCACCCTGCTGGCACCCACGGGTGAGACGTCGTTTGATTTGGGGGAAATCGCCGAGACCTTGGGCAACGCCATCACCAACGTGCACCTCGCCCGTGGCGAGAAGGGGAATATTTTCACTCCCGAGACCAAGGGGTTCGTTGCCTCGATTGTGAAGGAAGTCGCGGCCAACTTGTCCGCCCAAGCTCTAAAAAAATCCCCGCTCAAGGTCTCGCTCAACGACCTGTACGAGCTGATCGAGAAGACCCTCGTTGACAACAACGCTTACGATGTTGCCAAAAGTCTTCTGCTCAACCGCTCCCGCAAGCTCGCCGACGGCTCCCGCCACGCGACCACCGGCGTCCGGGTGATTCGCCGCTCCAATCAGGTCGTGCCTTACATAGACCAGAAGGTGGAGATCGCCGTGCGCAAATCGTTCCTCTCTCTGCAGCAGGATTCAACCGCGGCCATTGAGGTGACCAAGGCCGTGACGTCCCGCGTACTCGGATCCAAGCAATCCTTCATGCACATTGAGGAAATCCAAGACATTGTGCAGGAGGAGCTCATGAAGGCGGGCCATTTTAAGGTGGCCGAGGCCTACATCCTTTACCGCGCCCAGCGCAACGACCACCGCGACCAGACCAACGACAACGACGAAGGCGACGAATCGGCCCTGCGGAAAGTCGCCGCCAAAGCGCAGCCTTCCATGATCATGGTCAAGCAGCTCGACGGCACCAACAAGCTGTGGGACCGCGAAGACCTCAAGAAGCGCATCGAGTTCGGCTCCATTGGCCTCGACCTCTGCCTCTCGCCCGCCGAAATCGAAGTCGAACTGCTGCGTTCCGTCTTCGATGAGATTTCCCAGAAGGACCTCGATTCGACCATCATCCTCAATTCGAAGACCCTGATCGAGAAGGACGCCGACTTCTCCAAATTTGCCGGCCGGATCCAGCTCACCTACATCTACCAGGAAGTGCTCGGATGGGACATCCTCCGCGACGGTCCCGGCAAATTGAAGGATTTCCACAAGGACTCCCTCCAAAAGCACCTCGCCCATGGAGCCGAGATCAAACGCGTCAACCCCGAGCTTCTAGACTACGACCTCGACCGCCTCGCCGAGGCCCTCGATCCCTCTGCCGACCTCGATCTCGACTTCCTCGGCGTGCAGACCCTCTACGATCGCTACCTCATCATCGACAAGACCGGGGCGAAGGCCCGCCGCCTTGAGACCCCGCAACTCTTCTGGATGCGGGTCGCGATGGGTCTGTTCATGGGGGAAGAAGGCGACCGCGAAGCCCGGGTGCTCTCGCTCTACAACCTCTACAAGAGCCGTCGCTTCTGTAGCTCCACGCCGACCCTCTTCAACTCCGGCACCCTCCACTCCCAGCTCTCCTCCTGCTACCTCTACTACGTCGATGACTCGCTTGAAGGCATCATGTATCGGGGCATCGCGGAAAACGCCCAGCTGTCCAAATGGGCCGGCGGTCTCGGCGGTTCTTGGACCGCAGTCCGCGGCACCGGCGCGCACATCGGCGGCACCAATGGCGAATCACAGGGCGTCATCCCTTTCCTCAAGCTCCACAACGATCAGCTCGTCGCGGTGAACCAAGGGGGCAAACGAAAGGGCTCAGGTTGTGCCTACATTGAGTCCTGGCATAACGACATCTACGAATTCCTCGAGCTGCGGAAGAACACCGGCGACGACCGTCGCCGCACCCACGATATGAACACCGCGAATTGGATTCCCGATCTGTTCATGAAGCGTATGGAGGCTCGGCAAGAGTGGACCCTCTTCCGCGCCAACGAAACCCCTGACCTGCACGACCTGTACGGCAAGGCCTTCGAAGCAGCCTACCTCAAATACGAAAAGATGGCCGAAGAAGGAAAAATCCACGGCACCAAGACCCAGGCGCTCGAGCTCTGGAAGAAGATGCTGTCGATGCTCTTCGAAACCGGTCATCCGTGGATCACCTTCAAGGATGCCTGCAATATACGTTCCCCGCAGGACCACACCGGCGTGGTGCACTCCTCCAATCTGTGCACCGAAATCACGCTCAACACCTCCAATGATGAAACCGCCGTCTGCAACCTCGGTTCGGTCGTCATCGAGAATCACCTCACGCCGGACGGTCAGATTGATCACCCGAAATTGAAAGAGACGATCACCACCGCCATCCGCGCGCTGGACAACGTCATCGACATCAACTTCTACCCGACCAAAGCCGCCGAGACCTCCAACCGCCGTCACCGTCCGATCGGCATGGGGGTGATGGGACTCGCCAACGCGCTTTACCTCAAAGGGGTCGCCTTCGCTTCCGAAGAAGCCGTCGAGTTTAACGACGAAATGATGGAGGCCATTGCCTACTACGCTTACGAAGCCTCCTCCGACCTCGCCTCCGAGCGGGGCACCTACTCGAGCTATCAGGGTTCCAAGTGGGACCGCGGACTCCTTCCCCCCGACACCGTCGATCTGCTGGAAAAAGAACGGGGAGCGCCGATCGAGGTGCCCCGGGGCGGCAAGCTGGACTGGACCCCGTTGCGCGAAAAAATTGCGAAGAATGGAATGCGCAACAGCAACGTCCTGGCCATCGCCCCGACCGCGACAATTTCAAATATCACCGGCACCAGCCCGTGCATTGAACCCGCTTACAAGAACCTCTTCGTGAAGAGCAACCTGTCGGGTGATTTCACCGTCTTGAATCACCACCTCGTCCGTGACCTGAAGGCGGTAGGCCTGTGGGATCAGGACATGATCGATAACCTTAAGTATTTCGACGGGGAGCTCAAAGACATCGATCGGATCCCGGAGGAAATTAAGGCCAAATACCTTACCTCTTTTGGCATCGATTACAAATGGGTCATCGATGCGGCGGCTCGCCGCCAAAAGTGGATCGACCAATCCCAGTCGGTGAACCTTTGGTTGGCGACACCGGACCTCAAGACCCTGAGCCACATGTATCGCCACGCTTGGCACACGGGCCTAAAGACCACCTATTACCTGCGCACCCTAGGGGCCTCCAACATCGAAAAAGCCACGGTCGCGGTGAAGAAAGAAGTCCGAGGCACGGCCGGTGACGCCGGTCGTGCGGCCGCCAAAAAAGCCTTTACCGAGGCGGAGAAGAAAGCCTGCTCCATCGAAGCCATGCGCAATGGCGAAGAGTGCGAAGCCTGCCAATGAGAGGGGTTACGAGGTCCAGCGCGGGTTGCTCCCGGTAAGTTACCGTCGGCTCGAGACGCCTGGAACTGAGCGGTCCAGTGGGGAGCAACCGCCCCTGCCGGGGCGTGCCGCTTTGGCACCAGGCGATGGGTGGGACGTATTCTCGGCAGGACCAGCGGCAGTTCATTCAACCGTGAGGGCCGGCTTGGTTCGCCTCAGTCTCTTGTAGACACTCCAAATGAACCCTCCCAGTAGGTAGCCCATGCCGGTCAATAACAGCCAATTGCCCCGGTCGTGGAGCACAAATGCACTGCTGACCACCGCCCCGATTTGGAAAGACAGGGTGATGAAAATGGGGATGGATAATTTCCAATCCTCAATTTTGTAACCGCGAAACTTCATGCCCAAATGAATTCCAAAATCGGTGAAGAGTCCGGTCAAATGGGTCGTCCGTAACACCACCCCCCGATAGCGACTGGCCAGTGCATTCTGTGCTCCGCAAACCGCACTGGCGATGGCGATCGAGGTCATGGGGTAAGGAGCAAACGTGAAGTGGGCCACGATCAAAAATAGCCCCAACCCGGATAAAATGCGCCCGTAGGGCTTGTCGATCTCAAGGTTGGGGTGGTGGAGTAGGAACCCGGAAAATACCGCCCCCAAGATAAAGCCGCATGTCGCGGTCGTCACATTGGTGATGTGAAAATTCCCGGTGTCCCCCAAAGCGAGAGCCCAGAACCAATCCTCGCAATGTCCCCGGTCAGGTGAGTGACGGATGTCCCGGTCACAATGAGAAATCCCGTGTTCAGGAATGAAGCGCCAAACGCCAGCAGACACCCACCAAAAACGATCTGACGGGGAGTAATGGGGCGCATACTACTTTGGGGGCGAATGCCAATTTGTTACGCTAAAGTGAGAGAGTTTGCAGCAGGGTAACCCGTGGTCGTGTTCTCTACCGGTCTTTAGGTTCCACGGCAAAGCTAACGCGGGAGGAAGGAAAAGCTGATGAATGAGCATTGGCCAAACTCCATCAAAGCCCTAAATAGGGAAGCGAGGCAGGAAACATCGACCGTTGAATCGAGCGATTGGTTTTTTCCGCGAACCTGATTGCCGACAGGGTTGCAGAGCGATCGGCCTCCCGCCTGGGGACGGGCCGAACGGGAGAGAGGGAGGCAAGACGATCCGCAATGCCTTGCTCAATTCTTAATTGATTAGCTAAGCTTCCCTTCCCCCTGATCGTTCTGTTCAGGAAAGCGCTCCGGTCAGGGGCTCACTCAATTTCTCAATTTAAAATCCCATGCGCTCTCTCACCCCTCTCTTTCTATTTGCGCTGCTGACGATCCCGGTTTTTGCGGCGGACCGCGATCTCACCATTTCCGCGCCAAGCCAAGCTCAGCCCGGCGCGTCCGTTGAAGTCGTGATCACGGTGAAAACCACCGATATCGCGGACGAAGGGGTGAAATTCCTCCAAGCGGAGTTTTCCGTCGATGGCGGCGAAACTTGGGCAGCCATATGCTATGACTCCGATCTCGGATCGGCGGCTACGCGCAGCGTCACCATCGAGGTCGGTCCGGCCGCCACGCAGACCATCATTCGTGCTCGATCCGCGTTTCGGGGTGGCGCCGATGGCGATGTTGATTTTGCCGGAAAACCCATCGCTTGGGAAAAGTCCTGGAGCCAATGGAAGTCGCCGCCGGCCAGGATTGCGACCATCGACGTAAAGTAAGCTCGTTGGCGGGCGCCAGCAACCTGCGCCCTTCGTTGCGGAGCTCAGGCGCTCCCTCGGTGTGCAACGACCTGGGCGGCACGGGGCACGGGGCACGGGGCATGGGTATGTGCGCCCTGAATGAATCTAGGGCTGCGACTGGTTGAGTGGCTCGCCGGGTTTGAGGCCAAGCGCCTCGCGTCGTTTATCCTTCTTGCTCTTGCGCTTGCCTTTGATGCCTCCCACGGCGGGCAGCTCGGGGGCCAGGATGGGCTCAACCATGCTCGGCTCGAAGCCCTCGATTTGCTCCCGGGGGATCGTCCGCCCGAGTTTTTCTTCAATCAGCAAAAAGTGTTCAAACAGATCGGCGCCCACCAAGCTGATGGCCTCGCCGGTCTCACCGGCGCGCGCCGTGCGCCCGACGCGGTGGGTGTAAATGATAGCCGAGCGCGGCAAATCGTAGTTCACCACGACCGGCAACCTCACAAAGTCCAACCCGCGGGCGGCGATATCGGTCGCGACGAGCACCTTCAGTTTGCCTTCTTTGAAGTCGGCGAGCACCTGCGTGCGGGCACCTTGACTGAGCTCGCCGTGGAGAGATCCGGATGCGATCTTGAGACGATTCAGTTTCTCCGCGACGTGTTTGGTCGAATACTTGGTGGAGACAAAGACCAGCACGCGGGACCATGCCGGATGGGTCTCGATCAAGCGTCGCAACAACTGGGTGCGACGGGGCGGATCGACTTCGATCGCACGCTCGGTGAGGACGGGGGTGGTCACCGGCGTGTCGGCAACGACAATGTGCGTGGGCTCATGCAACAGTGATTTGGCCAGGGCGGTGACCTCGGGCGGGAAGGTGGCCGAGAAAAGCAGGTTCTGCCGCTCAACGGGCAGGAGCGCTAGAATCCGTCGCAACTCTTCAGCGAAGCCCAATTCAAAAAGTTTGTCGGCCTCGTCGAGCACGAGGGTTTCGACGGCGTCCAAGCGCAGCGCGTTGCAGTCGATCAGATCGAGCAGGCGGCCGGGCGTGGCCACCACCACATCAGCTCCGCCGCGCAGATCCATCATTTGGGGATTTATGGAGACCCCTCCCGAAGCGGTGATGATTTTGGCCGGTGGCGAGAAGAGATGTTTGCCGTAATGGACGAAGGAGGCGCCGACTTGGACTGCGAGCTCACGGGTGGGAACAAGCACCAAGGTGGGCGTCCGACGCTCGGTCGGGTTTGATTTTTCCGAAAGATGCTGGAGCAGCGGCAGGGCGAAGGCCGCGGTCTTGCCCGATCCCGTTGGGGCCTGCGCCCAGACATCATGGCCACGCAGGATCGCGGGGATGGCTTCACTCTGCACGGGCGTCGGTGAGACATGGTTTCGCTCGTCGAGCGAACGAATCAAAGCAGGAGACAAACCCAAAGCGGCAAATGGCATGACTACGCGATGACGGCCTCACGCCGGGAAGGGAACGCTATTTCTCTAGTCCGACTGACTCAGGCCCCCCCTCATGGGTGGATAGCAACCTCCGCCACCGGTCTTCCGGGCAATCGTGCTCTAATCGAGCGGCAGTTTCCCTCCTCAAACGGGTTACTGGTGCACCCAGCCCCGATCGGCGACAATGCCCTGGCCGGTGATGTCGCCGCTGGCTTCACTGGCTAGAAAGGCGAAAACGGGTTCCACGGTTTCGGGGGTAATGCGACCGGGCAGGCATTGGCCCGCGGTTGTTTCGCGGGCGACCTTTGCCTGATCGGGGAACATCCGGAGCTCACCGTCGGTGAGCACTGCGCCCAGATGGACGGCATTGACCCGCACGCCGTGCGGACCGAGGTCACGGGCCAGCCCTCGGGTGAGTCCGACGATAGCAGCCTTGGAGCTATGGTAGTGGGCAAGATTGGCGGTGCCGGCGATGAACCCTATGCTACCGATGTTGATGATGCTCCCGGTCCCTTGGCTGATCATGGTTGGAATCACGGCTTCGATACACCGCCAAACCCCGTCGAGATTGATCCCCATGGTTTCCCGCCAGCGCGCTTCGTTGAGTTCCGTCGCGCGGCAGCGGGGATAGATACCGGCATTGTTAATTAGCACATCGATTCGACCGAACTTCGCCAGGCACGTGTGCACGGCGGCGGTGACTTGTCCCGGGTTCGTGACATCCATGGCCAAAGGAAGAACATCAGATTCCGGCTTGAGGGAGCCGGGGGGTGACATCGGCCGCAGCAATCCTGCGGCCACTTTTGCTCCCCGGCGGGCAAACCCAACGGCCAGTCCCAAGCCCAGTCCCTCGTCGCAACCAGTTATAAGGCAGACCTTGTTGGTTAAGTCTTGATGCATCGGAATCCTGATCCCAGCAGGATCCACGGCTCCAATAGTTACAAGGCCTCATTTTATAGGGACAGGTTAAAAATAGTTGCCTAGATCGGAAGATTTGGGTTGGGTGGTGGGGTGAGAATGGCTCGGATCAAGGTGGATGCGGTAAAAGCGGCGGCGGTTTACCACGCGATGACGCGGACGGTGAACGGCGAGCACCTCCTGGACGATGTCGCCAAGGAAGTCCTGCGGAAGCAATTGTGGCAGATCGCCGACTATTGCGGTCTGGAAATCATTACCTACGCAGTCATGGCCAATCACTTCCATGTCCTCGTGCGGGTTCCGCGAAAGGAACCGATTTCCGATCGAGAATTGATTCGCAGATATCGTGTTCTCTACCCGAACCCCACCAAATACCAATCCGCGCAGTTCGAGGTGATTCAGTCGCAGCTTAAAGCCAATGGAGCAGAGGCCGTCGCCTGGCGGGAACGCCAGACGGCAATGATGGGAGATCTTTCTCCTTTCATGAAATTGGTGAAACAACGCTTTTCCGTGTGGTATAACCGGACCCATCAGCGTTTTGGCACCCTGTGGTCTGAGCGCTTTAAAAGTGTGTTGGTTCAGGCGAAATCTGGGGTGCTGCGCACGATGGCAGCTTATATCGATTTGAACCCCGTGCGGGCCGGCTTGGTCAACGATCCCAAAGACTATCGGTTCTGTGGCTATGCGGAAGGGGTCGCTGGCTACCAACCGATTCAGCGGAGCCTGGCGCGATTGGTCGATAACGGAAAATCGCTCGGTTGGTCGCGGACGCATGACTCCTACCGGCAGACGCTCTTTGGCAAAGGTGCCGCGTCCCGAACCGATCGGTCGAGGATTGATCGTGCCGAACTCGAAAAAGTGCTCAAAGCAAAGGGGCGCTTGCCCCTCCATCGGGTGCTGCGTTGTCGGGTTCGCTATTTCAGTGATGGAGCAGTGCTCGGGGGCCACGCGTTTGTCCTCAAACACCTCCGCACCTATCAAACCCTGACCGGGCGCCACAGCCGTACCGCGCCCCGCAAGATTCCCCGGATCACCGATTGGGAAGTGGACTTGTCCACCCTGAGGGGGCTGAGACGAACCGTCTTTGGATAGCCAGTATGCCCCCCCATCGGGAGTTTTTTCAGCCCTGAAAGAGGTCGATTTTAGGCGATGATTTTTGGAAGATCCGAATAGAAGCCAGCGTTCTAGAGTCCATGGAAATGCAACACTGGCATGTCTTGATCGGCCGATTTTCCGGGGTGATTGCCGGAATTTTTGGCCTGATAGTTTTGGTCACTTCGGAGGCATCAGCGTCGGAGTCGCTTGACCGAATTGAAGCGCTTCGCACCGAGATTGCGCGTCACGATGCGCTCTATTTTCAGGAGAATGCTCCTGAAATCACGGACTACGAATATGATCTTTTGAAGCTTGAGTTGCGTAGGCTGGAAGCGGCGGCCGGTATACCGACTGAGCTCGATAGGGTGGGGGATGATCTCACGCGTGGGGCGGATCAGATCAGGCATACGGAGCCCATGCTCAGTTTGGACAAGGCTTACTCTGAAGCAGAGGTTGCGGACTTTTTTGACCGGGTAGCGCGGATTGCCCCCGAGGGCGTCGTGAGCTTTTCGCTTGAGCCGAAATTTGATGGGGTCGCCGTGAATATGGTGATGGAGCGAGGTGAGTTGGTTTCGGCAGCCACTCGGGGTAACGGAGAGGTTGGCGAAGACATTACGGACCAGATTGAAGCGATCGAAGCCCTGCGCTATGAGTGGGAATTCGATGCGACGCGTCCGCGCATCGAACGGATTGAGCTGCGGGGAGAAGTGTTTCTCCATGATTCCAGATTTGAGGAACTCAATGCGGCCAGGTCGTTGGCGGGTCAGGCGTTGTTCCGGCATCCTCGAAATGTGGCGGCCGGATCGGTTAAACTCACTGATCTCGCAGAAGTGGCTAGCCGGGGCCTTTCGATCGTCCTCCACGGATGGGGGGCGGTGCACCCGATTGAGGCAACCCCCCCATCAGTCATGGACTTTCAGCGCTGGCTGGAGCGAGTGGGGTTGCCTTCGGTTTGGCAGACCCGCTACGTGACCGTAGAAAATTCGGCCGAGCTCAACCACGCCGTAGAAGCTTATCGTGAGTCCTTTTCGGGCTACCCGACGGATGGTATGGTGATCAAGGTCGACTCTGGGGTTTTACAGAAAGAGTTGGGCCATGGACCGACAGCCCCGCGCTGGACTCTGGCGCGCAAGTTTCGACCGACGAGAGTGGAAACGGTCTTACGGAATATCGTCTGGCAGGTGGGGCGGACCGGGATTCTGACTCCCGTTGCGGAGTTCGATCCGGTGACTTTGTCGGGATCCACCATTCGTCGAGCATCTTTGAGCCATGCACTTGAGATTGAACGTCGCGATCTTCGATTGGGAGACGCAATTTGGGTGGAGAAGGCTGGAGAAATCATTCCTCAGATCGTCGGGGTCATTTCGCACCAGCGTGAGGCGGATGCTGTTCCCTACGTGATCCCGGACACCTGTCCTGCCTGCGGGCATGAATTGCTCAAACGGTCAGAGGGCCGGGAGTTGCTTTGCGCAAATTTTAGGTGCCAGGAGCAGCGGATTAAACGGCTGCTGCACTTCGTCTCAAATGACGCTCTGCAAATCCAGGGAATTGGCCCGGCCATGGCTCGGCGGCTGATTCTGACGGATACGGTCGATGATCCGAGTGACCTCTACCATCTGACGACTGCTCAGCTGGTTGCCTTACCGGGCATAGGGGATAAGACGGCGCAGGACCTGTTGATTCGAATAGAGGCCAGTCGGGCAAGGCCGCTGGAACGATGGATTGTGGGACTGGGACTGCCGGGCGTCGGCAAGGGTGGAGCTAAGGCACTGGCGGTTAAAATCGATGGGCTGCGTGATTTGCTCGACGAGCCGAGGCGATCAGTAGCGCTAGAGGATTTTAGTTCATCCACGGCAGAGGAACTAAGCGGTTATCTCGACCGGCGGGAAGTGCGCGAGATGATAGAGCGCCTCTCCGGTGCAGCTCGGGTCCCGTAGTCTTGCACCGTTGAGCCCCAAGTTCGGTGGAGGCTTAATTACATCCCAATCCAAAGGGACAGGTTATTAAAAAATCGGAAGAGGGCGGGAGGGAGTGGGGGGCAGGCTAGGCGAGCAGTTGGTCGATGGCGCCGGAGAGGTGCTGTTCAATGGTGGGCTCGCAAAAGGCCACCGACACTTCGTAGCCGCCGTGCGGATAGGCGTCTTTGAGCGGGATATACCAGGGTCCGCCATCGCCGTAGGCCGCAACGGCCACCGGCTGATCGCCTCGATGATGACGGGCCTGCAGTTGATACTCGACGAAGGGTTCACCCGGGAGGTGAAGAATGGAAAGGGCGTTGAGGCGCAGACCGCTTAGAATCAAGGGGGCATCCCGGTGGGTGCGCTCATACCAGGTTTGCCAAAAGGCGCGGAGGATTTTCCCCACCCGCCCGCCGTCAGCCGCCCCCGCAGTAGCACCGAGTTCCTCGGACGTGGCGACCGGGCGGCAAGTCGGGCACAGTGGGGTGGTGCGCCATTGGATCGATTGAAGGCGCTCGGGCTGGAGGGACGATTCCGACGCGCGGATGGCGTCATACATGCGCTGAGTGAGATCGGCCCGGGCGGAGGCGCTGCCGTCATTGTATTTCCCCGCGGCGACATTCCCGGCACAACCGGTGAAATAGAGGTGGGTGCAGTCGGGTTCCTCGGTTTGGCGGCGTTTGCGTGCAAGACCACAGAAGTCGCTGGTGACGCGGCCATCCCGATAGAAACTCATCGGGTGGGACGCGTAGTAGTGGCACGAAACGATCTTCTTTTGCTCGGAAAAAAAGGCCACGGTCTGTAGTTCGGGATCAATCGTGCCCTCCGGCAGGGCGACGAGTTCCGGGGAGGTGCAGAAACTGCCCCGCATGGTGCGGATTCGTCCCGTGGCGTCTCGATCCACCCGGCGGTTGGAGGCGACTTGGGAAACCTGGGCACGACCATGGGCAATATGAGTGACGACGGAGGGGGTGGACAGGGCGGACCGCACGGCATCCTCAGCGAGCCTCAGACAACGGGAAAAGAAAGCCGGATCGAACACCGGTTCGAGTTCGGGGTGCGCGGCCGCCCGCCGACGGGTTTCCTCGCACACAAAGGGAGCGTTGTGTTGGTGCACACATTGCACCGCCACTCGTTCCAGGGTGGTGCCAGCGGCCCGGGCCAGCGCCGAGCGAAAGGCGAGGTGCGAGTCGTTCATCAAGCCGGCCCAGTCGAGGACGCAGACCACCATCGGGGGCTGGTCGCTGATCAGCACATAGCCCACCGCCTCGAGCTCATCATCGATGGCGATGGCCGGCGGGACCAAGCCACCGAGCAGGGCGTGTCCGAGAGGGGGAGTGATGTTAAAACGAAAGGGGGCAATGGAAACCATAGCTAAGGAACGGACCACATCGGGTCAGCCCATCGCAACCACCCCTCCGGTGCAAGGGTGAGACGGTTGTCGCCCGCGTGGCGGGATCCGCAGCGAGTGAAATTTCATGGCTAATCCCGAGGGTTTTTTGGCCGGGGGATCAACGTTCGCTTGTTTATCCGGAGCTCCCCTTCAGGTTCACGGGGACCGCCCGGGCGGTTTCCCGTTCGTAGCCAGAATTATCATACGCAGCATTTATCCCCCTCATGCAGACGCTCGATTACGCGGTTCTTGGATTCTATTTCCTGTTGGTCACAGCCATTGGGTTGTATTGTTTTCGGAAGGTAAAGGGATCGGGTGATTTCTTTGTCGCGGGGGGCAAGATCCCATGGTGGCTCGGCGGGGTGTCGCACCACGTTTCGGGCTACAGCGGAGTGGTGTTTGTCGGCCTGGCGGCGATCGCCTATGAGGATGGTCTGACGGTTTACGTTTGGTGGGCTTGTTCGGTGGCCTTCGCCTGTCTGTTGGGTGCGATTTGGATCGGGCCCCGGTGGGCCCGGCTGCGGCTGACCCTGGGGATCGAGTCTCCCACCGAGTATCTGGCGATGCGCTACAACATTCTCACCCAGCAGATCATGGCGTGGTGTGGGGTGCTGCTGAAGTTGTTTGATGTTGGAGCGAAGTGGGCATCGATCGGCATCTTGCTCCACGGGTTCACGGGATTACCGATCACGCTGGGGGTGCTGATATCGGGAGCGATTTCCCTGGCCTACATCACCATTGGGGGACTCTGGGCCGATCTGTATAACGACTTCCTGCAGTTTTTTGTCCAAGTGGGGGCGGGGGTGGTGTTGTTTGTCGCCACGGTGAGTCATTTGGGGGGCATCGGGAGTGTGACCGGGATTTGGGTGCAACTGCCGGCTGATCACAGCAACCTGTTCAATGGTGACTACACGGCATTGTTCGCGATTGGGTTCATGATCGTGGCGTCGTTGTCCTACAATGGTGGCACGTGGAATCTGGCGGCCCGCTACATCGGGGCGCCCTCGGCGAGGAGTGCGCGCAAAACGGCGATGCTGTCGGGCACGTTGTATCTGATTTGGCCGCTGGTGTTATTTTTTCCGATGTGGGCGGCGCCGATTGTGCTGCCCGATTTGGCCGATCCCTCGCAATCGTATGTGATGTTGGCGCGCCAGTTTTTGCCGGCCGGGTTGGTCGGGTTGGTGCTGGCGGCGATGTTTGCCGCGACAACGTCGATGACCTCGTCGGATTCGAACACGATTTCGGCGGTGGTGACGCGGGATATTCTGCCGGTGATGTCGCCGAAGTTTCGGAAGATGGATCAGAAAAAGGGGTTGAGGATTGCGCGCCTGACGACGTTCACCTTCATGGCGCTGACGCTGATGATCGGGATTGAAGCCGAACGATTTGGAGGCGTGTTGGGGCTGATCATCGCGTGGTTTGGCGCGCTGATTGGGCCGGTGTCCGTGCCGATGGTATTGGGGTTGCTCCCGCCGTTTCGGCATGCGGACGCGCGGGCGGCGATCACCTCGATCTTCGCCGGCTTCGCGGCGTTCGTGGTGCTGACCTATGGATTGAAGGCGGATATCGATTTGCGAACCATGGTGCCGGCTTCGACCTCGATCGTGGTGTTTGGGTTCATGGCGTGGCTGCGGCGCAACGAACCGCTGGCGCAACCGATCGTGGACCTGATGCGGGGGTTGTCGGGCAAAGACGAAACTAAGTCCTAGCCCGAGGCCGCCCGGGGGCCTAGGCTGGCCGGATGATGACGCGTCGAAATCTCCTGAAGCGAGGGGCCTTGGTTGCGGGAGCGGGGATGGTGGGACCGCTGGTCTCGTCGGTTTGGGCCAACCCGCGGGGAGCGAATGATCGGGTGCGGGTAGGGGTTATCGGACTGGGGATCAAAGGCGGGCAGCATGCCAGAACGCTCAGTCAAATGGCGGGGGTGCAGGTCACGGCTTTGTGTGATGTGGATCCGCAACGGGTGGCAGAGATTCGGGCGGCGATGCCAGCGTCAGCGGGTGCGGTGTTCACGACGACTGATCTGCGCGAGCTCATTGAGCGGGCGGATGTGGACGCGGTTTTGATCGCGACCTCCACTCATTGGCATGCCTTGGCGACGGTGTGGGCCTGCGAAGCGGGCAAGGATGTTTACGTGGAGAAGCCGGTGGGGCGGACCATTGCGGAAGGTCGGCGGGTGATGGCGGCGGCGGTGCGCTACGGGCGGATGGTGCAGACGGGCACGCAACTGCGCTCGGATAGCGATATTGATGAGATGGCCGCGTATGTCCGATCCGGCAAACTGGGGCGGGTCAAATGGATTCAGGGGGTGAGTTATCGCTTACGTGATCCGTTGGGGCGGCGTGCCGGATGGTATCCTGATTGGCTTGATTATGATCTGTATTGCGGCCCCTCCCCGATGATTCCGCTGGAGCGGGAAAGGCTCCACTAAGATTGGCACTGGCGTTGGCGCACGGGGAACGGCGATCTGGTGAACATGGGGGTGCACTCGATTGATATGATTCGTCGGTTTCTGGATGAGGGTGCCCTGCCGCGGCGAGTGATGAGTGTGGGCGGACGTTACACGGTTGATGACGTGGCGGATCCCCCCAACACCCAGTTCACCGTCATGGAGTTTGGCGATGTGCCGGTGATCTACGAAAATCGTTGCCTGCCGATTAAGCCGGGAGCGAGTTACGCGGACCGCTTCCGGGGTCAGCGCATTGGCATCGTGGTGCAGGCGGAGCACGGCTACTACGCGGGTTACAACGGCGGTGGTATTTTTGATAACGATGGCCAACGCATCATGCGCAAGGCGGTCGACATTGATCCCGTTTCCGCCCACCTGGAGAATTTCATTGATTGTGTGCGCAGTCGGCGGTCAGCCGATCTCACGGCACCGCCGGAGGTCGGCCACTACTCGGCCCAGTTCTGCCACTGGGGGAACCTTTCGTATCGGGTCGGTTCACCGGCGTCGGTCGACCGGATTGATACGGTATTGGGTCCGGTGGCGGGAGCGGTCGAAGGCATGAACCGCCTGCGCCAGCACTTGGAGATGCATCAGGTCGATTTGGCGGGGGAATCGATGACGCTGGGGCCTTGGCTGGAGCTCGACGCGGTTAATGACGCGATCGTGGGAATTGACGGGGCGGCTGAATCCCACCTGGCGAAGGCGCGCTCCCTGATCGATGAAGTCGACCGCCCGGGATACCAACTGCCGGTCCTAACGTAGGTTCGTCCCGAGGATCCGGGGTGGGCGGCCGTATCAGGCGGTGGCCAGGTGGAGTAGTTCGCCTAGGCGCGCTTCGGTGGTGGCGGAGGTTTTGGCGACGAACCCGCGTTGGTGGGCGAAGGTTACGTCGGGTTCGGCGGCGATTTTGGTGAAATCAAAATGGGGGTGGTCCCGATGCCGTGACAGGCCGTAGCCCGATCCGCGGCGATCAGGCGAGACGACTCCGACCACCACGTCGTTCAAGCCCTTCTCCATGATGTAGCGGTCGATTCCGGATGACGGTTCCGTGGGCAGGGGGGTGGTGCGGGGCAGGAACAGGACTTGGGTGGTCGAGGGTGGGTTATCGTCGGAAGTTTGCAGGGTCCAAAGCTCGGCGTGTTCCGCGATGAAGTTCAGCCGGCTGCGGAGTGAGCGCAGGTAATCGAGCAGATCCCGTCCCACCTGGCTCATTATCTCCCAAAGGGGTTCGCCGGGTTCATGTCGGTCACCCGCCGCGAAGCAGCGCAGGAGGGTGCCGTCCATGGGCGAGTAGAGTTGGTTGATGGCTTCTCGGGGGACGTTGAGATAATTGGCCGTGGCATTCGGACCGCGGCAATCAAACCACTCCGCGGGTATCAACCAATCGCAGAAACTGCGCGCGTCCTCGTAGAGGTCGAGGGCCTGCAGCACCAGAGACAGGGCGCAGATCGGTTCGGCGTCGTCGGGCAGTTGATGGTGATCGAAGTTGTTGAGGGCGGGGTTGTGGTCATCGCCGACATCGACCACGGCGATGGAGGCATCGGCCACGTCGGCGGGCGTGGGTTCGCGTCGCACGATGGGGGCGGGGGAGTGGGCGAGTAATACGCAACAGGCGAGAAAATCGTCTTTGTGGGCACTGCCCGGGTGGGTGAGAATCGTGGCAAACGGTGGCATCACGGGCGGACCCTGCGCCGGAGACAACGGGCCGAGCAAGCTGCGAATTCGCGACCGGGAGCCGGTCCCTAGTAGGCGACGCCCACGATGAAGACCACCCAAGTGCCGATCGCCAGATGGGAGACGGCCGCCGCGAGGTAGGACTGCTCGCGTTGAAACACCCAGCCCCAGACGAGCCCCCCGGAGAAGGCCAAGACGGCAAACACCGGGCTAAGGTGAACGTGCAGAATCGCGAAAACGATATTGGCGATGAGCAGCGCCTTCCAGCGGTCGGGTTGACCGGCGGCGCGGTAGAAAAAAGCGAGACCTCCCTGCGTGACGGCCCGCACGTATTCCTGGGCGAAGCTCAGCGTGGCGTAGATGAGCAGAAACAAAAACCATTGGGACCATGGCATCTCGGGGCTGGCGCTCATGGCGCGTTCCGGCTCGAAAAGTTGGCCGGAGCCGGGATGGAGCTGGAGCCAGCCCCATTTGACCACGACCACGGCGGCCATCACGGGCAGCGACCACTGCAAACCGCGCCAGACCTGATGGGGCCAGTTGGAAAACTCAAAGCCATAGACCGCACGGGGCAGTCGTGAGGCGCGTTGAAACGCCCAAGTCATCCCCGTCAGAAAAATAATGAAGCCAAAGGAAATCAGGCTATCCGAAGGCAGCACGTCCCTGAGTTGTGCGGCGATGGGGAGGAGAAAAACGTAGAGTGATACGGTGACGAGGATTCGGCCGACCATCATGAGGGCGGCGAGCAACTGCTGTTGAATTGCCCGCTCGGCTTCATGTTTGACGACCAAGTGGTCGTTGGTGTGGATGAGACGTCCGACCAGATGGCGGGCTAGATTGGCCATCACGCTGCTGCGGATTCCGTCGGTTGCGGGTAAATCCTCCGGGGTGAAGGTGCGGGTGGTGACGGCGGTTTTCGCGATTACGGTCGCCGTGGCGGTGCGGTTGTCGAAGGCCGACATTTCACCGATCGTGTCGCCGGCCTTCAGCGTGGTGATGAGCAGCGCATCGGGTTGTCCGATTTCGCCCCGCCACACCTCAACCTCGCCGTCCTCGATCAGGTGGATGCGGTCGTTGACTTCACCAGTCGTGAGCAGGGCATCGCCGGGTGACCAGATTCGTGTGGGCAATGCCGCGCGCAAGGCGGCCACGGCTGAGGGCTCGAGGTTGGCGAGGAGTTCGGAGGAGGCGGCCATGCGGGGGAGAGGCAAAGGTCGGTCGGCCCAAGAAGCGATGGCCTTTCCTGACCGAATGGGCCGATGGGCGAGTTGCAAGAACGCACCGCCTCAAAATCGAACCGACTGGAGCCTGCGGGGACTCAGAGTTCGATGGGCTGCCCAATCTCCGCGAGCTCGGCGGCGAGACCAAAACGGTTCTGGATCTCGGTCACCAAGGGTTCCCGGGCCCGATCCTCCCCATGGGTCAGGACGACCCGAGGTTGGGCCGCCGCCAGCGGCTCCAGCCAGCGCAACAGATCGGATTGGTCGGCATGGGCGCTGAATCCTCCCATGGTGTGGATGTGGGCGCGCACGGCGATCTTTTCGCCGTGGATTTTCACCTGGGGTTCGCCATTCACCAGCCGCCGCCCGAGCGTCCCGTTGCCTTGGTAGCCGACGATGAGCACGTGGGTGTCCGGTTTCCACAGGTTCTGCTTCAAGTGGTGCAGGATGCGCCCGGCGTTGCACATGCCGGCGCCGGCGAGAATGGCACAAGGTCCGTCGACATGATTGAGCGCTTTCGAGTCGTCGGCCGTTTGGCTGGGTTTGAAGTAGCCGCCGCTGATGGGGAACAGCCCCGCCTTGCGGTAGGCGACCATCTCGTCATCAAACAACTCCGGATGGCTCTGATAGACTTTGGTGGCCTCGAGGGCCATGGGGCTGTCGAGGTAGACGGGGAATACGGGCACCTTCTTTTCGTGAAACATCACCGCGAGGTGGTAGATGATCTGTTGAGAGCGACCGACGGCGAAGGTGGGCACGAGAATCTTTCCCTTCGCGGCGGAGACCTTTTGCACGATGGCCTCAAACTCCGTGACCGTCTCCGCGTAGGGGCGGTGGTTACGGTCGCCGTAGGTCGATTCCATGATGATAAGGTCGGCGGGCGGCACGGTTTCAAAGTCTTTGAGCATCGGCCGGTCGGCAGGCCCAAGATCGCCGGAGAAGACGACCGTCTTCGGGCGACCTGCTTCGGTAATGCTAAATTCCACACTGGTCGACCCGAGCATGTGCCCGGCCTCGAAGAAACGGGCGACAACTCCGGGAGCGATCTGGACGGGGGTGGCCAAGCGGACGGCCCGCACCAGTTCCCGCACCCGGGGCACATCATCCGGCTCGTAGATCGCCTCGACCGGGTCCTCCCCCGCGCGACGTCGTTTCCGGTTGGTGCGTTCGTTGTCGCTGACCTGAATCCGCGCCGAATCCTCGAGAATGATCATCATGAGATCAATGGTGGCGGCACTGGCGAAAATCGGACCGGCGTAGCCGGCCTTGGTCAGAGCGGGGACTCGACCGGTATGATCCAGATGGGCGTGGGTGATGACAACGGCATCGAGCCCGTCCATGTTGCTGACGGGAGGGCGCCGGTTGAGGTCGTCGGCGCCCCGCGTGCCTTGAAACATCCCGCAATCCACGAGGAAGCGGGCTTGGTCGGTTTCGACGAGGTAGCAAGATCCGGTGACCTCGCCGCTGGCGGCTCCGTGGGGGGTAATTTTCATGGTATCAACGGGGTTTGATTGCCGGAGATCTTGACCGCGGCCGGGGGGCATGGCGACGCCATTCGGGAGGTCGAAATTAAGCTTTTGCCCCAAGAAGGCCCGACTAGGGTGGGCCCCGGGTAGAGCGTCCCACGCCGCACCTATCGGATGCTACGCTCTTCACTTCAACGCCTCACGGTCTTCATCTCCACGCAGGTCCGCCGCCTCGTTCGCGGCTTGGGCAATTGGCTGGTCGGCTCCCCCCGGCTCAAGCCATGGTTTTATCCCCCCCTTAAGATCGAAACTCCGGCGGAGAAATACCGCCAATTCAACGAATACTATTTCGCCGATCTACATGAGCAGGAACGCATGCTGGGGGATGCGCCGCGGATGGCGTTTTATCACGAAGCGATTCGCCGCCACATCAAACCCGGCCAGCGGGTGATTGATCTGGGCACCGGGACGGGCATTTTGGCGGCGTATGCTTCCCGGCAGGGTGCCAGTCAGGTGCATGCCATCGATCACTCCACCATTATTGAGCATGCCAAGGAGCTGGCCGCGCATAATGGGATTGAAAACGTGCAGTTCGAAGACCTGCACAGCACGGATTTCAAACCCGCGGAGCAGGTGGATGTGATCCTCCACGAACAGATTGGCGACTTTTTGTTCGATGAGGCGATGGTGCCGAATGTGTGTGATCTGCGGGACCGCTTGTTGAAGCCGGGGGGACTGATTTTGCCGAGCCGGTTCGAATTATTCTGCGAGCCTGTGACCCTGCACGACGATCGGCGCATGCCCTTCATCTGGGAGCTGACCGATGTGCACGGGTTTGACTATTCCAGCATGGAGCGGAGTCGCCCGCAGAATCCCGAATACTACCGACTGTCGAGTTGTGACCTCGCATTGGTGAAGCATTTTGTCGGCGAGCCTTCGCCGGTGGTCGAGGTGGACTTGAACACGGTGACCGAGGATGCTTTGGCGAGTGCCATCGTCTATTCCCGCGAGGTGCAACATGCCGGCATGGTGGACGGTTTGGTGGTCTTCATGCAGGCCAAGGTCGACGACGATCTGGTGCTCAGTTCAAGTCCGCTTGATCCGGGTCGGGCGCCACACTGGGGATTTCGCATCCTGCGTCTGGAGCAAAGCTGGGTGGAGGTGGGGGAGGTATTGGACGTCACGCTCTCGGTCGAAGACTGGACGGATCCCGATACGTGGCGCTGGACCTGCGTCAAACGGGAGCGCTGAGCCTTCCCCCGCGGGAGTCCCGCAAGGAGCGCCCGCCGCTTGGTTCATTAATCGGGGAGAAAATGCGGGCCGCTATCGGACCACCGTCATAAAAGCGTTGGTGGCATCGCGGAAGACAAGCAAGGTGTCTTTCTCGGCGAACCCCTCGAACGTGATCCTCAGATTGTAGTCCACCGTGTCACCGGGGCGAAACGTCATCCGGTTGATCAGCGCCTTGGGCTCCGGCCCGGGGAGCACGCCGCCAATTTGCACCTTGCGCACCCACTCCCGAAACGCGGGCGAGGGCGGAACGTCGGACGTGTATACCATCACCTCACGCACGGGCGCCGCGGCCGCTTTTTCCTTACCCAGCATCGCTGCGACGGCGGCCGCACCGTCGGCCTCTTCGCGAAACTCGGCCCAACGGGCGTCTGAGCCGGCGTAGGTCGAAACACTGACGGGCTGGGGCAGGCTGACCGCCTGGGCTCCGGCGCTGAGGGGGTCGGGCGGGCCGGATGGATCGGTGGCGGCGCCTTCCTCTCCGGCGGCGGTGTCATCGGTTTCCTCGGTTGCCGCCATTTCCTCGATGGCCTGGAAGTCACCTTCCGCGATGGCGTTGCCCAGGTTCACCCGGGCGTTGCTGGCGGCCACCACTTCCCGGGTCTGGTCGAGCATTTGGCCGACCTTTGACTTGGGTTTTTCCTTGGCGGCCTCTGCTCGCTCCTCGGGGGTGAGAACCTCGATGCCGACGGCGTTGAGCGTAGCTTTCACCGTCGGGTTGGAGGTGAGCTGTATCATCGTCGGGGTGGACATCACTTTGTCCATGATGGGTGGAGCCCCGAAGAAGTGGATGTAGCCGAAGCTCATGCCCGCCAGCATCAGCAGCATGGGGAACAACCGCGCCGACAGCTTGAACAGCTTGATGAAGAGGTTGATGAAGGCCCACTTTGCCTGCGACGATCGGGGACCGCCGGACATGGAAATTTCGGTGGCCGCCCGCACGCCCTCAAGGTCCAAGTCGGGGCGCTTTGGCTGACTTGAGGTTTCGTCGTCGGCCGGCCCGCTTTCGTCGTCGGCCGAAACGGCGTTGGTTTCGTCCGTTTCCGTAGCGGCGGACGGTTTTGCTGCGGCAACGGGCTCCGCAGCGACCGAATCGGTTTTCGCCACGGGGCCCGCGGGATCCGCTGCCGGGACGGAGGGGTCGTCGGAGTCGTCGGCGGGCGTGGAGGGCCGGGATGTGCTCATCGGGAGGGAAGGTCCGCGGGGATAAAAAAAGGGGACGCCTCGATGTCATGCAAGCGCACTCGCAACCCTCGCCCGCTCCACAACGCCTAGGGGAATATCCCGAGGTTTCAGAGGTTGCTGTGCCGGGGGCGGATGGGCCAAGGTTTCACCCCGCTTTTATTTTGAACACCTGCTACATCCGAAACCGAGTCCTTGGCGTCTGCGCCGCGATGATCGCGCTGGCGTTGGGGTTGGGCGGCTGTATGACCTCGCGGACGACGCCGCCGGTCGAGCCGGTGTTTGCGAGTGCCTCAGCCCGGGCCGAGGATCAGACGGCGACGCTGGAGCAGGTGTGGCGGTTGGTGAACAAGCGGTTTTATGACCGGAATTTTAATGGCGCGGAGTGGGCAACGGCGTTGGTACGTTATCGGGATCGGGCGGCTCGCGCGCCCAACCAGGAAGCGCTTTATGAGGTGATCAATGAAATGTTAGACGAGCTCGGCGACGGCCACACCGGGGCGCTGACGCCGCGGCAAGTTTGGGAGGATTACCGGGCGGAGCGGGCTTTTGTGGGGCTCAATCTCGAACGCTTGAATGGTCGGTGGGTCGTGAGCGACTTACGTCCGGGCAGTGCGGCCGAGGGGTCGGTGGTGGAGCCCGGCTGGATCGCGGTGAGCCGCAATGGCGAACCGTTGCCGGAAGACTGGCTCGATTTCGAAAGCCAGCCGGGCACCGCCTACACGTGGGAGTTTTTGGATGCGAATGACAAAAAGCGGGTGGTGACGTTGGAGGCGCGGCTCCTGCCTGATTGGATGCCGCCGGAGGAGCGGCATTCGCTGGAGGGCTGGGTTTACCTGCGATTTGATGAATTTGACGTCCAGTATCACAAATGGCTGCGGGAGCGCCTGAAGGCCCACCGGGAGGCTCCGGGGATCGTGCTCGATCTGCGCAACAACGGCGGCGGGGCGGTTTCTTCCTTGGCGTCGGTGATCAACGATTTTTTCCCGACCCGGGTGCCCTACGGGGCGTTTGTCTCGCGGCACGGCAAGCGGGATGAGGAAAAGTCGGCCTGGTTCGAAGGGGTGGGATATGCGGGACCGCTGGTGGTGTTGATTGGCGGGGGATCGGCGAGCTCGGCGGAGATCCTGGCCCACGTTTTTAAACACTACGAGCGCGCCACGTTGGTGGGCCGACCGACCGCGGGGGTGGTGGTCGCCAGCCGATTTTTCCCCCTGCGTGACGGGGGTGAGCTGCAGATTGGTCTCCATGATTTTGAGACGTTGGACGGCTCCCGGCTGGAAGGCCAGGGGGTGCAGCCCGATGTCTTGGTCGAACGGACCTTGGATGACGTGCGCGAGGGGCATGACGCTGATCTGGCGGCGGCGGTGAAGTGGCTACGGGCGAATGCGACCCACGCCCATACCGCGCGGCTCTGATCGTCGGGGTGGTTCAGGGAAGGAGTTTACCGAGTCCGGCGGCGGTGAAGCGTTGGCGGAGCTCGGCCAGTCGCGCCGACTTGCGGAGAGCTCGGGCAGCCCCTCTGCGAACTGAAAACGGACCTCGTCGCCGGAGGTGCGCAGGATGGTGCGCACCTGCTGCAGGTTCACTATGGTTTGCCGATGGATACGGACAAACAGCGACTCCAGGCAAGGCGGACTCCCTTGATTTGAGGGTGCGCAAGGTCCGGTAGCTTTTGGCCGTCCTGCAGTTCAGCTCCGGTGTAATTTTCGCAGCTGCCGATGGCGACGATGTGGGCGACCGGCACAAAGCGCGTCGCCGATCCGGATTCACCAACACGCGGTCGTCGATCCCAGCTGAGGCGACGGTGGCGGCGGCATCGCCTTCCTCGCTCGTCGCAGGGTTTCCGCCAGACGCTCGAGGTTGGAGGTCCTGCAGGAATTGGAGCCCACGCCCGGCGGTCCAAATGCAGGCTGCGCGATCGGCATGGCTGTTGAGGGCGGAGCCGCCGGTGACCCCATGGTCACTGATGCAGGTGGGACGAAAGTCCTGGGCGTCCCTGGTGTTGAGATCGAGGGGCTGTCCATCGGTCCAGAGCACGGGGCGTCGGCGGCCAAACTCCGTTTCAATGAAGCCGACGGTTTGGTCGGAGGCATTCAAGGCAATCGCTTCCGATGAGCAGCGGGGCGGCGCTTGCAGGGGGATGAAGGTTTCATCGCGCCAGAGCCATGCCCGCTGCAAGGCGGTCCGGGTGGACAGCGCCGTGACATTGAACAAAACCGTGCCGCGATCGTTGATTGCAATGGCATCGGTGAGGCCCCCCTCGGGGGCATCAAAGTAGCGGGGCGGGCCGTCGGGGCCGATCAGGAAGGCGCGGGAGACCAGGATCGGGTCGGCGTTGAGCAACATTTTGCCCACCACTTGGCCGCGGGCGTTGACGCCCTGGGCGAAGCTCAGGTTTTGCGGCCAGTAGTCCTGACCAAAGGTGGGGCGGTGGGAGGCCCAGGCGGAAAGACGCTTGGCCGATGGTCCACAGGTTCCGGCTACGAGGCCGGTGGAACTGAGCGCGGCGAAGGGGTGGGCCATCTCGGCTTCGGTCATCCCGGTGTTGCGGTAGTGATGAGGGGGCAGGTAGAGACCGGCCGCCGTCCAGGAAGCTCCCTCGAAACGCTTGGGGTGGATCAGGTTCCCAATGATGTCTCCTCGGTCGTTGATGCCGGTGGGAAGAAAACCGTGACCGGGAGGAGGAAAAACGAGTTGGCGGGCGGTGGTGTAATCGGCGGCAAGCGGGAGGTGGAGGTGACGGGGCAGAGCGTGAGTGCGGGACGCTGGATGGGCCAAGGGTGCGGTGGGGTGGAGCATGGTCAGACGGTTCACGGGAGGGAAAGGAGGCGGGCGGGCTCCAGCCTCGCGGCCGGGGTCGTGCCCGCGACCCGCGATTGACCAACGGGGCGGTTGGATTGACCAACGGCAGGCATTGAAGGGCGGTGGAATCCGGGTTTGATGAGGACCGGGCTTGCCCCGGCTCCGGCGAATCCTTCACCTTCTTCCTTTGATCCCATTTCCTGACCCTTTCTCCACCGCGAATGTCACGACGTAAAAAGTCTGAAACCGACCAAGAAGAGCTGTTATTTGACGCCGCCGCGGCGCCCGCCGACGAAAAGGAAACTGCCGACGAAGAGGAAACCGCGGTCAGCGCTCCCCCGCCCAGCAGCGATGGAGGAGACGGGGGAGACGACGGGGGAGACGACGGCAATGCCGTTCCGGCGGATGATGAGCCGCGCGAGGCTCCGTTGGAGGGAGCCTATCGCAATTGGTTTTTGGATTACGCCAGTTATGTGATCCTGGACCGAGCGGTGCCCCACGTGCACGACGGATTGAAGCCGGTGCAGCGCCGCATCCTGCACACGCTTTTCACCAAGGACGATGGACGCTTTCACAAAGTGGCCAATATCGTCGGGGCCACCATGGCCTTTCACCCGCATGGCGATGCCTCGATCGAAGCGGCCCTGGTCGGCATCGCCCAGCGGAGTTACCTGATTGAGCCGCAGGGCAACTTCGGCAACACCCTCACCGGTGACGGTGCGGCGGCGGCGCGTTACATCGAGGCCCGGCTCACGCCGTTCGCTCGTGACGTGCTCTTCAATCCGAAGACCACGGAGTGGCAGCAGAGCTACGACGGTCGCGCCAAAGAGCCCGTGACCTTGCCGGCCAAGTTTCCGTTGGTTTTGCTGGAAGGGGCGGAAGGCATCGCGGTGGGTTTGTCGACCAAGATCCTGCCGCACAACTTCAACGACCTCTGCCGGGCCTCAATCAATTACCTGCAGGGAAAAACGTTCCGGATTCGGCCGGATTTCCCCACCGGCGGCACGGCGGATTTTGCCGACTACAACGACGGCAAACGCGGGGGACGGGTGAAAGTCCGCGCGACGATTGAAATGCCCAGCAAGTATGTGTTGGCCATCACCGAGCTCGCTTTTGGCACCAACACCACCTCGCTGATCGATTCGATTCTGGCGGCCAACGCCAAGGGCAAGATCAAGATCAAGCACGTTGACGACAACACCGCCGACAAGGTGGAAATTTTGGTGCACCTCCCCCAAGGGGCTGAACCGAAAAAGGTCAAACAACAGCTTTACGCCTTCACCAACTGCCAGATGTCTCTCTCCCCGGCGGCGTGTGTGATTGAGACCGAAGCCGGGCGCGATCGACCGGCCTTCCTCGGGGTTTCGGAGATCCTCAAACGCTCCACCGACCGAACCGTGGCCCTGCTCAAGCGGGAACTGAAAATCAAACTCGGCGAACTGGAGCAACAGTGGCACTGGGACTCCCTTGAGCGTATCTTCATCGAAGAGCGCATCTACCGACGGATTGAAAAGTCCAAGACCTGGGAGAGTGTGATGGCTGAGATCAGGGAAGGGTTGACGCCGTTTTTGGATCGCCTGCAGCGCGAGGTGACCGATGAGGATATCACGCGGCTGACGGAGATTCGGATCAAACGGATTTCGGCCTACAACCGCTTCAAGGCCGATGAGAAGATCAAACAAATCGAGGAAGACATCAAAGGGGTGCAGCATCACCTCGCCCATCTCGTCGATTACGCGATCAATTGGTTTGAAACATTGCAGGAGAAATACGGCAAGGGCCGCAAGCGCCGGACCTCGTTTGATGAGATCGAGCAGATCAATGTCGCCAAGGTCGTCGCCAAAAACCAACGCCTCTACGTCGACCGCGAGGGTGGGTTTATCGGCCGCAACTGGCGGCAGCACGAGTTTATCACCGAAGTCAGCGAGATCGACACCATCCTCTGCATCATGGGCGATGGCACCCTCAAGGTCACCAAGATAGCTGACAAGGTGTTCATGGGCAGGGACATCCTGCACGTCTCCGTGTTTAAAAAGGACGGTCCGCCGGAATACTTCACCCTGCTCTATCAGGACAAGAAAACGGGCAAGTGTTTCGCCAAGCGGTTCACCGTGGGCGGGTTGACCCGCGACAAGCTCTACTCCCTCGTGGCCAGTGAGGGTTCAAAGGTTGTTTATTTTGACGTGACCAAGAACCAGGAAGCCATGCCGGATCTGTTGCGCATTCAGTTGAGCGGTCGGTGCAAGGCCCGCGTCAAGGATTTCGAGTTCGACCTGACGGAGGCCAATGTCGGCACCCGCGGCGCCAAGGGAATAACCGTGACCAAATACCCTGTGCGCAAAGTCACCAAGGTCCTCGGCATCGGCGAAGAAGCCTGAGCCAAGTCCTACGTGGTGGCGCCAGCCCAGCCAGCCGCGTAGGCTTCAAACACTTTTTTGATCTCGTCGCGCACCCGGCGGAAGACGACGAGCTGTTCTGCCTCGGTTCCCTCGGCGTGGGCGGGATCGTCGAAGCCCCAATGGTAACGAGCCATCTGTCCGGGGAACATCGGGCAGGCTTGGTCGGCGTTGCCACAAACGGTGATTACCGTGTGCACCCCACGCTCGAGAAATTCGTTCATGTGCTTGGACGAGTGGCCGCTGATATCGATCCCGATTTCTGCCATGGCCTTGATGGCCAATGGGTGCACGTAACCCGCGGGATTCGATCCCGCGCTGTGCACGTCGAGGCGGGTTCCGGCGGCGGATCGCAGGATGCCCTCAGCCATGTGACTGCGGCAGGAGTTTCCGGTGCAAAGGATGAGAATGAGCGGAGAAGTCATAAGAAAGGGTGAGACGATGCGGCGACGAAATCAGCGGTGCGTAGGGTAATGCGAAAACTCCACCGTGTCGCGGTCGCCCGGTCGGCCAAGCGAAAACCAAGGCACCATTGTCAGAATCAGGTGACATCCTGTCACCTCTTATAGGGACAGGTTAAAAACAGGCAATCAAGGGCCGGCCGCAATCACGGGCAGTGCGGGGCTTCGCGTGGTGGGGATTGACGCGAAGGGCCGGGGGGATTGCGTGGGAGGATGCGGCTTACACGTTTGATACTGCTGGCGGGGATGGTTGGGGGTGTGATCGGCCTCGGAGCGAGCGCCCCTGTGAACCTCTCCCAAGCCAAGGCGGCGGTCCGGGCTTACCACGACGAGGGCGATTACGAACGAGACATCGCACAAGTGGCCGACTGGGCCATCGCTTGGATCGAACAGCGCGGGGCCCGACGCACCGCCGACGAACGATTGGTCGTCCTGATGGATGTCGACGAGACGGTTTTGTCCAACTACCCGCACATGGTGGCCCGTGATTTTGGCTACGTCCCGTCCGAATGGGTGAAGTGGGTGGAGCGGGCGGCGGCCCCGGCGATCGAGCCGATGCGGGAGGTTTACCGAACCGCCCGTCGACTGGACATTGCGGTGGTATTTCTGACCGGCCGGGCCACGCCTGAGGAAGAAAGGGGAACGGTCGAAAACCTGCGAATCGCAGGGATGGGCGACTACGAGCGGATTATTTTCAAGGGGCCGACTGACACCGCTCCCACGGCGGCCGAGCGTAAACGCATCCGGCGGATACAGCTCGAAGAGGAGGGCTTCACCATTATCGCCAGTTTGGGGGATCAAGGCAGCGACCTCGCGGGCGGTCACGCCGAGCGGATTTTCAAACTGCCGAATCCGTTCTATCAGGTGCCCTAGCGGAAAAAGACGTTGTAGACGGCAAAGGCCAATCGGCGGCCACTGCCTTCCTCCACCCGCACCGGACCGTCGGTGTGGAAATCCAACGCCGCCTCCCCGTGGTGATCGAGCGGAATGTCCGGCAACAGCACGGTGACGCCGGGCTTGGCGGTGAACCCCTCCCATCGCACGTGCTCGCCCTGTGAGATGGTCACGTCGCACCCGACCTCGCCCACCAGCGTGAAGATGATGCTGACGGGTGCTGGGCTGGGGTCATCGGTGAACCGCTTGATCAGCAGACGACTGTCTCCTCCACTCCAAGACCAGGTGTGGAGGTCGTTGCGCTCCACGCCGTTCCATCCCTCGCCAATTTGCACCATGACCGGTCCGGAAGGGTGGCGAGCATGATTGAGCTCGCGCGTGTCGATTGGCCCGAGGCTGAGCATGTAGGCACCGACGAAGATCGATAGGTTGCCCAACACCAGCAGCACCAGCCCCGGCCGCGTGCGGGGAGCCAGGACGTTGAAAGCCACGTGCAAGGGCAGCAGCAATCGGGTCACGGCGCTCGGAAATCCGGCCAGCGTCGGCGGGCCGAGAATCGCCAGCAGGACAACGTAGCCGATCCCGAGTTGCCACCAAGGGTTGCGAGGTTGGGGCCGCAGCACGAGCCACCCGGCTTGGACCGAGAGGCCGATGAGGGCGGCCAGCCCGGCCCAAGCCAACTGATCGGCCGGCGATGCGATCACCGCCGCCCCACTCTCCCGCAGTTCTTGGGCCCAGGCGGTGAGGGGCAGAGCAAAATTCTGCAGACTGTCGGAGTTGGGGGGGAAAACGGACCGCACGTAGAGCACCCAAAGGGCCAGCGGCGCGACCACGATTGCTCCCGTGAGGATCCGTTGCCGCCAGGTGGGTGCCTGGCACAAGGCCAGCCCAGCCAGCACGGAAGTCTCCCGGGTAAGACAAGCCGCGGCAAAGAGTCCCGCGGTGGTTTTAAACCGCTGCCGCGCGAGGAACCGCATCCCGATGCACAACAGCAGCAAGGCAGGCAGATCGGTCAAAGCATAGACCACGCTGGTGGTGACCCCGGCCGAAAACATCAGCCCGATCCAAGCGATCAGATTGGCCATTGAACGGGGAGGGAAGAGCCGCAGCAACACGAAGCCGAGACCGATCCAGCAGACCACATTCAGCCACGCGTAGACCCGGAGGGTGCGGTTGCCGTCACCGGCGCCAATGAGGGCGGCGACCCAAGGCGCGAGGATCCGGGGCGCGCGCATTGACGGAATATCGATCGCGGTTTGCAAGGCGGGATCCTGCAGTGAAGGGCGCAGCGCGAGCTGGGCATAGAACTGCCCATCGTAACCCGCTTCTTCCCGGTAGATGTAGATCGGATTGTCCCGCACCTCGGGCAGGGCTTTGGCCCCCCAGGACGGGCTGATTTGCAACAACCGGGTGAACCCGAAGGCGGGATGATAAAACTCCCGGAGACTGTTCCACCCCACCCAAGCTGCGATCAAGATCACCCCCCATCCGCCACAGTAGCAGCCGAATTTGGCGGCCCGGTGAGGCCAGGAGTTGGTTGATGGTGGACCCATTGGCGCAAACTTGGTCGTGGCGGCGGAGAGGCAAGTGCAACTTGCCGGGCATCAAGCGGCTGGCGGCAAGTCGGGCGGTCCAGCCGCGGGCTTGAGTCGATCGACCAACAGGGCCGCGGCAATGAACAGCCCCCCGACCACCAGAGCCGCGATGGCCCGGCTCTCGGTGGAGGCGTGTGCCAGGTCCGCCATAAACAGTTTGGCGGTGGCGAGCCCGATCCACACGTAGCCGACGACGCGCAGGGGTTTGGCTTTGCGTGGATCGGTTTGGCGCACGCCGGCATACCACTGGACCAGCCCGGCCAAGGCATAGGTCAGTGTGCCGAGCAGCGCGGCGAGGGGCTGCTCGTCCCAACGGTGAACCGGCGCTCGGCCGATCCACTCCATGGCCAGACCGTGCACGGCGATAATCTGGGCATACCCCAGCGCGAAACGTTGCGCCCCGGTGGTGGTGACCACGTGGGCAAACTGCCACCACGCGACCGCGAGCACGCTGCCGCCCAACCAGGTGGAGTTGAGAAAAAGCCAGCCTGAGGGGTCCACCCGCTCCTGCACGGCGATCATCCATCCGATCGAAGCAAAGCCGAGATAGAGCCCGGCGGCGGCCCGCAGGGGCGAGCGCTCCGCGTCCGGCCCAAACCGCGCGGCCAGGGTGGCGGCGAGCGCCACCACCGTCCAAATCAGCAGGTCCCCGGCATCCTGTAGCACCACCAACACCGCGACCAAGGAAAACCCGGCGGCGGTGACCGCCAAACCGGCATCGGCGGAAGCGTCACCCAACCGGCGGCGGGCCAGGGGAATGAGGGCCACGAGCAGGAGCGCTTGCAGCCCCAAGGGGACTGCCACCATCGCCGGAGGCCACCCGATTCCGCCCAACGTGGACGCATAACCCAAACCCATCACCGCGCTGATTGAGGTGGTGAGCCCGACCGCGTGGCCGGGGCGTTCCTGATGGCGTGGTAGCCACACGAGGATGAGGGTCCCACCGTAGATCGCGGTCATGAGCGCCCAGCCCAGCACCCGGGCCGGATCGGTTCCAAAACTGGTGTGGGAGGCGGCCACGGCAGCCAACAAACCGAGCCCGATCCACCGCGCCAATCGCCATTGGGCGCCCGTTTGGGTGAGGTAATAAACGGCCGCCTGCGCGAGCACCCCGGCCAAAAGGTAGGCAAGGATAATGGGGTCTTGCCCCGCGTCCTGCCAGAAGACCAACGGGGAGATCAGCGCGAGGGCATTTGCCGCCACCATGGCGCCGCTAAACCGGAAACGCGCCGCCGTCCAACCCGCGAAACCGGTGGCCAGCACCGCACCGCCGAAACCGAGGGCCGGATCGATGACCTCGGCGATGAGGCCGCCGTAGTAGCAGGCAAACACGGCCGTGCCCAGCCCGGCGGTCAGCAACACCAGACCAAGTCGTCGGCGCTCGTGTTTGATGAGTAAGATGGCCATCCCGGCGAGCAGGGCGCCCACCCCTGTGCCCAGCAGCACCCGCACCGGGGGAGAAATCCAGCCGCGCTGGATCGAGACGGTGAGGGCGTAGATCGCGCCGAGCAGAAAAATGAAGCCTCCAATCGATGCGACGATCACCGAGGAACTCAGTTCGCGGCGCGGTGGAGGAGGGGTCGGAGTTGCCCGCGGCACGGGAGGTGGCGCGGCGCTCGGGGGATCGGAAGGAGGCCGCGTATCCCGAGAATGAGGGACGGTCGGAGAGGGGGTGACCCCCGTCAGAGCGGTGAGGTCTCGAACCTGTTGTTCAAGAGCTTCGACTCGCTGGCGCAGATCAGAAAGCTCATCCGGAGAGGACGACATGAGCGGCAGGGTGGGCCGACCGAGGCGGTGCGGCGATGGTAAATTTATGCCGGCATGGCGGCGGCGCAGCTGCTTGTTGTCCCATCAAAAAGCCCTTCGTCGCCGAAGGGCTTGATGGAGGAGAACGAGAGGAGACCGGGAACCACTCAGCCGGCGGCCAGACCTGCTTCCAGATCGGCCTGAATGTCGGCGAAGTCCTCGATGCCCAGCGACAGCCGGATGTAGTCGGGGGTGGTGCCGGAGGCGACCTGCTCTTCCGCGGTGAGCTGACTGTGCGTCGTGCTTGCGGGATGGATGGCGAGGGAACGGGCGTCACCGATGTTGGCGACGTGGGAGAACAGGGAGAGTCCGCCGATAAATTTGCCGGCCCCTTCGTAGCCCGACTTGAGGCCGAAGCCGATGAGCCCGCCAAAGCCTCCACTGAGGTATTTTTTGGCCGCCGCATGATTGGCGTTGTCCGGGAGTCCGGGGTAGTTGACCCAAGCGACCCGATCGTCGGCCGCGAGAAATTCGGCGGCTTTTTGGGCGTTTTCGCAGATGCGGGCCATGCGCAGGTGCAGGGTTTCGACCCCCTGCAGGGTTTGCCAGGCATTGAAGGGTGATTGGCAGGCGCCGATATCCCGCAGCAGTTGCAACCGCATTTTCATGATGAAGGCGATGTTGGCGTCACCGGCGGGGGGGAAGGCTTTGAACGTGTCCCAATGCACCAGACCATGATAGGAGGGGTCGGGCTCGGTGAAACCGGGGAAGCGACCGGAGCCCCAGTCGAAGTTGCCGCCGTCGACGACGATGCCCCCGATGGAGGTGCCGTGCCCCCCGAGGTATTTGGTGGTGGAGTGAACGACGATGTTGGCGCCCCACTCGAACGGGCGATTCAGAATCGGGGAGAGGGCGGTGTTGTCGATGATGAGGGGCACGCCGGACTCCCGGGCGATGGTGGCGACCTCTTCCATCGGGAAGATGTTGAGCGCGGGGTTGCCGAGGCCCTCGCCGTAGAAGGCCTTGGTGTTGGGCTTGAGCGCACGCTTGAAGGCATCGGGATCGGCGGCATCGACGAATTCCACTTCGATGCCGAGTTTGGGCAGGGTGTAGTGGAAGAGGTTATACGTGCCGCCGTAGAGTTGGGACACGGACACGATGTGATCGCCGCTACCGGCGATGTTGAGGATGGCATCGGTGATGGCTGCCTGGCCGGAGGCGTGGGCGAGCGCGCCGGAGCCGCCTTCGAGGGCGGCGATGCGTTGCTCGAGCACATCGGTCGTCGGATTCATGATCCGAGTGTAGATGTTGCCGAGCTCTTTCAGGGCGAAGAGATTGGCCGCGTGTTCCGCGTCACGGAAGACGTAGCTGGTGGTTTGGTAGAGGGGGACGGCGCGCGATCCGGTGGTGGGATCGGGCGCTTGGCCAGCGTGGAGGGCTTTGGTGCCGAGACCTTGGGGAGTAGACATAGGGAAGGGAGGTTTACGAAAAATCGGCGAGGGATGAAGGAAGAAGTTACGGCCGGGGGAGGACGATTTCGCCGCGGGCGATGCGGGCGAGGAAGGTCGCGGCAAGCTGGGCCCGGGCGGTCAGGGAGGCGATCTCGACGAACTCGCGGTCAGAGTGGAGACCTCCTCCCACCGGCCCAATGCCGTCGAGGACGGGTAATCCGGCGGCGTGGAGCAGGTTACCATCTGAGCCACCGGAGACATGAACCCAGGTCAACGGGGCCTGACCGAGCGCCACAGCGCACCGGGAAAACTCGGCGAAGAGATGCTCCGTGTAAGGGGTGGATTGCAGGGGTGCCCGATCGAATCCGCCTGAGAGCTTGAGCTGGAAGCCGTCACGGGAATTGAGGGCAGCGGCGAGGGCGGTGAGGGCGGCGGTGAGGGCGGTGACCGCCTCGGCGGTGGCAGCGCGGACATTGATTTCCGCGATGGCGTGATCGGGCACAATGTTGACGGCCCCGCCGCCGCGGAAGTTGCCGATATTGACCAAGGTGTGCGGCAGGGAGGCCGGCAATTTTTCAACGGCGAGGCAGAATTCGGCGAGGGCGGTGATGGCGTTGCGCCCCTCATTGGGATTGCTGCCGGCGTGGGCGGCCCGGCCTCGAAGCTCGGCCGTGAAGACGGCGGTGGCGGCGCGCGAGCGCACCATGGCACCGTTTTCGCGAGAGGGTTCAAACACCAGTCCGAGGTGGTGGGATTGGGCCGTCTGTTGGAGCAGGGCGGCGGAGACACCCGACCCGGTCTCCTCGTCTGGCGTGAGCAGAACCGTCCAACCGATCTGGTCGGCGGCGGGCATGGTTTCCAAGGCGGCCAAGGCGGCCAGCATCACCACGATACCGCCCTTCATGTCGGCCACCCCGGGCCCGTTGAGGCGCTGGTCGTGGTCGATTACTTGGGCCGTTTGGAAGGGCGAGGCGGCGTCGAAGACGGTGTCATAATGACCGGAGCAGAGGATGCGTGGTGAGGCCGCCGGTCGCATCGTGGCGCAGAGGGCGACGCGCCCCTGGTCGTCCAGCGGCACCCGCTCCACGGTGGGGGTGAGCTCAAGCAGGGCCGCTTCGAGGGCGGCTGCCATCCGCGTCAGTCCGGCGACATGATTTGAGCCGGAGTTGATCGCGCTCCAGCACTGCAGTCGCTCCAGCAGGGGAGGTAAGGAGGGGAGCGCGGGGCAGGATGCTGACATCGGTTCTCAGGTCAGATGCCAGCGACGCCGGCCGCAATCCCTCAATCGTGGTGACGCAGGATCTGCAGCACGTTGAGGGAATGGTTTCCGATCCCCTCCATGTTATTGAGGATGTCGATGTAGAGCATCTCGGCCTTCACCTGCTCACCGCTCGTGCGCATACGTTGTATGGATTCCTTGCGCAGGTCTTTGCGGAACTTGTCGATGAAGTTCTCCAATTGATGAGCGGTTTCGAGATCGGTGGGTCGCACTCCCCCCCGGCGCAGACAATCCGCGGTGAAATCCACGAAGCGCAGCACGATTTCGGAAAACTGGCGAACCTGCTCATGGGTCTCGGGCGGCAGTTCGCGCTTCTTGCGGTAGCGCCGCTCGGCCAATAGCACCAGGCGGTAGCCCCGGTCACACATGTCTTCGAGTTCGGCGATGACCCGCATGAGGCTCGAGATTCTGGCCATCGATGAGTCGGAGACGCTGCCCGCGGAGCAGCGCAACAGGTAGTCGGTCGTTTCGACCGCCATGCGATCGCTGTCTTTTTCCAGCTGCTTGAGTTCCTCGACGCGGTCACCGAGCTTTTCGGTGGGGTTGGTGTAGAGCTCGACAAACCCACTGACGAGATCCCGGGTAAGTTGATTCATCCGCTGCACGTCCTCCTCGGCTTCGGCCAGATTCAGTTCCCCGGTTTGCGGGAGCAGGGTACCCTCGTATTTGACGTGTTCGCCGCGTTTGCGCTTGGGGGTGTCCTTGATGATGCGGTTCACCAACCGACCGAGTTGCGGCACAAACCCGATGAGTAGGGCGGTGTTGAGCAAGTTAAACCCGGTGTGAAAGGCGGCCATATGGAAGGGGATGTTGCCGGGTTTTAGGGCATCTCCAGGCATGATCCAATCCGCTGCCTGCGTGAGGGGGACGAACAAAACAATGGCCCAGGTCACCCCGATGAAGTTGAAGAAGAAGTGGGCGAGGGCGGCGCGCTTGGCGTTGGCGTTGGCGCTCAACGCGGCGAGGTTGGCGGTGATGGTGGTGCCGACATTTTCCCCCAAAATGATGGCGGCGGCCGTGGGAAAATCGATCCAACCCTTGGCGGCCATCGTGATGGTGATGGCCCCGGCGACGGAGGAAGACTGGACCACCACCGTCAAAATCGTGCCAAAAACGAAGAAGAACAGGACCGAAAAAATCCCCCGATCGGTGTAGCTCTGGATGAAGGCCAAGGCTTCCGGATTGTTCTGGATATCGGGGACGGAGTCCTTGAGGAACACCAGGCCGAGGAACAACAGCCCGAACCCAATGAGAAACTCGCCGGCGTCCTTGAGGCTCGACCGTCGTGAGAACAACAGCGGCATGGCCACCCCGATGATGGGTAAGGCCACGGCGGACAGGCTGAATTTGAACCCGAGGAGGGAAACGATCCAGAACGTCGTGGTGGTGCCCAGATTGGCCCCCATGATCACGCCGATGGCCTCCACGACCGTCAGCAGTCCCGCGTTGACGAAGCTGACCATCATGACCGTGGAGGCCGAGGAGGACTGCACCATGCACGTCACCAGAAATCCGGTACCGACGCCGGCGAAGCGGTTTCGGGTCATGGTCCGCATCAGCGCCCGCAGGCGGTCGCCGGAAAGTTTTTGCAGGGCCTCCGACATGACTTTCATGCCAAAGAGGAACATGCCCAAGGAACCAAGGATTTCGAAGAGGGTGCCGATCATGCGGGAGGGGTTGGGGTCGAAGGAGGGCAGGGTCGGCCCTCGGGGGCAAACCCGTTGTCACCCAGATGTCACATTTGTCTGCCCGCGTGAAGGGTCAGGTTGGGTTCACAAAAAACCCGGCGGCAAGCCGGGCGGTGGTCGTGGTGGTGGCGGTACGGATGCCGTCGAGCGGTCACATGCCGCGCTTGATGAAGTCCACTTCCTCGGTTTCGGAGTTCACCTTGACCTCGTGGTCCTTTTCCGTGGTCACGCCGATGTAGTCGACCACCACGGAAGCGAGGACGGGAAGGGTCTTTCGGATATCGTCGTCCTCGGCTTCATTGGAGACGTAGACACTCCAGAGCTGTTCCGGCGGGCGTTCGTCACCGCTGCTGATGTTTTCCCGAGCCGACACTCGCAGGTATTTTTCGTAGACGGTGACGGGGATGGTTTTGTCCTCAAAGCCGATCAGTTCCTGGGTGGGCGGATCGAGCACGGAGACCCGGCGGTATTGGATTTCGCCCGAAGCGGTGCGGGTGGGCACGATGACGGAGCGCACCCCGCCCTGCATCCGCGCAAAAACGGGGACTGAGCGGGTTTCAAATTCCACCCGGGGGGGTTCGACGTCGTAGTCGATCTCCACGACCATGTCGGCGTTTTCCGGGTTCGGGGCCTCGTAGAGGCCGCGGCCGGAGAGGGCGGCTTTCACATACTCCACGGCCTCACGCGTGCGGAGATCGGTGCGGGGATCCCCACCGTTTTTGGTGATGATGCGATAGGATTCACCGGAAGGCTTTTTGGCTTCGTTGGCGATCGCGTTAATTTTTACGTTGTAGCTGTTGGTCTGACAGCCCGCCAGAACCGCCACCCCGAGGATGAGCAGCGAAGACCTGATCGACTGAGAAGTGAAGCGGACCATGGCAGGGGGCGAGTCAGGGAGTGCTGACCGTAGTTTCCCCGCGAAGTTCCGCGAGTTCCGCCTCGAGCCGGGCGATTTCGGCGGTCTCGGCGGCGATTTTGGCTTCGGTCTCATCCAGCTCTTTTTTCCGGCTCAAGGCCCACTCGCGTTCGGCTCTCAGTTCGGCCAAGCGGGCGCAGGGCATCCATCAGTGCGCTGGGCGTCGCCCAGTTCGGCGTCGGTGATGCGAAAGCCTTGGGCGATGGCCAATTCTTCATTGAGTTGTTCGTTGAGCCTGGCTTCCTCCTGCCGTTTGCGGGCGACCTCCTGCTGGTAGGCCCGTTCTTGGGCGAGCTGGTCTTGGGCGCTGCGCTCTTTCATTTCTTGGACGAGGCCCACCGCCGCTCCGGCCAGGGCGCCGGCTGCACCGCCGATGGCGGCGCCGGATGCGGAGTTGCCTGATCCCGTGTTGTTGCCAATCACCGCCCCGGCCAAGGCGCCACCGGCCGCGCCGACCCCGGCACCCTTGGCCGTTTTGGAAGGGGCGACCTGACAGCCGGTCAGCAGGATGAATGCGAGGGCGGGGACAACGACTAGGAATGTTCTCATTATCGGGCGACGTTTGATTTTCACCAAGGGGTCGTTAGAAGGTGGTAGATGTAAATAGAGACGCGCCGCGACGCAAGGCCGACTGACGGTTCGTTGTTCGACACGTCTCACCCCGAAATTGTTCAGTAAGAATTTTTATTTTCCTCGGCACATTTGCCCAAACCAGCGCTCTTATCCCTCATGACCTCTTTGCCCCAGCGAGGATTTTTCACCCAAGGTTTTATCGTTCAAAGTGTTGGTCTGCTCGTCGCCATTATCGGGGTGGGCCAGCTCTACAGCCAGTACATACGCCCCCAGGCCGCGGAGGTGGAGATCACCCGGCGCATCCTGGAGCAGCGCGGAGCGGAGGAGGCCACGGAGATGTCCCGGAACTTCGTGGTCATCCTGAAAGACTTCGAGCAGCAGGCCTGTATGACGCTGATGGCGTGGGCCACGATCCTGTTGGCCTACAAGCTCTGGTTGGTGGGCCGCGAGCGCAGCGTTATCGACCGGGATTTTGTCGAGCTCGAAGTGGGGCAACGGATCCTGCCGGAGGCCGCTCTGGATTATTCGAAGGAAGTGCAGGCGGTGATGCAGGAGGAGAAGGGGTTGGCCCGAAAACTTTTGCCCACTTTTGTGCTGGCCGCCCTGCAGCGTTTTAACGCGACGCACTCCATCCAAGATGCGGCGGGCGCCGTCACGGAGCGTTCGCAGGCGGCGGCCGATGAGTTGGACTCCGACCTCTCGCTGGTGCGCTACATCACGTGGGCGATTCCGTCCGTGGGCTTCATCGGCACCGTGCGGGGTATCGGCGATGCGTTGGCGCAGGCCGACGAAGCCCTGCAGGGGGACCTGGCGGGCGTGACTAATTCACTGGGCTTGGCGTTTAATTCGACCTTGGTCGCCTTGGTGCTGAGCATCATTTTGATGTTTTTCATGCACCTGTTGCAGGCGCGGCAGGAGCACCTGATCCAGGATTTTCAAGAATACTGCCGGATCAAGATTGTCGACCTGATGAAGGTCCCGGCCCGCGACGACATGGACTCCACGTTCGTCTGATTCCCTTAACCCCGATCCTCTTCGAGCTCTTATGTCCTACGCCTGTGGAATTGAATTTTCTGACTTTGGCTTCAACGCCTCCTTCATCGACGACGCCGGCGAGGTCCACGCCCCGGTCGATGAATCTTCGGGCAGCTGGCCGGCCTTTGCGGCGTGGAACGGCTCGAAACTGATCTTCGGCCGGGAGGCCGAGCAGCGGTGGCGCCTGCACCCGCGGCAGGCGAGCCATGTCTTTTGGGAACACCTTTCCCTGGCGCCGTCCGATCTCGAAGGTCCGCCCCGGGTGCCGGCCTATTCGGAACTCGCCTACGCGTTTCTGAGCGCCTTTTGGGAGGGGCTCGTCGCGCAATCGGGCAAGCCCGAAAAAGTGGTGTTGGCCATGCCCGGACAGCTGCTGGGCGACGGCGATGGCGACAGCCCCTCGATCGGGCTGATTCTGGCGATGGCGCGCGATTTGCAGATTCCGTTGGCGGGGCTGTGCGGGCTTTCCACCGGCTCGCTGAACGATCCCGTGTCGACGGCGGGCCTGACCGGTGGCCGCATCCTCTACCTGGACCTGCACCTGCATTCGGCGGCGATGTCGTTGTTGACGACCGATCAGGACGGCCGGCTGCATCGCCGACGCTACATGCGGCTGCCCCGGTTGGGCTACATTCCCCTCATTCAAGGCCTCCACCGGGCGATGGGGAACCGATTTTTGCGAGCGACAGCTTTCGACGTGACGGCGCAACGGGAGCTCGACCAGGCGTTTTACGAACAGACTCGGGAGCAGTTGCTCGATGCCAGCCGCGGAGCGGATATCCGCTACTCCATCCAGACGGCCACGCGGGTGCACCAGGCGGCCTTTCCGCGGGAAACGTTGCGGCGGGATCTGGGTTCGCACGAACAGGGCTGGGCGGATGCGGCCCGGAAGTTCCTGCGGGATGCGTCATTGGCGCCCAAGGATGTCACCGTGGTGGTGAGCTCCCGCTTGCGCATGTTGCCGGGCATGGACGAAGCCCTGACCTCGCGAGGGTTTTCGCGCATGGTGCATTTGCAGCCGGGGGCGGCCGCCCGGGGGGCGGCCCGTTTTGCGGTGGCGCAGGACGTCGCCCAGGACATCAGCACCGTGCCGGTCATCAGTGCGGTGGAGGTTTCGGCGCAGGCCTCGGATCACAAGAATGGGGTGGAAGTCGTCCATGTCGCCGGGGCTCACGGTTCGACGGATTTGGTGGCGAGTCACCTCGTGGTCGAAGGGCGGGCCTATTCGTTGCACGCCTTGCCGGAGGTGCTGCAAGGCGATGCTGACTCCGCCACGCCGCCGGCCATTCCGGCGCTGGCCCGTTTGGGGCCGGTTCCGGTGCGCCTGCTGCGGCAGGAGGGAGAGTGGCACATCGAGACCCCGGATTCCGGCGCGTTGTTGATGGCCCCCGGCGATCGTCTGCGCCTGCGTCATCATCAGGAGGAGGTTGAACTTTTGATCGCGGCCGAGAGCCGACCGGGATCGGTCTGAAGGGGGGGAGAAAGGACCTCAAGTCATGGCCCGCAAGCGACGCAACCAGCAGACTTTCAGCATCTCCTTCCTGGACTGCATTTGCTGTGGTTTTGGGGGGGTGCTGCTGCTGTTTGTGCTGGTTGCCGGCAAGACCCAGAATGATGAGGAGAGGCAGCTTTCGGAAATTCGGGCGGTGCTCGGTCAGTTCGAGTTCGATGTCAAAAGCCGGGAGGAACGAATCGATGCGCTGACCCGTGAGGCGCAGGTGGATGAGGGCGAGACCGAGCAAACGGAGTTGCGCAACACGATCACGGCCGTCGAGGTCACCGAGCTCGAACAGACCCTGGCGAAACTGCTGCAGAGCGAATCGAAAATGCGTCAGGACATGGAGCAGCTGCTGGCCGATAAGGAGGAGCTGGCGAAGACCGAGGTGCCCGATCCGGTGCCGATTCCGAATGTGCAACGTCGCCAGTATTTGACCGGCTTCGAACTGGAGGGAGAACACATTCTCTTTCTCGTGCGGGCTTCGGGCAGCATGGTGGGAAACACGATCGAGGAGGCGATCGCGTTGCAGAGCAAATCCGATGAGGAGAAACGGTCCTCGGCCAAGTGGACCCGGGTGGTCGATTCCGTGCGTTGGATGATCTCCGCCTTGCCGGCGGAGTCCTCGTTCCAGGTGCTCCTCTTTGCGGAGGACACCCAGCCCTTGATCGACACCCATTCCATCGACTGGATTTATCGGGATGATACTGAGATGATACAGGACGTGTTGGATGCGCTGGCCAAAGTTGTGCCGGCGGGCGGCGCGAACATGGAGCGGGCTTTCAGTGTAGCGCGGTCGCTGAGCACGGTGCCGGATTCGGTGGTGCTGTTGACGGATGGGTTACCGACCCAGAGCGACAGCTTTCCCTCGGGGGAATTTGTCACCGAAACGGATCGGGTGCGCTACTTCAATGCCGCGGCGCGAATTGCGGCGCCAGGGATTCCGATCAACACCATCCTTTATCCCCTCGAAGGCGATCCCGCCTCGCCGTTTCTGTTCTGGCAGCTGGCCGACCGCACCAAAGGGGCGTTGGTCAGCCCCGCTCCTTCCTGGCCTGACATCCGATGAGACCGCGTAACAAAAGAGCCTCGTCGGATTTTGGCCTGTCGTTTCTGGACTGCATTTGTTGCGGCTTTGGCGCCATCGTGTTGTTGTTTGTGATCACCATGGGGGCGGCCAACAAGATTCGTGAAACCCTGCGCGACCGCTTGCAGGAAGTCGCGCAGCAGCGCTTGTCCAAGGTCGAGGAACTTGATGCGCAACAGACCGAAGTCAGCCGCCGGGCGGTGGAAGCCAAACGCAAGGTCAATGTGGCCCAGACCCGGGCGGAGCGCCTGCGTTCGATGATGGACACGCTGAGTTTGCAGATTTCCCAGCTACAGGCGGGGCAGGAAGCCATGATGATCGAGATCGAGGATGAGATGGAGGAAATTGCCTCGATGCAGACTGAGCTCGATTTCGAGATACCGTTGCCGGATATCAACCTGCCGGTTGGCTTACCGATCGAGAGCAACTACATCGCGTTTGTCTTCGATACTTCCGGGTCAATGCGCGACACGGCGACCGATCAGATTCACGCGGCGGCGATTGAGAAAATCAAGAACGTGTTGGACAGCTATCCGGAGATCAGAGGGGTGCAGTTTTTGGACGCCGACGGCCGGTTCATGTTACGGGGCACGCCCGGCATCTGGCTCGATGATCGACCGGAAACCCGCCGGGGCGCGCTTATGGCGTTGGCCAACTACCCGACTTTCAGTAACTCCAATCCCGTGCCGGGCATTTTCCGGGCCATTCGATCGCTCTATCAACCGGATAACTCGGAGATGAGGATGGCGGTGTTTGTTTTTGGGGATGAGTTCACGGGCCAAGCCGAGCCGGTCATCTCCCGGCTGGAGACGATCAATCCGCGCAAAGAGGATGGCAGTCGGCACGTTTCGATCAATGCGGTGGGGTTCCCGACGGTGCTGCGGTATCCTTTGATGGGGGCGCACACGGGCATGAAGTTTGCCAATCTGATGCGGGAGGTCGCCTACAAGCACGACGGGGCTTTTATCGCCGTGCGCACTGGGAGCCGTCGTTAGATTGACGATTTACGTCGGGGGGCAGGGCCCACCCCACGGGTTCAACGGTTTTTGGCTTATGCGCTAAAGACGCGAGGCCGGGAGGGCGGGGACGGTGATGGCCATGCAGTGGATAAAACCTGAGTCGGAGACGAGGTGGTCGCAGTTGATCCAGTGAATCCTCGCCGCGGGGCGAGCTTCACGGTAGGCCGCCGCTGCCTGTCCCTCCCACGCCTTCAGTTGTTGATCGATGGCCGGGTTGCGGGAAGTGAACCGCGGAACCACAAAGGCCTGCTCTCCGGCCGCGTTGTGCAAAAACACGCTGTTGAGGTAGGAAAGGTAACGGGTGACGGTTTCGGAGTGGATGTCGAAAAGTCGTTTTAGCGGGGCATGGCCATAAGCCTGCAACACGGCGTTGAATCCGTCCGGGGTTTCGAGGTCGGCGTGCCCCACCTCCCGTCGGATCAGGTCGGCGGTGGTTTGGCGGAGTTGGCGGAATTGATTTTGATCCAACTGCTCAAAGTCGGTGGCGGTGACGAGCTTGCGATCCAACGCGATGATTCGCACGAAATCGTCGACCGCCCGGGCGAGCACCTCGTCGGCAGACATGAATTGGATCGGCGGCATCGGCATTTTGATGATGCGCAGGTCGGGAAAGTGACGGCGCAGGTAGCGCTCGTTGCTGGCGAGTCGCTCAACGACCTGTTTCACCAGCCCGGTCCGGTAGGGATTGAACAGGTCAGCGGCGGGGTTGGCCTGGAAGTCGGGCAGGATGACGGTGCGCTCGTCGACCCACTTCAGCACCATGTCGAGGTGGTTCACCGTGGCGCCCGGCAAGGCCTGCAACACGTGGAGTTTTTTGGCGCCGAAATAGAGTTGAAACACCTGTTCGAGGGCCGGGCGATTGCCGCCGTTTTGGACCAAGGTTTGGGTGGAAATGAAGACGTTGCCCCGGCCGTCATGCATGAAGTCGCCGCCGTCGAGCAGGAGGGGAGGGCGAATCAGGTCGACCGGCACATCGTAGCGTTGCTCGATCTCGACCGCAAGGTCGGCTGGCATGGCGTCTCCCTGCAGGGTCATGAAGCGTCGGAAAGAGTCACGATTGCCGAAAGCAGCCTCCTCCAAATCGCGCGCCAGGTTGCGGTAGACGAAATCGAGCGCGATCAGATTTTGTTGACGATCGATGCCAAAAATCGGCCCGAAGTCCCGGACCCACTTCATCAGATTGCGCGAGTCGATGAAATGGGCTTTGGCCAGAATGGCGTCGGCCTGCGGGTGGTCGTTGATCAGAGACAGGAAGTAGGCGTGGGCCTGGGTTTGATCGTGTTCGCTGAAGATCAGCACGTCGTTGTAGCGGTGGGCGATCTCCAGCAAGTGGACCTGGAAAAGCGCATCCTGAGGGGCCGACATGGAGGCGGCGAACGACATGGTCAGGACGGTGGCCCTTTGGGGTTCCCATTCGGTGACCAAGCGTTGCAGCGGGCGAGGCGGTGTGAAGCGAAAAGCCGTTCCCCCGGTGTCTGGTGCCAGCTCAAACTCGGCGGGAATCGGTGCCGACTGGGGGCGTTCGAGGGGCAGGCTTCGTCCCAGCCAAAAAACGGTCGCGAGGGCGAAGATGGAGACGCCAATTTTTAACCACGTAGCAAGGGGGGCAGCAGGAGAGGGCATTCAGTTTGGAAAGAGGAAGAGGAGTCAGATTGCCCTTTCCTGACTAGGGTTCCCTCCGGGGGCTCATTTGCCGCTAAATTAGCGGCGCGTCCCCGTCGGTTTCGTTGTTGCCGCGATCGGTTGGCCGCCGGCGCAGATGGCGGGAGGTCACCCGCCGAGACCGAAAATGCGGCGGATGATTTCAACCATGTCCAAGCTCGAACCCTGTTGTTGCGACGGCGGGCTGGGCGGGGAGCTGCTCGACGAGGAACTGGAAGAACTGGAGGAGGAGGAGCTCGACGACGAGCTGCTGCTGCTCGATGAACTGGATGAAGAGGAGGACGAGGGTTGACCGGGCGAGGAGCTCGAGGAGGAGCCCGGCATGGGGTCAAGACTGGCGAGTTGCGGCTGACTCTGACTCTGGCCCTGGCCGGATTGAGAACTCTGGGACTGGCTCGATGAGCTAGATTGCTGTCCTTGTTGCCCCTGCGAGCCGGCTGATTGGCCCAGCTGGCCCAGCTGTTGTCCCTGCTGCCCTTGGCTGCCAGCCTGTTGCCCGGTTGGGCCTTGGCCGCCCATTTGCTGTCCCGATTGGCCCGGTCCCTGTCCCATGGGATCCAGCTGGGCGAGGGCCGGACCTTGGCCGAATGGATCCCCTTGGTCGCCCGTGCCCTGACCTTGATTCATTTCGCCGCCGGCGCCTTGGCCCTCGGGGCCACCTTGCTCCGACTGGCCTTGGCCGGAGCCGTCGACCACCATCACGGGGCCGCCGGCACCGTAGCCGCCCGGCCCCCCAGGGCCCATGCGCGGATCGTAGGAATAGTAGATCACATCAACGGTGCTGGAGCCGAGGGCGGGGCTTTTGGCCACCACGTCGTTGCGCACCTCGTGCATCTCGATCTCGTGCTGGCGGGCATCCGCCGCGTTAACAATCGGGCCAAAAAAGTAAGTCAGGTTTTCATGGCGATAGCGCACATACCAACCCTCGTCGGTGAGCTCCTGATCGGTGAAATCAATCCCGGGAAACTCCTGTTTAAACTCCTCGGCGTTGAGTTCCCAGGCGGCCTCGATGGCGGAGGTGGGAAAGACGACCGTGTAGGCGGAAAGGGGCAGGGTGGTGCAACCGAATAGAAGCGAGCAGAGGGCGGCGGTGCGTTTCATGAGGTAGCTTTTCACAGGTTGGAGGGGATATCGACTCCCCGCTCGGTGCCGGTGCCCCGGTTGGTGGGTTGGCTGCCGCTCGCGGCTTGGACGCTCATGCGGTTTTCGCCTTGTTCATTTTCAAGTTGGCGGGAGGCCTCGGCTTGAGGGGTGTCGGCTTCGGCGAGTTTGGCGTTTTCATCGCCAATCTGAACCTGGGAGGGCTTATCCAGTTGGCGGCCCTGCTGGCCTTCGGCGACTTGGGGGGCCTCCGGCGATCCGGCGGGACCGCTCTCGCCTGGCTCTCCGGCGGGACCTTCGCCGCCACCGTTTTGGTCGCCCATCTGGCTCTCTGGAATGGGCGGGGTGGCATCGCCCCCCTCCTCTTCTTCGCCACCGCCGCCGCCCATGATGGGAGGAAGTCCGGCGATTTGGGGTCCGCCCCCGCCGCCGGGCGGTCCACCGTCGCCCCCGGGTCCGGGTCCGCCGCCACCTTTTTGTTGACCGGGGCCCTTTTCGTCCTTGGTCGGCGGTGGCGGTTCACCGCCGGGGTTTTCAAATTGCGCGATCATGGCCTGCTCGGGTCGCTCCTCCTCCGGGTATTGGGATCCATCGAAGATCGCCGGATCGGGGATGCGGGACGCGCCGCGGGCGGACGAGCGGGAGTTGACCGTGGCAGCGGGCAAGCGGACCGGCTCGTAGGACGGCGGGCGTTCGAGGGCGGGTCGCGAAGTGCGCAGGGCGGGAAGTTCCGTTTGCGCAGAAACCTCCGTTCCCCAAGCGAGCCCTGTACCCAAGATGAGGGTGGGTAGACCGAGACGGAGCAGGCTTCGCGGGACTTTCATCGCTGAGTTCTAACTGTCGGCGCGCGTCTTGCACACCACGGAAACCAGGTTGGTCGACATTTGGGGCCGCACCTTCAACAGCAACATGACGTCCTGGTAGTTCTTGCGGCGTCCAATCACCTCATAGTCTCCGGGAGGGAGGGCGACCGACTCCTCCTTGATCTTTCCGAGCATCCGGAAATTCGTGATACTCACCCAAGTCTTGGTGTCGGAGACGAAGGTGATGTTGACCGGGGTGCTGTTGAGTTCGAGCACCCGGCGCATTTCCTGCGCCTCGGGGGAGGTTTCCAGATAACCGGGCTTGGTTTGCATGGCCTGATTGAAGGCCCGGATGGCGGCTTGGAAGTCGGAAGCCATCAGATGCTGTTCCGAGAGCTCCAGTAATTTTTCGTATTCAAGCAGGGCGCGGACGGTGCGGCCGACGCGAATCAGACCCTCGATGGCCTCCGCGTAGTCGGGTTCCAAGTCCAGCAGCCGCTCATAGGCGAACCGGGCTTCATCCCAGAGGTAGTCCCGTTCAAGATCGTAGGCTTCGGCGAGGGTGCGGTGTACCATGGCGGCGTGGTGCTCCTCGTGGGCGTTGTCCAAGGCGTCTTCGATGTCGGTGCGTTTTGGATAGACCTCCAGCGCTTGCTCGTAGCTGACGATCACCGTGTCCCAATCCTGTTCGGCGGCGGCGGTTTCGGCAGCGCTGACGAACGTGTTGAATTGAAATTCCTTTTGGTCGGCGCGGGCGCGGGCGGCGCCCTGTTGGGCGGTGGCGTTGAACTCGTCCAGCGCGAAGGCTTCGTCATAGGCGGCAATCGCGGTATCATAGTCGCCGGTGTCCTCGGCGTTGCGGGCGCGGGTGAGCAGCTCGAGGACTTGTGCGGCGTTTTCGGCGCGGGCGAGTCCGCGGAGACCGGCTTCGTTGCCGCTGTCGTATTTGAGGGCGTTTTGAAAGGCGCTTTCCGCGGCGTCACGGTCTCCGTCTTTCAGGGCGATTTGTCCGGCCCGAAGATTTTCCTTCACGAAGGCCTCTTTATTGGCCTCAAGCTGGTCGAGGGTGTCGCTGGCGCCGTCAAAGGCCTGCCAGGCTGCGCGGAAAGATCCGGTCTCCAACAGATGGCGTCCCTCGCCGATGGAGGTGAAGGCGATGTCGTAGTCCTGTGGGGAGAAGCTTTTGTAGCGCTCGATGGCGCGGAGCCGGGCGTAGAGGTCGTCGTAACGTTTGTTGGCGTTGCGCTGCATTGCGACCGTTTCGGTGAATTCCGCGGTGGCGGTGATGACGCGTTCCAAAGCGGCGGCGGCATCGGCATAGGCCCCATTGCGGAGTTGGGTTTCGGCAAGCAGGAAGGCCTTTTCGACCAACGCGATCTCCTGCAGTAGGCCCTCATGATTGACTGGGAGGTTGCGGGCGGCACCGATGGCTTGAGAGGCGTTTTCGTAGGCCAGTTCGGCGCGTCCCCGGTTTTTGAAGGCCATTTCCTGCGCTTCCTGAGCGGTCAGGGTGGGGCCGACCGCCGGTCCTTGCTGCAGGTTGCGCCACGAGAAGCCGACGGCGCCGAGAGCCAGCAGGACCGCAACCAAGGCGATGCCGGCAAAGAGTTTGGAGCGATTGGGCCCCCCATCGGGGCGGCTGCCCTGCTGGGCGTTGGGATTCCAATCGATGACCTGATGCTTGGGTGACTTTTTGTCGGGCATGGGCGGGGCGAGCTAAAGTAAGGTGGTTGGGCAGGAAAGTTGGACTGCGGGGAAAAGGAATTGTTCAGACCAAATCGGAAATTCGGAGAATGACGTAAGTTGTTGTGATTCTCAACGAGGAGAGATGGATTTAGGCCGTGGTTTTCGGAATTGCGGACCAAACTTGCGAATCGGCGAGAAGTGGAACAATGAAAGCCCCTGATGGTCAGTGTTCCCTTCAACTTACGGCCACCTGAATCCCGTCCTTGTCACCATGTCGAATCGTTCCCCTCTCGTCCCGGTTGCCGCGATGTTTGCGGTCGCGTTGCTCCTGTTCATCTCGGCGGGATGCCAAGAGGTTCCGGTGACGGGGCGCACTGCGGTGAATCTGGTCGACGATCAAGACATCACGGCAAAAGCGTTGGAGGAATTCGAGCAGATCAAACGGATGCAGCGCCTGTCCCGGAATCCGGCGCAGATCCGCATCGTGCAACAAATTGGTGCCCGGCTGTCACGGACGGTTTTTTGGGATGTGCCGCATGCGGATTGGGAATTTGTCGTTTTCGAGGCCCCGGGCGTGCTCAACGCGTTTGCGATGCCGGGAGGCAAGGTGGGGGTGTTTTCCGGCCTGATTGATTTTTGCGAGAACGAGGACCAACTCGCCTCGGTGTTGGCCCACGAAATCGCCCATGTGGCCGCCCGACACACCCACGAAAAATACTCCCAAGGCATGCTGCTCAAGCCCTTGGGGGCGGCCACCTCGATCGGCATCGGTATGTCCACCGGTTCGACGGGAATCTACCTGCCCAGTGTGGGATCGGCCGCGGGCAGCGGGGTGACTTCGCTCACGCAATCCGCGTTCGATCGCGGCAAGGAGATCGAAGCCGATCACATCGGCCTGATCTACATGGCCAAGGCCGGTTACGATCCCCGCGAATCCCTGCGCCTGCTCCAGCGGATGGAAGAGCATGTGGCCTCCCAAGGGGGGCCTTCGTCGAATGGCTGGTTTGCCAATCATCCCGATTTTCCCGAACGCCAGATCAAGATCAACGAGCTGATGCCCGAGGCGATGGCGATTTACGAAAAAGGTGAGACCCAACGAACCCATACCGTTATTGAATAAGGGCTGCAGGCGTCCGCTCCGAGCGATGGTGGCGATTCTCGTCGCCGGGTCGGTGGTTGCGTTGCCGGCGGCCGACAACTTCGTGCCTCCCCGGCTCACCCGTCCGGTGGAGCCGGTTTATCCGGTGGGTTTGCACGAAGCCGGGGTGGAGGGGCAGGTCGAAGCGGTTTTTCGGGTCGACCGCAATGGGGGAGTGCATGAACCCGACGTTTCCTATGCGACCCATCCGGAATTTGGCGAGGCGGTCAAAGCAGTGCTCGCCAAGTGGCATTTTTCGCCGGCCCGTCGAGATGGTCGGCCCGTTGATCAACGCGTGCGCATGCCGGTGGTGTTCACCATTTCGGCGTCGGATCCCTTGAGCAAGTGGGCGGGGCGAAGCGTGTTCAAAAAATTCCCGCGGGACCCCGTGCAGGCGGATGAGCTCGACGCATGGCCCGAGCCCGTGGCTTGGATCGAGCCCTTTTATCCGCCCCAACTCAACGGGTCGGGGAAGCGCGGTGAGGTCATCGTCAACTTCGTCATCGATGAGCATGGGGATGTGGTCAATCCGGAGATAATGATCGGGGATGATCCCCATTTCATCGCCTCGGCATTGACGGCGACGATCAGCTTGGAATTCCCCCCCCACATGACCGATGAGGGTCCGGTGCCCGTGGCCATGGCGGTTTCCTACAAATTCGACGAGAGGAAGCAGGAGCAGTGGGAAAGAGTCAGTGAGGAAACCGACAAGCGAAGGTCACGGTAACTCCGGGGGGCGGTCGGTAAATCCCAGGGACTGTTCGGATCGCGGCTCGACTATCGGGCAAGCTCCCCGACAAGCTGTAGTGGACTTATCGGCATGGCGAAACGTTGGCACCTCTACCCCGAAGAACGGCTGCTCAAAATGCGCCTGTGTGATCTTTCCCTGCGCCTGCCCGGCAGCGTGGTGGAGCAGCGAATGGAGCGGCTTTACACGGAGTTGGAAGCAGCGGGCCTGCGCTTCCGGCCTCACTATTGGCTCGGGATCGAGTGGTTCACCCCCGATGGGGTGCCCGGAATCGCGGTGCCGTTTTATCTGGCTCATCCCCGGCTGGTGCAACTGGAGCGGAAGTTCATGGTCGAGGCGGAAGGGCACGCCGAAGCAGCGTGCATGAGGATTTTGCGACACGAAGCAGGTCATGCGTTGGACAACGCGTTCCGCCTGCATCGCCGCAAACGCTGGCGCGATGTGTTTGGGTCGTTCACCCAGCCTTATCCCGACTCCTACCGACCCCGGCCCGGCGATCGGAATTTTGTGCAGCACCTCAACGGTTGGTATGCGCAGGCCCATCCGGCGGAGGATTTCGCGGAAACCTTCGCGGTTTGGCTCACTCCGGGGTCGGCGTGGCGGACGCGATTTGGCGACTGGCCCGCGATTTGGAAATTGAAGTATGTGGACGAAATCATGGCGGAGATTGCGGCAACTGCACCGCCCGTGCGCACCCGTCGCCACATCGAACCGCTGCGCGAAATCACCCTCACCCTCGGGGAATATTACGAGCAGAAGCGGGCCCACTATGCCGTCGATTGGCCCGGACATTATGACGATGATCTGGAGGTCGTATTTGAACCCTGTCCCCGACCCAACCGGCGGCCCGCCGCCGCGGCCTGGCTGCGCACCCACCGCCGGGAGCTCGCCCGTACGGTGGGGGAGGCGGCCGGGGTGCCTGCCTACACCATCGAACAGTTGCTACAGGCGATGGTTGAGCGGTGTCGCGCGTTGAAGCTGCGGCTGCGTCATCCCGCCCGGCTCACGCGGGAAAAGGTGCTGTTGATGCTCACAGTCCATACCATGCAGGCGGTGCATGGACGGTATTTCCCGATTGCCCTATGACGACAACCCGGCGCCTCAAACCGCTTCGCATTCTCGCCCTCATGCACGAGGCGCTGGTGCCGCCGGAATCGATCGAAGGGCTCACGGAGGAGCAGATCCACCCGTGGAAGATGGAGTATGATGTGAAAGTCACCCTCGAGCGGATGGGGCATGCCGTGCATCCCGTCGGCATTTACGGGGACCTGAGTGTGTTGCGCGATGCCCTGGATCGGATCGAGCCGGACATCGTGTTCAACATGATGGAAGAGTTCGATGGCCAGCCGCTGTTTGACCAGCATCTGGTGAGCTACCTCGAACTCAAGAAAGTGCGTTACACGGGCTGCAATCCCCGTGGGCTGACCTTGGCCCACGACAAGGCGCTGTCGAAACGCATCCTCGCCCACCACCGGATTCCGGTGCCTGCGTTCGGGGTGTTTCGACCGGGCCGAAGCGTCAAGCGCCCCGCCCGGTTGCCGTTTCCCCTCCTGGTCAAATCCTTGGTGGATGAAGGCTCCGTGGGCATCTCCCGAGCTTCGGTGGTCAAGGACGACGCGGCGCTGGAGGAGCGCGTGCAATTGATCCACCGGCAGACGGGTCGTCCGGCCATTGCCGAGCAGTATATTGCCGGCCGGGAGATCTACATGAGCCTGCTCGGCAACGAACGGGTGCGCACGTTCACGCCTTGGGAGATGTTCATGCACAAACTGCCGGAAGGCGTCCCTAACATCGCCACCAGCAAACTCAAATGGAGCTACGCCCACCAGACGGAGCTGGGCCTGGAGACGCGTCCCGCCGAGCTCACGCCGTCGGAACTGCGTCGATTGCAGTCCGTGTCGAAACGCATTTACCGGGCGCTTTTTTTGAGCGGCTATGCCCGGTTGGATTTTCGGATGGCCGCCGCCGACGGCCAGTTCTACCTGCTGGAAGCCAACCCCAACCCATGTCTCGCCTACGGGGAGGATTTTGCGGAGGGCGTGGAGCAGAGTGGGATGACCTATGAAGACCTGCTCGATACCATCCTGCGCAACGGGATGAACTACCGCCTGCAATTGTAGGTCGGTCGGGTAAACCCGCCGGGAAAGCGCCCCTCAGAGCGTCGGGCGGCCCGGCGCGGGCGCGGGCGTTGCGGCTGCAACGGTGGTGCGGGGAACGATCCGCCCGGCCGAGAATCAGGTCGGGAAGGTGGTGACGAATTTTTCTTCGGCGTCGACCGACCCGATCAGGGTGAGGGTGGCGTCGGGCGGTAGCACCGTGTCAGGTTTTAGATCGTTGTTGCGCACGCCGTTGAAGGTGATGGCGACAATTGAGCAACCGGTGCGGGCGGGCACGGCGGATTGCGCCAGCGTTTGGTTGGCGATTACCGCCGGGACCGGGGAGTAAAAGACGGTCACCCCCTCGGCGAGGAGCAGGTTCTCGTCGCCCTTCAACGCATTAAAAATGGAATTTGCGCCCATCGAAGCGTAGGACAACACGAGATCGGCTCCCGCGCGGTGCAACCGCTTCATGTTTTCCTGGTTGGAGCAGCGGGTGATGATTTGGGCTTTCGGGCGGAGCTTGCGGTAAAAGATGGTGAGGAAGGTATTGGTGTCATCGTCATGGGGGGTGATGATGATCGTGGAAGCGGTGTGCATGCCCGCCTTGACCAAGAGATCAAACTCCGAGGCGTCGCCCACAAAACTCTGTTCCGGGAACTGGATCCGGACGGGATCTTTTTCGATGAGCGTCCATTCGATTTCCCGCTCGTTCAGGGCGCGGGCGGTGGCGCGGCCGACCCGGCCGCCGCCGACAATGAGTACCTTGGGTTTGCCGCCGATGTCGGAGCGGGTTTGGCCGAAGATCGTGTTGTAGGTTTCGATCTGTTTTTCGGTGCCGCTGAGGATAAAGAACGTGTGGGCGTCGAGGATACTGCTGGCTTCCGGGGGCACCAGTTGGCCGTGCCGCCAGATGCCGACGACGGTCACGCCACTGCGCGCGCGCATGTCACACTGGCCGACCGATTTGCCCTCGAGCGCGGTGTTGCTGCCGGTGGCCTCGGCGATGACCAGGTCATCCCGTTGTCCGATGGGTTGCGCACAGGATCCGGAGTCGACCACCCGCCGGGCCAAGGCCTGCCCCATGATCTCCTCCAGGGAAAGAATCTCCGATACGCCGGCGAGTTCGAGGGCGTCTCGGGCGGCACTGGATCGGGCAGTGGCGATAATGGGCACCTCCTCCGAGATCTCCCGCACGGAGAAAGTGACGTTGGTGTTGATGATGTCGGAACGGGTGGTGACGACCAGCGAGGCCTGGGCGATGCGCAGGCGTTGATAGGTATCGGGATCGCTCAGGTCACCCACCACCACCGGAAGATCGCGATCATGCATCTCCAGCGCCTCGGCGACCGTGGGCACCAGAAAGAAATAGGGGTAGCCATGCTTTTCCAGCATTCGAATGAGGATCTTGGTGATCGGGCCGTGCTGAGTAATGATGACATGACGGCGCGTGCGGGCGGGCAACTCCCGTGGCGCGCGGGCCGCGGCCTGAGCCTTCATCCAGGGGGCGTAGAAAAACTCGATAAAGGTGAAGGGCAGCAGCACCAGCAGGAACATGACCCCGGTGACCAACACGATGATGGAAAACCCCCGGCCCAGATCGGACTGGAAGGTGATGTCGCCGAAACCGAGGGTGCTCATGACGGTGAGCGTCCAGTAGAACCCGGTCATCCAGGAAAAATGCTGTCCCTCGTGCTCCATCAGGACGTGGAACAGAATGCTGTAAAACGTCACCAGCGCCAAAAGCACCCCCAGCAGTTTGAACAGGGCGAGCAGGTTTTGCCGGCTGGTCCGGCTTTCGAGGAAGGAGGTGACGACGGGGACGAGAGCTTTCAAGGCGAGGGGCGATAGATTGCCTGTCTGTTGCAGGGCAGGAGCGCGTCTTTGGCAATGCCCAACGGCGCGGGGCTGCGGGTCTCGTAAAAATGAGTTTGGTCTGCGCCGCCGGACCCGCAGGCTGGCTCCATGCCCAATTCCTCTTTCCCCTCCCTGCGCATTCTCGCGGCCGGCGGCACGATCGACAAAGTCTACTTCGATGCCAAAAGCGCCTACGAGATTGGCGAACCGCAGGCCGGAGCGATCCTGCACGAAGCGGGCGTGACCTTCGACTTCGTGGTCGAGGGCGTCTTGCGCAAGGACAGCCTCGCGATGACCGACGCGGACCGACAACTCATCCGGGAGCGGGTGTTGGCGGCTCCGGAAAAACACCTGCTGATCACCCACGGCACCGACACCATGACCACCACCGCGGCGGTGCTCGCGGATATCCCGGGGAAGGTGATCGTCTTCACCGGTTCAATGGTCCCGGCCCGCTTTCGGCATAATGATGCCCTGTTCAACATCGGCTGTGCCGTGGGGGGCCTGCAGGCCCTGCCGCCCGGGGTCTACATCGCCATGAGCGGGCAATTTTTCCCCGCCGGCACCGTGCGCAAGAATCGGGAGGCGGGCCGGTTCGAACCGATCTGATGACCAGTCAGTATCGGCCCATGATGTGGTAGAGTATCCAGTATATGACTACACTACCAAGGAACATGCCGGCGAGACCGCCGGCGAAGATCAGGGGGTTGGCCTGACCGAAGTAGGCGGCGGCGCCGAAACCGAGGTTGTTGGCGATCAAAAGCGTCCAGCAATCCCGGCGGCGGCGGTGGACGGGCGGAGGGGCGGGGGCCGGGAGGGGCGAGGTTCCCGCCCGGCTTTCGAGGGCGATCTGGTCGGCCCGCCAGGCTCGCACGTCGTGGCGGCCGGCGGGGTCCTCCTCTCCCGGTCGGGCGTTGGCGCGTTCGAATTTTTCGGTGGTGCGCAGTTGGTAGGTTTTGCGCGGCTGTTCCGCAGGGTCTTCCATATTGATTGAATGAGGCACCACGAGGGCTGGCCCGGCAACTGCGAGGATTGGATTGGGTCGCGAGGGTTCGGCGGGGCGGGGGAACGCGCCGCGTGGGTTGAGCGGCTACGCGGTTTTCCCCGGTTCCTACAACTGGACCGGCATGCCGATCTCGATGATTTGCGTGGGCATGACGGCGTAGTAGTCCTTCACCGGTTGGGCATTGCGGGAAAGGAAGGCGTAGTAGCTCTTCTGCCACTCAAACATGGGTGCGTCGCCGCCCGTCAGGATCATCTCACGGTTGAAATAGAAGGTGGTGGCACTCGCCTTCAGGGGCACGCCCTGTTCCGCGATGCGGGCGCAGAGGTCGGCGACATCGGGCGATTCCATGTAGCCATAGCGGCCGATCGCGCGCCAAACCCCCTCGCCCAGCTCTTCGATGGTGAGGCGTTGGTCGTCAGGATGGGTGGGAACTTCGGCGGTGGCGATGGTGAGGAGCACGACAGTGTGCTGGAGACTTTTGCTGGCCTTGAGGTGGTGGAGCAGGGCGAGCGGGGTGCCCACCGGTGACGCGACCATGAACACTGCACTGCCGGGCACCCGCACGATGTGGCTGCTCTTGGCAATCTCCGCGAGTTGCAGGCCCTCGGTGGCCTGGCCATAGATCTTGTCGGCGATCTCCACCCGCCCGGCCTTCCACGTGAGCATGGTGGCGAGTAACGTGGCCCCGAATGCCAGCGGCACCCAACCCCCGTCAAAAAACTTGGGCAGATTGGCGGCGAAAAACCCCAGATCGAACACCCAGAACCCCAAGCACATGGCGCCGGCCACGGGTGGGTTCCACCGCCAGTGGCGGGTCGCAACAAAGAAGAGCGGCCATGAAGAAGGTCGTCACCGCCATCGTGCCGGTGACCGCGATGCCGTAGGCCGCCGCCAGGGCGGATGAGCTTTTGAAGAGGAGCACGGTGGCGATGCTGCCGACGGCCAGGCCGAAATTGACGGCCGGCACGTAGATCTGGCCGCGTTGGTCGGCGTTGGTGTGGAGCACCTTGAGGCGAGGGAAATAGCCCAGTTGAATCGCCTGACGGATCAGGGAAAAGGTGCCGGAGATCAGGGCCTGGCTGGCAATGATCGCGGCGAGGACGGACAGCGCGACCAGCCCGATGCGGAGCGGTCCCTCGGGCGCGAGCGAGAGAAAGGGGTTTCCCATGTCGGCGGGGTGGGCGATGACGTGGGCCCCCTGACCGAAGTAGTTCAGGGCGAGTCCGGGCAGCACGATGAGATACCACGCGCGCAGAATGGCTTTGCGGCCAAAGTGCCCCATGTCAGCATAGAGGGCCTCAACTCCGGTGATGGCCAACACCACGCCACCGAGGATTCCGACCACCGATTCGGGATGGGTGCGGAGCAGGTCAAAGCCATGCTGGGGATTGAGCGAAGCGAGCACTTCGGGGGCTTCCCAGATACGCCATAATCCGAGCAGCCCCAGGGTGCCGAACCACACCAGCATGATCGGGCCAAACATCGATCCGATGACCTGCGTGCCGCGGCGTTGGACCCAGAACAACGCCACCAAAATGCCGACGCAGATCGGGATGACAAAATCGCGGGCGGCCGGCACGATGACTTCCAAACCCTCGGTCGCGGACAAGACGGAGATTGCCGGCGTGATGACCCCTTCGCCGCACAGCATCGCGGCGCCGATCAAAACGATAATAATGGCGCCGGGGACCCGTTGGTGGGCTTTCCAGCGCTCGAGTCCGCTGAGGGCGAGCAGGGCGAAGATACCGCCTTCACCCTGATTGTGGGCCCGCATCACCACCGTGGCGTATTTGATGCTCACGACACAGATCAGGGACCAGAAAATCAGGGACAGCACGCCCATCACGGCTCCCGACCGTTCCGCCGCCGGAAGGTGATTCACCGCCTCGCGCAGGGCATAGAGCGGACTGGTGCCGATGTCCCCGAACACCACCCCTAAGGCACCGACGACCAAGGCAGCCTTGGGGGCGCTTAAGTCGCTGAGGGAGGAAGAGGGGAATCGCATCTAACGAGCGAACAATGGAAGGAACTTCCCGCGCTCCAAGGGTAAATCCCGGCGGCGAGGCAGGCGGGCGGCGAGCCCACTATGGGCGACCGACGCGGGGACCGATCGACCGTCACTCGAGATCCTGGACGCAACGAAACCCGGTATGGTGGGCGGGGGAGTCGTTTTCCTGCGACTGGCGGGCTCCGGGCTGATAGCCGCGGCACCAATTATCGGAACACAGAAACGATCCCCCGCGGGTCACGTAAGTGGGCACGCGTTGCCGCAGCGGGTCGAGGCTGGCGGGATCGGGGCCGGGGGGGTTCACCACCCCAGCCGGGCGCAGGGCATACGCGGCCGGGTGGTAACGATCGGCCACGATCTCCCAAACATTGCCGGAGACGTCGTAGAGACCGTAGGCGTTTGGCGGAAAGCTTTTGACCGGGGCGGTGGTGATAAAACCGTCCTGCCCGGTGTTTTCGTAGGGCCAGGGTCCTTGCCAGATATTGGCCATCCAGACGCCTTCGCCCTCGGGGGCAAAGGCGTCACCCCACACGTAGGGTTGCCGTTCCAATCCCCCGCGCGCGGCGCGTTCCCACTCCGCCTCGGTGGGCAGGCGTTTACCCGCCCACGCTGCGTAGGCGGCCGCATCATCGCGGGTGACGTTGACCACCGGATGATCGAGCCGATCCTCCCAACTGGACCCCGGACCATCCGGAGCCCGCCACGTGGCTCCCGGCTCGATGCGCCACCACTGGGTCACGTCGTGCGACGAATACAACGCCGCCGTGGGCTCCGCGAAAATAATGGAGCCGGCCGTGGGGCTCACGGCCGCGGCGGTTTCGACTTGCTTGATGGACGCCAGAATCGCCTGCCGTTCCGCGCCGTCGGCCTTGGCCGCCATCGACCGGAGCGTTTTGATGTTGGCCGCGGCGGTCTGTTGCAGGGCGGCCGCGACCTCGGCCGGCAGCGGTTGCTCGGCGAAGGTCACATAACCCGTCGCCTCCACAAAAGCGGCGAACTGCCGATTGGTGACCTCCGTCTCGTCCATCCAAAATGCATCCACGGTAACCTCGTGGATGGGATAGGAGGTTCCGTGGGATTGGGAGCCCCCGCCCATCAAGCCCGGATCGCCGCCCATGGTGAAGGTTCCGCCGGGGATCAGGACCATGTGGTCAGGACGATCGAGCTGCTCCAGCGTTGATGCGGTCAGGCCCGTGCCAAAAATGAGGCCCAGGATGGAGGTCAGGGAGACCCTTGGCGGAAACGAAAACATAACGGGAAGGGGACAGCGTCCGGCGATTTTGGCCAACAACCAAATTTTAACGCGGCTCGTTCGGCGGCCCTCCGGTCAGCGACCGATGGGTCCATCCGGCCGTTTGGGGTTGGAGGAGGGGGAGGCCGGCGTAGTGCCGAGCAGCATGATGTCGGCCGACTTCACCTGCAGCAACTCTTGGGCCCGGCGCAGGGCATTGCGGGTGCTCAGCGTGACATTGGCCGGGGTGTAGCGGAAGACGTTGCGGGGCCCGAGGACTTCGATCAGCCCCACCTTGCGCAGAATCCGCAGCACCGGCGGGGTGGCGCCGCAGATGAGCAAATACACGCCGCGTTGCTGGGCTTGCTGGGCCAGATCGCGCAGGGCGAGGGCTCCGGTGGCGTCGAGATTAGGCGCGTTCTTCAAGCGCAGAATGATCGCCTTGATTTTGGGGTGGTTGGTGAGTTGGCGGAGCTGCTCCTCCATCGCGTCGGTCGCGCCGAAGAATAGGTCGCCTTCCAGATGCATGATGGAGATGGCGGGGGTGACGGCGTTCTCCGGGCGACGGGCCTGGGCCAGTTCACCCCGTTGATTGAAGTCGTATTCGACCAACTCCGGATTGGACACCTTGCGCAGAAAAAGCAGCACCGAAACGGAAACGCCCACGTAGATGGCGGTGTCGAGGGGGAACAGCAGGCCGGCCACCAATGTAACCAAAAATGTGATACTATCGGACCGGGTCACGCTCAGCAACAAGCGAATGGTGTCGGGTTTGATCAGCGAGACCCCCACCATGATCACGAGGGTGGCCAGCGCGGCTTGGGGAATCAGCCCGATCAACGGGCCCAGAGACAACGCCCCGATGACCAGCAGAATGCCGCTGCACAGGCTGGAGACGGGCGTGCGGGCACCGCTTTCGTAGTTAAGGGTGGAGCGGGTGAGGGAGCCGGACACCGGCATGCCGGAACCGAGGGCGTTCACGGCATTGGCGATGCCCATGCTGAACATCTGTTGGCGCACGTTCACCCGGTCCCCGGCCTGAGCGGCCAGACTCTTGGCAATCGACACGCTCTCCAACAGGGAAAGGAAGGCGATGGCGGCGGCGATGCCGAAAAGCTGTTGGACCAGACTGTAGCTGAAGGTGAGTCCACTCAGCGGCCACGACCCTACCGGGACACTGGTGAGGAGGGGCAGCGTGATCCCTTGGCTGCGTAGCCCGGCGGCCGCGAGGCCGGCGACGACGAGCGTGACCGCGACGTTGGGCAGGAACTTGAGCCAACGTCGGCAGATCAACGCCACCGTCAGGGTGCCTAAAGAGAATAACACGGAAACCCCGTCGACGGAACCGAGGTTGCGGCCCAGCGCGACCACGGATTCCACAAACGTGGGCGAAGGCGGGGCGGTGATCCCCGCGACGTTTTTGAGCTGTTTGACGATGATGAGCGCGGCGGCGGCCGTGACGTAGCCGGTGATCACACTGCGCGAAACGTAGCGGATGATTAGGTCGGCTCGCACCAGGGCCCCCACGATCATGAAGAGGGCCACCATTAGCAAAAGCAGCGGCATCGCGATGATACGCTGTTCCGGCGAGAGGTTGAGGGACAGGAACCCGCTTAGCAGCAATACGGCGGTGGCGTTGGTGGGCCCGAGCATGAGGAAACGTGAGCTGCCGAAGCAGGCTCCCGTAATCGAGCCGAGCGCACTGGAATAGATGCCGAAGTTGACCGGCAGTCCGGCGATCATGGCATAGGCCATGCCCTGCGGAAAATCCAACAACGCGACATTGCTGCCGGCCTTGAGATCGGCCCCAAGCATCCGCCGATTGTAACCGGGCAAAAAGCGAAGGAGAGGAAGGCGGAATTTCATGGATCAGTCCCGCGCCGTCGGGCGGGGTGACACGGCCAACCCCAATGATTCACGGGTCGACCCCGAGAAGACAGAAGGGACGTCCCTTGACCGTCAAGTTACCATGGGCCGACCCCGGGGCTTAAGCTCCAAGCTTGCCGCCGGGCGGGAAACCCCGTGGGTTCAATGCAGCCCTTTGATCCCCCATGGCTGATACCCCCTCCTCTCCCCCCACCAGCGGGCTCCGGGTGCGACCCCGCTTTGAGCATCTGGTCGATCATCCGGAACCCGAAGTCCGTCGCCGCATCACCCAATCCTTCCTCCGAGACCCGGAGGTTTTTGACGTCAGGTCGATGGATGAGTTTGTCGTGGTGCACATTGCCGATGCCCAGCGGCGGCGCTGGTCGCCACGGTTGCAGATCAGTTTGGCGGCGGTCGGTGATGCCAAAACCCGGGTAACCGGGGTCTACGGTCCGGAGCACGAAGTGTGGGCCACCTTTATTTTCGGCTACATCATGGCGGGGCTCAGCGCGACGTTTTCGGGCATTTATGGGGGAGTGCAGGTGTTTTTGAGCGATGAGCCGTGGGCCCTGTGGATTACCGGTTCCATGCTGGTGGTCGCGGGACTCCTCTACCTATTGGCCCAGTTTGGGCAGAAGTTGGGAGCTTGGCAGACCTTCCAGCTCCACCAGGCCTACCAGAATGCGGTAGGTCCCGCCGGTCAAAGGCAGCGGGATGCCGGGGTGGAGTCCGGCCTGGGGATCTGATCCCTCCGCCGGGGAGGGGCTGCGGTCATTACGGATCAGCGGGGTTAACGGATACGTGAAATTTCCTCCAAGTGGGCTTTGACAACGGCGAAGAGGGATGCCACGTTGGGGCTGTTCCCGCATAGCAGGAACATTTCTGGGGTAACCAAGAAAACAAATGGCCGGTCACTTAGGGGTAGGTGACCGGCCAACTTCTTTTAGGCGAGGAGAGGCCGCCGGAGCGACTCAACGGTCCGGCCTGGGCCCCCGGCTGAGCCGCTCTAGTCGACCCGTGGACGGAACCATTTGAGCACGGTCACCAACAGGACGGGCAGGAAAGTGAGCGTCACGAGGCTGGTGAAAAGCAGACCGAAGAGCACGATGGCGCCGACGCCCCGGTAGAGTTCGGTGCCGGCTCCGGGAATGAGCACCAACGGGGCGAGGCCGCACACCGTGGTGATCGTGGTCATCATGATCGGCCGCAACCGGGATGCGAGGGCGTCCTCCACGGCAACCGCGATCGTGGTAGCGCCCGACCGCAGGTTGGCCAGCGTTTCCTCCACGATCAAAATGGGGTTGTTGACCACCGTGCCGAGCAGGATCAGGAAGCCCAGCATGGTGATCATATCGAAGGGCTGACTGATCGCGGTGAGTCCGATAAACGGCAGGGCGGCGCCGACGCCGTTGAAGAGCCAGAGACCGATGATGCCGCCGGCGATCCCGAGGGGCACCGTGAACAGGATGATGAAGGGATAGCCCCAGTGGGTGAAGATCACGACCAGCAGGAGGAAGCACAGCACGATGGACACGATGAAGTTCGAGCCCAATGACGCCCGGGTGGCGTCGAGTTGATCACTGGCCCCAGAGAGGGTGGCGGTGACGGACGGGGGAATTTCGCCGTTGGCCCGCAGGTGGTTCACCACCTCCTCGCGCACGATTTCGACGGCGGTTTCCAGCGCAATCTCGCGCGGGGGGATGATGTTGAGGGTAACGGTGCGGCGTCCGTCCACCCGTCGGATCGCATCGGTGTCGACCGTCTCCACGATATCGGCGAGGGCACTCACCGGCATCACGCCGCCGCGGGGGGTGTGCAGGGAAAGTTCGCCGAGGCTGCCGATCTGGCGGCTACTTACGTCGCCGCTGTAAAGGTAGATATCGATCTTGTTGTCGGCGTAGAAAAATTCATCCACGAAGGCGCCATCGGCCAGGGCTGCGAGGGCGTAGCCAAATTCCGAGTTGGTAAAGCCAAACTCCGCGGCACGGTCCCACCGGGGGCGCACCTCTACGAGAGGCTGACCCAGCACGAGGTTGGCAGGGGAGGAGCCGATTTGCGGATCCTCCAGCACCTCATCGGCCCGCCGATAGGCCGCGAGCGCCGTGCGGTAGATCTCCGGGAGGTCGGGACCACTGATTTCAAGGTTCACGCTACGGGTGCCGCCGTCGTTGCTGGAAATAATGGAGCCCCGGGACGCAAAGGCCCGCATGCCCGGATAGGATTTAAAATGCTCCGAGAGCGCGGCCATGAGGGCGTTGATGTCGCCGGGGTCGGTGGTTCCGGCGATGACCAGAAGCGAGTCGGTGTTGACCAGAAGGAGAAACTGCTTGATCGGGGGTACGTCGGTGCGTCCGGCGACGAAGTCGGCTGGATCCGCGTCCACGTAGGGGCCAAAATGGGCTTCGACCTGCATGCCGACCTCTCGCATGGCCTCCAGACTGTAGCCCGGTGGCGCGATCATGCGGGCAAACGTCTTGGACTCTTCGCCTTCGGGCAGGTATTCTGCGGGCGGGGTGAGCACGAACAGGGCGGTGCCGGTGAACCCGACGGTTCCGACCATAAAGATGATGCGCCGTCGGGAGGTGCCGACCAACCAGTGGACCAGCTTGATGAACGACTGTTTGAAGGGGGCGGGGGCCGGATCGCCGTGGTGCCCGGGCCGGGGCTTGAACTTGATTCTGGCGGTGGCGGCGGGCACGAGCGTCACCGCGATGATCATCGAGAGGATGATGGAGGCGGAGATGGCGATCGCGATGTCGGAGTAGAGTTGGCCGGCTTCCTCCTGTACAAACAGGACGGGCACGAACACCAGTACGGTCGTGGCGGTGGAAGCGAGGACCGCGGTCCACACTCGGCGCAGCCCGGCGATGGCGGCCTCAAAGGGGCCCTTGCCCCGCCGGCGTTCGATCTCGATCGCTTCCAGCACCACAATCGTATTGTCGACGGTCATCCCGATGGCAAACGCCACGCCGGCGAGGGAGATCACGTTGATGGTGCGCTCGGCCAGAAACAGACCGAGAAAGGCGGCGATGGTGCACAGAGGAATGCCGAACACTCCGACCAAGGTGAGCGGCACCGAGCGCAGAAACAGGAACATGACCACCGCAGCCAAGGCGGCCCCGATCGACAGATTGGTCCAGACGTTGGCGATGGAGTCCTCCACGTACACCACGTCGTCGTTAAAAAGCTCCATCTTCATGCCGGACGGAGCGAGCAATTCGCGGTTCACTTCCGCGACGGCTTCGAGCACCGCGGCGCGGACCGCGATGACATTGGCGCCGGTTTCCCGCTGAATGGAAGCGAGCAGGATCGGCACCCCGCCAATCCGCCGCAGGCTGCGGATTTCCGCATGATGGAGGCGTACCTCGGCCACGTCCTCCAAGCGAATCAGCGTGTTGTCCCGTTCGGCGATGATCAGCTGCCCGAGCTCGGCGGGGGAATCAAAGCGGGAGATGGTGCGGATCAGATAACGCCGTTTGCCGGTGTCAATATCTCCGCCCGAAACATCCCGATTGCGCTCCCGGACGGCGGTGCGGATCTGGGTGAGGGTGATGCCGCGCGCCGCGAGCTTTTCCGGATCGACCATGATCTGAATCTGCCGCTCGGCGCCTCCGCTGAGATTGACTTGGGAGACTCCGGATGCGCGCTCCAACCGCGTGCGGACAAAGTCGTCCACAAAATCGCGCATCATGGTCATGTCCAGTTGGCGGGGGTTGCCCTCGAGTGGGAGAATGCCGAAGTGGAGAAACGCATTGTTGGAAAAGGAACTCGTGAGCAGCCGCGGCTCATCGACATTCTCCGGGTAGGCGGGAACTTGGCTGAGCGCGTTGTTTACGCGGACCAGCGCATCATTGATATCCGTGCCAAATGGGAACTCGAGTTGGATGTTGGCTTGGCCGGTGGAGGCGTTGGAAACGATGCGTTGGAGGTTGGGAATGCTGCGCAGGTATTCCTCCTGTTCGATCACGATTTCCTTCTCCACATCCTGAGGCGTGGCGCCGGGCCAGGAGGTGATGACACTGATGGTGCGGATCTCCAAATCGGGAATCATTTGCACCGGCACGCGCAGTGCCGCGAGCACGCCGAACAGGCCCACGATCAGGAGAATGACGGTGAGCAAGGTGCCGCGGCGAAGTAGCGCTTCGAGCATGGGGAGCAGGGTGAAGGTCTAGGGTTGGGGGGGCTCGGACATGAGCTGCACGGCTTGGCCGGGGCGCAGGGTCTCATTGCCGCGAGTGATCACCATTTGTCCGGGTTCGAGCCCGTTCACGATTTCCACCTGATCGGAGAAGGTGCGGCCCAGGTCGAGTCGCCGCATGGATGCGGTCCAAGTCTCCCCGGCGCGCTCGGCGACCCAGGCGTTGACCGTGCCGTCGGCTCTACGGATGACCGCATCCCGGGGCACGGTCAGCACGGCTTGCCCGCTGGCGATGAGGAAGGTCACCCGGGCCGATTTTCCGGGCATGATGGGGGGCGAACCTTCGCGGGGCTCGATCCGCACCAAGGCGGAACGGGTGTTCGGATCGCTGACGGGAATCCGGGCGGTAATGCGGCCGGTCCGGACCACGCCGGGCGCCGTGCTGAGTTCAAATTCCACCGGGGTCTCGGAGGAGATTTCCCCGAGTCGCTCCTGGGGCACCTGCACATCGATTCGCGCGTTGGCCAATGCGACCAACCGCATGACGGCGGTGCCGGTGGTCACCCATTCGCCGGCCTCGGTCAGCTTACGCGTGATGACGCCATTGAAGGGAGCGATGACCTGGTGGCGGTCCAGCCTCTCCTGCTGCTCAGCCCGCGCCGCGGCGGTTCGCTGGCTGGCGGCGGTGGCGATGGCTGCCTCCGCCTTGCGGGTCATGGCCAGGGTCTCGGGAATGGAGTTGCGGTCCAGCAGGCGGCGGGCTTCCGCCAGCAGGCGCTGGCTTTCGACCGATTGCGCCTGAGCTTGAGCGTGGGCGGCCTCGGCCGCTTGGAGGGCCAGTTGGGCCAACGCCGAATCGAGCGTGAGCAGCACGGTGCCCGCAGTGACCTCGGCACCGGCATCGACGTGGACCTGTGCGACCAACCCACTGGCCCGGGGGGAAAGGGAGGCTTCCTGGCTCGGGGTGACGGTTCCGGTGAGGGTGAACTTCTCCGTGACGACTTCGCGCTTCACCTCGACGGCCACCACCGGCACCGCCGGGACCTCTTGAGCGAAGAGCGCGGTCGCCCCGGAAATCGCGGCCGCTAGGAGAATCGTCATGCAGCGGCGAGGGGAGAAAAAGGAAAAAGGAGGCATCGAAGTGCGGGCGGGGGCTAGACCGATGTGGTCAGATAATACTCTAAAACCGGAATGTCGGCTGGCGCCAGTTTGGCCGTAGAAATTTCGGACCGGGTAAGCCACTTGATGGCGCGGTGCTCGATCGCGCGGGGGCTGGGGGAGGTCGGTGCCAGACTGGCCACGAAGGGGAAAAGGCGAATGTGGGTGGGGCCGTAGTCGTGCTCCACCGGAGGGAGCGGGCGGATGGTCCCCAGCACACAGCCCAACTCCTCCTCAATCTCGCGCCGCAAGGCCGTCTCGGGCGTTTCGAGGGCTTCGATCTTGCCGCCGGGGAATTCCCATGCGCCGGCCAGGTGTTTGCCGGAGGGCCGCTGGGCAATGAGCACCTTGCCCTCCGCTTCGATGATGACGCAACAAACGGGAATCAAGGCCGGCATAGTCGGGCAAGTTAGGGGCCGGAGCCGGGCCGTGGAAAGCTTCGACCGTATTTTTCTATCCCGACAGGCCCCGCCGTTTATCCCCGTTTTCTGCTCGCGGTTGGGGGGCTCCGGCGCAATCTCCCGTCCGCGTAACCATCCGGTTACCTTGTGGCCCGGTCTCCGAACACCTCCGATTTCCCCCCATGCCTGAACTGAGCACCGTCAATGCGATCGATTACGCGATGATCCTGCTCTATTTTGGCATTATCATCTTTGTGGGGGTCTATGCGGCGCGGAAAAACAAGGGCACGGACGATTTCTTCAAGGCGGGCGGCCAGGTGCCGTGGTTCATGGCGGGCGTTTCGAATTGGGTTTCGGGCTTCTCGGCCTTCATGTTCGTGGCCGCGGCGGGCTACACTTACAAAAATGGCACGAGCGCGGCGTTGCTGTTCACGTCGGCATTCTGGGCCTACCTCCTCGGCTACAAATACTTCGCGCCGAGGTGGCGGCGGGCCCGGATTCAGGCGCCGTTGGAGTTTTTGACCCGACGTTTCTCGGCCTCGACGACGTATTTTTTCACGGTGGCCTCGATTCCCATTCAGGTGGTGGGACTGGCGCAGGGGCTCTACATTCTGGCGATCTTTGTATCGGCGGCGGTGGGCTTGGATGTGGAGACTTTCTCGGTGCTCGGCTGGGAGTTGTCCGGTCTGCAGATGACGATGTTGGTCGTGGGGATCGTGATGATTGTCTACAGTGTGATTGGCGGGCTGTGGGGGGCGGTGCTCTCGGACGCCGTGCAGGGGGTGGTGATTCTGGTGGTATCGATTCTGATCCTGCCGATTTCACTCCACTACCTCGGGGGCGATGCCGGGGGCATGTTTGCCGGCTTCCACCGGTTGCTGACGGATTTACCGACGGAGTATCTGATGCCGCACGGGGATCCGACCAACCCGCTGTTTCTGGGGTCTTACATCTTCAGTATGATCCTCGGTTACAACGTCGCGTGGCATTTGGTGCAGCGCTACAACAGTGTGCCGACGGAGCGTGATGCGAAGAAGATGGCGATGCTCTGTGCGCTGCTGTCGTTGTTTGGGCCGCTGTTGTGGATCCTGCCGGTGATGGCCTCGAAGTTGATCTTCCCGGATATCGCGGTGCTGTGGCCCAATCTGGAAGCGCCGGAAGAGGCCTCGTTCGTGAGTCTGGCGATGCTCTTGCTGCCACACGGGATGATCGGGTTTGTGGTGGCGGCGATTCTTTCGGCGACGCTGGGGCACGCAAACGACGCGTTCAACTGGCTGTCGGCGGCGATTACCAAGGACGTCTACGTGCCGATGCGGAAGCAATTTGGGCTCAAAGCGGCGAGCGACCGGCATGAGATGCGGGCCGCGCAGGTCTTCATGTTGGTGGTGGGGGTGCTGGGGGTCGGGTTTGCTTTCTTCATCGCGACATTGGGCGGTGCGTTTGAGTTTAACCTGAAATATTTTTCGATGGTGATGCCTTCGATGCTGATGCCCGTGCTGTTGGGGATCATCTACCGCAAGACGCCTTGGTGGTCAGGGATGGCGTGCTTGATCGCTGGGGTGACGACAACCTTCACGCTTTTCTTCCTGGATCTGTTCCCCAACCACGTCTACCCGCGCAATGTCATCGGCACGGCCGTTTCAACAACGCTGGTGTTTGTGCTCTCGGCCTTTTGGTACCGACCTGATGACCCGCGCAGTGCGGCAGCGATCAAGCTGGATCGCGATCTACGCACACCAGTCGTGGAGGATTCGGCCGAGGCGGATCCAGCGGCGATGCAAGTCTACGGCATGGTCGGCAACGTGTGTTGGGTGTTGAGTGCGGTGTTGCTCCTTTGCGTGTTCCTCCCGGCGACCGACATCGCCCCGGCCTCGATCAACGGAGTGGGGGCGGTGGTCCTCGCCGGGCTGGGATGGTGGCTGCGTCGCATCGCGCGGGTGGTGGTCTGAAGGGCAGGGTTTCATCCCCCCACAAAGAGTATGAAGGCCCCGAAGGTGGTGTGAGAGAGGCGGGGCGGGCGCGGTCAAACCGCGCCCTGCGATGCGAGGTAGGGGCGCGCTTCGTGCGCGCCCATTGTGGTGTGGCGGCCCTACGCGCCGCGCTTGAAGTAGTAGAAGCGTTGTTCGCGTTTGGCGTAGTGCGACAGGTTCGGCTTAACTTCGCTCTCGTCGAAGGACTCAACGGTCACTTTTCCGGTCGCGGGATCGAAGGCGTCCAACCTCAGTCCGGCCGCCCGATGCGGCTGGTTGACCTGCAGGTGCAGTTCAAAAAAGTTCAAGAAGTGTCCGGCGGCGTCCCGCACCCCGAGTCGGCGCAGGCTCGGATCGAAAAAGATCCATTGCCCGCTGTCCCGGTCGTAGATCTCGGGAACCGTATGGCCGCCGGCGAGGAGGAGTTCGAAATCACGTCCGCCGATGCCGGGGGCGGCATTGTAGAAGGTGTTGCGCATCCGGATGAGCCGACAGGGCACGCCCAAGCTGTTAAGGGCGTGGGAGATGATCTCGCAGATGTTGGCGCACCAGCACCGGTCCTCGTCGGCCAGAAGCCGCTCGAATTGGCGAAACGGATGGAGCCCGTTCATAACGTCGGACGGGGTGCCTCGGCGGGGTTCGAAATCGGTGATCAACTGCCGGGTGACCGCGCGAGTGACCTCGAGATTGGATTCACCCGGGGTGAACAGATGGCCCCAGCGCTTCTGCGCATAAGCCTGATCGGATTCGCTGGGCGCGTTGATGATCCAGTCATCCGCCTGCGAGTAGGCGAGTTGCAGGTTGGAGTCGCGCACGGTGATACGCGAGAAGGCGGTGCGGCCGGCCGCGGCATCCTGGGCGTTGGAATTGTATTGGAGATTGAGGAAATACTCCGGGGTGCGCTCACCATTGGCGGCCACGCCCCTCAGGGTGATGCGGTGGTGCTGCGCGGTCAGGCTCACGGTCTGGGGAAAACGCACGAGGAAGCTGTCCTCTTCGCTCCACGTTTCGGCTTCGCCTTCGCCGGAAACCTCCAAGTGATCGAGGACGAAGCCGGAGGCGGCCATGGCGAAACGCAGTCCCACCCCCTCGTCGAGCCGATCCACCTGCCGGATCGAGAGAATTTCATCGCGGGGATACAGGGCCCAGTAGTTGCGATTATCGGCGACCACAATCGAGGTGTCTTCTGGCAGGCCGATATCCTGCAACGACACATCGGGCAGGGTTGCCGTGGGCTGGAAAGCGCCGGCTGGCTGCGCCCGAACGATCGCGGGGACCGCCAGCGGCGAGGCGGCGAGGAGCTTGACCAAGGTGCGGCGGGTGAGGGGCGTGGAGGAAGTCATCGCGAAAAGCGTTGGGCGACGGTGCGGATGGCCAGGGAGACCTTGTCGATGTAGGAGGCAGTCATGGCTTCATTAAAAGGGAGGTGGACGCAGTCTTGGAGGAAGCTTTCGGACTCTGGGCAGCAGACTTGGGTGTAGTCCATTGCGGTCAGACCGAAATCGCGCACGGGCCACGTGCCGGCAAAAAAGTTGTGCTGCTGGAAGAGGTCGTAGCGGTAGACCGGGTCGGGCAGATAGCTGTTCGCCTTCACCCCCTCGGCGACCAATGCGGCGACGAACTGATCCCGGGTGCCCGTGAGCTCAGCGAGGTCCAACCGAAAGATGTAGTTGTAAAAGGTCGGCGTATCCTCGGGGCGAAAAACGGGCGGCAGGATGCCGGGCACCTCGCTGATACCGTCGGTCAGCCGTCGGCCCATCGCGGTGCGGGGTTTGACTATGCGGTCGTGTTTTTCGAGCTGGGCGGTGCAGATGGCGGAGAGCGGTTCACTTATCCGGTAGTTGTAAGCCAGCTCGTCCGGATTGCGGATGCCGGTGATGCGGTTGTAGCACTTGTCGCCCCACTTCGCCAGGTGACTGGCCAAGTCTACCCGGTTGGTGCCCACCACGCCGCCGTCCCCGCAGGAGAGGTGTTTGTAGTCGTTAAAGGACCAGCAGCCCAAATCACCGATGAGGCCGACATAGTCGTTCCCGTAGCGGGTGCCCCACGCCTGCGCGCAATCTTCGATCACGACCAGTTGGTGCTCCCGTGCGATCTGCATGATCGCATCGAGGTCACACGGATTGCCGCAAAGGTGCACGGCGAGGATGGCGCGGGTCTTAGGGGTAATGGCGGCCCGGATGGAGGTCGGGGAGAGGTTGTAGGTGCGCGGCTCGATATCGGCGAACACCGGCACGAGCAACTGGTGCAGCATGCCGAGAACCGAGCCCATGTCGGTGATCGCCGGCACGATGACCTCTTCGCCCGGTTTGAACTTGAGGGCCGCGACGGCCAAATGCACGGAGGCGGTGCCGGAGGAGCAGGGGAAAATCGTCCGGAGCGGATAGATCGCCCGAAAGGCCGCGTAGAGGTTTTCAGTCTGCGGCCCTTGCCAATAGAAAAGCGAATCCTGCTGCATGGCCTCGGTCAGGCGGGCGACCTCGGCATCACCCCAGCGCCGGGGCAGGGGGAACGGTTCGTCAACGATGGGAGGAGTGGGGGTTTGGGTCATGGCGAGAGGAACAGAATGACGGGAAGCAAGCGGCGGCGGCGAGGGCAAAGTAACCGATGGGTTACTCTTGCGCCCGAGCGAGAAACGAGCTTGCTGGGGGGCCGGACCCGCTGCGGTTGTTCGCGGCAGACCGGCCCTGAAATTTCATCCGCCAACGCAGCTTCGATCACCCCCTGATTATGCCTCATTTTTATTCCCGCCGCGAGATCTTGAAATTGTTTGGCGCCACCCCGGTCGTCGCGGCGGCGGGCGGTGCGATGGCGGCCCCGGAGCGCTGGTGGGGGCAGGCGATGCGGGAAGGCGAGGGACCCAAATTGTTTTTCACGGCGAAGGACTTGCCCGGCATGCGAGAACGGTGGGCTAGGCATCCGCGATTTAGGGGCTTGCGCGAGGGGTTGATGCGGATTGACCGCGAGGAAGAGCGGACGTTTTTGCGGCAGGAAATCAATTACCACGATCCCCTGCGGGACATCGTGCGGGCGGGGGACCGGGCGGAATACATGGCCTGGATTTATCTCATGACCGGCGACGAGGATGCCGCCGAGCTCGCGGTGGAGTGTGTGCGGGCGATCATGAAGTTTCCGGTGTGGGATTTTTTCCTCGAGGGCGGCGAAAAGGTGGTGGCCGTGCAACGGGCTTCCAGCACGACCATCGCGGTCTCCTGTGCGATCGACTACTTGGGCGACTTCATCACGGATGAAGAACAAAAGGAGTGGATCCGTAATCTGGGGGAGAAAGGCTGCGAACCGTGCTTCACGGGACTGCACAACATCCGTTATCCGCGGGAGTATCGGGGCTGGGACGTTAATCCCAAGACCCCCGTTGGCGCCGAGCGACTGAAGTTTCCGAATGACAGCTGGCGTCGTCCGGAGATCACGCAGGACACCAACCTGCGGGCAAAACCCGCGGGGGCCTTGGCAGTGGGACTTTCGACCATCGCTTTGTATGGCGATGCCCCGTCTCAGGTTGATCGCTGGTTGGAGATGGCCGTATCGCACCTCAAGGCGTTCGAGCAGATCTATCTGCCCGACGGCGGTTACGGTGAGGGCGTGCATTACGCGGACTACACGACCCGGAGCATTATTGTGGGGCTGCAGGCCCTGAACACGAGTGGCGTGCTGCCGCTCGAGCTGGACATCAATTGGTCGGGCAACGTCGAGTCCTACCTGCAACTGTCCATGGCGACCAATGAGAACCCTTACGAGGTGGTCAACATCGGCGACAATGGCCGACCTCGCGAGATGATGAACAACGACTATCAGACCGGTCAATTTGAGTTGCGCACCGCGGTCCCGTGCTGGGTGGCGCGCAAGAATCGCGACGGTCGCGCCCAGTGGTTTGGCGAAAACCTCGGGGCCCTCGACACGATTTGGTCATTCATTTACTACGACGAGACGGTGAAGCCGGTCGAACCACCGGCCGAGGCCAAGACGTGGTATTCTGATTTGCAGTGGATCGTAGCTCGCACCGGTTACGCCCCTCAGGACCTCGTCGTGAGTCTGCGCAGTGGGGTGGGTTACAATCACGAGCACGGCGACCGGAATAGTCTCATTGTAAAAGCCTTCGGCGAGCAACTCATCGCCGACCCGATCCGGCCGCCCTATAATTTCCATGATCCCTCTTGGATCATGCGGGAGTCGGCCGGGCACAGCGCGGTGCTGATCGACGGTGAGGGCCATCTCTACAACAACGGGGTGGAGGGCACCAACAAGACGATTTGCCAGGCGCGTATTTCCGAGCGGAAAACCGGTCCCGGCTATGATTGGTGGACGAGTGACGCCACCCAGCCGTATCGAGTCAGGAACTACAACACCCGCGCAGTCGTGCGCTCGATCGTCGTGTTTTATGATTTACCCGCTGTGGTGGTGGTGGACCGCTTCACCAAGTATCGCGAAGAGTCGATCTACGAGGCGCGCTACTTTGGCTACAACTGGGACGGGCAGGCGACCCTCACTGCGGAAGGAGATCAGTTTACGATTCGTCGGCCCGAGGCGTTTGCTTCCGGCAAGGTGTATTGTCGAAATCCGTTTTCCCTCGACGTCGAACACCTGCCTATCCCGGAAGAGGTGGCCCGGCAGCATCCCTATGTCGTGCAACGCTCCACGGAGAAAAACATGGCGACGACGATGGTCGCGGCGATCGGACTCGGTCGCACCGGCCAGTCGGCGATGCCCATCGCGATCCGCGAGGTGGGTGACGCCATTGAGGTCTCCGTCGGCGGAGTCGGTCGCACGGGGCGCGTGCGGATCGTGGATCAAGGTGACAGGCCGGAAATATCGGCCACGATCTAAGGATGGCTGCCGCGCAGTATCAGGTGGCGTTCTCCAGTCTCGGCTGTGCTGAGTTGGAGTTGTCGGAAGTAATGGAACTGGCCATCCGCCACCAGTTGTCGGCGGTGGAGTTGCGCACCCTTGGTGATCAGATCGACCTGCCCGGTTATTTTGCCCAACACTTCGGCGACCCCGGGGTGTTGGTGGATTACGTGAACTCGACGGGAGTGAAGGTCGTGGCGTTGGATGCCTCGTGCCGGTTGATGGCTAGCGATGCGGAAGGTGAGGCGGAACTGCTGGCCCTCGCTCCTTGGGCGGAGGCTCTGGGAGGTATCCAGCTCCGGGTGTTCGACGGGGGTGAGCGACTGGATGAAGCCAGTATCGCTCAAGGCGTGGCGCGTTGGAATTGGTGGCAGCAACAGCGCGAGAAGCATGGCTGGAAAACTCAATTGATGATTGAGACGCACGATACGCTGGTAACCGGCAATGCGGTGCAGCGTTTCTTGGATGCTGCGCCCGAGAGCACTGCGATATTGTGGGACGCCTTTCACACCTGGTCCAAAGGCGGCGAGGATCCGGAGCGAACGTGGTCGCAGATTCGAGATGCGGTGGTGCACATCCACGTCAAGGACGGCGTGGCGGGCGGCACCGAAGGGCGGGCATTCACCCACACCCTGCCGGGGGCGGGAGGGTTTCCCATGAGCGCCTTGAAAGAACGGTTGTTGCGCGACGGTTACCGGGGACCACTCAGTCTGGAGTGGGGCCGCCAATGGCACCCCTACCTGCCGCCGTTGGATCAAGCCCTGGCCGCCGCCCACGCCTCGGGGTGGTGGTAGCCGCCCGGTGCCCCGCCCCGCCCCGCCCCGCTCCCCCCGGAGTTTGTCATCTCGGAGATGACAAGTCAGCTTGCCGTGGGCTGCCGCATGCCGGCGAGGAGGTAGTGGGTGGCGTTGGCGATACCGCGCTTGATGGCCGTGGGTGACCCGAGATTGCGTTTCAGCCCTTGGGACAGGGTGTAGCGGTGGGAGACATAGACTTGGCAGATGCCGATGATGGTGATGAGGAGCTGATTCGCCTCCAGATCCGAGCGCCACTTTTTACCATCGGCCTCCCGTTTGATGGCGGCCTTGAGAAACTTCGTCACGTGGTCCTTGGACAGCGGGAATTTCGAATCCTTGATGCCCTCGCCATTATTGAGATTCTCCCACCGGAGCAGCCGGGAATATTCGGGATGCTGCCGCGGGAACTCGAAGTAGACTTGGACCAGATTGAGCACGGCGGCCTCGAGGTCATCGGCCTGAGCGACAGCGTCATTTTCCATTTTAGCCAGTGCATGGAAGGCGAACTGAAGCGCTTCCTGATAGAGGAGAGCCTTGCTGGTGAAGTAGTGGTAGACCATGCGCTTGCTCACGCCGGCCCGGGTCACGATATCGTTCACGGAAACCCCGTCGAAACCCCGGGCGGAGAACAAGCTAATAGCGGTCCGCAAAAGGTGTTCCCGGGCATCAGTGGAACGGGGGACGGGGGACGAGGAACGGGCGGCCATGATACCCGGGGAAGTTTCGGCGGCAGTTATATGTTTGCAACGCGGAATCGGCCGTAGGGATGTTAGGGTTCTGGTGAGTGAGAATGAACCCATACTTCGAACGTTGACCGCGGCAGACCTCGACGCGTGCATGGCGCTTTCGACGGAAGCGCACTGGAATCAAACCGAGGAGGACTGGGCGCTCCTCTTGGAGCAGGCGGATCCGTGGGGGCTGGAACTGCCGGATGCCGGGGTGGTCGCCACGGCGGTGGGCTGGGATTTGTCACCCGCGAGCACTTGGATCAACATGGTATTGGTGACGGAATCTTGTCGAGGCCGCGGCTATGCGCGGCGGCTGATGCAGGCCGTGCTGGAGCGGGCGCGGGACCGAGGGATGGCCGCCGCTCTGGATGCCACGGTGTTTGGGGCTCCGGTTTACGAACGCCTAGGGTTTGCGGGAGACGATCGCCTGGTGCGGCTGAAACGGGAGTCGGCGGTTTTGAAAGAGGTCGAGGTTTCGGGAAAGGCCACGGTGGTGCCAATGACGACGGGGGATATGGCCGAGGTGGAGGCGTTGGACCTGATGGTCCTCGGGGCTCGCCGATCGGGGATGTTACAGTGCTGGCGGGAACGTTTGCCGAGGGCGGCGTGGTGCCAGCGGGCGGCGGGCGGCGAGCTGATCGGGTTTGTGCTTGGTCGACTCGGACGGGTGGCCACGCAAGTGGGGCCGCTGATTGCTCAGGATATCGCCGGTGCCCGGGCTTTGTTGGGGGCGGTCCTTTCCGCGGGCGCGGCGACCATGATCGACGTGCCCGTCAAGCAGGAGACTTTGATCGAACTGCTTCAGGGTGAGGGGTTTCGGGCAGAGCGGGAGTTCCGCCGGATGGCTACGGTGGGAGGTCAGTTGCCGTCGGATTGGTCCCGCTATTTTGCCGCGGCGGGCCCGGACTTCGCCTAGCCGGTTCTAAAGCTCAAAACGCAGTCCATCCGTGGCCGCGAAGATTTTGCCTTCGGGGTGAATGCCCCGCACGGTTTGGGCCATGGATTCGGCCACGTGGGGATCGTCGGTGAAGCTCTCCATGACGAAGTGTTTCAACACGACCTGTTTGGCGCCGGCATCGCGGGCGATCTGGCCCACATCCTCCGGCGTAATATGCCAGCCCCCGAAGGCCACCGACTCGTAAAAGGCCTTGGTGCCGGAGCATTCGATGAGCAGGAGGTCCGCATCGCGGCAGAACTCGACCAGCCGTTGGTCGGGCTCGGAGTCGCTGGTGATCACCACGACTTTGTCGCCGATTGTGATGCGGTAGTTCCAGTTGGCCAAGCCGGCGTGGGCGGTGGCCAAGGCTTCGATTTGATACTGGCTTTTGCCGTAAACCAAACCCTCGGAAGTGATTTCGGTCGCCGCCCAGTCCAAGTTGTCCCGCACGCGATTGCCATGGGAAATCCGACTGTTCACATCGTCGACGTAGGCCTGCCGCACGCCGGTTTCGAGAAAGTGGCTGGTTCCCCGGGGCCCAAAAATGGGCAGACGACCCTCGCGACCATTGTTCCAAGAGAGGAGTAGGAGCAGGGGGAGGTCGCAGATATGATCAAAGTGCAGGTGGGTCAGGTAGACCTCATCGATGGACTCCACGGGGGTGCCCAGACGGTGCAGGTTGTGCACCGCGCAGCGCCCGCAATCGAAGAGCAGCTGGCGGTCATCGATGGTGACGAGGTAGCAGGGACCCCCGCGCTCGGGCAGGGCGCGGACGGCGCCACTGCCAATGACTTGGACGGAAACAGAAGAAGATGACATGGCAAAACGAGGGTTGGAGTAACCGATTGGTTACATTAGAGCGCGGTGCGGGGGTGTCAATGCGGGGGACGTTCTGCTGGGTGGGGGGACGTTTTTTCTGCAACTTTTTCCCGGGGGCGGGGTTCTTCTGGTCATGAAGACCTTTTTCCTAGTCGTGCTGAAGATTGTGCTCGTGGCGGCGGTCCTGTGGTGGTTGCTGCACCATGCGCCCCAAGTGATGGCCCCCGTGGTGGGAGTGGTGCTGACGCTGATGGGGTTCGTCTTCGCCTTGGTCATGGCCTTGACCGTTGGGGCGACGATGGGCTTGGCCCTGCTGATCGCCTTGGGGGTGGTGGCCTGCGTCATTGCCGCCGCGCTGGCCCCCATCTGGTTACCATTGTTGGCGATTCTGGGTCTGGTGATGCTATTTCGTCCGAGACCAAACCAACGCGCCTAGTGCGCCGCCGGATTATTATTCGAAGTAGGCCGCGCCGCCGGTTTCGGCGAGGGGCATACAGCCATTGTAGCCGCCGGGAACCGGGTCCCACATGAATCCGGATTTTGCCGCCGCTTCCGAGGTGAAGTAGCCCAGGAAGGTGAGCGAACGGAATTCGCGTAGCCAAGATTTACCGGGCGCCTCATCCGCCGTGGCAATGGCCCGGATGAGGTCGTCTTGAGCGGATGGGGCCAGGGAATCGAATTCTCCGTGTTCCAGCGCGGTCAGGCCGGTGCGCAGGCGGTTGCGTCCCTCTGCCGAGGTGAAGAGGCCATAAGCGACGTCGATAAACGGGGGGACGCCGGCATCGATGGCACCGGGAGTGTCGCTGGCGGGCAGCAGGCGTTCCGCCAAAGCGGCGACCACCTGATACTGGGATGCAGTGAGGTAGCGCGGGGCGGAGGACGCGTCGGCCATTCCGGCGAGTGCCCGGGTGAGGGTACCCGGGGAGGCGGCTACACCGAAGAGCAGGGCCGTGTGTTTGAGGGCGTCGCGTCGGTTCATGGCAATCAGAGGTTGTGGTGGTTGAGTTCGTTGACGGCGTGATCGGCCGCCCGGGCGGTGAATGCCATGTAGGTGAGGGATGGGTTCACACAGGCTGAGGAAGTCATAAAGGCGCCATCGGTCACAAACACGTTGGGCACGGCGTGCACTTGGTTGTGGCCGTTGAGCACGGAAGTCCGGGGGTCGCGACCCATGCGTGCTGTGCCCATTTCATGGATACAGAGTCCGGGTGCGCTGGTGGGGTCGTCGAAGCCGGTGACATCCTGCAGGCCCGAGGCTTCGAGCATTTCGATAGCGGAGGCCTGCATGTCCTTGCGCATGAGGTGTTCATTTTCCTTGAACTCGCAGTCGAAGGTGACGGTGGGCAGGCCCCATTTGTCGGTTTGGTCGTGGTTCAGATAAATCCGGTTGTCGTGGTAGGGCAGGTGTTCGCCCCAGGAGCCGATGCCCATCCGCCACCCGCCCGGGGCAAAGAGGTCCGCCTTGAGGTCTTGGCCGAAGCGGGCCAGCTCTGCGACGCCGCGGGTCCAGTTGGTGCGACTGGCGCCCCCTTGGTAGCCAAAACCGCGCACGTAGTCCTGGCGATCGCTCCTGCCATCACCGAGGTTGCGGAACCGGGGGATGTAGATGCTGGTGGGGCGGCGGCCCTTGTAATACCTGTCCTCGAAGCCGTCGGAGCGGCCGGAGGCTCCCACCTTGAAGTGGTGATCCATCAAGTTGTGGCCCAGTTCGCCGGAGTCGTTGCCCATGCCGGTGGGAAAGCGGTCGGACTTCGAATTCAGGAGAATCGACGTGGAGGCAATGGCGGAGGCGCACAGGAAGATCACCTTCGCGAAATACTCCCTGGCCTCACCGGTTTCGGCATCGAGGATGCGCACGCCCCGAGCCTTGCCGCGGTCGGCATCGTAGAGGATCTCAGAGACGATGGAGAACGGTCGCAGCGTCAGGCGCCCGGTGGCGTAGGCGGCCGGCAGGGTGGAAGAGTTGCTGGAGAAGTAGGCCCCGTAGGGGCAACCGCGGCTGCATCGGTCGCGGTATTGGCAGCTGCCACGGCCGAGGTGGGCTTGGGAAAGGTTGGCGACGCGCGCGTGGATGAGTTTTCGCCCGCCGAAGGATTGCTCGATCCGTGCCTGCACGTGTTTTTCCAGGCAGTTCATTTCGAAGGGGGGGAGGAACTCGCCGTCGGGGAGTTGAGGGAGGCCCTCGTTTTGACCACTGATGCCGGCGAAACGTTCGGCGTGATCATACCAAGGTTTGATTTCGGCGTAGCGAATGGGCCAATCAACGCCGAATCCGTCCTTGGCGTTGGCTTCGAAATCAAGATCTCCGAGACGGTAGGACTGACGGCCCCACATGAGGGAACGTCCGCCGACATGATAGCCCCGGCACCAGTCGAACGGCTTGTTCTCCGAATAGGGGTTGTCGATGTCGTCGACGAACCAGTGGGCGGTGGACTCGCGGGTGGTGTAGCCGGTGCGACTTTGCTTGGCTTGGCGCTCGCGCGATTTTTGGGATATGGTATCGCGGCCCTCGAACTCCCATTTTTCCATCATCGCGGTGGGGTAGTCGCCGTGTTTCACGTCCCGGCCGCGCTCGAGAACGAGGGTGCGCAGGCCTTTTTCGGTGAGTTCTTTGGCGGCCCAGCCGCCACTGATGCCGGAACCCACCACGATGGCGTCATAGGTGTTCTCAGCGGTTCCCTTGGTGGAGACATTCATGGGTTTAACACTTGGGGTGGGGCTGAATCGTCATCAGCGCAGAGGAGGCGGGTTGCCAAGATGCCAGCGGTGCGAAAGCAGCGGCAACCCTGATTATCGCGATCCGCTTAAAGTCAGTCCGGCCGTCGGCGGCGAAGGGTGGTCCGGACAACCGGCGGAAGCGGCCCTAGACCGTCGAGTCGCTGGCTGTGTCGGACGGGGACGTTTTGGCCAGTGCGCTGCGGGCAACGGTGCCGGCCCAGTTGCGCAGATCATCCAAGAGGATATAGAACAGGGGCACGATCAGGAGCGTGAGCACGGTGGAAAACAGGAGTCCGCCGATCATGGCCCGGCCCATCGGGGCATAGGGCATACCGATCATTTCGGAGCCGCCCAGGGCCATCGGGAGCAAGCCGCAGATGGTCGTGCAGGTCGTCATGAGGATGGGGCGGAGACGATGTTGTCCCGCCTGCACGAGGGCCGCGATGCGTGCCTTGCCTTCCTGGCGCAAGCGATTGGTGAGATCGACCAACACGATGGCGTTGTTCACCACCACGCCGATCAAGATGACCATGCCGATCATCGCCATCATGCTCATATCCGTCTTAGTGATAAAGAGCGCCCACCAGACGCCGAGAAAGGAGAAGGGCACGGCGATGATGACCGCCAGCGGCAGGATGAACGATTCGAACAACACGCCCATCAAGAGAAACACCAGGGTGACCGAGAGAATCATCGCAAACATCTGGGCCTCGTTGGACTCCTGCAGGCGCACAAACCGGACGCCCTTGTCCCACCGGTAACCGGGGGGCATGTTGAAGCCCTCCATGACTTCATCAACCTTCTCATAAACCGCGTTCGTGTCCTTGCGGTCCACGATGGCGGTCACGCTGAGGTTGGTTTTGCGGTCAGTGCGTCGGAAAAAGTTGAGCGTCTGGCTGAATTCGAGCTCCGCCAAAGATTCAAGGGGGACCTCCTGGCCGCTCTCCGTCCTGAAGGTCATCGCTTTGAGGTCGGCGAGGTCCTGATCCTCAGCGTCCTCCAACTGGATATCGATGTCCACCTCGCGTCCGTCCGGGGTATAGAATCGGCCGATCTCCCGCGGGCGCAGAGCGGCCGCAATCGTGGCGGAAATCTCCATGGGATTGATGCCGAGCTCGCGCGCCCGGTCCCGGTTGACCACCACGCGCAGTTCCTCGCCGTCGCGCTCCATGTCGGATTCGACGCTGAGGGTTTCGGGGATGGTGCGGATTCTTTCGACGGCGTCCTTCACGTAGGCGACGAGGGTGGCGGTGTCATCGCCGTAGAGTTCGATGGTCACCCGGCCTTGACCCTCGCTGTCGCCACCGCCCCAACGTCCGGCGCGCATGATGACCCCGGGCGGCACTTGGAAATTTTCCCGCAAATCCTCAAGGATTTCGCCTCTGGTCATGAGGGCGGTGCGTTGGCCGGTGCCGATCATGATGTTGTTCCAGACCACCTCATACCATTCGGTGGGTTGATTGTCGGCGAAACGACCTTCCAGCCGAGCGTAGCCGCGGGAGAAGCTGGAGGACACCGCGTTGATGTTGTATCTCTCCCGCCGATCGAGCAGGAACTGCTCGGCGGTGGTCATGAAGGCGGTGGTTTCTTCGAAGCTGTTGCCGGAAGGGGGGTAGAAGTAGACGCGGAAAGAGTCGTTATCGCCGCCGCCACCCTCGCTGGATTGCTTCACCCCATTGATCGGAATCGCGATGGTGGCAAACGCGAGGAGGACCAGCAGGCCGGCTTCGAGGCGGTGATTGAGCACCCAGTGGAGCGCGTGGGTGTAGCGCTGGCGCAACCAGCCGATGGATTGGGGCTCGGCGTGTTGGTGTCCGCGGGAAAAACGCTTGGTTGCGAGGGGGATGAACACCAGCGCGATGAACAAGGAGGCGACCAGGGAGAACACTACTGGCAGGCCGATGCGCAGCATCCAAAACGAGAACTCCGCGTCGTCGCTCATGAGGATGAGTGGCATAAAAACAACGACCGTGGTGAGGGTCGCCATCGTCACGGCCAGTCCCACTTCGCCCGCGCCATTGATGGCGGCGCTGTCCGCCGACTCGCCGCCCTGACGTTTGCGATAGATGTTCTCGACGATGACAATGGCGTTGTCGACGACGAGACCGACGCTGAGCAGCAGTCCCATCATGGTGGCCATATTGAGAGACCATCCCATGAAGTAGATGACGATCACGGTGCACAGCAGCGAAAGGGGAATGGCCAGCGTGAGAATACCGGTCATGCGGGGAGCCCGCAGGAAGGCGAAAATCACCATCGCCGCGAAGGCGCCTCCCCAAAGACCGGTCGACTTCAGGTTGTCGATCGACTCGCGCACGTGTTTGCCCTGGTCCCAGAACACGCTGTATTCCATCCCCCGCAGGTAGGGGTGGTCCATCAAGTCTTGGAGGGCGAGATGCACCTCCTGCGAAATTTGCTCGATATTGGCCGACGACTCCCGGGTGACCTCCAGGCCGATTGCAGGCTCGCCGTTGATGCGGTAGGCTCGCCGGTTGTTCTCGTCGGATTGGTAGGCGACCCGCGCCACATCGGCCAGGGTCAGCCGATGTTCCGGGTCGATGACAATGCTCTCGATCTGCTCCACCGTTTCAAAGCGGCCGACTGAGCGCACGTAGACCTTGGAACCGCCCTCGCGCACGAAGCCACTGGAGAGGGAGAAGTTCTGATCGCGCAGTTTCTGCACCAGGTCATTGGGATTGATGCGGTGGCTGCGCAGCCGCTCCTCGATCAGGTCGATCTGCACTTCCTTGCTGCGGAAGCCGTGGGAATCGAGGTTGCCCACCCCATCGATACGACGGATGGCGGGCTCGACGATTGTCTGCATGGCATAGGCCACGTCCTCCACCTCATCCGGCATGTTGATCACCATATACATGATGGGGATGTCGTTTTCATCCCATCGGCGCACATAGATCTGCTCCAAGTCATCGGGCATCTCCGGCATCAACCGATCCATGCGATCGCGCAAATCGGCGTAGGCGGTTTCGAGATCGGTGTCGTTTTGAAACCCGACCCGGATAAACACGCCGCCACTGCGCACGTAGGAGTTGATTCGTTTCACCCCGCTCACGGTGCCGATCATGTCCTCCATCGGGCGCGCGATCTTTTCCTCAATGTCCCCGGCACTCGCGTTGCGGTAGTTGGCGAATACCCCGAGATTTTTCTCATCCATCCCCTCCGGAAAGAGGGCCACCGGCAGCCGCAGATTGGCGATCACGCCGAGCACGAGGATAGCGCACAGGATCATCACCACGGTCACGGGTCGCCGCACGGAAAACGTCGGCAGAAGGTAGGCGAGGGGGGTGCGGCGGCGCATGGCGGGAGAAGGGTCAGGTCTGCGACGGCTGGGGGGCCGGATCGGCGGCGGGGTCAGTCGCCGGCGCGGGAGCCAAGGGGTCAGCGTGACGTTTGCCGGAAAACTGAGCGTAAAGGGTGGGAATGACAATCAGGGTCAGTGCCATCGAGACGGCCAGACCGGCGATTACCGTGATCGCCATGGGCGTGCGGATTTCGGAACCCTCGCCCAGGCCCAGGGCCATGGGCGTGAGGCCGAGCACGGTGGTGAGCGTGGTCATCAAGATCGGACGGAGGCGGGCTTTGCCTGCTTCGATAATCGCCTCGGTGCGGTCGATGCCGCGGTCCTGCAGCGTGTTGATGTAGTCGACCAGCACGATGGCATTGTTCACCACGATTCCGGCGAGAATGATCAGGCCAATGAAGACCATGATCGAGATCGAGATGCCCAGCATGAACAGACCGGCGATCACACCGATGAGCGCCAGCGGCACCGTCATCATGATCAGAAAGGGCTGCACCAGCGATTCGAACTGACTCGCCATGACGATGTAGACGAGGAACAGCGCGAGGGCGAAGGCGAGTAACAGGCTGTTGAGGGAGGTCTGCATTTCCTCGTTTTGTCCGGCGATGGCGTAGTCAAATCCCGGCGGATAGTCGAGGTCACGCATGACGGTCGTGATGTCCCGCGAAACCGTGGCCAGATCGGCGCCCGAAAGGTTGGCGTAGATCACGGCGCTGCGGGTTTGGTTGATCCGGCGAATCTCGCTCGGTCCCTCATTCACTTGGAGTTCGGCCACGGCGGACAGGGGAATCGGGATCGGCCCGCCCGGATTGACGATGAGTTGGCTGAGCTCGTTCAGACCGAGGCGATCGGGCTCCTCTAGTCGGACGAGGATATCAATGAGGCGCTCCGCTTGGCGGTATTCCGTGGCGACGGATCCTTGCACCTTATGGCGGACGAGTTCGGCCACCCGGCGCAACGAGAGATCATATTCGGCCAGGGCTTCGCGGTTATAGACGATGCGGATCTCAGGGTTGCCCGACTGCAGGCTGGAGCGCACGTCGACCAAGCCAGGGATCTCGGCGAGGCGGGACTCAGCCGTGCGGGCCAGGTTGCGGAGCTCTTGTAATTGGAAACCGCGAATCTCCACCTCCACCGGGCTTCGGAACGAAAACAAAGCCGGGTAACTCACTTCCAGATCGAGTTCGGGGAAATCCGCGAATTGTTGGCGCACCCGTTCGATCACCGCGTCCTCGACGGCGATGCCGGAGTCGGGTTGCAGGCGCACGGTCACCCGGGCGGTGTGCTCGCCGGCTTCGGCGGCCCGGGTGGCGTTGGCTTCGGCCCCGGCGGTGACTGCGGTCATCGCGACCGCGGAGTCGGCCAGCATAGAGTCCTCGATGGTGCGGGCGACTTCGTAGGTGCGCTCGATGGGGGTGCCGACGGGCAGGGTGATGTCCAGATTGAACTCACCCTGATTGACTTGTGGAATCAACTCCCGGCCCAGGCGCGGCAGCAGCACAATCCAGCAGGTCACAAACAAAGCCACGGCCACCCCGATCACCGCCCAACGGTTGCGCAGGGCCGCGCGCAACATGACCGGATACACCTCCTGGAGCACGCCGAAGCCACGATTGAACCCCGCCAGCACCGGAGAAACGAGCGGTGTAATAATGAGACGGATACACCGAACGGTCACGATCACTCCGGCCGCCACATTCAGCACGGTCACCTGCCCGACGACGCTGATGAGACGCACGATCAAACTGAAGACGCTGCGCATGATCCAGAACGGCAGGGCCACGAGCCAACTCAGGCCGCGCAGGAACCGTCCCAGCCAGCCGGGTCGGCCGGAGGTCCAGCCGGCCAGTCGGCCAACGCCGGCACCGAAGTCTTGGGCGGTGGTGACCACGAGGAAGCCGCTCCATACTTGGCTACCGCTCAGCCGGCCCAAGTGATCAGAGGCCAAGAAGCCCGCCACGCGTTGCCAGAGGGATGGGGTTTTACGGCGGCCGACGAGCCACCAAAGGGGGGAGAGCACGATCACGACCGGGGTGACCACGAGCTTGAGGAGCACCACCAAAAGCAGAGTGAAAGACAGCAGGGCGCGGGCGATTGCCAGGCCGACACTTCGGCCGGCCCCCTGCGCCCGCTGTAACCAGGCCGCGCCTTCCTGGCGGGCGGGAAACTGCAGGAACGGGCGTTCCGTCTGGTCGCCGGTGAAGGATGCGGCGGAAGCGGTGAAGTCGCGGGAGGCGAGCATCGGAATGAAAAACAAGGCCGCGGCCAGTGAGGCCAGCAGCGAGAACACCACCGTCAACGCCATGTCGCCAAACACCTGACCGGCGACACCCTCGACAAATACGATCGGGAAAAACACGGCGACGGTCGTGGCTGGCGAAGCCGTTACGGCCATGCCCACTTCACTCACGCCCCGCACGACGGCCGTGCTCAAAGGATCGCCTTCCTCGCGACAGCGGAAAATCGATTCCAGCACGACGATGGCGTTGTCGACCAACATGCCCACCCCGAGGGCCAACCCGCCGAGCGAGATGATGTTGAGCGAAACGTCACTGATGAACATCGGCGCAAAGGTCGCGACGATGGAAATGGGAATGCAGATGCCGATGATGACGGTCTGGCCGAGATTGCGCAGGAAAACGAAGAGCACGATGACAGCGATGAACGCGCCAAAGAGGGCGTTGTTCTTCACCTCATCGATGGAGTTGCGGATAAAAATGGATTGGTCGGCGAGGGTTTGAATCGAGGCCTCATCGGGGAGCTGAAACTCGAGATAATCCGTCATCTGCAGGAAACGCATGACGCGCTCAGCTTCCTCGCGGCGGGTTTGGTCGAACCGACCGCGCCCCCGGCCTTTGCCCTGGGCCTCGGGGGCGGGTTTGGACTCGGCGACATTTTTCTTTGCGGGAGGGGCGGTCTTGGATCCGGGGGGGAGTTCGTTGGCAACGTAGGCTTGTTGCTCGGGGGTGCCGTAGATCGCGGCGCTGACCCGGCGGGCGACTTCCACGATATTGGCATCGGCCTCCTTGTAGAGTTCGAGCTCGATGCTCTCCTGACCCTTCACCGCGGTGATGACCTCGCGGTCCCGGTGGTAGCGCGAGACGGTGCCGATGTCGCGCACGCGGATATCCACCCCGTTTTGGGAGGCAATGATGAGTTCCTCAATCTCTTCCAACGAACGAAGTTCATTCATGGTGCGAATGAGATACTCGGTTTGGCCCTCGCTGAGGTTGCCTCCGGGCAGGTTCACATTCCCCTGTGCCAGCCGTTGATTGATTTGGTTGATGTCGAGCCCGAGGGTGGAGAGGCGCGATTCGTCGATGGCCACGAGGAAGAGCTCTTCGAGCCCACCCTTCACCTTCACGGCGGCCACGCCCTCTAGCGATTCGAGACGGCGTTTGATATCGTATTCGGCCAGGTAGCGCAGGTCGTAGAGGGACTGCGGCCCGGCGAGACCAAAACGCATGACGGGATCCAGGGTCGGATCGTAGCGCAGCAGGATCGGGCGTTCGGCGTCGTCGGGCATGCGCACGCGGTCCACCTTCTCGCGGACATCAGCCGCGACGGTGTTCATGTCGGTTTCCCAACCAAACTCCATGATGACGTCGGATTGGCCGGCTTTCGAAATAGAGCTGATCGAGGTGAGGCCGGGCACGATGCCCAGCTCCTGTTCGAGGCGTTGGGAAATGGTGTTCTCGATCTCCTCGGGGGCGGTGCCGGGATATTCTGTGCGCACCGTCAGCGACGGGTAGCTCATGTCGGGCATGAGCGTGAGGGCGAGACGGTTGTAGGAAACCCAACCGAAGACCACGACGGCCAGCACCACCATGAGGATGGCGACAGGGCGCCGCGTGGTGAAGGCGAAGGTGGAGTCCTCGGGGTTGAAACGTCGGGGCATGGCCGGATGCGTCTGGGGGGGGCGGTCGATCAGGATTCTTCGGCCTGGTCTTCCGGAGTGTCAGCCTCGGCGACTTGCGGAGCGTCCGGCAGCAAGTCCGGATTAACGACTTTGACCGGGGACTCGTCCTTGAGGCCGGACTGGCCGAGGATGATGACGGGGTCTCCCTCGGCAAGTCCGGCCCGCACCTCGATGGTGTCGGAGGTTTCGAAACCGGCCTGCAGCGGCAGGCGATGGGCGGTGCCGTCGCGGACGGTGAAGATGAATTGATTGCCCCCATCGTAGACGATGGCGCGTTTGGGGACGAGCAGGGCATCGTCCCGCTCCTCGGTGGTGATGGTCGCTTTGACGAAGAGTCCGGGCAGGACATCATACTCCGGATTCGACATGCCCACGGTGACCTTAAACGTGCCGCTTTGCGGATCGATCACGGGACTGATGCGTTTGACCCAACCCTCGAATTGGCGGTCAGGCAGAAACTCCGAAGTGATGACGGCGGGCTGGTCCTTGGCGACCTGCGGCAGGTAACGGCCCGGCACGAACACCCGGGCCACCATGTCCTGCAGGCTGACCAAGGAGAACAGCTTGGTATTGTTGCCGACGCGGGCTCCGGCTTGGACCTCGCGCTCGGAGATGACGCCGTCAAACGGAGCGCGCACCGTCGCGTGATCGAGCTGGATCTTGGCCCGTTCGAGGCGAAGCCGCATCTGCTCGAGCTGGAATTTGGCGTTTTCGTATTCCTGCTGGTTGATCAGGTTGCGCTGGTAGAGGCTTTCACTGCGGGCGAAGTTGGCCTGCTCGCGGTCGAGATTGACCTGAGCCTCGTCGGCATCGACCCGCCACTCGCGGGCATCGATCTGGATCAAGGGATCCCCGGTTTTGACAAAATCTCCTTCCTCCACGAGCAGGGCCTCGACCTGACCGGCGACCTGCGGAAAGAGATCGACCGTCGATTCGGTTTCCAAGGTCGCGTTAAAGGACAAGGTGGCCGCGATCGGACCCCGGGAAACGGTGGCTATTTGGACCGGAACCGGTTCGGATTTTCTTTCCTCGCGGTCTGGACCGCCCGCTTTTTCAGCCGAATTTGAGTTTTCGGCGGTGGCTTCGCCGTCGGCGGAGCCACAGCCCCCGAGCAGGAGGATTCCGCTTAATGGCAATAGGGCCAACGGCCCGAGTCGGAGGAAGGAGGACGAGGTGAAGTTTTTCACGGCAGCAGTAGCGAATCAGAACGAAATAGGAAAGCGAACCCGGGTTGAGGGTTCTAGTAATACTCGGCAGGGGGCGTTAAGTTGCGGTTTATGTGATAAAAGGTGGTTTGGCGGGGTCAGTGCCCCCCCCGGGCAAAAAATGGCTGCGTTCCCGCACCGGCGCACTCTCAATGCAAGGGTATGCCGATGGATGACACTGACTTGACCAACTATGTTTCGCGGGTGCGCCTGATCGGCGATCTGGGCGAGGGCCTGGTCAAGAGTCTCGCGGGTTTCAGCAAAGGTCGCCACACGGTGCCCGATCAGGTGTCACCGGCCACGCGGACTTTTTTTGGGCGGCTGTGTCAGGATCGAATTACCCAGGAAGCCGAGGATTGGTTTCAGCGGGCCCGGGCCCAGCTGGACTACAAACGCAAGGATCTGACCCTCGAGGTGACCTCGCCCTGTGCGGTGCTGACCGCCAAGGACTTTATCTTTGAGATCGCCTACGCGTTAAACCCCGACGACCCCTCGCGGTATGAAGGCAGGCAGACCCTCTCGGAAGTGCAGGCCGGGTGTTTGGGCGCCGATTCGTTTGAACAGTTGTTTGCCGGTCAGTTCAGCGAGATGGCGTTTGATCTGACCAAGGGGGTATCGGTCGAAGCCGTGATTGATGCGGTGGAGGATTTGGATGGTGCGACCGGTCTGCGAGTGGACTATCCCTCCGACTACTCCCGTTGCGTGCTCACGGTGACCGATATTGAGGCGACGGTGGAGTGTGATGGCTCTTCGTTGGCGATGCGATTTCCCCGGGCGGGTGCGCCCCATGAGCTGATCGAAGCGTTTGCGGCGGTGCGGCACGCCTTTCGTCTGAGCAAGAAGACGGCGTTGGCCGGACTCTTGGCCTAAGCAAGCTCGGGGAATACACGAAGCGGGCGAACGCTTTTATTGGGGGCGACGGTCGGCGGCTTTGTTCCGGTTTCTGACAGGGCCGGCCCGTCCGATCCCGGACTATGGATGTCCTGCCGTGGTGTCAGGATCGGGCTCAATCAATAATTCCATAAGAGTTCGATGAATATCAGTGTTGTCCAACGAGCCCGCAAAATGCTCCGCCCCGGGCCCCAGAGCGAACAGCGGCACAGGGGCCGCGGTGTGGTCCTCGGTCGAAAAATGGGCGGTCATTCCCTCGGCTCCGGCGGCCGTGAGGGTCAGTCCGCCACATTCGTGGTCTGCGGTGACCACCACCAAGGTTTCACCGTTGGTCTCGGCAAACTCCCGGATCCTGGCGACCGCTTGGTCCAGCTGATAGACGGCGTTCGCGACGAGCATGGCCTCATTTTTGTATCCATAAGATGGATATTAACGGGTTATCGAGCAAGGGACGGATGCCGTTTTGATGCGGTCATTTTCAGTTGGCGGTTGACCGACCTGATAACGCGACGTTCTCTCAGGCACTCACCGGTCAGCCGCCGAGACCTCCTGTCCCGCGGTCTGACTTTTGATTAAAACTCGTTCAACGCCTCACTTCCGCCATCGCTTGTCCTCCAGCCAACGTGGGTTTCCTTCGGAGCCCCGATGCTACCGGTAATCCCGCCCCACCGCTTCGTTGTCATCGAGGGTGGAGCCACCGGAGGGGTGTGGCCAAGGCGATTCGGTCCTCCTCGGGAGGATTGGGGTGGGACGGCCTCACCGTCCGAGAGGCAGAGCACCCCAGGGGCAAGGCATTTTGCCCCCCCACCATCACATGAAAACAACACCGCTACCGCAGGAATCGGAACAGGATTACGGGCAAAACCCGACCTCAATCCGTCAAACCGACAAATATAAATCTGAATACGTCCATGGCTTCGTGGAGAAATGGGACCAGTTGATTGACTGGAAGGCCCGCGCCGAGAGCGAAGGCAGTTTCTTCATTGACGAGCTGAAAAAGCGTGGGGCCAAGCGTATCCTTGATGTGGCTACAGGCACCGGCTTCCATTCGGTCCGACTATTGGCGGAGGGCTTTGATGTGGTCAGCGCCGACGGCAGCCCGCAAATGCTGGCCAAGGCCTTTCACAACGGCACCAATCATGGTCATATCCTGCGCACGGTGCAGGCGGACTGGCGGTGGTTGAACCGCGATGTGCACGGCAAGTTCGATGCCATTATCTGTCTGGGCAATTCCTTCACCCATCTTTTCAGCGAGCAGGACCGTCGCAAGACCCTGGCCGAATTCTACGCCGCGCTCCGGCATGACGGGGTGCTGATTCTGGACCAGCGCAACTATGACGCGATTCTCGACGAGGGCTTCAGTTCCAAGCACACGTATTACTATTGTGGAGACAATGTGAAGGCGGAGCCCGAACACATGGACGAAGGGTTGGCTCGCTTCCGCTATGAGTTTCCCGACGGCTCCGCCTATCACCTCAACATGTTTCCGCTGCGGCGGGCCTACGTGGAGAGGCTGATGCGGGAAGTGGGCTTCCAGCAGATTCACTCGTTCGCCGATTTCCAGGAAACCTACCGGACCGATGATCCGGATTTCTTCATTCACATTGCGGAGAAGCGCTATCACGACGAACCGGAAGATTCGAAAGTCAGCGCTCCGCCTGCGGCGCCCACCGGCGCGGCCGTTAAACCCAAACTCTAAATCCGATGACTAATTCAGATACTTTAGCCGATTCGGTTGTGGACCAAGCCCGCGACTACTACGACAGCGGCGACGCTGACAACTTCTACTACCACGTTTGGGGAGGTGAGGACATTCACATTGGCCTCTACGAATCGCCCGATGAGCCGATTTTGGATGCCTCTCGCCGCACGGTGGAACACATTGGGCGGCGTCTCGATCACCGCCCGGCCAACACCTCGGTTTTGGACATCGGGGCCGGCTACGGGGGCGCGGCGCGTTATCTCGTGGAGCAAAAAAACTTTCGAGTGACCTGTCTCAATCTCTCCACCGTGCAGAATGAACGTAACCGCCGGCGCAACGCCGAGCTTGGTCTGTCGGACCGGATCGAGGTGATTGATGGCAGCTTCGAGGCGGTGCCGATGCCGGACGCGAGCGTCGATGTCGTTTGGTCGCAGGATGCCATCCTGCACAGCGGGCGGCGCGAGCAGGTGTTTCGGGAAGTGGACCGTGTGCTTCGACCGGGAGGGGACTTTGTTTTCACCGACCCCATGCAGGCCGAGGGCGTCGACGAGGCGGTGCTTGCGCCGGTTTTGGCCCGTATTCACCTCGCCTCGATGGGCAGCTTCGAGGCCTATCGTCGGTTCGCCGCCGCGCTGGATTGGGAGGAAGTTCAGATCGAGGACCTCAGCCCGCAGTTGGTCAACCACTACGCCCGGGTCAAGCAGGTGCTGGAGGAGCGGGAGGAAGAGTTAAAGCAGGTGTGCACCGACGATTACCGCGAGCGCATGAAGGCCGGGTTGGACCATTGGGTGAAGGCCGGTCGCCAGAATGCTTTGGCTTGGGGAATCCTGCACTTTCGCAAACCGGCGTGAAGGCTGGGCGCATGGTTTCGCCCTAACGGAAGCCGGTGAACCGTCGTTAGGGTTCATGGCTCCGCGGCTGTGTGGCCGCGGAGGCGGAGCATGGGGAAGGTGTGCCGTCAGCCTGAAACGGGGGTTTCGGCGAAACCGCCCTACCTCGGTGAGGGTGCAAAAAAAAGACGCCCTGCGAGAGGGCGTCGATCACTCGAAGGAGTGGGGGGATGGCCTGGCCGGGCTCAGCCGAGCATGTCGGCCACCATGTCGCGCTCACCCACGAGCTCCGCATTGGTGGCGGCGAGCTTCTGTTGGGAGAAGGCGTCGCTCAGATCGTAGTCGGTGATGATTTCATAAGACCCGGGCGTGGTGGTGCGCACGGGCATACCCGCCCAGACGTTGGGATCGAACCCGTATTGGCCTTCACTCTTCACCGCGACGGAATGAATCGCCCCCGGGGTCATGAGATCCCGCACATGGTCGACGAGTGCGTTGGCGGCGGATGCAGCGGAGGAGAGTCCGCGGGCGGCGATGATGGCGGCGCCGCGCTTGCCGACGGTCGAGCAGAAGTCGCCTTCGAGATAGGCTTGATCATTGATCACCTCAGCGGCGGGTTTACCGTCGATGGTGGCGTGGGCAAAGGCGGGATACATCGACGGGCTGTGGTTGCCATAGATGAAGATGTCCTTCACGGCGGTGAGGTCGACGCCGGCTTTTTTGGCCAGCTGGGCCTGGGCGCGGTTTTGGTCGAGACGGACCATGGCGGTGAAGCGGTCGGGCGAAAGGCGTTTGGCCTTGGAGGCGGCGATCATCACGTTGGTGTTGGCCGGATTGCCGACCACGGCGACGCGGGCGTCTTCCGCGGCGACGCGGTCGATGATCTCGCCTTGGCCGGTGAAGATGACGCCGTTGCCCTTGAGCAAATCGGCGCGCTCCATGCCGGGGCCGCGGGGCTTGGCACCGACGAGCAGGGACCAATTGGCGTCCTTGAAACCGACCTCGGGAGCGTCGGTCAGAACCATATCCTTGAGCAGGGGAAACGCGCAGTCATCGAGTTCCATGGCGACGCCTTCCAGCGCTTGCATGGCCTTCTCGACCGGGATTTCGATCATTTGGAGGATAACCGGTTGGTCCGGGCCGAACATTTGGCCGGACGCAATGCGGAATAGGAGGGAGTAGCCGATTTGACCGGCTGCACCCGTGACGGCGACTCGAATGGGAGTTTTCATAGTTGGGTAAAGGATCGGGTTAATTAACCACAAGGCAGCGGGGGAGGACACGCATCAATTGCGGTTTATCGGTCGAATTGGGTGCTTTCGTCGCCGGGTGGACGTTGGGGGACTGGCGAGGAGTGGGGTCAAGGTAGGATCGGTGGGCCCAAAAATCAACCGGCGGACTGGACTGACCGGAATTAATGAGTAGCTCAGAAGATGAACTTATCTGGAAGCATATTTGCAAAGATTAATTTATTCCTAATCATAAGTTTGGGGTTTTCTAACGCTTTATCGGCCCTGAACACCTCGAGTGTTTTCAGTCCCGATGTGAAAGCCGGGGAGCGGGCGTGGGAGCTGCGCTCAAGCTATTTGCCCGATGAGTCACCCGCGGAGTGGGCTCAGCGCCTGCACTACCAGCAGGCGATCAACGAAGCATGGCGCTGGCGGGTGATCGGATTGTTTTACGATCCGGGGCAGGGAGGGGCCGAGTTCCAGTATGCGCGATTGGAGGCGCAGTGGCAGTTTCGGGAGAATGAAACGGCTGGTTGGGACAGTGGAATCCGTTACGAATTGCAGATCGCGGAGAACGACAACACCCCTTCGCGAGGCCGGGTGGCCTGGACGGGAAAGTGGAACTGGGGAGAAGGTTGGGAGGCCCGGGCCAATCTCCTGCTCGGATTGCAGTTTGGGGAGCGTTCTCATGACGGGGTGTTGGTGGAGCATCGCCTGCAGTTCACGGGTCCGCTCGCCGGGGGGTGGCGGTGGGGTTTGGAGTCGTTTCACGATTTCAATGACTCGCGTGCCTTTGGGGCGTTCGATGATCAAGAGCATCAGTTGGGGCCGATTCTGAAGGGCAAATTCGGGGGCGGCCAGTGGTCGGTGGCGACCAGCTGGCTGGTGGGGATTTCGGACAATGCGGACGACCATGACTTCCGGATCCATTTGATCCGGAGTTTGTAGCCCGCGCGGGTCAGCGCCGGCGCAGCAGGATCGCCCAATCGCGATCCGCCTCCGTCGGCGCGGCACCGAGGTCCACCACGCGACCGGCCTCTACCTGTTCGATCCGGCCCAACTGCAATTCGCCGCCGTGGCGGGGGTCAAACCAGTGCACGTCGTAGGTTCCGGTGGCGTCGGTGAGATCGAGTTGGGCGGTCCCGCCCTCCCGGAGGTAGACCAAGTAGGTGTGGTTCGGTTTGGCGAAGCCGTAGGCGTTGTCGCCGACGACCCGGGCGTTGGCCGCGGTCATGTCTTGGAATGGCACGTATTCGTTGAAGAAATCGAGGGCGATTTTGGTTTGGCGCCACATCTCGGCGCGCACGCGAAGGTCTTCGCTGCTCAGGTCGCTGGTGGGGGCGTTGTTTTGCCAGCCCGCATACCATTCGACGCCGGCGCCGCCGGCCATGAAGACGCCCCACAGCACGTCTTTGCGGGGGCCATCCCGCGTGGGGTCTTCGTCATCGGGGCGCAGGCCGTATTCCCAGCCCAGGGGCTCGGACATGCTGACCAGCCAAGGACGCCCGCCCGCGACGGACATCTCCAGATGTTCGATGATGTGCTGATTATAGTTCTCGTGGCGTTGCAGCGCCGGGCCCTCAAAGGCCTCAAACCCGACCAGCGGCGGGTAAATCTCCACGATCTCGATATCGTGCATGACGATGGGGTGCCGGTAGGGATCGAGTTTGCGAATATAACGGGCAAAGGCTTGGTGCTGGGCGGTGGTGGTGCCGACTCCGACCGCGCCGCCTTTTTCGTCGGTCCAACCGCTTTCCTCTCCCAGATCCCAAGTCAGCGCGAGGTGGTGGCCGAAGCGCGCGATGAGTTCGCGGTAGTAAAGTTTGCGGGTGTCGGCAAATGGCGCACCCCCGTCCTCCACCTCGAAGAGGCTCTCGTTCTCGGTCTCCGTCAGCAACATGTGGATGTGAATGCCCTGATTCTGCAGGTGGGCAAAGACCCATTCCCACTGATCCAGTTTACTCACATCGAAGCTGTCGCGAGTCTGGGGATCGGCCCACGGCCAGATGTCATTGCCATCGCCCGCGTAGGTAAACGGCATCAGGTAGATCGAGTTGAGCCCCTGGGCGGCGAGGTAGTTGACGACCCCGATAATGCCTTTGGCGTCGTCGCCGTCTTCGTCCGTCCAATGGGGATCGCCCTCGCGCCAGTCTTGGCGGTGGGGACCGTAGTGATGGAGTTGGTCGATGCCGAGGGAGGGGAATTCCGGGGTCTTGGCGAAATCGTAGGTGCCATCGATGCCGTCAAAGGCCAAAAAGTTCTCCGGACTGCCGGCGCCTCCCATGAGGAAGTAGCGTCCGGATGCCGCAAACCTCGGATGGTGTTTGCCGACATATTCGAGCCGACCGTGCCCTCGAAAGTCGCGGCTGGATGCATCCAAGGGGGAAGGCGCGATCTCGAAGTGTCCGGTGGACCGCGGTAGCGGGTGGGGCTGCCCCGCAGCGTCTGAAACCGCGATGCGGTCACCGGTAACCAATGCGGCCTGATAGTGCCAGGTGCCGACCCGGTCTGGCGTAAAACGCACCTGCCATTGATCGCCGGCATCGGCGTGGGAACTACCGGCGTGCCCATCAGCGGCGAAAAACCCCGGAACGGTGTAGACGGTGCCGGATTCGGGGTGGGTGAAGTCCACGGTCAGGCGGTGGTCCCAAAAAGTTGCGGGCTCGGACTCAGAGCCCATCGGACCGGTAAAGGTCAGCGTGATGAGATGCCACGTGGCGAGGGTTCCGCGCACATCGGCGGCGTGGGTGGAGACGGTGGCGAGCAGCGTGGCGGCGCAAACCAAGCCAAGGCGACGGAGGAGCAGGGCGGGGGCAGTCATGGGAAGGAGTAGGGGGTAGGGGTCCTGCAGCCTACCTCAGCCCGCGATGGAAGCCACCCCGGGGGTGGGCTATGTTAACCGGAGCTTAGTGGAACCGCGGCGCGAGGGCCTCGTGCGTGTCGCGGATGAGCTTCTCCGTGGTTGCCCAATCAATACAGCCATCGGTAATGGACACACCGTAGCGCAACGCTTCCAGCGGTTGAGGGAATTTTTGACTACCGGCGCTCAAGTTACTCTCGACCATCGCGCCAATGATGTCGGTGTTGCCGGCGCGAACCTGATCGAGCACGGCACGCATGACTTCGGGTTGGCGGGCGGGATCCTTGTCCGAGTTGGCGTGGGAGCAGTCGATCATAATGGCTGGCAGCAATCCGGCATCGCGCAGGGTTTCCCCGGTCTTGGCCACCTCGGTGGCGGCGTAGTTGGGACCGGATGAACCACCGCGTAGCACGATATGGCAATTGGGGTTGCCGGCGGTGGCGACCGCGGAGGCCCGTCCCTCCACGCTGACCCCCAGAAACGTCTGGGGTTGGGCGGCGGCTTTGATGGCGTTGAGCGCGGACCCCAGCGTGCCGTCGGTGCCGTTTTTAAACCCCAGCGGCATCGAGAGTCCGGAAGCCATCTGGCGGTGGGTTTGGGACTCGGTGGTGCGGGCGCCAATGGCGGACCAGCAAATCAGGTCGGCGATGTATTGAGGCGTGATGGGATCGAGGAGCTCTGTCGCGGTCGGCAGACCGAGGTCCAAAACCTCCCGGAGAAACTTCCGCGCGGTGCGCAGGCCCAAAGCGATGTCGTGGGTGCCGTCGAGGTGGGGGTCCATGATCAAACCCTTCCAGCCCACGGTGGTGCGGGGTTTTTCAAAGTAGACCCGCATCACCACCATAATCCGGTCGGACACCTCGCCGGCGAGGGCGGCCAGCCGTTGGGCGTAGTCGCGCCCGGCCGCGAGGTCGTGGATGGAGCACGGACCAACGATCAGGAGGAATCGCTTATCCTCGGTGAAGATCAACCGATGGATGTGTTTGCGGGATTCGGCGACGAAGGCCGACTGGCGATCGCTTCGCGGAAGCTCCGCAAACAGGCTGGCCGGAGAGGGGAGTTCCTTGGTCTCAGTGACATTAATGTCGGAGGTGCGCTGCATGAACCGTCGACGTTGCAACAGGGAGCCGATGCGGTGCAAGGCTGGGGAGGCGACAGATTCGTCGGATTGTGGACTTGGCCTCGGCGAGGAATCCGGACAAAAAGTTGGCCGGTCACCTACCCCTAAGTGACCGGCCATTTGCTTTCTTAGTTACCCCAAAACTACCGCTAGGCGGTAGAAGATGTAAATCTGATGTTGCTAAGAGAGCAGATGGAGTAACTTTCGTCAACACAAAGTTCTCAAAAACTTTCATATATTTCTATAAATGACTCATAAAGAAAACGATAAAAATCGTTATAGTTTTGCAATACACCGTAAATACTGCGCCGATAATCCCCGCTCGGTGGTGCTGGCGACTGGGGAAGATGCCCTAGAGTTTTTGCAAGGTCAGTTGACGCAAGACCTGTCGCAACTTGCGGACAGCGAAGGGGCTTATGGGTTTCTGCTGACCGCGAAGGGCCGAGTGTTTGGTGATGCCTTTCTTTGCCGCATCGACCAAGAGCGGTGGCAGATCGTCAGTTGGAGTTTGGCCGCCGAACAGCTCATGGCTCGGTTGGAAGCCTACATTGTTGCGGACGACGTTGAGCTCAGCGACGAGACGGTGCGGTGGAGGGGGTGGCGTGTCGGGGGAGGAAGCGTGGCGGGCGAGTTGGGTCTGAGTGGGGAGTCGGAGTTGCGGGAGTTGGACCCGGCTCCGGACCTTGCTTTGGGCTGGCGATACCTCTTGGGCCGGGCGGATCAAACCTTCGAGTGGCCGGAGGAGTGGGGCGAGGGCACGACCGATGCGTTTGAGGCGGTGCGGATTCAGCAAGGTTGGCCGAGCGTGCCGACGGACCTGGGGGAGGGAGATTTCCCTCAGGAGGGAGGACGTCATTTGCACGCCGTCTCCTTCACCAAGGGCTGCTACCTGGGACAGGAAGTGATGGCGCGATTGGCGGCGACGGGTCGGGTGCGTCGAGCCCTGGGGCGGGTGCAGGGTTCAGGTCCGGCGCCGACTGGAGAGGTGACGTTGATGCAGGCGGATAAGAAGGTGGGGGCGCTGCGCTCCCGGATTAATCTGCCGGCTCCGGCGGGTTGGTTGGGCCTGACGATGATCCAGCTCGCGCACTTTGATCCGGGAAAGCCCCTGGCCACGGATCAGGGACAGGCACTGGAGTTCGATGGCTTGGTGGGCGGCTAGAGATGAGGGCAGCACATCCCGCGTTGGGGCATGGCGTCGGCTGCGGTCCACACTCGGTTCAGCGCCCAGCCCTGCATTCACTGGAATAGGGAAATCCAGCCCATGTAGGATCGGTCAAAGAAGGAAAAAAACCGCACGGTTGTGCTGAGACGTAGCCTGGCGTTCACTGATGGGGTGGAAGACTTCGAACATGTGAAACGGCTTTGTCGCTCGTTTGGTGCGGATGAGGGGCAGGCCGAGATCATGGCCCGGCAGCTCCTCAAGCGGGCCGAGCAAATAGCGGAACAGCGCAACTGCGACCAAGTCGAGGCCATGCGTTACCTGCTGGACCTCACTTGGCGGGGAGCGCGGGGGGAGGCGCCGCCGGGATTTGAAGGCGGTACCCCGCCCGACCCCAAGCCCCCGCCGCAGGGTTAAATGGGGATCTCGCCAAAGCAGGCTTTGACCCGGCGCTTCGGAGAGACATTACTGGCAGCCACTTATGCTAGAGCGCGTTTCCGATTTGTTTCGCCAGAGTTTTGGCGGTGAGCCCGCCGTCATCACCCGCGCGCCCGGTCGCATTGAGTTCATCGGGAACCATACGGACTACAATGGCGGCACGGTTTTGGGGGCGGCGGTCGATGGGGGACTGTGGGTGGCGGCCAGTCCGCGTCGTGATGCTCGGCGACGGTGGCGGTCGGCGATCGGGGAGGCGGTTGTCGAAACGGGGGAGGCGTTGGTGAAGTTGGAAGGGGAGTCGGCTTGGGTGAACTATCCACAGGGCGTCATGGCGGCGATGCAGTCACACGGTTTGACCCTGCCGGCGGGGTTCGATTACGCGGTGGCGAGCGACCTGCCAGTGGGCGCCGGCCTGAGCAGCAGCGCGGCCATCGAACTGTCTTCGGCTTTGGCCTTTCTGGAGTTGACGAATCAATCGGTCGACCGGGAGACCCTGGTGAAAATCGGTCGTCAAGCGGAGAACGATTTCGTGGGCGTACCGTGTGGGATTCTTGATCAGGGCGTGTCGGGATTCGGTCGGCGTGACCACCTGGTGTTCATTGATTGCCGGAGGCCGGAGTTTTCGACGGTCCCCCTGCCAGCCGGGGCGCATTTTTGGATCTTCAACACCCACACCAAGCATGCGCTCGTTGATGGTCTCTACAGCGCCCGGCACGCGGAGTGTATGGCTGCCGCGGCGGACCTGGGCGTGGAACAATTGGCAGACGCGTCATTGGAGCTGTTTTACCGAGAGCAATCGCGGTTGTCTCCGACCGTGGCCAAGCGGGCCCGTCACGTCCTCGAGGAAATCGATCGAGTCGGGCAGACCATCGCAGCCCTGAACGCGGCTGACCTGTCCGCGTTGGGCCGACACCTCACGGCATCGCATCGCAGTTCGCAGCATGCGTTTGAGAACAGCACGCCGGAACTGGATTCGTTGGTTGATCAACTCACCACCATGGCGGGGGTTTATGGAGCTCGGCTGACGGGCGGCGGATTCGGTGGCGCCGTCATGGCCCTGACTGATGGCAGCTTCGGCGAAGCCTACGTAAAACTCGCCGATCAGGTCGCGGAGGGCTACCGCAGCCGTTGGGGAGCGGAGGCTCAGGTATTGCACCTGCTCACCGATGATGGCGCGGAGGTTATCCGCGCGATGCCGTCATAATTCGCGGGTGTCCTCTGCCGGCAGGGTGGTGGATCGGTGATGATTCGCTGGTTGGTCGGTCAGGATCCGGATATTGCGAAGGTAAACGGCGCCGCCGCTGAGGTCCTCGGTCAGCCGGTGAATTTGGAAACCGATCAACCCGGATGCGGTTTGGTCATCGATGAGGTGCAACGTGGGCACGCCATTGACCCAGGTGCGGAAGGTCTGACCAATGGCTTCGATGCGGTAGTGATTCCACTCCGATGGTCGATACGCGTCCCGGGCGGCGGCCTTACCCTCGAGGGAATACAACCAGCCACGGCCCCCTTCTTCGTAAATACCGCCGGTCCATTGGCGGGAAGACTGATCGATTTCCATCTGATACCCATGGGTGCGGCCGTCCATGATGGCCGGGTTGCGTTGGCCGCGCAGGAGGATGCCGGAGTTCAAGTTGCCGATGACTTTGACATCCACTTCGAGGATGAAATCGGCGTAGGTCTCGGCGGTGACGAGATAGGTCATCGCGCTGGCATCCTGGTGGACGGCGACGATCGCTCCATCGTCCACGAGCACCGTCGACTGCCCCTCAACGACATCCCAGCCGTCCAGAGAATGGCCGTCAAAGAGGCTCTGCCACTGGGGGGCAGGTACCGGGTTCAAACGGTAGAGTTCGCCGAAGTTGGGGTCGCGGGAATTGAGGGCCACGTAGAGCTGACCATCCGGTCCACTGAGCACATCACGCACCCGCCCTTGGCCTTTCAGAATAATTTCATCCTCGAGGATCTGGCCGTCGTGGATGACGAGGCGGCGGAGTTCCTGCGATGCCAAACCAGCAACCAGCAGATCGCCCGTCCAACCGGGGAATACCGTCCCCTCGTAAAAATCGATCCCGCAGACTGCGATGGACGGGTTCCAGTAGTGCCGGGGCTGGGCGAGACCGTCGCGGGCGGTTTCGTTGGTGATCGGGGTCCCGTTGTAATTCATGCCATAGGTGATCACGGGCCAGCCGTAATTCACGCCGGGTTCGATCAGATTGACCTCGTCACCCCCGCGCGGTCCGTGCTCGGTCGCCCAGAGCATCCCGGTGGCCGGGTCGATATCCAAGCCTTGCGGGTTGCGGTTGCCGAGCGTCCAGAGGGAGGGGAAAGCGCCGGGTTGTTCGGCAAACGGATTGTCCGGGGGGATGCGCCCGTCGTCGAAAATACGGTGGACCTTGCCGTTGGGCTTGGTGACATCCTGCGCCATCGTCATGCGGCCACGATCTCCGATGCTAAAGAACAGGTAACCGTCCTGGAAAACGAAACGGGTTCCGTAATGAACGCCGGAGCTGAGGTGAAACTCGGCCGGGACCCGAAAAATGTCTTCTTGATCGACCCATTGGTCGTCCTTGATGCGGCCCCGTACGATGGCGGTCATGCCGGCGTCCTTGCCGTCTTCCTGCGCACCGGTGTGCTCCGAGTAGCCGAGGTAGATCCAGCCATTGTTCGCGTAGTCGGGATGCAGTGCCACTTCGAGCAGACCGCCTTGGCCGTGTTGCCAAACCTCGGGCGTGCCCTCAATGAGGTGGTTCACCCCATCGGCATGGCGCCAGAGCGGACCGTCGCGCTGGGCGAGGAGAATGGAGCTATCCGGCATGAACTCCATCGACCAAAGGATATCTTCCACCTGGGTGATTTTCTCCAAGGTGAAATTGTGGTGGGTGGTGGAAAACACACCGCCCTGCGGCTGGGTTTTGGCGGTGGTTTCCTTGGTTTTGGCGATCTGTCCCTGTTCGCGGATGTAGATCACGAGGGAGCGGATCTGGTTGTCATCGAGTACGCCCTGCCAAGGCACCATGCCCAGGTCCGGAAAGCCGGCGGCGATGGATCGAGTGATTTCAGCGTCGCTACTGCCATGCTTCCAATAGTCATCGACCAACGAGCCCCCTTGGCCGCCGGCGAGGTTCTCGCCGTGACAGGCAGCGCAGTAGGTTTGATAGAGCTCGTTGACCGAACCCGTGCCGATTCGGTTTTGGGCGGCGGCGGGGAGGCAACCAACCGCGAGGGGTAGCAGGAGACAAAGACGATTCATATTGAGACGGAGGAGAAGGGAGACGTTTCAGTGAGATTGCAATCAGGGGCAACGATGCGGTCCAGCTGAGGGGAGGGGGACGGTCAACTGGGGACGGCATTGCCGGGGGACGTTCCGGGGGCAGTCAACGTGACCATGAAACGCATTGTTGTCACGGGTGGATCCGGGAAAGCGGGCACCGCCACTCTTTTAGAGCTGGCGGACCACGGATACGAGGTGCTGAACGTCGATACCGTGCCCCCCCGGGGCGCGGCGGCTCGTTTTCCCACCAAGCTGGCGGACCTGACGGATTTGGGGGAAGCGCACTCGGTTTTGGCCAAGGCGGATGCGGTGGTGCATCTTGGCGCGATCCCCAATGAGCTGTTTCACACCGGCCCGCGGGTCTTTCATAACAACACCGCCAGCACTTATAATGTATTCGAAGCCGCCCGCCAGGCGGGGCTGAAGCGGGTGGTGTGGGCATCGAGCGAAACCGTCCTGGGGCTCTCATTCAGCGAAACTCCGCCTCGGTATGCCCCGGTGGATGAGGATCATGCTCCCTATCCGAATTCCAGCTACGCTTTGTCGAAGGTGGCAGGTGAGGCGATGGCGGCGCAGTATGCACGATGGACCGGAGTGGCGCATGTGGGCCTCCGCTTCTCGAACATCTTACGGCGGGAGGATTATGCCAAAGTGCCGACCTTTTGGGAGGATCCTAAATTGCGCAGCTGGAACCTCTGGGGCTACATCGACGAGAGGGACGTTGGTCTGAGTTGCCGGCTGGGCCTCGAAGCTGCCGTGGCAGGGGCCGTGAATGTCACTATCGCGGCGGCCGATACCATCATGAGCCGGTCGAGCGCGGGGCTGTTGCAAGAGGTGTTTCCGACGGTTCCGATCAAGCGGGAATTGGGCGATTTCGAAACCTTGCTGGCAATCAACCGGGCGCGGGCGGTCCTGGGCTTTGAGCCCCAGCACAGTTGGCGGGACGAAGGGTTGATGTAGCCGCCCGCCCCGATGGCACGGTGGGAGTGCGCCGGGCCGAGGGTGGATGCGAGGCTACGATCAGGGCAATCGGTCCGACCCGACGCAGGCTTCCACGATAGCGATGGTGGTTTGCTGGAGCAGCGTCTTCATCCCGGTAAAAGCGGAGCGAGTTTTGACCATTGTTCCTGCGTTCGATATCGATACGCACGGTGTGCACGGCGTTGTCCAGCTCGCGAAAGATCAGCATGCCCGCCTCGCCGTCCACCCTGCCGCGGTCTTCAGCGACGGCGAGATTGGCCGCGCTGCCAGCGAACCAGCCGACATCGGTAACGGCGCAGCCCCCACCAGATTCCCGTCAGTGAAGGTTTCTACTAACACCTTGAGACCGAGCGAGCTCAGTGGGATCACGGCGGCGTATAACCGGCCGACGGTAAAGATTCGAGAGGCGCCGGAAATACGGGGTGGTTTCACGGTAAAATCAGGCGACAAGCTAGGGAGTGTTTTGGAAATAAAACAGACATAAAAAGTATCAATTTTGTGGATACTTTTGCTTGACGTTGCAGACATTTAGTCTCATTCATCTAACTGTGAGCCAACAAGTAAGGCTCGTCTTGACCGATCAGGTTTGGGGCGAGCTAAATAAATTAACTCCCACCGGCTGAGTCTGGGTGGGGCACATAAACGTGGCCGCAAGTGCACTGATACACGCCTGCGACTCGAAGCAATCCTGTGGATTTTGCGCACCGGAGCTCCGTGGCGAGACCTACCCGCTTCGTTTGGCCCGTGGCAAAGCGCTTACGGCTGTTTTCGTCGCTGGAGTGCCCGGGGACTATGGAGCTGGTTGTTGAGCCATGTTTCTTCGCTGCTGGGCGACGAGGAATACCTCATGATCGATAGCACCGCCATGCGGGTGCACTCCCACGGCGCAAACCCCGCAGGAGGACAACTGGCCCAAGCCATGGGCCGCTCCAAGGCCAGTCTATCCACCAAGGTCCACATGGCATGCGATGCCTTGGGATACCCCCTTGGGTTTATTCTTACCGGAGCCAACGTCTCGGATTTTGATCAAGCCAAACCTCTAATCAAAAGCTATTTACGACCCAGCAGTTTTGCCCTGATGGACAAGGGCTATGACAGCAACGCCATCCGCGAGGTTGTGAGCCAACAAGGCGGCATCGCCGTCATAGCCGTGAACTCAAGCCGATCTCAAAAACCCGCTTTTGACGAGCATCTCTATCGGGAGCGCCATCGCATCGAAAATCTCTTCCAGCGCCTCAAGCACTTCCGCCGCATCGCCACACGCTACGAAAAACTTCTCACCACGTTCTCCGCCATGCTCTGCTTGGCATGTCTGCTCATCTGGCTAAAATACTAACCTAGGCTATTTCCAAAACACACCCTAAGGGTGCGGACGCCGCAAATCCAATGAGAAGGGATGCCGCGGTGCAACCCAAAGACGCTCGCCCGGACAAGGGGCAACGGGCCTCGTTCAGGTGCGCAGCAAACCGGCGGCGGATTCCTGCAGAAATGAGGCATAGGTCCGGGGCAACCCGTCCGCCAGATCCGTGGCGGCCGACCAGCCGAGGCCCGCGAGTTGGCTGACATCCATCAGCTTGCGCGGGGTGCCATCCGGCTTCGAGGCGTCCCAGACGATCTCCCCGGGGTAACCCACCACGGCCGCCACTTGTTCGGTCAGCTCCCGAATCGAAATCTCGCGACCGGTTCCGACGTTGATCAGGTCGGGAGGGTCCGCCAAACGCAGCAGAAAGGCGCAGGCATCCGCCAAATCGTCCACGTGCAGAAATTCGCGCAGGGGCGAACCACTGCCCCACGCCTCCACCCGGGGCGCTCCGCTTTCCTTGGCTTCGTGGAAGCGCCGAATGAGGGCCGGCAACACGTGCGAATTGGGACCATGATAATTGTCCCCGGGGCCATACAGGTTGGTCGGCATGGCCGAGTGATAACACACGCCGTATTGTCGGCGGTAATACTCGGCCAGCTTCAGTCCGGCGATCTTGGCGATGGCGTAGGCCTCGTTGGTCGGTTCCAACGGTCCCGTCAGCAGGCTGTCCTCACGCAGCGGTTGGGGTGCGAGTTTGGGGTAGATGCAGGAGCTGCCCAAAAACAGGAGGCGCGACACCCCGGCTTGGTAGGCGGCATGGATGCAGTTGGTGGCCAGAATGAGGTTTTCGTAGCCGAATTCCGCGGGGTAAGTGTTATTGGCATGAATGCCTCCAACCTTGGCGGCGGCAATGATCGCCACGTCGGGCTTTTCGGCGGCGAAGAACGCATTGACCGCCGCTTGATCGGTGAGGTCCAAATCGGCCCGGCAGCGCAGCAGGAGCTCGGTGTCCGGCTCGCGTCCAAACCGCCGCACCAGCGCCGCTCCCACCATCCCCCGATGTCCGGCGATAAAGAGTTTCATGGCGTGGGTGGAGCGGGATCAGGCAAAGGGCGTATGGCTGACCTCGGGGAGATCCGCGATCTGGGCCTCCCGCTTGGCCAGATCAAGATCCGCTTCGGTCATGATCTTGACCAGCTCCTGGAAGCGCACCTTGGGCTCCCAGCCGAGCTGGCGTTTGGCCTTGGCCGGGTCGCCGATCAACAGATCGACCTCCGCCGGGCGCTCATAGCGCTGGTCGTATTCGACGTGCTTTTCCCAATCGAGATCGAGCAACCCAAAGGTCTCCTGAATGAACTCCTTCACGGTGTGGGTTTCATTGGTCGCGACGACGTAGTCATCCGGCGTGTCCTGCTGCAGCATCACCCACATCATTTCGACGTATTCCTTGGCGTAGCCCCAGTCGCGTTTGGCATCGAGGTTGCCCATGTAGAGCTTCTCTTGCAGCCCCAGCTTGATCCGGGTGGCCGCCCGGGTGATCTTGCGGGTGACAAAGGTCTCACCGCGGCGCGGCGACTCGTGATTGAAGAGGATGCCGCTGGAGGCGTGCAGGTTGTAGGACTCGCGGTAGTTCACCGTCAACCAGTGGGCATACATCTTCGCACAACCGTAGGGGGAGCGCGGCCAGAACGGAGTCTCCTCCGTCTGCGGGACCTGTTGCACCTTGCCGAACATCTCCGAGGAGGAAGCCTGATAGTAGCGGCACTTTTTGACCAATCCGGCCTCGCGAATGGCCTCCAGAATCCGCACCGCTCCCACGCCGACCACGTCGCCGGTGTATTCGGGGATGTCAAAGGAAACCCGCACGTGGGACTGGGCGCCCAGGTTGTAAATCTCGTCCGGTTGCAGATCGTAAAGCAGCTTCACCATCTGCACGGAATCCGCCAAATCCCCGTAGTGCAGAAACAACTTCACGCCGTTGATGTGCGGGTCACGGTAAAGGTGATCGATGCGGCTGGTATTGAAGGTCGAAGCCCGGCGGATGATGCCGTGCACTTCGTAGCCTTTGCCGAGGAGCAACTCCGCGAGGTAGGAACCGTCCTGTCCTGTGATGCCGGTGATGAGTGCTTTTTTCATGGAGGAGAGAACCTAACGGGACCGGAGCTCCCCGCCGCAAGCCTGCAATAGCTGCCGCCCCCTCTTGCCTGTCCGCCATTCCCGTTGCACGTTGGCACCATGCGCGTTGTCTTGATCGTTGCCCAATCGCTCGACGGATTCATCACCCGTCATGACGCCCCCGGTGCGGGTTGGGCGTCCGCCGCCGACCAAGCCCGGTTCCGCCGAAGCCTGACCCAGTTCGGATGCGGCGGTCATGGCCCGCCAGACCTACGACACCGTGCGGGAGAGCATTCTGCCGCGGCGGACGACCGGCCCCTTCCGCGGATCATGACCCGCGACCTGCAAACACGCCGCCGGATCACCCCGGAAGGCCGGCTGGAGTTCACCGACCAGAATCCGGGGCCGACGCGCCGACTCACGGCCCAAGGGTGCACCGCCTGCGCTCTGTTGGGCGGGAGCCACCGCGCATGACACCTTCTGGCGGCGGGCCTGGTGGATGAATTGTGGGTGACGGTGAGCCCCCGTCACTCAACTGGCGCGGGCACCCTGATCATCAAAGCCCCGCAGGATCGCACCATGCATTGATCGCCCACGAGCGCCTCCCGGACAGCGACTCCCTCGTGCTGAAATACCGGGTTCGGGCATGACCGCCCCAACTGCTCCGCCCAACTGGTCGCACCAGTTTTGAAAAATGATGGTGGGCATCAGATCCTGAGCCCGATCGTGGGCGCCCGCTCTTTTGCTCGGCGGCCAAGCCTTGGGGCACCCCGCCGCCCCACTCGACATCGCCCTGCGCGGGGCGAAGACAGTCGGCTTCACCGGCGGCTTCGCGGCACCCTTAATCGCTCCCCGCATGGTCGCCCGGGAGATCAACCAGCGGGCCGCCCGCGAGAATCGACCGCCTGGCCACCAACGGAGGATTAAATCTGGAAATCCGGGCTGACCGCTGATCTCATGCAAGCTGCACTCCTGCTTTTGACCGCCAAAACGGGTGGCCTCCTCCGACATCCCCAAGCCAGCGGCGCTTGCTGTGCCAGTCCCCACCGAAACATACCCCTGCTCCCAGAGGTGTGGCGCGGCTCGCGTTCCGTCACATACCGGTGCACGTCGCGGTTGTCCCAATCGGGATGATCGGATGCACCTTGGAAACTTTGTTGCACCTGCAGCACAGGTCGGTTTTCGCGGGTGCTACTTTGCGACCGGCGCAAATTCCCGCCAGCCGCCCGCCTGAGCTCGCGCACCGCCCGATCCATCGGCTCCACTTTGTTGAGAAGGTTGTAACGGTCCAATTCCTCCGGGCCCTGCTCCCACCGCTTGCCAAAAAGAGCCTCTTGCCGGGCCGCTGTCACCCGGGGCTGATACACCTTCAGGTTCAAATTCAAGCGCTCGGTCAGCTGCGCCGCAAACCGGTAGGTCTCAGGGAAAAGGTAGCCGGTGTCGATGAACACCACGGGAATGTTCGGCCGCTGCCGAGTCACCAAATGCAGCATCACCGCCGACTGGATCCCGAAGCTGGTGGTCAAAATCAACCGTTCCCCAAACCGCTCCACCGCCCACCTTATCCGCTCCACCGCCGTAACCCCCTCGAGATCGGGGGGCGGAGGAACAACGGAAGCAGTGCTGGCGGGACTCATACCCCCTCACCCTGCCCGCAAAATGGCCGGAGTAAAGGGCTTATTATAGGTTGGTTTACCTACAAACCTTAGTTGATTGAACTATAGGGCTTTAAGCAGTCTTTCGATCTCTTCGGCCTTGCCCTCGAGATCGGCCAGCTGCTGGCGGGCCCCTTCGATGACGGGCGGCGGCGCCTTGGCGACGAACGCCTCGTTGGCCAGGCGGCCTTTGGTGGCCGCGATGTGCTTGTGGACTGCGGTGAGCTCCTTGGTCAGGCGGATGCGCTCGGCGGCCGGATCGATTTTAATCCCGGTGTCCAGATAGACGGTGCCAAACGGTGAAACCGCCGCGGGTAACGCCACTTCGTCTGCGGTGCGGGTGATGGCCTCGGCGCCGACCAGGCGGGTGAGTTTGGCGAGGTGGGGTTCGAGGGCGATCCAGGCGTCGTCCGGCGCCCACACGTGCAGCGTCACGTCGCGTTTTTGAGCGACGGCTTGATCGGCCTTCAGTTGGCGGGCCTGCGAGGTGAACTGCTTGAGTTGGTCGACCCGTTGGGAGGCTCCGGCGTCAACCGGGCGGCCCCGCTGGGCGAGGGCCGCTGCCAACTGGTCCGCCGTTTCGAGACGATTGTCCTGCAGAAAGGAGCCTTCTGCTCCGTAGCCCAGCAGGTGCCAGAGCTCCTCGCTGATAAAGGGGGCGAAGGGCTCGAACAGCAGGAGGAACTGGCGGATCACGAGGTCCTGCACGGCCAGGGCGTGGCCCTTCGCGGCGGGATCCTGCACCCGGGTCTTGGCCACTTCCACATACCAGTCGCAGAAATCGTTCCAGAAAAAGGTGTAAAGCTTCTGGGTGGCGGCCGCGAATTCGAAGTCGGCGAAGCTCTTTTCCAACGTGCGCATAGCGTCGAACAGCGCGGCCAGGATGGCGTGGTCGTCCTCATCAAATTGGTCGGGTTCGAGCCGCGCCAAAATCGCAGCGAGGGAGCGGTTGTCGCTCATCTCCCCGCTGAGGGTGCGGAAGCGACAGGCATTCCAAAGCTTGTTGCAGAAGTTTTTGCCGCCCTCGATCCGTCCCTCGTCGAACTTCACGTCCTGGCCCAGCGGGGCAATCTGCAGGAGGCCGAAGCGCAACCCATCCGCGCCGTAGTGCCCGATGAGATCGAGCGGGTCGGGGGAGTTGCCCAGCGTTTTGGACATCTTCCGGCCCTGCTTGTCCCGGACGATGCCGTTGAAGTAGACGTGTTTGAAGGGCAGCCGCCGCTCGACCGGTTCCCCCGGGCGGGCGAACTCGAGGCCCGCCATGATCATGCGGGCGACCCAAAAGAAAATGATGTCGGCGCCGGTGGCCAGGGTCGTGGTCGGGTAAAACGCGTCGAAATTCGCCTTCGTTTGCTCCGCCTCATCCGGCCAGCCCAAGGTGCCCATCGGCCACAGCCAGGAAGAGGCCCAGGTGTCCAACACGTCCTCCTCCTGCTCCCAATTCTCGGGGTCGGACGGACCGGCGATCGAGACGTGGATCTTGGTCGGATCCTGCAGGTCGGCTTCAGTCAGGGTCTCCCGGTCGAGGCCCTTGGCATACCACACCGGGATGCGATGGCCCCACCAAAGTTGGCGGCTGATGCACCAGTCCTGGATGTTATCGAGCCAGTTGAGGTAGACCTTGCTCCAGCGCGCGGGGTGCATCTGCACCAAACCATCGCGCACGACCTGTTTGGCTTCCTCGACCCGGGGGTAGCGCAGCCACCACTGTTGCATCAGGCGGGGTTCAATGGGCACGCCCGCCCGCTGTGAATAGCCGACGTTGTTTTCGTAGGGTTTGGCTTCGATGAGATTGCCGCGCTCTGCGAGAATCTGCGCCGCCTGCTTGCGACCGGCAAAACGTTCCAGGCCGGCGAGTTCGGGGCCGGCGAATTCGTTCAAGGTGCCATCCGCATCGATACACTCAATGATCTGGAGCCCGTGACGTTGGCCGATCTCGAAATCGACCTTGTCATGGGCCGGCGTGACCTTCAGGGCGCCGCCGCCAAAATCCATTTCGACGGCTTCGTCGGTGATGATGGGAATCGCCACCTTTTCGCCGAGCGGGCGCCAAACTTTTTTGCCGACCAAGTCCTTGAAGCGTTCGTCCTTCGGGTGAACGGCCACCGCCACGTCGGCCGCGATGGTCTCCGGTCGCGTGGTCTCCAGAATCACGTGGGTATGCTCGCCGACCGGCTCCACAAGTTCGTAGCGCAGGCGCCACATGTGGCCCTTGGTCGGACGCATCTCAACCTCCTCATCGGACAGGGCGGTGTGCGACACGGGACACCAGTTGACCATCCGCTTGCCTCGATAGATATGGCCTTTTTCGAACAGGCGGACGAAGGCGGTGCGGACCGATTTGCTGTAGCCTTCATCCATCGTGAAATGGGTGCGGCCCCAATCGCAGGAGCAGCCCAGCTCCCGCAGTTGTTGGAGAATTTTATCACCCTTTTCGTGCCGCCAGTCCCAGACCCGGGCGAGAAAAGCGTCCCGCCCGAGATCATGCCGCGACTTCCCCTCCTCCTTTTTGAGGTGCTTCTCGACCATGGTCTGCGTGGCGATCCCCGCGTGGTCCGTGCCCGGAATCCACAAGGCCGCCTTGCCCTCCAATCGAGCGCGTCGAATCAGCGCGTCCTGCAGCGTGTTGTTGAGCACGTGTCCCATGTGCAGGATGCCGGTCACATTGGGGGGGGGGATGACGATCGAGTAGGTCTCCTGCCCCTCGGCCGCCCGACCGGCAAAACAGCCGGCCGCCTGCCAAGCGGCATACCACTTGGCCTCCACATCGCGCGCTTCGTAACTCTTGGTGATCTCTGGCATGACTGTAATCGAAACGGACCACGCAACCGGCGCACCCCGCGGCTGGCAAGCGCCCGTTTGCCGGGACCGGCCGGGTTCGGACCCACCGACGCCTCGTTTCGCGCTTTGCCTCCGCCGGAGAATCTCCCAGCCTCCCTTCTGCCCGATGTCCGAACGCATCAAAAAACACACCCTGGCTCGACTCAACTTCACCGGAGAGGTGTCGGTGGCCGAGCGCACCGCCGCGTGTAAGGCGTTCCTAAAATTGGACTTGGGCATGATCAAAGCCGGGCACGCCGCCGGCGCGCCCGGCCACCAGACCGCCCGCGCCCTCGCCGCGGGGGTGGATATCATGTTGGTCAAACTTTTTGACTACGCGCTGGAGCGCTGGGAGGCCCTCCACGGCAAACTGCCCTCGCCCGTCTGTCTGGTCGCCCTCGGCGGCTACGGACGCAGCGAGTTGAGTCCGCATAGCGACATCGATCTGATGTTCCTCTTTCCGACCAAGGTCCGCGCCTCCCTCGTGAAGGAGCTCCAGCAGCATCTGTCGGATGAGATTCTCTACCCCCTCTGGGACTGCGGGCTCACGGTGGGGCACTCCACCCGCACGGTTGAGGAGGTCTTCGCGGAGGCGCGCACCGAAAACCAATCCAAGACCGCCCTGCTCGAAGCCCGGCGCATCGCCGGTTCGAAGTCGCTCTTCGCCATGTTTCACAGCGCTTACCGCGCCTACTACATGCAGGACGATCCCGCCGGCTACATCGCCGTTCGCTTGCAGGATCAGGCTTCCCGGCGCGCCAAATACGGCGACACGGTTTTCCTCCAGGAGCCGGACATCAAAAACGGCGTCGGTGGACTGCGGGATTACCAGAACACGTTGTGGATGGCCCAGGTGAAGCTGGACATTGCCTCGCTCGATGACCTCGTCACCGAAAACTACCTGCGGCCCAACGAGCTGAAAGCCTTCAAAAGCGCCTACCGCTTCCTGTTACGGGTACGGGCCGAGCTGCATTTTCAGAGCAAGCGTCCCACCGACACCTTGGACCTCGAAGCGCAACCCCGCATCGCCCTCGGGCTCGGTTATTCGGAACCCGACATGTTGCGTCGGGTCGAGTTGTTCATGCGCGACTACTACCGCGCCGCCCAGACCATTTATCGCTCTTCCAAACTGGTGGAAAACCGGCTGGCGTTGAATTTGGAGGCATCGCCCGACACCAAGGTCTCCTTCCGCGAGGTCATCCGGTCCCGGCGCTACGAGCGGCAAAAACGCCTCGACGGCTTCATCCTGCGCGGCTCAGAACTCAACGCCTCCTCGCCCCGCATCTTTCGCGATGATCCGGCGCGGCTCATCCGGGTCTTCCGCCATGCCCAAAGCCTCGGGGCCAAGATCCACTTCGACCTCGAGATGCTTATCCGGGAGTGCTGCCCGTTGATCGATGACAGCGTGCGGGCCTCGGCCGATGCCAACACCAGCTTCAAAGCCATCCTCCAAGATGTGGGCGCGGTGTATCCCCAGCTCAGCAAGATGCATGAACTGGGCGTGCTGGGGCGGTTCATTCCCGAATTCGATGCGCTGACGTGTCTGGTGCAGCATGAGTTCTACCACCGCTACACCGCGGACATTCACACCCTCAACACCATCCAGCAACTCGACCACATCTTCACCCGGGGAGACGAGACCAACCTGAAATACCGTCGAGCGCTGCACGAAACCCCGCTGGCCGCCCTCCTCTACCTAGTCCTGTTGTTGCACGACATCGGCAAGGCGCAGGGGATCCGCGGGCACGCCCAAAAAGGCGTCGCCCTCGCCACCCCGATCCTCCACCGGCTGAACCTCTCCGAGTCCAACCGCGAAATTGTTCTCTTTATCATCAAAAATCATCTGATGATGGCACGGTTTTGGCAGAAGCGGGATGTTGATGACCCCGCTACTACGGAAGCGCTCGCCGAACAGGTCGATGATGCCGACCTGCTTCGCTACCTTTACGTCCACACCTACTGCGATGCGTGCGGTACGGCCGCCGGACTCTGGAACAGCTACAAGGACACCCTGCACACCAAGCTCTACCGCGGCACGCTTGAGATCCTGGTGCTGGGCGACAAATTGGCCAATCGTCACCGGGAGCGCCTCAAGATGATCCACCAGGAACTGCTTGCCGTCGAGCTCCCCGGCATCGCGCGGGACGAGATCAATGCTCACTTCAACCTCCTGCCGGACCGATACTTCCTGAATACCGATCGGGATGAGATCACCTTGCACCTCACCATGGTGAATCAGCTCCTGCAGACGATCACATCGACCCATTCGATTGGCTCGCTGCGCCCGGTGGTCGAGTGGCGCGACGACGTGAACCGCTCCCTCACGGTGGTGCACATCATCACATGGGACCGCGCGGGCCTGTTCTACAAACTGGCCGGCGCCTTCAACGCCGCCGGGCTCACCATCCTGTCCTCCAAGGCCGTATCCCGGACCGACCACATCGCGATCGACACCTTCTATGTGCGCGAACCGGGCAACGGCACCGTGCAGAGCAGAAAGATGCGCGATCGCTTCGATGCGGCCCTCGAACAGGCCCTGATGCACAATACTGATCTTTTGCCCCAGATTATGGAGCAGGCGGAGAAGCAGGCGGCCGCCCGACGCTACACCCGCGACACGGGCCGCGCGGAGATTGTGCAGGCCACCTTTCCCCCGCGAGTGGATGTCTACCACGAGTTGTCGATGGAACGTACCATCGTGGAGGTGCAGGCTCCCGACGCCATGGGCCTGTTGTTCCGCTGCGCCCGCACCATCAGCGAACACCAGTTCGACATCACCTTTGCCCGGATCGGCACCGAGCGCCACATGGCCATCGATACGTTTTATATCGTCGATGTAAGCCACGCGGAGATCAGCGATCCCCATCGTCTCAAACAACTGCGAGACGATCTGCTCGAAATCGTCACCCCCGGTGAAATACCGGCCGCCGCTGGCTGACGCCGGCTGCCCCTCCTCGCGCCCCCGGTGCGTCGCCCGGAGTTGAGGGCTGCAGATCCGGGGGCACCGCGGCTGGCGGGCTCGCAAAAAACTGGCGCCCCGGATTTTCGTCGCTCAAGGCTAAGACGTGGACCTCCCGGCCAATTCCCGATCGCTCGCCGCTCTCTACCGCGTGGCCACCCTCGCCGGTAGCCGGGAGGAACCCCGCGCGGTGCTGCGCCAGATTCTCCAGATCATCATCCCGGCCGTCGGCGGCGTCTCCGGCGACGTCTCCTTGGTCAACCCCGACAGCGGCAAGCTGGAGGTCGAACTCGCCAACTCCATCGACGGGCCTTCCGACGAGGCCCTCTCCATGCGGCTGGGACAGGGCATCACCGGTTGGGTGGCTTTTCACGGTCGCCCCCAACTGGTCAACGACGTGTCGCAGGACCCCCGCTATGTGAAATTCCGCGATCACGTCTGCAGCGAAATGGTCGCTCCCATGACCGCGGCCAACGGGCAAATCATGGGGGTCATCAATGTCGACGGCGACCGCATCGATGCGTTCACCGCGGCCGACTTGGACCTGCTGCTCGTGCTCACCGCCGAAGCCACCCGGGTGATGAGCCGCCATTGGGAACTGAAAAATCTGGCCGGCAAGGCCCGCCAGTTGGAGGCCCTGATCACCATCGGGCAGTCCCTCGTCTCCCAACTCGAGCCCCAGGAGCTCTACCACAGCATGACTCGAGATGCCCGGCAGATCACCGGCTTCCGCTCCTGCGGACTATTCCTGCACGACAGTGAGACGGCAACCGTGCGCCTGGTCGCCTACGACGGGCCCACCCCCAACCTGCAGCCCACCACCGCCCTGCCCCTCGATGGTTGCCTCGTCTCAACCGCCATCCATACCCGCAAGCCCATCGAGTTTACCAACGTGCAATCCGGCGAATTCGGCGATGTCTCGGACTTGCCCCGCGAACCGGGGTTGCGCTCCATGTTGGCCACCCCTCTCATCATTGAACCCACCGTCATTGGCGTACTGGTGGTCTTCACCAGCGAGATCCATCGCTTCAACAACGACGAAAAACGCCTGCTCAGCGCCCTTTCCAGTCTCGGCGCCGTGGCCCTGCAAAACTCCCGGCTCTACGCCCGGGTGTTTCAGAGTGAGGCCACCCTGCGCAAAAATGAACAACTCACCACCCTCGGTCTGCTCGCCGCCGAAATCGCCCACGAAATCCGCAACCCCCTCACGGTGCTCAAACTGCTCTTCGGCACCCTGAAACTGGACTACCCGGAGGGAGATCCCCGCGCCACCGACGCCCGGGTCATCACCGAGAAACTCAATCAATTGGAGGGCATCGTCTCCCGCGTGCTCAACTTCGCCAAGGCTCCCTCCAACCTGCACTCGCGGTGGAATGTGGTCGATATCATCGACGACACCTTGCTGCTCATCCGCCTGAAGCTTGCCCAGAGTCAGATCGAGCTCACCTTTGAGCGGCCCGCGCCGGCCCTGATAGTCGAGGGCCACAAGGGCCAGCTTCAGCAGGTGTTGCTGAACCTGCTCATCAACGCCACTCAGGCCATGCCCCAGGGCGGCACCATCACCCTGGACCTCACCCCCGTCACGCCCCCCGACGGGGGGGCGCAGGTCAGTATCAATGTATCGGATACTGGTCCCGGCATCCCGCCGGACATCCGCGGTCGGATTTTCGACTCCTTCCTCTCCGGGCGGCCGGATGGCACGGGGCTGGGCCTGTCCATCGCCAAGCGGATCCTGGCCAGCCATCACGGTGACATCGTGCTGCGCCAGACCGGCGACGCCGGCACCACCATGAGCATCCTGTTGCCTCTCGCCATTTCCCCATGAGCCTGCCCCCTTCCCGCCCGCCCTCCGGCCATGTCGGCCGGCAACTGCTCCTGCTCAAACTGGTGGTCGCCGTCCTGCTCGGTGTCGCCTTTTTGATCCTGATCCTGCCGACGGGCATCCCCAAGCCCCTTCGCATTGGCGTGGCCGTGATCGATGTCATCGCCGCGGCCACCATCTGGCTGCTGGGCGTTCAGCGGCTGAAACGCTGAGGCCGGCTGGCACCGTCGCCTCACCTCTACGCGGCGCGGCGCAGCCGACGGCTTACTCTTCCAACTCGACGTTCCAATACGCGAGATCGAGGAAGCCCTTCCAGCGCTCCCGCTGCTGGTTGTTGAGCACCAGCGAAATGACGGGCCGCCATTTGGGCTTCACCGGCTTGCACACCAGGCGCATCCCGGCCTGATGCGGGAGCCGGTTGGCTTTGCGGGAGTTGCACTTGATACAGGAGCACACGATGTTCTCCCACGTCGTTTTGCCGCCGCGATCCCGGGGGATCACGTGATCGAGATTGAGGTCCTCCCGGTCAAACACTCCGCCGCAGTATTGGCAGGTGTCTTTGTCGCGCCGAAAGACGTTGTTGCGCGTGAGTTTGATCTCCCGCCGGGGCAGTTTGTCGAAGAAGGTGAGCAGGATCACCCGGGGCATCCGCACCGTCGTGCGCGGGGTGTGCACCGCCTCCATCTCGTCGATCGGAGGATGCTCCGCGGAAAAGTCCATCCAGTCCATAAACGAAAAGACCCGGAAATCCTCCGGGTCGTGGTGCACCACCGAAGCGTGCCCGCGAGCGAGGAGGGCAAAGGCGCGTTTGGCGCCGATGACATTCACCGCCTGCCAGAGGCGGTTCAGAACCAGGACCGGTTGATCTAAGACAGCATCCACGTCGGGGCTTCGAATTAGCCCGCCGATCCCGGCCTGTCAAGAATCGGGCCGTGACGATGAAGTCACAAACCAGAATCCCAGCCCACCCGGTGGGGGCAGCCACCGGGTCATCACCCGGTTATTTCATCTCGGGTTCGGCCCCCGAACGCGCAGGCGGACGGCGGCACGCTGGGCGCACCGGGCCCGCCGGCGGATTTCGTGGAATGGGCTGAGCGGGGACTCAACCCGCCTGCGCCGCGGGCACGGGTTGCAAGGTGACGCCCTTCAAGCGCACCCCAGCCATTTTTTGCAGAACGTCATCGGCCTGGGCTTCGGCCACGTCGACGAGGGAGTGGCGCTGCTTCAAATCGATCGCCCCGACAATGCCCCCGGGGTGTCGGGTGACTCCTGCGATCTTGCCCACCAAGTCGGAAGGGGTAATCGCCTGCTTGCGGCCCACGTTGAAAAACAGGGTGACATAGCCTTGTTCGCGACCGGTGCGGCCGGGCCGGTCATAGGCGGGTTTTTCGTGTCGGTCATGCGCAGGAGCACGATCGGGGGTTTCGTAGTTTTCCTGTTGCCCGTAAGACTCGGCGCGACTCGGCGCCACGGGCGGGGACCCTGGGGGCAGCGCCTCCGCCATGCCGCCCTGCATCAGGTGAATCAAAGCCGACGCAATCTCGGTGCTGGCGTGGCCCTGTTCCAACAGACGATCAATCGTGCGCTCGTGTCGGGTGTATTCGCCCGCTTCCAGCGTCGTGCGGAGTTTTTCAAAAAACTTGTTCTCCTTGACCTCCTCGATCTCGTCGATCGACGGGATCCGCCCCCGCTGGATATCTAGTTTCCCGTAACGAATCATGCTCTGGAGTTTGTAGATCTCCCGATTCGAAACGAAGGTGAAGGCACGGCCCGATTTGCCGGCGCGCCCGGTGCGACCGATCCGGTGGGTGTAGTCCTCGGCATCGTTGGGCAGGTCGAAATTGAACACCACTTCGAGGTCGTCGACGTCGAGCCCCCGGGCCGCCACATCGGTGGCAATCAAGAACTCGAAGCCCTTGCGTTTGAATTTTTCGGTCACGCGATTGCGTTGGGTCTGTGAGATGTCCCCGTGCAACCGATCGGTGGCGTAGCCGCGGGCGTGCAGGAGCTCGTCCAGTTCATCAACCATGATTTTGGTCGAGCAGAACACGATGCCATGACGGAAATCGTAGCGATCGATCAGTCGGGTAAGCGCCTCCACCTTGGCCCGACGCTGCACCTCAAAATAAATTTGCTCCACCTGGGGGGTGTTTTGGGCCGAAGCCTGAATCTTCACCTCCACCGGGTTGTTGGTGTAGCGTTTGATCAGCCCGCGAATCGCCGGTGGCATGGTGGCCGAAAAGAACAACGATTGGCGGCCCGGTGGCGTGCCCGCCATCACCGTTTCGATGTCGTCGCGAAAGCCCATGTCGAGCATGCGGTCACACTCGTCGAGGATCACCATTTTGAGCTCATCGAGCCGCATGGTGCCCCGCTCCATGTGGTCCATCACCCGCCCCGGGGTGCCTATCACGATCTGGGCTCCCGCCTGCAACGCCCGGATCTGCCGGTCATACGGTTGCCCGCCGTAAATCGGCACCTCCATCACCCCGCGCTTGAAGGCCGCCAACTTGTTGACCTCCTCCGCCACCTGCACCGCCAACTCGCGCGTCGGACACAAAATCAAAACCTGCACGCGCTTCAACTTCGGGTCCACCCGCTCGATGGCCGGAATGGCGAAGGCGGCCGTTTTACCGGATCCCGTGGCGGATTGGCCGACGACATCTCGCCCTTCCAACAAGGCCGGAATCACCGCGGTTTGAATGGGCGAGGCCTCTTCAAAACCGAGCTTGTCGACTGCTTTGAGCACTTCAGCGGAGAGGCCGAGCTCATTAAAAGGACGTTTTTCCATCCCTGCCCATAGATCACCTGAAGCACGGCGGCGATCAGATTAAACTCGCTTCCCCCCATTTTGCCGACGGCCTTACGGGGATGCCTTTTAAGAAACTCGGTCTCCATCCCAAGCTCGTCGAGGGCGTGCTTGCCATGGGTTACGGTGATCCCACGCCCATTCAACTGCGCGCCATTCCCCTCGTGCTCGCGGGTCGGGATCTCATCGGCTCCGCTCAAACCGGTACCGGAAAAACCGCCGCTTTCGCCCTGCCCGTGCTGCAGCGTCTGGCCCAGCCCGCCGCCAAAGGGCCCCGGGTGCTCGTGCTCGAGCCCACCCGCGAACTCGCCGCCCAGGTGGAAACCGCCTTCCGCGATTTGGGCCGGTTCACCAAATTCCGCGCGGCCGTCATCCACGGCGGCGTCGGCTACGGCCGCCAGCGCGAGGCCTTGCGCGATGGCACCGATGTGATCATCGCCACCGTGGGCCGCCTGATGGATTTTATTCAAGAGGGGGCCATAGACCTCCGTAACCTCGAGGTGCTCATCCTCGACGAGGTCGACCGCATGCTCGACATGGGCTTCATCCGCGATGTGAAACGCGTGGTCGAACTCTGTCCCAAGTCACGACAGACCCTTTTCTTCTCCGCCACCGTCCCCCCGGCCATCGAGGAAGTCGCCCGTTTCGCCCTGAAAAATCCCGAGCGGATCGTCATCGGGCGCACCCAATCGGTGAACGACTCGGTTAAACACGCCATGTTCCCGGTCAGTTATGAGCAGAAATTCGAGCTGCTCATCGCCCTGCTGGAGCGGGAGGATTTCCAAAGCGTGATCATCTTTTCGCGCACCAAACACGGCGCCGATAAAATCGCCCGCAAGCTCAAGCAGGAGAACCACTCCGTCGCTGTGCTTCACGCCAACCGCTCGCAGGGTCAACGCACGACCGCGCTCGAGGGCTTTAAGAAGGGTCGCTACGAAATCATGGTCGCCACCGACATCGCTGCCCGGGGCATCGACGTCTCCGGCGTATCGCATGTGATTAACTACGATGTGCCGGAAAACCCCGAGGACTACGTCCACCGCATCGGTCGCACCGGTCGGGCCATGGCCGTGGGCGATGCCTACATGCTGGCGATCCCCGACGAGGGCGGCGACGTGCACGACATCGAGCGTTTCATCGGCGCCCGCATCCCCCAACTCACCTTGGACGGCTTCGCCTACGAGAACGGCAGTCCCCCTAAAATTGACACCAGCCGGCCCTTCAAAAACCCCCGCCGTTCGAAGGGCGGAGGGGGCGGCCAAGGCGGCGGTCGCTCCGGGGGGAACCGCCCGCCCCAGGGCCGCACGGG
>JAGYIG010000050.1 GCA_018402455.1 Opitutaceae bacterium
GCTTCACGGTCTTTTTGGTCGAGACCTTTCGTTTAGCCGGGGCCGGCTGGCGCGAAGCTTTTTTTGGGGTGGTTTTTTTAACGGTCTTCTTGGCGGGGGCCTTTTGCTTGGCCGCACGGGCGGGGGATTTCTTAGCCATGGTAAGAGGGGGGGACGGGTTAACTAAGGGCTTCAGCGCACCGCGGGCAAACGTCACCAGCAGCGGTGGAGTTGAGGGTGGGCACCCAACGCCAGCAGCGTGGGCAACGGTGATATCCAAGCTCCTCACCGTGTTGCACCTGTATCGCGGGAGCGCCATCGGCGATGGCGATCGATACGTGGGAAACGATGAAGAGTTCGGGGAGAAAGTCCTGATGCTTTTGCACCACCGCGAGGGTCTCATCCCCGGGGGCAAACTGCAGCGTCACCGCGGCGTCGAGGGATTTGCCGATTTTGCCGGCTTGTCGCGCGGGCTCGATGGCCTCGGTCACTTGGCTGCGCACGCGGAGGAGCGTGGCGACCTCGGCTTCGACAGCGGGGTTTTTCCATTCGGCCGGGATATCCGGCCAGTCTTGCAGGTGGATGGGTTGGTCGCAGAAGTCCGTGCCGGTGGTGGCGTGGGCCCAGGCTTCATCCGCGGTAAAGGTCAGAATCGGCGCCAGCAGTTTCACCAAGGTGTGGAAGATGTGGTGAATGGCGGTCTGCGCGGAACGGCGCAGGGGGTGATTGGCGGCGAGGGTGTAGAGGCGATCCTTGAGAATATCGTGATAGATCGACGAGAGGGTGACCGAACAGAAGTTGTTGCAGAGCTGGAACACACGGTGGAGTTCGTAGGCATCGTAGGCCTTGGTGCAGGCTTCGGCGAGGACGGCGGTTTGGTGCAGCGCCCAACGGTCCAACGTATCCAGCTCGGATCCGGCCACGCCATGCTTCGCGATATCAAAATCGAACTGGGTCGAGAGTTGATAGCGCAGGGTGTTGCGGAAGAGCCGATAAGCTTCCCCGGCGTTTCCCAGAATCTTGTCCGAGAGGGTGATGTCCTGGGTGAAGTCCTGCGAGGCGATCCACAGCCGAATCACGTCCGCGCCGTAGTCGCTGATGTAGCGGTCGGAGGTGGGTGGCTTTTCGTATTCGCCGCTTTTAGAGATTTTTTTGCCATCTTCCCCGACGATAAAGCCGTGGGTGAGGACGGCTTTGTAGGGGGCCGCTCCCCGGCTGATGATGCTGGTCCAGAGCGAGGACTGGAACCAGCCGCGGTGTTGGTCGCTGCCTTCGAGGTAGAGGTCGGCCGGCCAAATGGTGTTGCCCTGACTGTTGCGTAGAACGGCATTGTGGCTGGAACCCGAATCGATCCACACGTCCAGCGTGTCGCGACCGGCGGTGAGTTGATCGGCGGGCGGCCAACTCGCGGGCAGGGCGACCCCTTCGAGGATCTCGCCGACCGTGGCATCATACCAGAAGTTGGTGCCCCGGGTGGCGATCTTGGCGGCCACCTCGTGAATCACCGCCGCATCAATGAAGGGAGTTTTGTCGGCATCGTAGAAGGCGATGATCGGCACGCCCCAGGAGCGCTGGCGACTGATGCACCAATCGGGGCGGGCTTCGACCGCGCCGCGGATGCGGGATTCGCCCCAAAGGGGGATCCATTTGACCTGATCGATGGCCCGCAGGGCTTGTGCCCGGTGATCGGCTTGATCGAGGGACACAAACCACTGATCGACCGCCCGGAAAATGATCGGAGTTTTGGAGCGCCAGCAGTGGGGATAGCTGTGCAGATACTTCTTTTTGGCGAGCAGGGCGCCGCGGGCCGCGAGGAGTTTCAGCACCCCGATGTTTGCCGTGGACGGTTTTTTGGCGGCCAGATCCTCGACTGATTCCAAGGTGGACAGGCCGACGAGTTCGGCCGGGATTTGGCCATCGTCGAGGTAGCGACCGTCGTCGCCTACGGGGCAGTAGATGTCCAACTGGTAGTTGAGGCCGGTGAGATAGTCCTCGGATCCGTGTCCGGGGGCGGTGTGCACGCAGCCGGTGCCGCTTTCGGTCGTCACATAATCGGCCAGAACGACCGGTGAGGGGCGATCGACGAAGGGATGGCGGGTCGCTAGGTGATCGAGGTCGGCGCCGGGAAGGGTCTTAACCACCTCGACGTCGCCCTCATATCCGATGGCTTGCCGCACCTCGTTGAGGAGATCAGCGGCCACTAGGATGCGCTCTTCCCCCAGATCGGCGACGACGTAGTCCACCCGCGGGTGCAGGGCGATGCCGACGTTAGCGGGAATGGTCCAGGGCGTGGTGGTCCAAATGACCACGGACAGAGGCTTGTCCGTGGGGAGGTCGAACTTCTCCGCCTCAGCGGGGGGAACGGTGAATTTAACCCAAATCGCGATCGAAGTATGGTCCCGATACTCGATCTCGGCCTCGGCGAGGGCGGTTTCGAACGGGATGGACCAATAGACGGGTTTCTTGCTGCGATAGACAATGCCGTGTTGAACAAAGGCCGCAAAGGTCCGGATGATGTCCGCCTCGTAGGCGGGATCCTTGGTCTTGTATTGGTTCGCCCAATCCGCCTGCACCCCGAGGCGTTTGAACTGGGCGGTTTGAGTTTTGATCCATCCCTCCGAAAATGCGTCGCAACGGGCCCGGCGCTCGGCGGTGGACACCTCTTCGCCTGATTGCTGGATCTCGCGGGTGACCTTTTGCTCGATGGGCAACCCATGGCAATCCCAACCCGGCACGTAGGGTGTGCGGAAGCCGCGCATGGTTTTGTAGCGGCAGATGGTGTCTTTGAGGGTTTTGTTGAGCGCCGTGCCGATGTGCACGTCGCCGTTGGTGAAAGGGGGACCATCGTGGAGGACATAGGTCGGGGCATCCGCCCGCACCGCCTGCATTTTGGCGTAGAGGTCCAGTTTCTCCCAGTGGGCCAGGCGCTCGGGTTCCCGCTTGACGAGATTGGCCCGCATGGGGAAATCGGTCTGCGGCAGCAGGAGCGTGTTTTTTAGGTCGTTGGCCATCCGGGAAATAAAGGCTGCGGAGGCTACGACGGCCCTTCCCCGAGTCAAGGACGCCCACCGGGTAATTTCAAGATGGCGTTCGTCCGGGTGGGGCAGCGCCGTCCGGATTTAAGGGTGAGGCTGCGTTCGATTCCGCCCCCGCGGTCGGAGAGCTCCGCCATGCCGGTTGCATTTTTGGGCCGGTTTGCTTGGCTCACCCCCATCATGGCTGTGCCCCCTTCGCTTACCCCCGAACAGATCGCTCACTTCCACCGGGAAGGTTACCTGATTGTGCCTGATGTGATGGAACCGGAAGCATTGGAACCGCTTCGGCAAGCTTTGCACCAAGCCCTTGCCCAAAAGGCGGCGGAGTTGCAGACGGCGGGTCGCTTGACGGACCCCCATGAGGACCTTGATTTTGATCGTCGGCTGGCGGCGATTCACCGGGATTCCTCGGCCAATGGCGAGGTGCTCATGAAACACCTGGAGGGCCTCCGGGGAGGGGGATTTCATTCTCGGGAGATGTTTGATCTGATTTCCCACCCGAAGCTTTTGGCGGTGATTCGGGGTTTGTTGGATACCATGGAGGTGGTGGCCTCATCGGTCTATCGCATCCGGCCCAAATTACCCAAGATTGGGCGGGGCGTCGTGCCTTGGCATCAGGACAGCGGTTATTTTGCCGAGCATTGTGATCAGGAGTTGATCATCACCTGCTGGGTTCCGCTGGTGGATGCCACCGTCGGAAACGGTTGTATGCAAATTCTGCCTCGAAGTCACGGGGGCAAGGTGGTGCGTCACCACACCGGGGGAAACGCCGGGTTTTTGGTGATCAACGACGAGGATCTGCCCAATGATCCCGGCCGGGCGGTCGCGGCCGTTTGTCCCCGGGGGGGCGCGGTGTTGATGACCAATCGAACGCCCCACTGCTCGACGCCCAACACCTCCGACCATGTGCGCTGGAGTGTGGACCTGCGTTATCAGTCGGCCGACGTTCCCACCAACGCGGAGGCTTGGCCCGCGACCATTGATGATGCCGGCAAGGCCGATCCCGCCTTTTATGAGAAAATCACCGTGGCCTGCTATCCTCCCGAGGCGGACTTCCTCGTGTGCAGCGAACAGCATCCCGAGCGGGTGACCGACTACGACACCTATGTGCGGCGGCGGGTGGCGTATGACCGCACCACCGTGGGCATGACCGGCATGCGGCCATGGCCGCAGGCGGAGCTCAGCCCGTAGCGGATATAATCAGGGAAGCCGGACGGCCTCAGCCGAGCGCGCGCTCCGCCAGTTTTTTGCCGGCCGCGATGCAGTGGGTGAGCGAAATGCCATCCCGCACGTGACCGCCGACCAACAAGCCAGGGTGCTGCTGCTCACCGGCCTCAATTGCACGCAAAAACTGACCATAGCCGAGATTGTATTGAGGAATCGCCCGGGGCCAGCGGTGCAACCGATGGAAAACCGGTTCCCCCTTAACTCCCAGAATGGCCTCGAGTTCTCCTTGGGCGATACCGAGCAGCGTGGCCTCATCGGCTTGGCCCAGATCCTCGCGGCGCACCCCTCCCATCATCACGGTGAGGGCCACGTGGTCGGCCGGGGCGCGGCCGGCGAACAACGAAGAGGAGAAGAGCACCCCGAGCACCTGGCGGTGTTCGGCTTGAGGCATCAGGACCCCGAAACCGTCGAGCGGATGTGCCACTTGGTCCCGGCGGTATCCCAGGAATAAGGACACCACGGGCGGGTAGATGATATTCGCCAATTCGGCCAAGGGGCGCTCCCCCAATGAACCCACGGTGAGCTGGGCCAGCGGACCCGCCGGCAGCGCCAGCACCACGCGGTCGAACTCCCCGACCTGGGGTTGACCCTGGCGGGTCCAGGTCACTCCCCAGTGCTCGCCGGGAATGAGGCCGGTCACGCGGGTGTTGAGCTCGATGTCCGCTGGACCGATCCGCTCGGCGAGGGCTTGAGGGAGGCGGCCAAGCCCCTCGTCAAAGGAAAGGATCGGCGGGGGGCCGGAGGGAGCACCGGCCGCGCGCTTGGCCTTGGCAGCCTTGATTTGTCCGCGGATGATGGACCCCGTCTCCCGTTCGATTTGCCAGAGGGAAGGGAAGGAGTGGCGCGCCGAGAGGTGATGGGGGTCGCCCGCATACACTCCGGAAACAAACGGGTTGAGCCCATACTCGACGAGTTCATCGCCGAAATGACTGCCCACGAAATCAGCCAGACTCACGTCGGCGGCCCGCTGGCGGGGACGTTGCCACAGCTCTCGAAAAACCCGCAGCTTCGCGCCTAGGGAAAAAAGGGGAGAGGTCAGGAGAGCGGGCGGCGAGGCGGGGGCCGCCACCGGGTTACCGTTTTTCAGAATATAGCGGTTTTTGGCGGCGGGCAGCGCGGTGGCCCGCGCCGGATCCAGCCCCAGTTCCTTGATCAGTCGGGTCAGGTCGGCGGAATTTTCCTGCAGGGAATTGGGACCGGCTTCAATCAGCCAAGCGCCCTCCCGCACGGATTGCACCGCCCCGCCCACCCGATCGGAGGCCTCGAACAACCGCACCGTGGCGCCGGCGTTTTTGAGGTGGTAGGCTGCGGTCAGGCCGGTGATGCCCCCGCCAACGACGGCTATTTTTCGTTCTGCGCTCATGACCAGGTGGTGACGGTTTCAACCAGCGATTCCATGCAGGCAATTTTGGCCTGCGGGGTGATGCCGTGGCCGAGGTTGAAGATGTGGCCATTGAGCCCGCGCATGGACTCGAGGAGTCGGGAGCTCTCCCGCGCGACGATTTCAGGGGTGGTCTGCATGAGCACCGGGTCGAGATTGCCTTGCACGGCGATATTGGCCGGGAGGTTCTGGCGGGTGATAGCGAGATCGTTGGTCCAATCGACACTGATGACCCGCACCCCGCTGAACGCCTGATCGGTGAGATGAGAGGCGGTGCCTTTGGCGTAAAGGATCACCGGAAAGTCGGCGGGCAGGGCGGTCACGATTTGTTTGATCCAACGCAGCGATGCAGCCTCGTAGTCGGGGCCGGCGATGATCCCGCCCCAGGAATCGAAAATCTGAATCGCATCGGCGCCGGCCTCGATCTGCAGTTTGAAGTAGGCAATCAAGGCGGCGGTGAGTTTGGTCAGCAAGGTGTCGAACAGGGGTCGATCCGTGTAGTAGAGCAATTTGACCCGCTCAAAGTCCGCGGAACTGCCGCCTTCGACCATGTAGGTGGCGAGCGTCCACGGCGAGCCACCGAACCCGAGCACGGCCTTGGTGTCGCCGACGGCCTGGCGGATGAGCCGCAGCGCGGCGGGCACGTAGGCGAGTTTTTCCGCCACGGCATCCGGTCCGGCGAGGGCGTCGACTTGAGCTCGGGTTTCCAGTCGGTAGTCCATGCCGATGCCACCCTGGTCGCGGAAGTGGTAGGGCTGCCCCAGGGCTTCAGGAATCGTGAGGATGTCGGAGAACAGGATGGCGGCATCGAGGTCGAATCGGCGCAGCGGCTGCAAGGTGACCTCGAGGGCCAGCTCCGGCGTTTTCACCATGTGCAGAAAGGAGGACTTCGCTTTGAGTTCCCGGTATTCGGGCAAGTAGCGGCCGGCCTGGCGCATGACCCAAAGGGGCGGCCGGTCTAGCGGTTGGCAGGCGCAGGCAGCGAGGAAGCGTTCGCGGGAAGTCATTCGATTGGGGATTTACGAATTACGAATTCGGATTTTCGCAAGAAGGGCACGAGTAGGTTAGCTGGTGGTGCAATCGTAAATCGTAATGCTGAATTCGTAAATCAACTGCCGAGCCAGTCTCTGGGTTTGAGGAAGGTGTCGTAAAGGGCGGCTTCGGGAGAGCCGGGGGCGGGGGACCAGTCGTATTTCCAGGTGGTGAGCGGGGGCAGGCTCATGAGAATGGATTCGGTGCGTCCGCCGCTCTGCAGTCCGAAGAGGGTTCCCCGGTCCCAGACCAGATTGAACTCCACGTAGCGACCCCGCCGATACAGTTGGAAATCGCGTTCGCGCTCGCCGTAGGCGTGGTCTTTGCGCCGGGCGACGATCGGCTGATAAGCGGGCAGATAGTGGTCACCGACACTGCGCATCAGCGCGAAACTCGACTCGAAACCGAGCTCGTTGAAATCGTCAAAGAACAGCCCGCCGACGCCCCGGGGCTCCCGGCGGTGTTTGAGATAAAAGTATTCGTCGCACCCCTGTTTGAATCGGGGATAAAGCCGATCGCCAAAGGGTTCCACCGCGTCGCGTGCGGTTTGGTGCCAGTGGATCGCATCTTCCTCGAAACCGTAGAATGGCGTCAGGTCGAACCCGCCGCCAAACCACCACACCGGATTCGCGCCTTCGGGATCAGCGACGAAGAACCGCACATTGGCGTGGCTGGTGGGCACGTAGGGATTGCGCGGATGGATGACCAGAGAAACGCCCATCGCCTGCCAGGGCTTGCCGGCGATTTCGGGTCGGTGGGCGGAAGCGGAAGGCGGGAGCTGGTCGCCGTGCACGTGAGAGAAGGCGACCCCGCCTTTTTCCATCACAGCTCCTCCGGCCAGAATGCGGGTACGCCCGCCCCCGCCCGCCGGACGCGTCCATTCATCGTTCAGAAAGGAGCCTCCGCCGTCCTCGGCCGCCAGCCCCGCACAGATGCGATCCTGCAGATCGAGCAGGTAGTTACGAACGGCGGACAGATCGGGCAAGGCGGACATGGCGGAAGACGGTGGCGGAAAGACAGAGAGAATGAGAAGGCGAAAGATGTCCACCGTCGCGGGGGGTTGACGACTTTGCTAGAGTTCACGGTGGACAGCGCCGATGGACTGAAGTCGGCTCCCGTTCCCGCTCCTTCGACCATTTATGAATGACACCGCTTTGATCTCAATCGCCCTCACTGGATTCACGGTGGCATTTTTACACGCTGCGATCCCGACGCATTGGATTCCCTTTGTTTTGGTGGGCAAGGCGCGGGGGTGGTCCAAACGCCGCACCTTGGCCATTACGGCGCTGGCCGGCAGCGGTCACGTGTTGGTTACCACTGGGTTGGGCTTCCTGATCGCTTGGGCGGGGTTCGAGTTGGAGGAATCGCTCGAGCACTTGTTTCCGTTGCTCACCTCCGGGGTGCTGCTGGTGGTGGCGCTTTATTTCGGGTGGCGCCAGCTGAGCGGTAAGGGCGTCTGTCATCACCATGCTCCCGGCAGTTCCCACCAGCCGAGCGAGAGTTGTGGGCATACCCACGATCAAGGCCATTCGCATTGGGATGAAGAGTTGGCCGATACCGCCTTGGTCAAAGACCAGCGGGGCGATTGGGCGGCCATCGGCGGTTTGTTTTCGATGGTGACACTCAGCCCTTGCGAAGGATTTTTGCCGATTTATCTGACTGGCGTTCAGTTCGGTTGGCCGGGATTTCTGTTGCTCAGCGGGATTCTGGCGATCGCGACAATTGCCGGGATGACCTTTTTGACCGGGATCACGCTGCTCGGCAGCGATCGGTTCCGGTTGGAGCGATTCGAGCAGTATGAAGCGGGACTCCTGGCCGGATTGTTTCTGGTGCTCGCGGGGATGTCCTTCTGGCTGCAGCACAGCCATTAATTTGCCGGAGAAACGATCACCTGCGGTGGGGCGACCAAAGCCGTGGGGCTCGGCTCGATCCGAGACGTTCGCGCGAACAAGCGGTGAAACGCTCGGTTAGCCTCTCGGAATCGGACGGGAAACGCAGTGCAACGAAGGCACGGTTCAGTAGAGGCAAATCCCTTTGAAGGCTAGGTTTATGGGGGGACCGGCAATCCCACCGGCGATCTGAAAAGCCGCCAAGGGAATGCTCAATGCGTCGAGGATGGCCCCCCGGCGACGACAAAAAATATGAGGATGGCGGCGGAAACCAGCGGGGCCCGGATTGCGATCATCCGTTTGGTGCGGGAGTCAGATCCGCGGGTCACCGCGATGAAGACCGGCACGGTTTCGATCGGGTCGATCACCGCGAAGAAAAAATGAAGGCAGTCAGGAAGTCCATGATGAGCCTGGGTCAGGCGGGGCGGGTAAATCAGGATGAGGAAGGGCGTGAGATTTCCGCCGCGGGAGTGAGGGCGACAATCCCAAAATGTCTTCGCGGCCGGGGCCCCACGGCCGGGGCTTACCAGCGGCCTTCGAACTTTTGGTAGGAAAAGTCGATCCCGACTTTGGCGAGTTCACTACCGAGGTGCTCGAGCCAGGTCGTCACCCGGCCCCGGGGTGGAGTCATCAAGAAGAAGACTTCGATGGCCTTTAGGTTGTCTCGTGTCTCGGGCACCATCGCATTGAGGTCGCCCGACTGGATGAAACGGGCGTAGCGGTCGACCTTGCGTCGGAGGATCTCCAGATGAGCTTCCGGATTTTCCCAGGGAAGATGGTCTGAAATGACCAAACGAATGGTGCCCGTCTCGCGCGACTGGCCGACAAAGTCGATTTCGTCAGGGTTATCAACGCTCATCGTTACCGTCCGCTCAGCCCGCTATTCGGGCAGCACAAATTTGACTTCGGGGGGCGCTCCCGAGGAGGTGCCGGGGGCCAGGGGAGCGTGGGGATCGATGGGGGTAAAATCGACCCCGGCCGAGGCAGGGGCGGGACGGGGAGCGGGCCGAATCGGTCCGTCTCGTCCGCTCGCCCCGGACTGGGTGCTTAGGGTGGTGGGCTCGGGCAGGGGGGTGGCAAACGCGGCTTCAATGAGTTCCGCCATCTTGATGTCCCGTTGCTGAGAACTCGGACTCCCCATGATGACGGCGATGATCCGTCGGCCGTCGCGCACCGCCGTCGCGACCAGGCAAAAACCGGCGGCGCGCGTGAAGCCGGTTTTGAGTCCGTCAACCCCGGCTACTTTGCCGAGGAGGTTGTTGTGGTTGTCCATGGCCACGGTCTTGGCCCGCACGCCGGTGCCAAAGGGGCGTTTTTCGATGGAGGAGTAGCGGAGCACATCGGTCTCCTCGATCAGGGTCGTGGCGAGGCGGGCCAAATCGCGGGGCGACGTTTGATCGGTTTCGGAAAGTTGGCGGGATCGGGGCGGCAGTCCGTGGGGGGACCGCCAGATCGTTTGGGTCATGCCCAAATCGCGGGCGCGAGCATTCATCAGGGCGACAAACTCGTCCCGGTTGGTGTCGGCGGCGTGAGTGAGGGCATGCGCTGCGTCATTGGCCGACTGAACCATCAGCGCATAGAGGAGTTCTTCGACGGGAAACACCTCGTTGTGTTTCAGCCAGACTTGAGTGCCGCCCATGCGCGCATCCTCGGCCGACACCGTCACCGGCGTGGTCAAGGAGAGCCGGCCCGCCGCAATGAGGTCATGCACGACGAGAAAGGTCATCAACTTCGTCACGCTGGCGGGCGGCCCGACATAGTCGGGATTGTCCTCAAACAAGATCGCCCCGGAATCCACGTCGACCACGATGGCGCCCTGATAAACCGGGTTGGCCTGACCGGCGGCGAGGCCCCCTAGTCCGAAGCAGAGCAGCGTCAGCAACGTCCGGAGGTAACGCCCGAGTCCGGCAGCCTGGCGTGATCTGACCGGCATCAACTGCGCGTGGCGTTGCGGGCAACAAACGCCGCCCCGATGGCTTGGGAGAGCTCGCCCAATGTTGCCGCGACGAACTTAACCTCGGCCTGCTGGCGGGTGAAGAGGTAGGGCAGGGCGGCATTACGAATGCCGTCGAGATAACGCTGCCGAAACTCGGCGGTGGTCGCGCCCGGATCAATCAATCCGCCTCCAATCACCACATAGGCCGGATCGAGGGCGGTGACCAGGTTCGCGGCGTGGAGACCGAGGGCCTTGGCTTGAAAATCGAAAATATCGAGGGCCAACGCGTCGCCCTGCTGCGCCAAATCCCGCAGCGAAAGCACTTTCTTTTTGTCCGGCTCCGTCGAAGTGGCCAAGGGATGGTCCGGATAGCGCGGCAAGGTATCGCGGAGCAATTGAGGCAGGCCGGAGATGGTGGTGTAGGCCTCGATGCAACCCCAGCCCTTGCCGCAGCCGCAGGTGTAGACGGGGGGATGGCCGAGCAGGTGCAGCGGGGCGGGCATGTGGCCCGCCTCCATGCCCGCGAAATTGTCGCCGGCCAGGTGGTCGCCGTGCCGGTCGATGTAAGCGCAACCGAGCCCGGAGCCCGGAGCCAGCAGGACCACCCCGACGGCTTGGTCGCCGCGGACGGCGTGGGCCTCGCCGACCCCGCCAAGGTCTCCGTCATTGCCGGTGGCCAGGGGCAGGGGACGACCCGCGGCGGCCTCGAGGGCCTTTGAATAGTCGGCCCAGAAATTCCACCCGATGAAGCTCTCCGGCAGGTTGGAGGATTTGGCCAGCACCCCGTAGTCCTGATACGGGCCGGGCAGGGCAAGGCCGACGCCCTTCACGTCATCCCACGACAGATGGTTGTCGGCGAGGAACCCCTTCGCCCCGTCGATCCAGCCCGCAATGACGGCGTCGGTGCCGGCGGCGGAGTTGGTCGAGCTCTGCCGCAAGTCGTGGGAAATGATCGAGCCATCGGCAAAGATGCCGCCGGTCTTGGACGTGGTCGCACCGCTGTCGGTGCCGATGTAAACTCCTTGGTCTGACATAGGTGCGGATTACGAGGGAGGATTGACGGGAAGGAAACGCCGAAAATCAGGGGGTTTGCTCACCGATCAACTCGAGGGGTTGGGCGTGCAGTTTGAGGTCGGGGTTCTTATCGGTGAAGTAGTCCATCGTCCATTCATTGGGGAATAGGATGATGGGGTGATCCAAGGTATCCGTCCCCAGATGGACTCCGCCCGGCATCAACAACGAGCCAGGATCCTCCAGCGACGGATGAGGTTCCAGCCAACGCAACTTTTCGAAGGGCGCTGCCACGAGGGTGGACTTGGCGTTGTATTCGGATTCGAGCCGGGCCTGCACCACCTCGAATTGAAGCGGCCCCACCGCCGCCAGCAAGGTGGCGCCGGGCGGGGCATGCCGCACCTCGAAGGACTGCATGACCCCCTCCAATAGCAGTTGCTGCAGGCCGGCCCGGTATTTCTTCGCATCGGCTGAGCTCGGATTGCTCAACCAGGCAAAGACTTCCGGGGCGAAGCGCGGGATCTCGTCGTAGGCGATGGTGCGATCCTCGGTCAGGGTGTCCCCAATGCCAAAACTGTCGTGGCCCACGAGGCCGATGACATCCCCCGGCCACGCTTGGTCGACGGTCTCGCGATCCTGGCCGAAGAGCTTGTGAGCGGAGGAAAGGCGGACGTTTCTTCCGGTGCGCTGGTGGGTCACCACCATGTCCCGCTGAAACATCCCGGAACAGACCCGCAGAAACGCGATGCGGTCCCGGTGCTTGGGGTCCATGTTGGCCTGAATTTTGAAAACGAATCCGGAAAATTTGGGATGGGTCACCGCGACCTCCTTGGCCTCGGTGGGGGCCGGTAGGCCGGGCGAGCTGACCGCGACCGACCGACGGGTGGTGGGCGGAATGGAATCTTCCAGAAATCCCTTAAGCAACCGTTCGACGCCGAAGTTGTTCACCGCCGAGCCGAAATAGACGGGGGTTTGTTTGCCGGCATGGATGGCGGCGAGGTCGAAGGGATGGCCGGCCCCGGCCATCATTTCCAGTTGCTCCACCGCCGTCTCGTAGTCATCCGGGTCGAGGGTGTCCTTCATCATGGGATCACTGAGACTGGAAATGCTTTCCGGCGAGCGGAAGGCGCCGCCCGGCGTGCGTTCAAAGAGGTTCACTTCCTGTTTGCGCAAATCGTAGACGCCCTTGAAGGACGGTCCGCCGCCGAGGGGCCAGGTGACCGCCGTGGGTTGGAGGCCGAGCACGGATTCCAGCTCATCGAGTAGTTCGAGCGGATCGCGCGTGGGACGATCGCACTTGTTCATGAACGTGAAGATCGGCACGCCGCGGCGGCGGCACACCTCGAACAGTTTTTGCGTCTGGGGCTCGATGCCCTTGGCGGCATCGATGACCATGAGCGCGGCATCAACAGCCGTGAGGACTCGGTAGGTGTCCTCGGAAAAGTCCTTGTGGCCCGGGGTGTCGAGCAGGTTGACGGCGTGGCCGTTGTAATCGAACTGCAGGACGGTTGAAGAGACCGAGATACCGCGTTGGCGCTCGAGGGCCATCCAGTCGGAAGTGGTGGAGCGCTGATTCTTTCGCGCCGTCACGGATCCCGCCAAATGCACGGCGTTGCCGTAAAGGAGGAACTTTTCGGTCAAGGTGGTTTTGCCGGCGTCGGGGTGCGAGATGATCGCAAAGGTGCGGCGGCGGGCGATTTCCTGAGCGGGTGTCATGCGAAACCGCTGAGCGTCCGCGGGAGCTCAGGGCGCGTCAAGGATGGACACCGGTGGGGAGGGGAATGCAGGGATTCTGGGCTTCCTTTGACCGCGCGATGCCGAATGATGCCGCGATGTCCGCCACCCCGTTTATCCAGCTCAAACCCAACGCCAAAGGTCGGGTGCTATCCGGGCACCCCTGGGTGTTTGCCAATGAGGTAGCCGAGCTGCTGCCGGCGTCGCAAGATGGTCAAGTCGTCGAATGCCGCGACCGCAAGGGCCGGTTCATCGGTTCGGGCATCTACAACAGTCAGTCCCAAATCGTATGGCGGAGTCTGGGGCCGCGTCGCGTGGAACTGAACGACGCGACGCTGCAGGAGCGGCTGGCCACGGCGGTGCAGCGGCGGAGCACCACGACCCCCGGAGACTTTCGGCGGTTGGTCTGGTCGGAGTCGGATGGGCTGCCGGGCCTGGTGGTCGATCAGTTCGATGACACGCTGGTCATGCAGGCGCAGACGTTGGCGATGGACGGCTGCAAGCACGCGGCCGCCGGCTACCTGACCGAATTGACGGGTGCGGTGGAGGTCATCCATCGGGACGACGGCGCGATCCGCCGATTGGAAGGGTTGCCGTCGGAGCTGGCCACGCGGTCGGGCGAGCCCCGGGAACCGCGATGGGCGACGATTGCCGGGGTCGATTATTGGCTCGATTTGATGGCGGGACAGAAGACGGGGTTCTACCTGGATCAACGCGAGCAGCACGCGCGGGTGGCCGCACACGTCGCCCGATTGAAGGGCGCCGGCCGGGTCGTGCGCATGTTGGATGCGTTCTGCAATCAAGGGGCGTTCGCTCTGCATGGGGCGCGAGCGGGCGCGGATGAGGTGCTGGGGCTCGACAGCGCCTATGATGCGGTGGGTCAGGCGACCAAAAACGCGAAGCGCAATCGGGTGAGGGCAACCTTTGAAGGGGCCAACGTCTTCGATTGGTTTTCGGCCAATCGGGAGACGAAGTGGGACGTGATTGTGCTGGATCCTCCGCCGTTCGCCAAATCGAAGAAGGCGATGGCGGGGGCGATTCGCGGCTACAAGGAACTGAACCTGCGGGCGATGCGAGTGCTGGAGGCTGGGGGGGTGCTGGCGACCTACACCTGCTCCCACCACATGGGCGACCCCGAGTTGCGCGGGGTGATTGCGGAGGCGGCTCACGACGCCAGGCGGACGGTGCACATTCTGGAACATTGCCACCAACCGGCGGACCACCCGATCCTCGTGACGATGCCCGAAAGCGAATACCTCCGCGGCTACATCCTGCAGGTGGAGTGATGTATGCGACTTGGGACCCCAGCAGGATGAAACCGGTCGACCCGGCGGTCCGACCCTACCTTTCGCGAGGCAGAACATTTTGAGGTGACCGTGACTGAAATGCGATCACGCGGGTGGGTAGGGCGAGCGCGCCGAGCCGCGGAGTGGCCTGTCTTCGGTTGGTTTGGCATCCGGCGGACCGGAAAAGATGACATGGGGGCAGCGGATGCGCCGTCACGAATACCTGGGAGGGACGACCTCCGTGTCGTCCGCAGCGGATTGGTTGTAGCCGGGGGCGGGCGCTGCACGGCCACTACCAAGCCAGCCAGCTGTGATCTTGATACTTGTTACTTGGACCTTGGAACTTCTGCGGTACGGCGTGCTCGCCGAGCGCGCCGAGCAGCGGAGTGGTGCAGGCGGAGGGGCAGATAGACCGAGGTCAACGCCCCCGCCAACAGTGGGGATGCGGATGTTGGCCTGTAGCCGGGCGCGTTGAGCCCGGGGCGGCAGAGTGGGGTATGCGACTTGATGCTTGATGCCCCCGCAGGATGAAACCGGTTGGCCCGGCGGTCCGACCCTACCTGGGTGGACGTGGTATAGTGATTTCTGGAAATAAAAAAGGCCGACCCGTCCGGGTCGGCCTTGAAAGGATCGAGGTTGGACCGTCCTCAGAGGTTGCCGGCGTAGATCGCGCTGGCGCCGAGCTCTTCCTCAATGCGGAGAAGCTGGTTGTATTTGGCCACGCGGTCGGTGCGGGAGGCGGACCCGGTCTTGATTTGGCCGGCATTGGTCGCCACGGCGATGTCGGCGATGGTGGTGTCCTCGGTCTCGCCGGAGCGGTGTGAGATGACGGCGGTGTAGTTGTGTTTGTGGGCGAGTTCGACGGCGTCGAGGGTCTCGGTGAGCGAACCAATTTGGTTCACTTTCACGAGGATGGAGTTGGCCACCCCGGTGTTGATGCCCTTGCGCAGGAAGTCGACATTGGTGACGAAGAGGTCGTCGCCCACGAGTTGGCATTGATCGCCGATGGCGTCGGTCAGCTTCTTCCAGGTCGTCCAGTCGTTTTCGTCACAACCATCCTCAATGGAATCAATCGGATACTTGGCGATCAGGTCCTTGTAGTAGGCCACAAACTCATCGCCGGAGTAGGCCTGTCCGGAGGACTTTTTGAAGACATACTTCTTCTTCTTGGCGTCGTAGAATTCGGAGGACGCCACGTCCAAGGCGAGCATGATGTCCTTGCCGAGCTTGTAGCCGGCCCCCTTCACCGCGGCGGCAATGGCGTCGAGTGCGTCGGTGGTGGAGTCGAGATTCGGGGCGAAGCCGCCTTCATCACCGACGGCGGTGGAGAGCCCCTTGGCCTTGAGCACCTTTTTGAGGGAGTGAAACACTTCCGCGCCGGCCCGGAGGGCTTCAGAGAAGGTTCGGAAGTTGACCGGCCGGATCATGAACTCCTGAAAATCGATGGGGGCGTCGGAATGCGCGCCGCCGTTCATGATGTTCATCATGGGGACGGGCAGCACCTTGGCGTTGGGACCGCCGAGGTATTTGTAGAGGGGTTGCCGCAGGGCGTTGGCGGCGGCGTGAGCGGTGGCGAGCGAAACACCGAGGATGGCGTTGGCCCCGAGCACGGATTTGTTGGGGGTGCCATCGAGCTTAAGCATGGCGGTATCGACCCCGATTTGGTCGCAGGCATCCATGCCGGCGAGTGCGGGAGCCACCTTGGTCTTCACGTTGGCCACGGCGGTTTGCACCCCTTTGCCAAGGTAACGGGTCTTGGCCGCTTTGGCTTGTAAGCCTTTCAGGCCCTTGACGTCGCCGTCGCGCAATTCGTGCGCTTCGTGTTCGCCGGTGGAGGCGCCAGAAGGAACGGCGGCGCGGCCGCGCGTGCCGTCGGCGAGTTTCACGTCCACTTCGACGGTGGGATTGCCGCGGGAATCGATGATCTCGCGGGCGGTGATGGCAGTGATGGTGGTATTCATATCAGGAATTAGAGAACGTCGGTTGGTCTAGACGTAACGGGGGCTACCTTGTAGGCGGGGTCGCCGGGGAGGGAAGCTCAAAGACGGGCGGCGCGCGTTTGGCACCAAAAAGCCAAGATCCGCGCAGGGGACCAGAAACCGCAAGGATCGGACAGACGGGGGCGCCTAAAACGGCGGCCGCGTGATGCCGAGTTTTTCGAGGGTGCGGGAAACGCGCCCCTGCGGTTTGGGTCGCATGGCCGGGGGCAGTTGAGAAGCGTATCCACGAACGACGGCCGTTCGAATCACCGTGACGCCATTGTAGTTGCGAGATTGGAGCACCTCGGCGGTCAACAAGGCCGGAGGGATTTGGTCCAGGTGCCCTTCGTAAGCCGCGGCGTGCAGCGGAGTGTCGCCGTGATCATTGCGGTATAGGAGCAGGTCGATGGTGAGGTGTTCAGTCGGGATGTGATCAAGTTGCCCCGTCTCGGCGGCGGCGTGAATGACAGTGTAGCCCGATTTGCTGGCGACGGTCAGGTTGTCATGGACGAGAAAGGAGTCCGGAATCTGGCGCAGGTTACCCGCGATTGCCGCGGCGTGCAGCACCGTGTCTCCGGCGCGGGTCGGTAGCAGGAGGGTTTCCGTCGTGATGAACTCGGCCGGGATCTGATCCAGATGGTGGTTGAGCGCGGCCACGTGCAGCACGGTCTCACCGCTGGCGTTGGTGGTGGCGAGTAACTCCGCGCTGATGAACTGTTGGGGGAACGCGTCGAGGGTGCCTTCTTCGGCCGCTTCATGGAGCATGTTTTGCCCCAGATCATTGCGCATGCTGATGACCTCGGCGGTTACCAGTTCCGCGGGAACATCGCTGAGGTGGCCGTGGCTGGCCGCGACATGGTAGACGGTGTAACCGCTGTTGCTGCGCGTGAGCAGGAAGTCGTGCCTGAGCAAGTCGGGGGGCACTTCGGCCAGATGGTCGCCCATGGCGGCATGGTGCAGCGGGCAATAGCCGGAGTCATTCTTCACCAACAGGTTTTCGGGGGAGCGGACTTCGGGCGGCAGGTCGGCCAACCGGCCGTAGCGGGCGGCGACGTGCAGGGCCGTGGTGCCGGCAGCATTGGTCGCGAGAAAATCGGAGGCCGGAACGCCGGCCAGATCTTTGGCCGAAAGCGATCCATCGCGAATGCCTGCCTGTAACGCTCGAATTTCCATACTGCTGCGCTTTGAGAATCCGGACCCCGCTGGATCCTTGCGATCAAAAAATGAAGACTGCGGCGGTCGTCTTTGGGTTTGCCACGAACTTGTAATTTTCACCTTATCAAAGGGATGAGTTCTAGTGAAGAGACCGTCTCCGAGTCCGAGAAGCCCCGTGACCCGATTCTACTGGTGGATGACGAGGCCTCCTTGCTTGATATTTTTGTTTCGGCCCTCTCGCCGCACTTTGATTGTGTCACGGCCACTTCCTCCCGCGCGGCGGAATTCGAGCTGCGCAAACGCGACTTCAAAGTGGTCATCTGCGATCATCTCATGCCGGGGGGCAATGGGATGAGCTTCTTGGTGCGGGCTCGGGAAGAGTATCCGCACATGCAGCGTATTTTGGTCACCGGCTACATGAAGCCGGAGATGCTGTTGCGCAGTGTCAACGAGGCCGCCTTGTTCCGCTACCTCCTTAAACCGGTTGCCCTCACCGAGTTGATCAAGGTCACCACCGAGGCCGCGCGACTGCACGATCAGTCGGTGGGTTAGGGGGGGAAGCATTTATTACCGATTCTGCAACCGCCTCCGCTCGCGCAACCATTTTGGTGGTCGATGATGTGGAGATGATGCGGGACGTGTTGGCGGTGCACTTGCGGGAGGACTACCAGGTCGAAACGGCGGCCTCGACCGCAGAGGCCGACATCCAGATGGGGTCGATGCACTTCGACCTTGTGCTCGTGGATCATCTCATGCCGGGCGAAGTGGGCTTGGATTTTCTGATGCGGGTGCGGGAGCATTTTCCGCAGACGCGCCGCATTCTGATCACGGGATACTTGAATCCGGAGCTGATTTCCCGGGCCCAGCAACTAGCCGATTTGAGCGGTTACCTCATCAAACCCATCAACTCCACCCAACTGAAGGCGGCGGTGATCGGCGCGCTGGCGCACTAGCGCAGGGTTCGGAACGCGCGATCGGGCTGGCGGAAAGTGGGATGGCGGGAGTCGTCACGGCATCAAGGTAGGGCGCGTCTCGCCCAGATCGCCGCTGCAGGCTGTCCGCCCACCGCCCGCCCACTCCGCCGAGGTGCGATCAAGCGGGATTTAATTTGGGGCGCAGGTAGTCGGCGGTGGGTGAGCGTTTTTTTCGCAGCAGACCGGTCAGGTTGCCTTGGTGGATGAGTTTGCCTCCGGCGGGACCTCCGGTGGGGCCGAGTTCCACCACGTAATCCGCTTCGGCGATCAGGTCGAGGTGGTGCTCGATCACGATGACCGTGTGCCCCTGCCCGACCAAATTGTGCAAGAGGCGGATAAGCTTTTCACAGTCACTCAGGTGCAAGCCAATGGTGGGCTCCTCCAGCAGGTAGAGGTTGACGGGGAGGGTGCCCCGTTTGCGGTCGGTGAATGAGGCCAAGCCCCGGGAAAGTTCCGCGATCAGTTTCAGCCGCTGGGCCTCCCCGCCGGACAAAGTGGGGGAGCTTTGCCCCAGGGAGAGGTAGCCCAAGCCGCACTCCACCATCAGGCGGCACACCTCACCCAGTTGGCTGTGAAAGGAAAAGAACTCGGCCGCTTCGGCGAAGGTCAGCCGCAGCACTTGGCCAATGGTTTTTTCGTTCCAGGTGATGTCGTCGAGTTCCGGTGCATAGCGGGATCCACCGCAGTCCTCGCAGTCGAGATAGGTGTCGGGCATGAAGGCCATCTCGAGCTTGATCCGACCGGCCCCCTTGCAGGTTTCGCAGCGTCCGCCCGCGGTATTAAAGGAAAAGCGGCTGGCGGTGTAGCCCCGCATCCGAGCCTCGGGGAGGGAGGCAAAAAATTGGCGAATGAGGTCGAAGATCCCCAAGTAGGTCGCGGGGGTGGACCGCGGGGTTTTGCCGATCGGTGATTGGTCGACCTCAATTACGGTGCGGAAGGGCAGCTTGCCGCGCAGTTCGCCAAACGGGGGGGCGGCGACGGCCGCTTCGGCATCCGGAAACGTGCCGGCCCGGAGCATGCCACGGCCCGTTATCTTGCGACGGGGATTTTGAAGGGCGGCGGCGACGGCCGGTCTCAACACGTGGCGAAACAAGGTGGATTTACCTGCTCCGCTCGGGCCGATGGCCATGATGAGGCGACCCAACGGCAAGCGCAGCGAAAAGCCCTTGAGATTACGAAATCGGACGTCGGTCAGTTCCAGCCAATCCGGTGATGAAGCGAGATTGGCCGGGGCCGGGGGCAACGGTCGGTAGCCCCCGTTGAGGGGATGCGGAATGCCCTTGGCCAGAAAGAGGCCCGTCAGGGATTGGTGGTTTTCCCGGATCTCCGCAGGCGTGCCCATGGCGAGCAGTTCCCCGCCGTCCTGGCCGGCACCGGGTCCGAGATCCACGATCCGGTCGGCCCGCATCATTAACTCATCATCGTGCTCGACGACGAGCAGCGAGTTTCCTTTGTCCCGCAGGGACTCCAAGGTTTGGATCAACCGTTCGTTGTCTTTGGCGTGCAGGCCGATGCTGGGTTCATCGAGCACGTAGAGGACTCCCGCCAAGTTGGTCCCGAGTTGCGCGGCGAGCCGGATGCGTTGGGCTTCGCCGCCGGAGAGAGTGGCGGTGGGGCGATCGAGGGTCAGGTAGCCCAGCCCGACGTGATCGAGAAATTTCAGCCGCTCTTCGATTTGGGGCAGAATGTCGCGCAGGATGATCCGGTCCCGCACCGAGGTTTGTAGGTTGGTCAATCGCGCCATGAGTTCCGAGGCCGTGTTGGCCAAAAGGGCGGGTAGCGATTGCGGCACCTGTTTGTCCTTGAAGTGCAGTTTCACCGCTCGGACCACGGGGTTTAATCGCGCCCCCCAGCACTCGGGGCACAGGGTGGAGTCCTGATCTTCCAAGTGGGCGAGATCCGCGGCGATGTCGGCAATTTCGGGCGACGGTTCATCCTCCTTGGCGCGGCGGAGCATCCAACCATAAACCCGTCCATGACCGCGACAGGTCGGGCACCAGCCTCGCGGGGAATTGTGCGAGAAGTGTTTGGGGTCGAGCTCGGGAAACGACTCCCCCGTCTCCGCATCGGTTCGGGTGGTGGAAAACCAGGATAAAATTCCGCCGGTGGGGGTAAGCAGAAAGCAGCTGCCCCGACCCAACCGCAATGCCGTCTGCAGTGCGCTGGCGTGATCCTTCGTTTGCTTCAGGTCGGCCACCACCACCTCGACGTCGTGCTCACGGTAGCGATCGAGTTTGGTAAAGGCGCTGACGGGATACACTTGGCCGTCGGAGCGCATGAGCTCGTAGCCGTGTCCGGCGATCCACTTCGCTATGGGCTCGTGGTGACCTTTGCGCCCTCGCACGAGGGGCGCACAGAGGTAAAGATGCTTGGCTCGCTTGGCCGGGGCCTGCCGGAGAACCCGTTGCAACAATGACGTCAGCTCGTCCACCCGCAGCGGCCGCACCGGATGGTCGGAAACGGGGTGGTGTTGAATCCCGATGCGCGCGTAGAGCAGCCGCAGGTATTGGGCGACCTCGGTGATCGTTGCGACGGTTGACTTGCGTGACCCGCGGGTGACGCGTTGCTCAATGGCGACGGTGGGAGGGATGCCGCTGAGGTGATCCACATCGGGGCGGGGAAGTTGCTCCACGAACTGGCGGGCATAGGCCGACATGGATTCCATGAAGCGGCGCTGCCCTTCGGCGAACACGATGTCGAACGCCAGGGTGGATTTGCCCGAACCCGACACGCCGGTCACCACGATGAGCTCGCGGCTGGGCAGGGTGAGGCTGAGCTCCTTGAGGTTGTTCTCGCGGGCACCGACGATGCTGAGACCTTCGCGGCGCGAGGCATCGACGG
>JAGYIG010000051.1 GCA_018402455.1 Opitutaceae bacterium
TCGGCGCTGAACCTCAAGCACTACGGCTGGTATGGCACGGTGGACTTCAAGGCGGAGGCCTTTGCGGCCGCGGTGGGAGCGCTGACGCGGGTGACGGTCGGGCCAGACCGGCCCTACGTGCAGGTGAGTGCGGAAGCCCGGGATGCACTTTATGCCGTGAGCCCGGCCTTTGCGGAGTTGCAACCCCATTTGGAGGCCGGTCCGGTGGCGGAGAAGTGGATGGAGCGGGACCGGTTTCCGCCCGAGGAGCGGCAATACCTGACCGGGTGGTTCAGCTGGGCCTTGCGCGATGCGATGGCGGCGGCGGGCTACGCCTCGGATCCGCAGACGATGCTCGCCTACTGCGAGCGCCTGGCCGCGGAGGTGAATGCCGCGGTGGAGGCGGGTTTGGTGGCGGCGGGCCGGCCCCGGTCAGGATTTTTGCCCCGCTGGCATCAGGCCTATGGCGAGGCGATGAGGACCGGGTGGCGCCAGTATTGGCAAGGGGTGCTGCGATTGGAGCGTTTCGAAACCATCGTGCCCGCCAGCGTGGGCTCGGACGATGAGATCCGGCTCTTCGTTGATTTGACGTATGACAACCTGAGCCCGGCACCGCGGGCGACCTACTTTCACAAGCCGGATCAAATCGAGCAAAACCGTTGGAAGATCGACCGGTTGAGGACGTTGGGACAGACCCTCGGCGGCCTCTACTCCGGGCTGATCCAAATCGGACTGGGGTTGCTCGGAGTTCGGGGACTGGAGCGATTGATCCGCCGCCGGTGGTCCTGGTGGACTTGGCTCGGCTTGGCCTTGGGCGCGTCCATATTCGCCGAGCTGGCGATCAACTTTCTGGTCCACACCATGGCGTTCGAAAACTTTTATCCGGCGGCTTGGGCGCCGGTTTACCCACTGCTGCTGCTGGTTTTCTGCCTGACGGTGATCGATATATCTATAAATTGGATACGTCCGGGCTGGCAATTCAGCCGCGACCGGTGGCGGCGGCAGGCCGGACGGGTCGAGCCCGGACCTTGAAAAGCGGGTTCACTCGGGTCCGGAGATGACCTGGAAGGGGCTTTTTTGGTCGAGGTAGCGCGCCGCGAGTTCGTTGATTTCGTCCACGGTGATGGCCTCGTTATCCGCGTAGCGAGTCCGGGCCCAGTCCAGCCGTTGCGGTTGTTCCTGGGCCTGCGCCACCACCGCTCCCAACCAGTAACCGTTGGTGCGCGCGCTCTCGCGCAGGCCGGTTAGGATTGGCCGCACGGCGCGTTCCAATTCGTCCGGGTTCGTGCCCTTCCGTGCGAGATCATCCGCCAGTTCCCGCACAACTTTCGCCACCCGTTTGGCCTCGTCCGGGTCGACCGTGACCGATGCCTGAATCCAACCGTAGCCGTCGTAGGTGCTGGAGGTGATGCTACCGGCGCCGGGGCTGTAAGCATCGCCCAATTCCTCACGGATCTTTAACCGCAGGCGATCGTTGAGGATGTTGGCCAGGACCCGCAGCCGGCGATCAACCTGCACGTCCATCCCGTCATCGGTGGGCCAGTAGAGCACGACTTCCGTCTTGGGGATTTCGGTGGGGACCTGAAATTCCCGGGTGAAGGGTTTGGCGGGGAAGGAGACCTGGCGTCGTTCGGGATAAGTGCGCTTGGCCTGGCGGGGCGGCAGGGCCCCGAAGGTCTGCGCCACGGCCGCGATGGCGTCGTCGACATCCAGATCGCCGACCAGACCGATTTCGATCGGTCCGTTTTGGAGCAGGGGGGCCAGCCACTCCCGGCTCTCGGTCAAATTGCGGCGGTTGAGCACCTCTTCGGTCGGAAGGCCAAAGCGGTCGTCGCCGTTGGCGAGCAGGCGGGGCACCTCCGTCTGCAGGGGGCCCTGAGGCAGGTGGGCCAACTGATTGTAATACTGCGTGATGGCTTTGCGCATCTGCCGGTCGGCTTCCGGCCGGAAGCCAGGATCCACCAGATGGGCGGCCGCGAGTTGCAGTTGCAGCAACAGGTCGTCCGGGGTGGTGCCGCCGCCAAGGACAAAGGCGTCTTCGCCCACGTTGAAACTGAGGCCCACGTTGCGGCCGGCGAGGACTCGGCGCAATTCGTCGGCGGAGTGCGCTCCGAGTCCCCCGAGCGTGAAGGTATTGGACGTGTATACCCCGAGGCCTTCGAGGTCCGGGGGTTGGGCCAGCAGTCCGCTATCCACCCGCACCGAAAGGCTGATACTCTCCGCGGAGAAGTCGGTCGGTTTGAGGTTGAGGCGAACCCGGTTGACGAACTCGACCAAGGTGAGGTCGAGGTCTTCCACATACTGTCGGGAGTAGACCTCGCCTGCGGGGCCGAATTCGGGGTAGGCCCATTCGATTTGTTCGATTTCCGGTGGGGGCTCGAGGGCAACCGATTGGGCCTCGGCAAAGAGTCCGGCGATGAGGTTCTCCGGGGAACTGCCGGCGGTATCGCCGGTATTGCCCATCACCGTGAGGTAGCGGTGATCGGTGGCCCAAGCCTCGCGGAAAGCCGCATTGCAAGCGTCGAGGGTCACCTCATCAAGGGCGGGGATGAAGAGGTCGTAGTTGGTTTGCGGATCGGTGAAAACGGTTTCATCCGCGATGCTGGAGAGGATGCCCATGGCCAGACTGGAGGAACGGCGAGTGGGGGCTCGCCGCACCGCTTGGTCCAAGCCGTTGCGCATGCTGGCCGCGACCTCGTAAAGCTCGGGGGCTTGGAAGCCGAATTCCAGGGCTCGGCGGAGCTCGTTTTCGGCGATTGCCAAGGCCTCCGGCCAGCGGTCGGTCTGGCTGGTGAGTTCCAGGGAAACGGTCTCAGCCACCTGATAAAAAGAGCCGGCGGCGGCGCCCCCGCCGATGAACGGAGCATTTTCCGATTTCGCGATTTCCGAGATGCGCCGATTTAGCATGGCGAAGGCCAGGTCGCGGGGCAGGTCTTTGACGCGGTTGGCGGCGGTGTCGGGTTGCTTTAGGTAGGGGCGCAGGGTTTGGATACCCACGGTGACGTTGCCGGATTCCGGTTCCGCGTGGTGCAGCACATGGGTGCCGGACGGGATGGCGATCAGATCGGGCGGCGGATCATTGCGGGCGGGCCCGCGGGCGGTCAAATCTGAGAAAGTGCGGATGATTTGCTGTTCCAAGCGATCCATCTCGAAGTCGCCCACGGCGACGAGGGTGATGCGCTCAGGGCGATACCACGCGTCATAGTAGTCCACGAATTCGTCACGCCCGGCTTGGGTGAGCACCTCCTCGGTGCCAATGGGCAGACGGTGGGCGATGCGGGTGTCCCCGTATAAAAAGTCGAGTTCCGCGAGGAAGGTCCGCCACTGGACCGAATCACGGGTGCGCATCTCGCTGAGCACGATGCCCCGCTCGCGGTCGATTTCCTCTTCCAGGAGCAGCAACCCGTCGGTGTAGTCCCGCATCACCTGCAAGCCCTCGGTGAGATTTCCGTCGGTCGAGTCAGGCAGATCGATCAGGTAGACGGTGCGATCGAAGCTGGTGAAGGCATTGGTATCGGCGCCGAAGCTCATCCCCATGCGTTGGAAGAACTCGATCAAGGTTCCCGGGGGGTAGTTCTCGCTGCCGTTGAAGGCCATGTGCTCCAGAAAGTGGGCGAGGCCGCGTTGGCTTTCGGTCTCCTGCAGCGAGCCGGCCTCGACCAGCAACCGCAGGGCGGTGCGTTCCCGGGGTTCCTGGTTGGTGCGCAGGGCGTAGCGCAGGCCGTTGGGCAGCGAGCCAAACCGCACGGTGGGGTCGACCGGGAGGTCACTGGTCTCGTGGCTGAAGGTTTCCGCCGCCGGGAGAGCGGGGAGCAGGCAAAGTCCGATCAGGACGAGACGAAGCGGACGAAAGGCGAGGGGGCGAGGGGAGCGAGGCATGAAGGAGGATTTCAGAGAGCGAGAAAGAAAGCCGTAAGATCCGATGATGACAGCAAGGCGAGGCATTGGGTCCCCTTGTTGACCCAGGCTTTGGTGACCGACGGGTCCGGGCTGTCGGTCGGCGGCCGGGCGAGGTGGAGGGTGGCCGGAAGACCATGTTTGGTCACGGCGCGATTCCAGCGTCGGCGGTAGCGCTCGGCCAAATCCCGCGGGTTCAACGGGACCACGGCCGCCTTGTCGAAATCGATGGCAAAGGCGCGATCACAGCCATCCACGAGGACGTTGCCCGGATGGAAGTCTACGTGATGCACCCGTTTCGAAATCAATCTGCGGATGACCGTTTCGATGACGGGCAGGAGGGACTTGGCGCGGTCGGGGTCACGACGGGCAATCTCGGCGAAGGTTTTGGTGTCGGGAATCTCCGCCGTGACCAACCATTTTTTGACAAAAAAGGTTCCCGTCTCGGCCCAGATCAAGGGGGGCGGCACGGGGATGCCGACGGCGGCGAGGTCACGAAGCATGCGGAATTCGAGCTCGGCGCGGGACGCCCAACTGCGGAGATGCAGCCGGCGCGAAACGAAGCGCATGAGGCCACCACGGGCGTAGGGCTTGACCACGACGCGGCCGAGGTGGGGCAGCGCGATGACGGTTGTTTCCACCCGCCCGCGCAGCCGATCGCGATTGGCTTTGGGGGATTGGCGAAACGTGGCCAGGACCCGGGCGAGGTCCTCGGCCGGGGGTTTTTCAACGAAGCCCAATCTGAAGCCGTGGAGGGTTTCTCGCGGCAAGGGAGAGGAGCTGGCGGAGGAAGGGGCGTCCATGTGAAAGGAAAAGTTTGCGGGAGTCGGGGACCGACACAAGCCCGCGGGCGGGCCGGGGCGGAACGGGCGGCAGCCCCGGCATGGGCCTGATGTGACGTTGTGTTGCGGTGCGATGGTGCTCAAATTGGCGGCGATGGTGCTCGTCCTCTGGCTTTATCGTTTCCTGTTCATTCCTCTGCTTTTGGTCATGGGACCGATCCACCTGTGGCGGTCGCGTGGTCGCCGCGGGACCTCGGCCGGCTTTCGCGAACGCATGGGTTGTTTCCCCGACCTCCCACCAAGGAGGGCGGGAGTCAAACGGGTGTGGCTGCAGGCGGTCAGCGTGGGGGAGTTGCTGGCCGTGCAGCCGATCATTGAGGCATTGATCGCCCGGCCCGGGACCGAAGTGGTGCTCACGACCACGACGGTCACAAGCCAGCAGATGGCCCGTCAACGTTACGCGGGCAAAGTGGCGGCCATCGGTTTTTTTCCGATCGATTTCATGCCCTGGGTGGCGCGGATGTGGGACTCCGTCGCTCCCGATCTGATGCTGCTCACCGAAGGGGAGTGGTGGCCGGAGCATCTGAACCAGGCCCGCCAGCGCGCGGTGCCGCTGGTCTGCATGAATGCCCGCATCAGTGACCGGAGCTTTCGTCGCATGCGTTGGGCCGGCCCCCTCCTGCCGAGGATCATGGCGGGATTGACCCGGTTGTTGGCGGCATCGCCGACGGATGCGGAGCGGTTTCGGGCACTGGGTTTCCGGGAGGATCAGGTGCAGCTGACGGGAAACATCAAAGTGGATATTGTGATCTCGACCCTCTCCGCTGCCGAACGCTCGGCCCTCCGGGCGGAACTGGGTTTCGCGGAGACGGACGTAGTTCTTTTGGGGGCCTCCACCTGGCCGGGAGAAGAAGCGGCTCTGGTCAAGGCCTGGCAGGCGGTGCGGGCTAAAAGCGAAGTGCCGCTGCGTTTGCTGTTGGTCCCGCGCCACGCCGAACGGCGGGATCAAGTCGTCGCGGTGGTCACGGGGGCGGGCGTGGACTTCGTGTTGCGATCGCGCGGCCCCACCGGCCAAAGGGTGGACGTGTGTATTGCGGACACCACGGGTGAGCTCCAGCGGCTCACGCAGGTCGCGGATGTGGTGTTTGTGGGGAAGAGCCTGCCACCGCATCGCGACGGGCAGACTCCGGTGGAGGCGGCGGGGCTGGGGCGGGCGTTGATTCTCGGTCCGGGCATGGCAAATTTTCGGTCGATTGCCCGCGGCTTGGTGGAGGGGGGGGCGGCTTGGCGGGTGGAGAATGAACGGGAGTTGGCGGAGGCCGTGGAGGCGCTGGTGCTGGACCCGACGGAGCGGGCGCGAAGAGCCTCGCTCGGCCGGCAGTGGCACGAAGCCAATCGGGGAGGGCTGCAGCTCACGTTGGATGAGATCGAACGGCGGTTGGCTTGAGGCGGATTCGGGGCGCGGAGATTTTTCCCGCGAAGCTTGCGGCTCCGTCCCGATCTCGCCTTGCTGCCCAAGCTTTTGGAAGGATGGACGCCGCGAAATCAGAGAACCCGACCCCCGACTGGACCACGCCCCTCGCGCTGTGGTTTTTTCGTTTGGCTCCGGGATTGAGGTTGCCGGCGAAATGGTGGGAACCGGAGATGGCCCAGATGCAGGCCGTCGAGCCGTCGTTCGGGTCGCCCCTGCACGTCGAGATCGTGAGTCACTGTTGGCGCTATGCCCATTTGTTGGCCTACCAGCTGAGTTCGCTGGTGCTGTTCCCCCCGCGTCGGTGCGCGGTGACCATGACGGTGTGTTATTGTGAAGAGGACCGCTCGACGGCGGAGCTGCTGGCTTTTTTCGAAACCAAAGTTGTGGCCAATGTGACTTGGCAGTGGCGGCCGTTGCGGCGGCCGGAGTTGATGCGCCGGGCGATTGGGCGCAACCGGGCGGCGAAGGATTCGGCGGCTGACTGGGTGTGGTTCACGGATTGCGATCTTTTGTTTCACCACGGTTGTCTCGATGGGCTGGCGGACGCGTTGACCGGCCGGAGCGATCCGTTGTGCTTCCCACGCGAAGAGCGCTGCACCCCGATGCTGCAACCCTCGGACGACCTGCTGCGGGCGGCGGCGCAGGCGCCCCGGGTCGTCGACATTGATGCCCAGCGATTCGAGACTCAGGTCCGGACCAAAGCCACGGGCCCGCTGCAGATTCTGCGCGGCGATCTCGCCCGGCGCTTTGGCTACTGCGGTTCCCTGCGGTGCTACCAGACAACGACCGAGCACTGGCGGAAAACCTATGAGGACCGGGCCTTCCGGTGGTTACTGGGCACAGCCGGAACGCCGGTTGACGTGCCCGGAGTCTACCGCATCAAGCACGTCGAAAAGGGCCGCTATCACGGCCCCGGCTTTATCACCCGATTGCGCTCGGCGATCCGCCAAGCGCAGACCTCCGACGCCGGGAATCGCCGCTCCACCGCCTGATCTTGAATTCACCGCCCACCATGAACCCATCCGTTTCGACCGCCCAAGACCTGACCACCACCGAACGCTGGCGCCACCGCATCGCCTTTTGGCGGCATCGCTTGCGGGGTCAGGCATACCAGATGACGGTCCCGATGTTTGGCCAGCCCGTGACCTTGATCGTCACGACGTCGCGGGAATTCAAACGGGCGGTGGAGGTTTCCTACGAAGGGTTCTTTTTGGAACGTATTCTCGGCAGTCTGCAGGAAGGGGACGTTTTTTTTGATGTGGGGGCCAATATCGGTTTGGTCAGCCTGATCGTGGCCCACCATCCCCGGTTCAAAGACGGGGTGGTGCACGGGTTCGAGCCAGAGCCCCGCAATCTTGACCATATGCGACGAAACATTGGGGCCAACCGCTTCGAAGGTCGGGTGCACGCGCACGATGTCGCCCTGGCCAAGGAGGAGGGCACGGCCGAGCTCTTCGTGCGCGGTCAGGCGGGCGAGGGCCGACACTCCCTGGTTTCCGAACGAGGAGCTTCGGGCGCGATTGCGGTGAAACTCACGACCATGGACGCCTTTTGCCGGGCCGAAGACGTCCTACCCACGGTGGTCAAGATCGACGTGGAGGGCGCCGAGGGCGAGGTCCTGGCCGGAATGGAGGGCCTGCTGGAGCGCCACCGTCCGCGGGAGATGTTCATGGAGATTCACAACAAAGGGGGCGAGGACCGGATGCCGGATGGAAGCTTGATCGCCGATTGGCTGGCAGCGCGCGACTACGAGCAGGTGTGGGAGAAGCGGCGTGGGCACGGTCGCCACCGGCAATACCGCGACAAACGACGGATCAAGAACCCGGCTTAGAAACGGCAAACCGCTGCCGCCGATAGGGGTTACGCGCCGGAGTGCGGTTTTGCGTTGCCCGCCCCAGCGGGCCCTTTACGTTCTGTCTTTTTTATTGGATGCAATCGCACGGCCCCAAGCGCGTCTACACCCCCAAGTCACTCGAATTTTGGTTCGACAAGCTCTCGGCAGAGTGGGAATCGCATTTTACGGCGTCCCAGCTGGAGCAGGGCCACCGCCTTTACCGCGATGGGGATGTGCGCGAGCTGGAATTGACGGATGGTGACGCGATCGTGCACCACCGGGTGGACAAAAAGGACGAATACGCGGTGCTGGAATGGGAGGAGGGCAAATTGTCGGTCCGATCTTCGTCCACGGACAAGGAAGTCGCCCACGCGCTGGCGGTGGCCGGATTGCACGAAATTGAGGAATTGGTGGCGGATGAGATTTCGCCGCTGCCGGCCGATCGGGTCGCGCCGCGCCCCGACCCCGACGGAACCGGTCCCGCTGCCGACTCCGATCGCCCTCTGGACCTGAACGGTCGGCGAAATCGGCGTCCGACCCCGTTGGCGGCGCGGGGCGTGTCCCGCAAGTTGGTCCTGGTGTTCAAGACCCGGGTCACCGGTCTTAGTTTTCGGGCCTTCTGGCAAGGCCGGGGCGACAAGCGAGACCCCGCGCTGGGCGAGGCGGCGCATGCGGGGGGCAACGGGCAAGTGACCTCGAGCGAGCGGGCCAAGCTGATCGGTTTGGCCGCCTATGCCCGCAAAGCACACTTCCAGTTCAACAAAAAATCGGGGGTTTACCTGCTCTCGAATGTCGCGGAGATCCCGACGTTTTTGAAGGGGACGCTGACGGGGTGGCGCCGACTCTTCACCATCGAATTGGACAACAACGTCACCCATCTCGTGAAGGAGGCGAAGCAGATTCGGGTCGAGGCCGTCGCGGGACGCAAGCCAGCGAGTGGGGGCGGGGGCAACGGTCGGGTCGGCGGGGCGTTGGACCTGAGGTGGATTTTCAAGGCGGGCGAGCAGTTGCTTACCGATCAAGAGGTGCGGTCCCTGCTGAAACGCGGAAAGTCCCCCACGATTTTGCCCAGCGTGGGCATCGTGGAATTGCCCGCCGATCAGATCCGGGCGATTGAATCGTGGCGGCAGAATGTGGAGGAAACGCACGGTGAGTCGGAACTTTCGCCCTACCTGGTCTTTTCCCTGTTCCACGATGATCGGTTCAAGCTGACCGTTTCCCCGGAATTGCAGCAGTGGCGCGACGAGGTGGTCAGGCCCCGGGGGGTGGAGGTGCCGCTGCCGGAGCTGTTGCGACCGTATCAGCGTCGGGGCGTGGAGTGGATGTATCATCTGGCCGACATGGGCTGTCACGGGCTCCTGGCGGACGAGATGGGCTTGGGTAAAACCTTGCAGGTGATCTCGCTGTTGGCGGCTCGTCCGGTCCTGGGTAAACCAAACCTGATTGTTTGCCCGGCCTCAGTCGTGCCGGTGTGGCGCGAGGAGATCGAGCGCCACTTTCCCCATTTGGAGACCGATGTGCTCAAAACGGGCAACGATTTTCAACAGCGTCCGGACCCCATCATCTGGCTGGCGAGCTACACGCAGTTGCGCAAACACCGGGAACTGCTCCCGCAGACGGAATTTGGTTACGCGGTGCTCGACGAAGGTCAGTTCATCAAGAATCCCGATGCCAAGGTTACCCAGACCACCTACGCGGTGCGGGCCTGCCACCGCATTGTTTTGACCGGCACGCCGCTCGAGAACCGCCAATTGGACCTGTGGTCCATCTTCCGTTACCTGCTGCCCAGCCTGCTCGGATCGCGCTCCAGCTTCGAGACCCAGCTGAATGCGGATCGGGCAGGCACCATGGCTCGGTTGCGGGCGCAGCTGGCTCCCTTTATTATGCGCCGGACCAAAGCGGCCGTGGCGACGGAACTGCCGCAGAAGGTGGAGATGGACCTGCATTGTCCGATGACCGAGGTGCAACGCGCGGAGTATGCCCGCATCTGCAGCGAAGGGCTCCAGCGCCTCGGCGACGACGTGGGGGCGGCGATTCGCGAAAAGTCGTTTGGTTTCCTCGCCCTGCTCACGCGCCTGCGCCAAGTCTGCTGCGATCCCGACATGCTGCCGTGGCGCCATTCGCCCCTGACCGACTCCGGCAAGATCGGGCTGCTGGTCGAAAAATTGGCCGAGGTCATCGACGGCGGTCACAAAGTCGTGATCTTTTCCCAATTTGTCATGCTGCTGGACCGGGTTAAAGAGGCGCTCTCCCTGCATTTCCCGGATTTGCCGCAGTATGAACTCACCGGCATGACCCTGGACCGGCAAAAACCCGTGCAGGAGTTCCAGCAGTGCGAGGATCCCGCGGCCATGTTGGTTTCGCTAAAAGCCGCCGGCACCGGGATCACGCTGCATGCGGCCGATTATGTTTTTCTGCTGGATCCATGGTGGAATCCGGCGGTGGAGGCGCAGGCGGTGGACCGGGTGCACCGGATTGGCCAGACCAAGACCGTGTTTGTGTATCGCATGGTCACCGCGGGCACGATCGAAGAGCGCATTCAGGAACTCAAGGAGTCCAAGCGTGAGTTGTTCGACAAACTGGTGGGAGGTCTCGGCGGCGACTTTGACCTCAGCCAACATTTCACGTCGTTGCAGGATCTGGTGACGCTGACGCAAGAGACGACCGAGAAGGACTCGGACAGCGGAGAAAACGGCAGCTGATTTGCACCTGCCCCCCGGAAGGCGTCACCTAAACGTAACGTAGGTTACGGCGCAGCGGCACCGCGGTGACAAGTTGGCGTCGCCTGAACATTCGGTTTGAATTGGGTGCTGGCGCTGTGCGGTCGTCAGTCGTATGTTACGTAAGACGCGCCGCCATGGTGTTCGCCTCTGGGCCAAATTAATTTCGGGAGCAGCAGTCTCGCTCACGCTGGCTGTAGCCGGTTTCGCCCAATCGGGAGACACAGGTTCCGTGGCTGGAAGGGTGCTCGACGAAAACTCCGGTTTGGCGGTGACAGGCGTTACGCTTACGGTGCTGGAAACGGGTGACTCCGTGACCTCCGACCTCCGGGGCAATTATTCGCTGAGGGGTTTACCCGTCGGTCGGGTCACTCTGGTCGTGACAAAGGAAGGGGATTACGTCGCTGCCACCATTACCGATGTGAACGTTTCCGCGGGAGAAAGTGAACTCCTCGATATTCCGATGACGCCGGAAGGCGGACCGGTGATTCGAATGGATGCGTTTACGGTTTCCGCTGACATCGTGCAGTCGTCCGATATCGGACTGTTGGTCAACCGGCAGAGAGCTTCCTCCATCAGCGACGCCATCAGCTCGGATCAATTCAGTCGGCTGGGAGCCGGCGATGCGGCCGAAGCCCTCAGCAAGGTGACGGGAGCCAGTGTGGTGGATGGCAAATACGTCCTGATCCGCGGATTGGGCGACCGCTATTCCAATACTTTGATGAACGGGGTGTCCGTGCCCAGTGCCGACCCGGACCGTCGGGCGGTGCAGATGGATCAGTTTCCCGCGGATCTGATCGAGAGCGTGGTCACGACCAAGTCCTTCACCCCCGACCAACCGGGAGCATTTTCCGGAGGCAGCGTTAACCTCAAAACTAAGTCCTTTCCGGAAAACACCTTCGTCTCCCTTTCCGCGTCCGTCGGGATGAACGATCAGGTTTGGCGGGAACCGATTTTGAAGTCTCCGGGTAATGCCGGCCCCGTGCCGGATGTGCCCCAGCAGATCCCCAACCGCGTGCAAGCCGAGATTGAAGCCGAGTTCTTTGGCAACTTCGAACCTGCCCGCGAAATTGACGCGGCCACCAAGGCCTTCGGTCCGGCCGGCTTTTATCCGACGCAAAGGGACGGTCGCCTAGACTCGGGCTTCACGGTCGCGGCGGGCCACCGGATCGAATTTGGCGCCGAGGGATTGATCGGCATTACGGCGAGCTTCAATGCCAGTCGTGACACCGATGCCTATGAGATGGGCGAAGCGGGGCGTTACAGCGGAACCCCGGATGCACCGCAGATCGACTTGATCTTCACCACCGACGAGGACCTGTTGAGCTTTGGTCGGGAAAGTGTTCCGGAAGGCACGCCCGCCTTTGGGGTCGTTTCGGGGACCGTTTCCGAATCCATGGGCGGATTGATCAAGCTCGCGGCCCGACCTTCCATTGACCACGAGGTCAGTCTCGATTTGATCTACAACGAAAGTTCGGCGGACACCGTGCGTCGGGGAGTGGGCGAGGAGCTCTTCAACTACGAGGGCGCGATTTACGAGGTCTATGACCTGATGCTAACCGACCGCTCAGTGGGCTCCGCCCAATTGGCGGGCAAGAGCCTCTTCATGGGTTTTAACGAATTGGAGGTGGACTGGCGTCTGTCCCAATCGTCCAGCACCCAGGATCAACCTGATTACCGCACCATGGCGGCCGTCTACGATACTTTGGGACGTCCGGTGAATGCCACTGGGGTGCAGCCGAACCGCTATTTTCGCGAGCTCGATGAAGATGCGCTTGAGGGGGGCATCGATTTCTCTTTGCCGCTGTGGTTCAACGAACGGGAGCATCGCCTCAAATTTGGCGGGATGGCCTCGACCAACGAACGCGACTATCAGGAAGAGCGGTTCCAGTATTTCTCCGTGCCGCGCAGTCGAGCCGAGCTTATCAGCTTCCCCGGTGAGGTGGGTATCACTGAGGAAACTGCCGACGAGGTGGTTTTCGGCAACACGATCAGCCGCCTCCTGGAACCCAACCAATACCAGGCTACCCAGGACATCACCGCTTTCTATGCGATGATGGATATGAACCTGACGGATCGCTGGCGCGCCATTTTCGGTGCCCGCTACGAATCCACTGAAATTCTCGCCACGCCGGTGGAGGTTCCGGGCCTCAATCCCCGAATTGGAGAGATTGACGATTCCAACATCCTGCCCGCGCTCAACTTTGTCTTCGCCCAGAACGAAAAAATGAACTGGCGCTTCGCCTACGGGCGCACCATCGCCCGCCCGACTTACAAGGAACTGTCGGACATTCGTTACGAAGACGTGTTCACCAACGATGTCTATCTCGGCAATCCGGATTTGGAACTGACCGTGATCGACAACTTCGACCTGCGGTGGGAGTGGTTCCCGGCCAAAGGGGAGACCATCGCGGTCAGCGCCTTCTACAAGGACATGAGCAACCCGATCGAGGTGCTCTTCGAACCCGGAGTGGGTTCCATCCAGCCGCAAAACGTGGCCGCCGGCGAGGTCATGGGGCTTGAGTTCGAATTCCGCCGCAATCTTGGCTTCATATCTGACGCCCTGTCCCGTTGGTCGCTGGGGGGCAATCTGACGTTCATCGAATCCGAGGTCACGATCCCTGATGCCGAACTGGAGATTCTGCGCGACTACGACCCTCAGGCCTCCGCCACCCGCGAGCTTCTTGGGCAATCTCCCTACGTCTTTAACGCCGACGTCAACTACTCACGGGAAGATTGGGGCACTTCGGCCACCTTGTCCTACAATGTGGTCGGGGAACGTCTCGACCTCGTCGTGTTCGGTCCCTTGGGCGATGTCTACGAGCAACCGGCGCCCGATCTGACTTTTGTGATTTCCCAACGGTTGGGACGTGGTTGGACATTCAAGTTTGCCGCCAAGAACCTGATCGATCCGGACAAGGAAAAGACCATCTCCATCCCGGGCGGAGATGATCTGATCTACAGCCGCTACACCTCCGGCCGCTCCTTTAGCGTCTCCTTCAGCTACCTGTTCGAGTGACGCCTTCCTCCTCCCTCTCTCTGTGTTGTAAACACAAACCAAAAAAAAGACACACCCAATGAAACTGAGATTAATACTTGCCACGGCTATCGCTGCCGCCACGGCAACCCTGCAAGCCGCCGACGTTAACGTCAGCGGTTCCATCACCGCCAACACCACGTGGACGGCGAACAATGAATACATCCTGAGCGGCTACGTTTTCGTAACCGAAGGAGCGACTCTCACCATTGAGCCCGGCACGGTCATCAAGGGCGAGGTCAGCACCGGCGCCGGTGCGGCCGCCCTCGTCATCACCCGGGGATCAAAGATCATGGCTGAGGGCACTGCCGACAAGCCGATCATCTTCACTTCCGTCCTCGACGATTTGGATGGATCCTTGGGCTCCGATCGCAAAGCCCTGTGGGGCGGTGTGGTGGTGCTGGGCAACGCGTCCATCAACTCCCGGGCCAACGGCGAGGCGGCAGGCACGCCGGCTCAGGACCAAGTTGAAGGCTTTTCGGTCAGCAGTGAACAGATTCCGTTGATCACCTTCGGTGGCACCGATGATGCCGACAATTCCGGTGTGATCCGCTACGTTTCCATCCGTCACGGCGGCGCGACGATCGGCACCGGCAACGAGATCAATGGTCTCACCATGGGTGGTGTCGGCTCCGGCACGACCATCTCCCACGTGGAGGTCTTTGCCAATCAGGATGACGGCTTCGAGTGGTTCGGTGGCACCGTGAGTGCCTCCTACCTCGTGGCGGCGTTCTGTGGCGACGACAGCTTCGACTTCGACCAAGGCTTCCGCGGCACGCTCGACCACCTCTTCACCATCCAAATCCAGGATGAGGAACCGGGTGACAAGGCGATCGAGTGGGACGGCGCGACTTCGCCGGTCACGGCCACCCCGATCTCTAACGTGACCGTGACCAACCTGACCGCCATCGGTTTGGGCACCTCCGGCACGGGTGACGGTTCCAATGCTCCGATCAACCCGCGCGACAACGCCACGGTCAACCTCCACAATTCCGTTTTCGTGAACTACGAGCGCGGCATTGAAATCGAGAGCGACATCGGATCGGTGGCCCCGGTCATTTCCTCCAATGTTTGGTGGAGCCACGTCTCGGCCAACAACACCGCCGCGAGCTGGGGCACCTCCCAAGGTTCCTCCAGCGATCAGGACGCCACGTCCTACTTCACTACCGCCTCCCTCAATAACTCCATCGCCGACCCGATGATGAAGGGCATCGCTTACACGGCTGGTTCCAGAGGGCTCGACCCCCGTCCTGCCGGCACGGATTCCCCGATCTGGACCCTCCCGACTGTTGCGGTCGATGGCGTTGCCGCGACGGACTACGTCGGTGCCTTTGGTAACACCCTCTGGATCCGCGGTTGGACCAACCTCGACATCGCGGGCTACCTCCCCGTTGACCTCGGTGGCGGCGAGACCGGCTCGATCACGGAAGACACCGTCGTCGACATCGTGCGCGGTTCCTCCTCCAAGGCCGTCAACCTCTCGTCCCGCTCGGATGTCACTAGCAGCTCCGCCATCACCGCGGGCTTCGTGATCGGTGGCACCCAGAACCAGACCGTGCTCATCCGCGCGATCGGACCTTCCCTCGAGGCCTTCGGCGTCACGGGAGTCCTGCCCAACGTGCAGCTGGAACTGTTCCTGCCCGGCGCGGATACCCCCCTCGTCACCAGTCAGGTCGTGACGACTCAGTCCACCACGCTGTCGGCTGAGTTGGGCGCGTTTGCCCTGACTCCCGGCGCGGAAGATGCCACCATCGTGGCCGTGCTGCCTCCGGGAAGCTATACGGCAGTGGTGACCGGCGTCGATGGCGCCACGGGTAACGCGCTCGTCGAAATCTACGAGCTCGACTAAGGAATAGCCCCTTAATGGTTTACGAGGGGCGGTCCTGCGGGACCGCCCCTTTTTCTGCTCCAGTTTGTTTTACGTGGTCTTATCGTGTTCCTTCGTCGTGGTAACGTAACCGGGATTCGGTTAAATTCGCTGGCCCCTTTTTCTTTTATTTTATGTGCTTAACCATGTGGTCACGTTGGATGGGTTTGGTCGGTGCTGGGTTGATCGGGTTGTTGATTAGCCCGACGCTTTTTGCGGGAAAGATTGTCATCAAAGGGTCGGATACTTTGGGGGCCAAGCTGATCCCGATCCTGGCCGAAGAGTTCAAGTCGCAACATCCGGATGTCTTGTTCGAGATTGCGGCGGAAGGCTCCACCACCGGCATCGCGGCGATCATCAATGGAACGGCGGATATCGGGATGTCCTCCCGTGACATTTCGGCTTCGGAAATTCGGCAGGCCGAAGGGCTGGGGATTAAAATCACCCAACACATCGTGGCCTATGATGGCGTGGCCGTAGTGGTGAACGCGGCCAATCCCATTGAAGGGCTGCGGCGGCGGCAGATTGAGTTGATATTTTCGGGGGGGGTGGACGACTGGGCTGCGGTGGGCGGCAATCCCGGCAAGATATCCGTTTACACCCGAAACACGGCTTCCGGCACCCATTCCGATTTCAAAAAGCTGACGATGCGCCGTCGGGATTACAGCCGCAACGCTCAGGTTCTGGCCGGCAATGAGCAGATCGCCTCGGAGGTGGCGGCCAATCCGAACGGCATCGGCTATGTCGGGCTGATCTACGCGCATTCGCCGGGACTGAAAGCGTTGGCCGTGGATGGCCAATCGATCGAGTCATTGCTGAATAAAACAGACGAATACCCGTTGTCGCGCCCCACCTATCTCTACACCCGGGGCGATCCCACCGGGCTGTTGGCGGAGTTTATTGATTTTGTAAATGGGGCATCCGGGCAGGGAATCATCGCCCGGGAAGGGTTTTTGGCGGCCTACTGAAGGACCGGTCGCGGCGGCGGGGTCCGTCGGATCGTGACGGGTCTCCATAGTCCGGGGCGGAGGCGTCGATTGTCATGGAATTAAAATTTTGCCGACCACCATCGATTGGACCGAGGCTGACAAATTCCCGCCGCCCCGCCGACCGTTGGGACTCTTAAATCATGAGCGAAAAACCGCACCTCCCGGCCACCGCCTTTACGTTCCAGAAACGTAATCGCTCCCGGCTGGCGTGGGAGCGGGCCATCAAGTTGTTCTTCGGCGGCAATGCGGTGGTCGCCGTTTTGGTGCTGGCCTTGATCATGATTTTTTTGGTGCGGGAAGGGGCGGGGTTTTTTCGTCAGAACCAAGCCAATCTGCAGCTCTACCGCTCGGCCGGATTGGAATTTGTCGAGCCCTTGCGCCAGCAGGAGCGGGCTCATGCCGCTTTGGGGCGGCTGCTGTTCGATTTACGGGTCCGGTCGGCCCGGTATCTGGCGGAGACGGAGGGCTTGGACCGGAACGAAATCAACCGCCGCCTGGCCGAACTCGACGATTATATTTACGATTTCAGCGACAGTGCGGAGCCGTTGCAAAACGCCGTGATGGACCTGAGCGACATGGCTTCGGAAATTAAGTTGGCGGCCCTGCGACATCAGGATGGCGGCACCGCGCCGACCGGCGGCGCCACCACCGATCCCGCGACGGGTCGCCGGTCGGCGTTTGATTTCGAGCAGGCGCGGGCGCCGCTCTTTGCGTTTCTCCCGGTTTACCACCAACTCAATCAACAGCTGGCGGACCAGTTGAGGGCCCTGACCGCGGCCTCGGCTTTGGCCTGGCCTACGCCGCGGCTGGAACGGGATTTTGCCCGCTTCCAGCAGCTGACGGCTGACTACGTCGACCAGTTCCCCGAGTTGGAGCGGACGTTGGCGGAATGGGATGGGAGTGTTCCGGTGCCGGCTTGGAAGGCCTGGTCCACGTTTTTGACCGGAAGCCAGTGGCTGACGGCCAGTTTTTGGCAGGACTGGTATGGGGTGTTGCCGCTGTTTTTGGGCTCGGTGCTCGTATCCTGTATCGCCTTGGGCTTTGCGGTTCCTCTCGGTATCGGGGCGGCCCTTTACGTGAACCAAATGGCGTCGCGCCGGGAGCAGGGCATCATCAAGCCGGCCATCGAGTTTATTGCCGCGATTCCCTCGGTGGTGCTGGGTCTTTTTGGGGTGGTGGTGTTGGGCGAGACGTTGCGCGTTTTGTCGCAGCAGGGGTGGCTGTCGTGGCTGCCCGGTGCCCCCATGGTGGAGCGACTCAATGCGCTCACGGCTGGCATGCTGTTGGCCTTGGTGGCGGTGCCGACCATATTTACCTTGGCTGAGGATGCCTTGCAAAGTGTGCCGCGCGCGTTTCGCGAGGCCTCTTACGCGCTGGGGGCGACCCGCTGGCAAACCATCCGTCGGGTCATCATCCCCTCGGCCTTCTCCGGCATGGTTTCGGCGGTGCTGCTGGGGTTTGGTCGCGTCATTGGCGAGACCATGATCGTCTTGCTGTGCGCGGGGAACCGGATCGCGATTCCCGATTTCACCAAGGGGTTGGAGGTCTTTGTCCAACCGGTGCACACCATGACCGGCATCATTGCGCAGGAGATGGGCGAGGTGGTGCAAGGGGGCATCCACTACCGCGCCCTGTTTGTCGTCGGGATGCTGCTTTTCCTCATCACCTTCCTCATCAACTACCTTGCCCAACGCATCGTCCAGCGCTACCGCGTGCCCCTGCTTTGATCCATGCCTGCGAACGCTCCTCATCTGTTTACCGCTGAAGTCAGCTTGGCCCGACGTGCCGAGTTTGGCTTGGTCTGGCTGCTGCGGGGAGCCACCTGGGCCATCCTCCTCGCCGGGGCGGTGGTGTTTGGCACCATTTTTTTCAAGGGCGCCCAGACGGTGTTTCAGTCCTCATTCCCCTTTATCAATGTGGCCTTTCTGACGGAGGCTCCGGCCTCCCTCTACGTCTTCGAACACGAAGGGAAGACCTACGAACTCGCCGACCGCGATTTCAGGGAATTCCGGGCGGAGTTGGACGCCGCCGCCGCGGCGCAGGGTCAGCCCCCGCCCGAGCTCGATTCCACGACTTATGTTTACGCGGCGGGCGGCGTGTTCCCCAACATCGTGGGGACGCTGCTCTTGGTCGCGGGGTCCATGACGATCGCTCTGGTGCTGGGGGTGGCGAGTGCGATCTATTTGAGCGAATACGCCAAACCCGGGGCAGGGGTGCGTTTTATTCGGTTGGCCATCATCAATCTGGCCGGGGTCCCTTCCATCGTCTTCGGGCTCTTTGGCTTCGGTTTGTTTGTGATCTTTTTTGGCTGGAACGTGTCCTTGCTGGCCGGCTGGTTCACTCTGGCCTTCATGGTGTTGCCCGTGGTGATCACGGCCTCGGAGGAGTCCTTGAAAATGGTCCCGCGGGGCTACCGCGAAGCCGCGCTGGCGCTCGGTGCGACCCGTTGGCAGACCATTCGGCGAGCCGTGTTGCCGCACGCCTTGCCGGGTATCCTGACGTCATCCATCCTGGGCATCGGCCGAGTGGCGGGGGAAACGGCCCCGATCATGTTCACCGCCGCCTACGTCATGCGCGATGAGTTGCCGTGGGAAGTGGAACGCTTCTTCGATTTCTTTTTCCAAGGGGTGATGGCGCTGCCCTACCACATCTACGTGGTCAGCTCCAAGATCCCGCAAAGCGAATACGCCGAAGGGGTGCAGTATGGCACCGCCTTTGTTTTTGTCATGCTCGTCGCCCTCATCACCTCCATCTCAATCTTGCTGCGATACCGCATTCGCTCTCGCCATCAGGGGTGACCGGGCCCGCTCTGGATTTTCATGATGAAGCCGTCATCAGCTCAAGTATCCCACCCTCAGCCCCAACCGGCTGAGACCGATGCGCCGGTGCCCCCGCCGCTGATCGAAATCGAAGACCTCGAGTTTTATTATGGTGATATCCGGGCGCTGGATCGGGTCAGCATGAGTATCCCGGCCCATGAGGTCACCGCGCTGATCGGACCTTCGGGCTGCGGCAAAACCACCTTACTGCGCTGCATCAATCGCATGAATGATTTGATCGAAGAGGCCAGTGTCACCCGGGGTTCGATCAAGATCCACGGGGTCGATATTTATCGCCCTGACGTTGACGTCATGGCCTTGCGCAAGCGAGTGGGGATGGTTTTTCAAAAATCCAACCCCTTCCCCAAGTCTGTCTACGAGAACATTACCTTCGGCCTCAATCTTCAAGGCGTGCGCAGCAAGACCCAGCTCGATGAAGCGGTGGAACGCGCGCTGCGGGCGGCGGCGTTGTGGGACGAGGTGAAAGATCGGCTGCATGAGAGCGGTCTCAGTCTCTCCGGGGGCCAGCAGCAGCGGCTTTGCATCGCACGCGCCATCGCGGTGGAGCCGGAGATCATTTTGATGGACGAGCCGTGCTCCGCCTTGGACCCGGTCGCCACGGCCCGGGTCGAGGAACTCATCTACAGTCTGAAAAAAAACTATACCATCGTGATCGTCACCCATAACATGCAACAAGCGGCCCGGTGCTCGGAGCGGGCGGCATTTTTGTATCTGGGCAAGCTTATCGAGTATAACGACACGCAGACCATGTTTCTCAAACCGACCAACGCTCAAACCGAAGCTTACGTTTCGGGCCGCTTCGGCTGAGCACTCCGTAGATTTCTTTTTGCATGAAACGCTTTTTTGACGCCGAACTCGAAACCCTGCGGTCGAACCTTGTTCTCATGGGGGAAATCGCGGTGCGCCAAGTGCGGCAGTCGATTGAAGCCCTGGTCAACGCGGATGCGAATTTGGCCGATGCCGTGGCGGCGGCCGATGACGAGTTGGATCAACTCGAGATGAAGATCGACGAAGAGGCCATCCGTTACATGAGCCTGCGCTCTCCCGTCGCCACGGAGTTGCGCCTGATCATCGTGGGCATGAAGGCGAGTCACGACTTGGAAAGGGTGGGGGATGAAGCGACCAACATCGTTCGCCGGGTGGTTCGTTTGAGCAGTGAGCCACCGCTCAAGCCCTACGTGGATTTGCCGAGGATGGCGAACATGGCGGTGGAGATGTTGCGGGATGCGCTTGAGTGTTTCCTGCAGGTTGATGCGGAAAAGGCCTTGCGGGTGTGCCAGCGCGACAAGGAGGTGGATGAAATCAACCGGCAGCTTTATCAGGAACTGACCGACTACATGATCCGGGATCCGGGCACCACCCACCGGGCATTGGAGCTCATGTTCATATCCAAGTCGGTGGAGCGAATCGCGGACCATGCTTCCAACATTGCGGAAGAGATGATCTATCTCGCAAAAGGCGAGGACGTTCGGCACACGGAGGCGACCCGTAACCCGGACGCTCCTTGAAAACTGGGTCCGGCGAAAAACTGGGGATGGACAGGGCTACGTCCGACAGGGATTTTGCCCGACCCACGTGGCGGCCATAGCTCAGTTGGTTAGAGCACTAGATTGTGATTCTAAGGGTCGCGGGTTCGACGAAGTCCCACCGAGGTGGGACGGAGAAGGGGCAACCGGAGGTTGATCCCGCCCGGGGGCGGGACGAGCCGAAGGCGAAGCCAATCCCGTTGGTGGGTGGAGGGGTGCGAGCCATCAACCGCCGGCAATGGTAAACGGGAGTTGACACGCGGAAGGCGACTGGGGATTTTTTGCGCCCCTCGTGGCGGCCATAGCTCAGTTGGTTAGAGCACTAGATTGTGATTCTAGGGGTCGCGGGTTCGAATCCCGTTGGCCGCCCCATTTTCAAATTCAGAATTCAGATTTACGAATTCAGAA
>JAGYIG010000052.1 GCA_018402455.1 Opitutaceae bacterium
AGGGGGAAAACCATCGAGGAGGACGACGCCCCCACGATCATGGTCCCTTTGTGCGCAAACAACCGCGTGCCGTGATACTGCCCATTCAGGATCAACTCCGGTGGGCGCCCCGGCGGAAAATCCCGCACCGATGGCCCGTAAACCTCCGGCTTCTCCGCCGGATGCCACACCGTCGGATCGTGCGCGACCAACACCACCGACTCGTCCTCGCCCACCGACGCGACGATACGGCCAAACCAGCGGTCCATCGCTCGCTTCTGGGCCGTTGGGAAACCAAAGGGCTCCGGGTAGAGCACGAACCGCCACCGGCCCATGCACCATGACTGCTGGATCGGCCCCATGGTATTCTCATAATGACGACACATCGGTTCCTCGGCGCGCGCCCGCTCGATGTATTCCTCCAAACCGTCATGGCCCGCAAAGAGTGGCAACACCGGTACCGTCAAATCTCGCAGCGTCGCCGCAAACGCGCGCAAATCCTCCGGCCGCCCCAGGTCGGTGAGATCTCCGGTGATCGCGATCACATCTGGTTGCTCACGCTCCACCGCCTCGCGCAGATCCGCCGCCCACTCTTCCGGACTCACGTAGTGCGGACTCTTCGCGACGCCGATGTGCACATCCGTCAGATGCAACACCCGCAATCGCTCCCGCTCGGTCTCGGTCGGCACCGCCCGCAGGCGAAACACCACTTCGTCGTCCGCCACCTCGTGATACCACGCCGAGGTCGGCTGATATCCGCTCGGTACCTCCAAGTGCACGAAGGCGCGCGCCGCCACATACGTGGGTGCGGGCAAGGTGAAACGTCCCGCAATATCTGTCCACGTGACATCGTCGCCGTTGGAGATTAGCACGCCGGCCACGCCGAGCTGATCGTCTTCGGTTACCACCCGGCCCCGGCACATCGCCGGGACGCGGGACCATAATGAGGCCGGCAAAGCGAAGAGCGCGCTTGCGGTGAGTGAGTTACGGAGGAAATCGCGGCGTTGCATGTCAGCGTTTCCTCAGAAGGTTACCGTGGTGGTGAAAAACAACTTCCGCCGATCTTGAGGGCGGTAGGTAATCGTTAGCTCATTATCCGTGAGATTTTTGCCTAGTAGCTCGAAGCGCATCTCCTGACCAAACAACTCGCCCGACCAGCCTGCGCCCGCGTCCACATTCGTCCACGCGTCAAACCGGATCGTCGTGAACTGCTGGTCTGAGTCCCACAGCGTCTCCGATTGGTAGGTGAGTCCGCCATAGAAGAAGAACCCTTTCCGATCTCCTCCCAACCAGATTTTCGACCACACCGCCGCGCCATGCTCCGGTGCGTAGCGCAAGCGATTACCTTCGATGTCCGGCCTATTCGGAAAGCTGATGACCTTGCCGTAGGGCAGCCAATTATAGTTCAATGTGAGCTCCCACCAAGGCAGCGGTCGCGCGAACAACTCCAACTCTGCGCCCCTCACCTTTTCTTCCCCGCTAGTCGTGAAATAATTCAACCGCTGCGGGTTGTTTATCTCATCAAAGGTTCGCCCCGTATCGAGTCTCGCCATCTTGTCGCGCACCGTCTCGAAAACCGTCGCGGTGAGCGCGAGTCGCCCGTCAGTCTGAATCCAGCGCAACCCCAGCTCAGCGCCGCTGCCCTCCTCCAACGGCAACGTCGAACCGTCCGGGTTCACGGTTGTGTTGGGCACAAACGACTCGCTCAGATTCAAGAACAATGTCGTCCGATCACCCGGATGATAGACAAAGCCGAGCTGCGAACTCAGTGCATCAAAGGAGTTTCCCGGTCCCACCCCTTGCTGCAACGGGTTGGTCTCGCCTTCCTCGTAACGCAATCCCGCCAGCATGCGGAAACGGTCCGGCACGATCTCTGCCTGAGCGATACCGTAGACCGATTTCTGTTCGCGAGTCGTATTCGGCCGTCGCGTGAATATCGGATCCGCCAGTTCAAACAGCGCTCCTGACCGATAGACCTCGTCGATCCGCACCACCGCCACCGGCGGTGGATTTGTCCACGTATAGCCCATGTCGGTGCCTTCCGCATACTCAGCGCCGAACAACGGTACCACCTCCACGCTGCCCACTCGGAACCGCCCCGTCATTTCGATGAAGGTTGTGGTGTTTTCAAACTCGCTCCGACCCGCCGCGGGGCGGAAATCAGCATACTGTCCACCAGCATAGGGCAAAGATCCGATAGTCCCTACCTTTGTGCGACTGGCCGCCTCGTTGTAGTTGAACAACCAACGCACCGTCCACTCCGACGACAACTGCAAGTAGGCGGTGGCTTCATACCAGTCGGTATCGAGCTCAAAAAAGCCGCCGGGGGCCGAGTTGTGGTTGCGTTCGGGTAAGTCGAGAAAGCCCCAAGAGAATCCGGTGGCCGGGAAACGTGGCAGACGTGTTGTATTCTGCGGATAAATCGGCTGAGTCGCGACCGACGCATCATTGTAATAGGAAAAGTAGTGCGTCTGATGCTCCGCGTGGCGGACATACTCGTATTCAAAATCGAAACGTAGCCGTTCCGTTGCCTGCCACCTCAAGGTTGGGTTGAGCAAGGTGCGCTTCACAAATGTATCGTAGTAAAAATCCTCACTGTCCTGCCGCTCGGCGATCATTCGAAAAATCAGTTTGTCGTCATCCGTCACCGGCGCCCCGAAATCAACGGCCGCGCGCAGGAACTCGTAACTCCCGACCGTGGCAAACGCCTCGGCGTGTGCCTCGGGCAAGGGCTTTTTCGAGACCGACATCACCGCGCCGCCCGGCAAAACCGCCCCGTAAAGAATCGAGGCGGGCCCTTTCACGATCTCGACCTGCTCTATGTTCACTGTCTGCCAGTTGTAACGCCGCGCCACCCCGTTGCGCTTTTGCAGCGTGTTATTAAAACCGCGAATAAACATCGAGTTGAACCGGATATCGCGATTAGCGTTAATGCCCTTGTAACGCAATACGTCGATAATATCCAATACCTGCGCCTCTTGCATAAAAGCCGCGTTAGCAATTGATATATTAATGGGTAGGTTTTCCAATGGCACCGCAATGCGGGTCGCCGACACGCTATCGCTCGCACGATAAGTTTCGGGCGTGGTGTTAACCTCGAACGGATCGAGTCTCACCGGTGCCGGATCGCTTTGAGCCGACAGGGGACTTAATGCACTGGAAAGAAAAACAATGGAAGCGATCGCTGTAACCCGACTTGCGAAGCGCGTCGCGATGGGAAGATTATGAGTAGTTGAGTTCACCCCTGCAGTATGCCCGCTCATGAGTCTCCATTTCATCGGCATATGTGACTAACTGAACCGCAACTTTACGGCTTTCTAGCGACATATAAGCAACGAATTGACTAACCCGTCACACAAAGCACCGACACCCAGAATTAACCCCTAAGAAACTCGACATTCCCGCTGGCACGCCTCACCGGTGCAACTCATGGCCACCTTCAAAGTCAACGCCAGACTGGTGGAGGATGAAGACCTTCGTCGCATTCACCGCGCCACAACCATGCCCGACCTCTGGGGCGCCATCTGCGCGGTATTGGGGCGACGTATCACCCACCACTCCGTTTCACTCTATTTTAATTACCTCGAGCCGGATCGACGCTTTCATGTTCTCCATACCCAAGCAGCGCCGGGACGGCTGGTTGCTTGGAATATCCGTCGCGCCCTCAGCCCGGCTCCGGCGTTTCTGCGCGAGCATCGCGGTATCAAGTCCTACGGATTGCGCGAGCTTTATCCCGACGCGCGCAGTTTCCTGCGCTCCGATTACTTCCGCGACGTCATGCGCGTGGAGGGCTGGCAATCTCTGCTTGGCCTCGGCTTTTGGGAACAAGACGAACTCGGCGCTCTGCTTGTCCTCCGTCGCACCCCTGAACAAGGTGAGTTTTCATCTTTCGACTCTGCGTGGCTGGAAGCGCTCCATCCGCATGTGCATGACACACTTCAGCGGGTGCGCAGTAGCGCGGCGGAGAGCGTCCTGCGCTCCGGCCTAGCCGGCTGTCTCGAAGTGCTCGATCTTGGCGTGATGTTCTTCGATGAACGCGCTCGCCTCCGTTTCCACAATGAGGCGGCGGCGCGGTTATGCATCGATTGGCTACATGGTCCCGGTGCGGGCACTCAACTTGATTCTGCCGCGGCCTTCGCGGTTCCGGCACCGCTTGCCGCCGCTATTCGACGCGTCGCGCTGTCGACCGGGGCCGAGACGGGAGTCGAAGACCTCCCGCGGGAAATACGCGCCACACTTCAACGCATCGAGTTACGCACGGGAGAAAGGGTATCGGCCGGAGTGATCGTGCAACTTTCCCGGGTAGCGGTCTCGAAAGAATTGCCCCTCACCCACCGATTGCCGCTGCTCAAACTCACGCCCCGCGAACGTGAAGTCGCCGAACTCGCCGCCCAAGGCCTTTCGAATGGCGAGATCGCTTCGCGACTTCATAAGAGTGAGCGCACCGTCGCGGCCCAAATTAGTTCATCCCTTGCAAAGCTCGGCATCCCGAGCCGGGTCCATTTGGCCCGTCTCTTAGTTTGAAGCCGCAACGCTCACGATGCAGGGTAGGAAGCTTGGGTTTCCTCCCGCTCTACGCGTTTCTTTTAGGCAGCCACGGGTTCTAGCGATAGACTTCGGGTGGGGTTTGACGGCCATGCGCCGAGTACGCCAAACGGCAGCCGAGACGGTATAGCCCTGACCCTTGGAGTCGCCTTCACGAATCACCAATTTGTGTCATTGAATTCCCGGCTTCTGATCGTCAATCCACCGTAGAACCGGCGCTAAATCAGAGCAGGCCTCCGGGCTAAACAAACTTGGATCCAGCAAGTTCGTTCAGACCCCTGGGCGCCCCTTACCCCATGCCCTTGGCCCGGAGGGTGGTCCCGAGCTCTTGCATGAAGGCCTCGGCATCTTCGGGTGATGGGCGGTAGCCCTCTTGGCTGATCTCGGTGAAGCCGGGCCGACCTTGGTGGTCGACGACCCACTTGCCCGTCACGCCGTCGCTGAAGGTCACCGTTCCGCTGGCGATCGACCCCGGAATCAGCACGGCGGCATCGGCCTCGACCCTGACGCCGCCCACCGCGGGGGTGGTGCCTTCAGCGGCCCCGGCGGCCGGGGCGGCCTGTTCGCCGGGAGGCGCGGGGCGCGCGGGGGGTGTTTTGGAGACATCGCTGGCGTCCGCCTTCGGGGCGGGGTCGATGAGGGTGAGGTCCAGATCATCCACCAAAAAGCGGACGTCCATGTAGGTCATGGAGATTTTGAAGTCATCGTTGATGCGTTTTTGGACGTCGGAGAGGGTGGCTCCATCACGGACCCATTGGGCGACTTCGGCAGTTTGCTCGGTAGAAAGTGACATGGGAAATACGGGTTAAGCTCTACGAAGGACGAATTGCGCGCAGGCGCAAGTCCGGGTCTGGGCCGACGCGGGTGAAACGAGCCCGCGCTCCCGCCAGGGTTGCGATCAGCGAGAGAGCTGATTGCGGAGAAACTCGATGCTGCTGCGCATGGTCTGGTCCTGCTCCATCATGTTGTCCACGGCCTTGCAGGCGTGGATCACCGTGCCGTGGTCGCGGCCACCGAAGGCGTCACCGATTTCCTGGAGGGAGTGCTTGGTCAGGGTGCGGGAGAGGTACATCGCGATCTGGCGGGGGATGGCGATGTTGTTGGGACGCCGCTTGCTGGTCATGTCGCTGAGCCGGATCTGGAAATGCTCGGTGACCCGTTTTTGGATGGTTTCGATGGTGAGCAGGTTCTGCGCCTGTTCCATCAACACGTCCTGCAGCAGCATTTCGGTGGCGGGCACATCGAGTTTGCGCCCGGTGAGGGAGGCGTAGCTGGCTACCTTGATCAGAGCGCCTTCGAGGCGGCGGATGTTTTTGGCGACATTCTGGGCAATGAAGGTGATGACATCGGCCGGCACCTCCAGTTTGAGGGAAGTGGCCTTGGTGCGCAGGATCGCCACCCGCGTCTCAAAATCGGGCGATTGAATGTCGGCGGGCAGGCCCCATTCGAATCGGGAGACGAGGCGGGACTCGAGTTTGGCAATCTCGGAGGCGCGACGATCGCTGGAGAGCACGATCTGTTTACCCGATTCGAACAGCTCGTTGAACGTGTGGAAGAACTCCTCCTGGATGCGCTCCTTGCCCCCGAGGAACTGGACGTCGTCCAGTAGCAGCACGTCAACGCTGCGGTAACGTTGCCGGAATTTGACGAGCGCGTTCTCCTGCAGGCCCTGGATGAATTCATTGGTGAACTTCTCCGTGGAGAGGTAGGCCACCCGGGCCTCGGGCTTTTGTTGCAGGATGGTGTGGCCGATCGCGTGCATCAAATGGGTCTTCCCCAAACCCGTATCGCCATAAAGGAACAGGGGGTTGTAGGCTTGAGCCGGGGAGTGGGCGACGGCCAGAGCCGCCGCTTGCGCCATCTGGTTATTGCTGCCGACGACAAAGTTCTGGAAGGTGTTCCGGGGGTTTAGGGCCCCGGAGACCGTGGAGCGGCGATCAAACCCGCGGTTGAGGGAGCCGCGGCGTTTGGGGGGGGCGGGGACCGGCTCAGGGGCGGCCCCTGCGGTGCGATCCGACGGTCTGGCCAGTTCAGCGGTCGAGGGGGCTTTCTTCAGCCGCACGTCGATTTCGCGGCCGGTGTTCAGGCGGAGGCGCTGGACGATCAGGTCCAGATAGTTGTCGTTTATCCAAATCGCGGCGAAATCATTGGGCACCCCTAGGACCAAACAGTCTTCCGCCGATTCGAGACAGACCAAAGGCTCAAACCAAAGCTGAAAAACATCCTCCGGAAAGAGGGTTCTGAAGTCTTGTTTGATGGTTTCCCAGAGAGTCGTGGTCGGGGTGGGTATAGGCATTTATGGAAGGACTGAAGTGAAGTTTTATTCACAACGTGCGGTGGGGAACGTGACACTCTCTCGTCGGAAACCGATTTCTCAATCGTGGCGTAGGGGTAGGAAAAGTAAGGATTGAGCAGTTGGGCCTGAATCCAGTCGCAACAGGATTCATAAATAACTGCCAATCATGGGCTAGTGGTCGTTGAGGAGCCAGCTAGGAGATTGAAAAGGTGGGACGGGAGAAAGAACGCTCCAACAACGGCACAATGAGCTGAAGGAAGAGGGATGAATAAACGGGGATGTAAATTGGGGTTTCAACGCTAACTTTCCAACAAGTTATTCACATCGAAGCGGGGATAACTTTAAGGCACTTTTTTGTTGCTAATTGCCGAGGAAATTAACGTGGGAACCGGGGCGTCTCTCGGTAAGGACTGGAGCACTACAAATCGGCCTTTTCCCCCTTGTAACCTCGGCACCCGCCCCATTCCTCTCGTAGTGGCAGAGCGGTTACGAAACGGTTACGGGCGCGGGTCAGGAGGCCTGTACGGGGTCCGGAGCCACCCATTTTCCGTGCTCGCGAATCAGTTCGATCAATCGTTCATCGGCTTCTTTTTGGGGGATATTGTAGCGAACGCAGGTTTTGCCGACGTAGAGGTTGATCTTTCCGGGGGCTCCGCCGACATACCCGAAGTCCGCATCGGCCATTTCGCCGGGGCCATTGACGATGCACCCCATGATCGCGATTTTGACGCCTTTCAGATGGCCGGTCTTCTCGCGGATGCGTTGGGTGGTGGACTGGAGATCAAAAAGGGTGCGCCCGCAGGAGGGGCAGGCGACGAATTCGGTTTTGGTGATCCGGCTCCCGGCTCCCTGCAGGATATTGTAGGCCAATTTCACCGCCCGAGGAGCATCGGGTTCCGTTTCCACGCTGATCAAGTCTCCCAGCCCATCGCAGAGCAGGGCACCGGAAAGGATGGAACCGTCGATGAGTCGGCCGAGGAAGCTCGGCTCTGAGCCCAAGGCAGTCTCCGGGGTGTTGCGGATCCAGAGCGGCAGCGGCAACTGCTGTTGCTGGAGCGTTGCCGCCAACCGGCGGTAGGCGCCGACGGCGTGATCGGTGCTCGGCCCGGTGCGGTCAAGCGTGACGATAATGCGTTCGGATGGACTCTCCTTGAGCAGCGGGGCCATCGCGGCCAAGCTCTCGGGGCTCACGGCAATCCCGAGGAGATGGGGCGGACAGGCGCGGAGTCGTTCGATCCAAGGACGAATCGTGGTGGGGTCCACCTCATCAAAGCGACGCAACACCACCACGGGTTTGGGATGTCCGGACAGGATGGCGATCAGCAGGTCCAGCTCGATGGACGGATCAAGGTCCAGCACCTCGAACGCCGTGCCGAGGCCAGCCGAATACTTTTGCCAAACCGGCAGGTCGTCCGGGGCGGTGATGGGCACGAGGATACCCTCGGTGGGATTGTCCTTCAGGGCTGGGGTGGCCAGGGCGACGCCCATCTTGGCCAAGTCGGCGACGGCCGCGGCCCGCACCACGACGGCGGGAGGCTGTGCGGGACCGAGCGAACAGGTGGTGCCCAAGCTGACGGGTTGGATCGGCCGCCGGGAGTAGTGAAAGGGGTCGAGGGGATCGGGAGAATCGACCGGGAATGCGGTCGCCGCCACCATGGGCTCCCGCCAGAGCGTTGAGGTGTGCCGCACCAAGGCTTGGGCCACGGGAATCTCGTAGACGGGGTCCTCGGTCAGGGAGACCCGGATGGTGTCGCCCAGCCCGTCGAGCAGCAGGCTTCCGATCCCGATGGCGCTTTTGATTCGCCCATCTTCGCCGTCGCCCGCCTCGGTGACGCCCAGGTGAAGCGGATAGTGCATGTCCTCCGCGGCCATGCGCTGCACCAACAGGCGATAGGCTTCGATCATGACCTTTGGGTTGGAGGCCTTCATCGACAGAATCATGGCGTGATAGCCGTGGTTTTCACCAATCCGGAGAAATTCGAGCGCGCTCTCCACCATGCCCAGCGGCGTGTCCCCGTAGCGGTTCATGATGCGATCGGAGAGCGAGCCATGATTGGTGCCGATGCGCAGCGCCCGCCCCAAGGCTTTGGCGCGGAGCACCAACGGGGAAAACGTTTCGTGGAGGCGTTCAAGCTCCTCGGCGTAGGCCCGATCGGTGTATTCCTTGACCGCGAACTTCTTTTTGTCGGCGTAGTTGCCCGGGTTTACCCGCACTTTTTCCACGTGTTCCACTGCTTCCATGGCGGCGGTGGGCAAAAAGTGAATATCGGCGACCAGCGGGATTTCGCCAAAACCCGCGGCCGTGAACGCCTTGCGGATGTCAGCCAAGGCCCGGGCGGCGGTTTTGTTTGGCGCGGTGACGCGCACGACCTCACAGCCCGCCTCAGCCAAAGCGATGGCCTGCTCCACCGTGGCCTTCACATCCTGCGTGTTGGTCGTGGTCATCGACTGCACCCGGACCGGGTTGTCGCCCCCGACGCCCACGGCCCCCACGTTGACGGTGGTGGAATGGCGACGAATGGTGCGGAATCGAGAGGCGCAGTAGCTGCTCATGGGCAGAAGTAACAAGGATCAGGCTCCAAGTATCAAGTGAGGTAAGCGGAAGAATAGTAGTTTCACGGCATTGACCGTGACCTGCCGTCTGCTTGAATTCCGCTCGTGGAAATCACGGTTGATCAACTTGAGAACCTGACCCGTTCGCTGCCGGCTGCGGAAAGAGAGCGTCTTGCGGAGAGGTTGTTTCGGAGCACGCATGAATCCGAGCTTAGCGAGATTGATCAGGCATGGATCCAGGTGGCTGAGGATCGGTTCGCCGCTTACGGACGTGGCGAAGATACGGCTATCGAAAGTGCGATCTTTATCGACGAAATTGAAGACTCGTTGGGGTGGAAGTAGTATTTCTTGCTTCAGCCTGTGAGGAGGTGCGGTCGGCAGCTCGATTTTACGAATCGGAATTGGCGGGACTGGGCCGGTCTTATCTAAGGGAATTACGCAGAGCCTCGGCTGAAATTTCGATCCATCCTCACGTTTTTCGCCGAATCAAAGGAGAATTTCGGAGACATCTCATGCGCCGGTTCCCCTACGGGCTGATCTACCGAATCCAAAGCGATCGAGTGGTGATTGTGGCCGTCATGCATCTAAAACGACGCCCCTTTTACTGGCGCTCCTAGCCCAGATCGGTTTCAGAGATGCGAGTTTATCCTGCAGCCTATTCCTCCGCCGGAGATTCCGAGGCGGGCTCTTCGACCGCCGCGGGGGCGGCGTTGTCGCGGATGATGCGGCGGACGTCGAAAAAGCTCACGTAGATGATCATGCTGAGCAGCAGCATCATGAAGACACTTTGGGCCGTCATGACGAAATTGGTCGGCAGGGCGCGCCCCCGCAGCTTCCCGATGGTGGCGAAGAGCATGTGCCCACCGTCGAGCACCGGGATGGGCAGCAGGTTGAAAATCGCTAAATTGATGTTCACCAGAATGGTGAACCACAGGACAAGTCGGATGTCGGCTTGGGCCGCGAGGTGAAACACGCGAATGATGCCGACTGGGCCACTGAGCTTGGAGATTCCGATGTCGGATTGAGGGTTAATCAGGCTGCCCAACGTCCGGAAGGTCATGCCGACATGATCACTGAATTGTTTGAACGGGGTGGGGTATACCAGTTTCGAGTCCGTGGTCAGGCGCAGGCCCAGGTCAGCGGGCTGCGCGGCATCCGGTCGGGCGGGCAGGGTGAGCGTGAGGGGGACGCCCTCGCGTTCGAGGTGCACGGCGATCTCCCGTTGTCGGTGGGCGCTGAGGTGATCGGCGTAGGTCTGAATGTTGAGCACGCCGGTATCATCGAGGGCGAGGATGCGGTCCCCTGGCAGCAGACCGAGTCGCCCCCCATCCGAGTCGGGTTCGACTTCGTGCACGATCAGTTCGTAAGCCGCAATGATGCCCACCTGACGAATCCGCTCATCCGTCGCCAGTTGCGGATAGATTGTCAGGTCCAACAAGGCCCCGTCCCGCTCAATGGTGAACACGTTGTAGCGCCGACCTTGGTCGGTACGCCCCGCGCTGGTGACCAGCGTTTGCAGGAGGTCCTGCCAATCATCCACGCGGCTGCCATCGATTTCCCGGATGGTATCGCCGATTTGGAGGCCGGCTTGACGGGCGGGACTGGGCACCCGCTCGCCGTCGGCGTTTTCCAGCTCCGCCACGACGTAGCCGATCCGAGTGGTGGCTTGATCGCTGGTTGTCGGTTGACCGACCAACCAGATGATGGTCGCCAGCAAAAAGGCAAAGAGCAGGTTGAACACCGCTCCCGCCACAAAAACCAGCATGCGGCTGGCGTAGCTGATCGGGGGGAGCTTTTCCGTCGCGGGGTCACGCTTCCCCTCAACGACGGGCATATCCGCGAGCTGAGGCAGAGCCACGTAGCCTCCCAGTGGCAGCCAAGAGATCCGATAGTCGACGCCATCCTTGCCCACCCACGAAAACATTTTGGGCCCAAACCCGATCGAGAACCGGGTGACCTTAACCCCCCGGCGGCGCGCAACGAGGAAATGGCCCAGCTCGTGCACAAAGATCGAGCCGCCGAAGAAGAGCACGATCAGAAAGATCGCCCAGACGTTGGTGAAGAGAGAGGAGAGGATGTCGATGGGCATGAAATTCAGGGAACAGGCAGGAGTGAGGTGGCCATCCGACGGGCGGCTTGATCGCGGGCGATGACGGAAACGAGGTCGTCGGCTTCGCCGTGGTCAAGCCGAGCCAGCGTTTGTTCCACGATGGCGGCAATCCCCAGAAAGGGCAGTTTTTCCGCCAAAAAGGCGGCGACGGCGACTTCGTTGGCCGCGTTATAGGCGGCTGGAGCGGTCCCGCCGGTACGCATGGCCGCCCGCGCGAGCTCGAGCATGGGGAAGCGGACGGGATCGAGCGGAGCAAAATCCAACGTAAAGGGCTCGCCCACATCCAATGCCCGATCCACCGGGGGCAGTCGCCGGGGCCCGAGCAGGGCGTGCTGGATCGGAAAGGTCATCGAGGGCGGACACAGGTGGGTCAACATCGCGCCATCGGTGAATTCGACGATGCAATGGGCCAGGCTGCCGCGGTGCAGCAGGGCCTGACATTGGTCGGGCTGCAGATCGAACAGCCACCGGGCCTCGATCAGCTCGAGCCCTTTGTTGGCCATGGTGGCCGAATCGACCGTGATTTTGGGCCCCATGTCCCAATTGGGATGCTGCAACGCGTCGGCCGGGGTGACGTCGGCCAGATCGGCCAGCGGACGATCGCGAAAGGCCCCGCCGGAGGCGGTCAGGATGACGCGAGCCACATCGCGGGTGGAATGATCGGCCAGGCACTGCTGGACGGCGTTGTGTTCGCTGTCGACGGGCCGCAGGCTCACCCCGTGCTCGCGGGCGGCGGCCATCACAAATTTGCCCGCCATTACCAGGATTTCTTTGGAGGCCAGCGCCAGGTCCTTGCCGGCGTTGAGGGCGGCCAAGGCCGGTTCCAACCCGGTCACTCCCACCACGGCGCACAGCACCACATCCGCCTCCGGCAAGGTCGCCAAGTGGGTCAGGCCGTCGATTCCGCCGTGCACCTTGACCCCGGCCGGGAGGTCGCCGGCAGCCTGCGCCTCCCGTGCCGCGTCTGCTTCAAACAACGCGACGTGCCTGACCCCGGGGTGTCGCCGGGCGATCGCCGCAATCTCCCGGTGGTGGGTGCGCGCCGCGATCCCGACCAGCTGCAAGTGATCCGGGAAGGCCTCGATCACGCGCAGGCTGTTGGCGCCGATCGAGCCGGTCGCACCGAGCAGCACCACCCGCAGCGGAGAATCTGGGGCAGAGGAACTCACAACAGGCTGAAGACCACGAACCCGATCGGTGACGTGAGGATGAGGCTGTCGGAAAGATCGAACACTCCGCCAATCCCCGGGATGGTGGCTCCGGCGTCCTTGGCATCGGCGTGGCGTTTGATGATCGATTCCACCAGATCCGAGACGATGGCGAGGCCGGCCATGGGGAGGGCCACGAGCGCAGCGATCAGGGGGGTGAAGGTTGCCGGGACCGAGGCCGAGAAAAGATGGGCCAGCCCCGCGCCGACAGCAGCCGAGGTGACCATGCCGCCAACGGCCCCTTCCCACGTTTTCTTGGGACTGATGTCGGGTGCCATCTTGTGGCGCCCAAAGGCGAGACCGGTCAGCAATGCACCCACATCGCAGAACTTGGCCACGGCGATCATCCAGACGGCCAGCAGCAGGCCGGTGGAAGGCAGCGGTTGGGCGATCAAGACGGTGCGGACCAGAAAGGAGAGCATGAAGGGAATGTAGACGACGCCGAACAGCGTCCACGCCAAGGTGTCGAGCCGTTGACGAGCGGATCGCTCCCCCAAAATGCGCACCGCGAAGACCACCGCGGCCAAGGCCAACAATGGCCCGGTTGTGATCCCGTAGGATTCCAGGTAGAGTGGGCCCAGACAGATGCAGGCTCCCGCTCCCATGCCGACTCGGTCGAAGGGTTCGATCCCAAGACGGCGAATCAGTTTGAAAAATTCCCACAGCGTCAGCACCGCAATCAGGCTGATCAACCAAACCGCTCCGGTTGTTCCCAGGAAGACGACGCACCCCGCCACAGCAGCCCAAAGGAGAACAGTGCTTACAATGCGGGAGACCACGGCTGAATCAGGATGACGGGCAGTGAGAGCGGGTCAGCCGGTGCCGGATATGGCGGGGACCGTGGGGGCAAGTTGCTCACCGGTGCGCCCAAATCGCCGCTCGCGGCGATTGAATTCGGTGACGGCGGCGGCGAACTCTGCGCGGCTGAAGTCGGGCCAGAAGATCGGCAGAAACACGAACTCCGCATACGCGGCCTGCAGGAGCAGGAAATTGCTCACCCGGGTCTCACCGGAGGTGCGAATCACCAGGTCGGGATCCGGCAGGTCGGCCGTGTAGAGGTGGCGGGCAAAGGTCGTCCAGGAGGTATCGTGGAGATCCACCTCGCCCGTTTGGACGGCGGCGGCATAGGACTGAACGGCATCAAGCACTTCGGTTCTCGAGCCATAGTTGAGGGCGAGCACGAGGGTGTGTTCGGTGAAATGGGCGGTGGCTCCGACGGTGCGTTCCAGTTCCCGGCGCACTTTCGCGGGAAGGTCCTGGGTCCGGCCGATCGTGCGCAGCCGCACCTTGTTACTAATCAGGGTCGAGGTCTCCCGTTTGAGGAAATATTCGAGGAGATTCATCAGCGCGCCCACCTCCTCCTCGGGGCGCCGCCAGTTCTCCACCGAGAAGGCATAGAGGGTGAGGTATTCGATGCCAAAATCGCGGGCGGTCTCGATGGTGCTGCGGACGGCTTCCACCCCCCGGCGGTGCCCTTCAACGCGAGGCAAGCCGCGTTGTTTGGCCCAGCGTCCATTGCCATCCATGATGATGGCAACGTGACGGGGAACGTGTGCGAAGGTTGGATCTGCCATGCGGTGAAGGGCCGAAGTAAGCAAGGCCGGGACCGCTTTGACAAGGCCACAACCCGCCGCGCCGGCGGATCGAATCGCGCCCGGGTTTTGACCATCGACGTCACCCGTGGCATAGTGGGTTCCATGAGTGACCTACCTTTGAGCGATGAACAAATTCGCGCAGCGCTGGTCGCGCTGCCGGAATGGGAGCTCGAGGGCGACCGACTCCGGCGCACGTTCGAATTCACCGATTTTAAGAACGCCCTGGCCTTCATGGTGCGAGCGGGCTTCGAGGCCGAAGCGCGCGACCACCATCCCGAATGGACCAATGTCTACAACCGCGTCGAAGTGGCGCTGAGCACCCACTCGGCCGGCGGGAAGATCACGGGCAAGGACATCGACCTCGCCGCAGCGATGGATGCGCTGATCCCCGGCCCCAACGGAGCTTAGCCGATCTCAACCCGATCGACCGAGCCGCCGCCCGCCCGCCCTTTCGGAAACCGGATCAGCGGTCCCGATGGGATCGCAGCGCGCGGCGGGCGGCTCGAAACACCTTGAGCGGATCCGGCCACGACGGGGTGTCGCCAAACCGCAATCGCAACAGGTCGCCCGCCACGGCTTCCGGCCAACGGAACTCGCGCTGGCGGGCCCCTTTTTGCAACCAGCGGGAGGCCTCGCGCCGGACGGGGTCTTGATCGGTGGACCGACGGGTATGCCGCCGCACGGTCAGCCACCAACGTGCCCCCAATCGCCGCCAGCCCCAGCTCAACAAACCACCGACCACCATCAGGCCGCCGATCATTCCCCAACGGTGCAGGTCCCACGGGCGCGTCACCCAATCGCGCAAAGCCTCCATCCGCGAATCGGTCCAAGCGATAAACGCCTGGGATTTGGCTTGGAAGAACTGCTTGGTCGAGGAGACGAGCTGTTCCTGCGTCTGGAGGTCGAAGTTGACGATCCGGCGATACCAAAACACCCGCAGACTATCGAGCCGCGCCTGCCAGCTTTGATCGCGCACGGCGCTCAAGCCCGTGGCCCCATCGGCTTGTTCCGAGAGGTTGGACAGCGCTTGGTTCCCCGGGGTGGGATCGAACCGAACCCACGAACTGCTCTTTTCGTCGAACACCTCGGCCCAAGCGTGCGCATGGGAGTTGCGCACCATGAAACTGCCGCTGAAGTCGTTCCATGTGCCGCCGCGAAAACCGGTGACGACCCGCGCCGGAAACCCGGCCGCCCGCGCCAGCATCACGAACGAACCGGCAAAAAATTCGCAATGACCCGAGGCCTCTGAATCCAGCCAGCGGATCAGGGTGTCACCGTCACCGGCCGGCACGCTACTGACCAGGGCGTAAGGGTGCAGGTCCTCCAGCCAATCGATCGTCGCCGCCCCAAACCGGCGGGCGTCTGCGAGCGCGCTCGGTTTGAGTTCGGTCAACAACTCCCGCAGCCGCGCCTGATCCTGCGCGGATTCCGGCAGCGTCAGGAAAACGGCCGCCACCGCCGGATTCTCGCGACGATTGAGGGCAAAGGTGGGGTCATACAACTCGCTCCGCGTATCCATGTTCCACGTGCGGTAGGCGAACATCTTGGGCGGCTCCCGTTGCAAGGCGATGATGCGGAGCTGATCGCTCAGGCGGAAGGTCTGCGGTTCCGTGAACGACATGCTGTAGAAGTTGCCCAGTAGCGGCAGGTAGCGACTGATGCCCGGCTCCATGTAGAACGTCCAACTCGGGGCGTTGTAGTCGGGGCGCAGGTTGGTGCCGTTCACCCGATTGCGCGGCACGCTGTAGCCATTGAGCGAGCGGCGGAATTCCGAGGATAGCCGGAAGCCATCGCCGGTGTATTCATCCAGCACCACCATCCGCCAATAGGGCACCAACGGCATGGCGGAGGAGTCGGTCAGGTCGACGGAGAAGGCGAGGCTGTCATCCTGCGTGATGGCGGTCACATCGCCGAAACGAATGTCCTCGGAGAACCCGGTCTTGGTGGTGCGCGAAATCAAGCGGTCGATGAACAGGCTGCTTTGAATGTCGAACCGGGGAATCGCCAGAAACAGGAGGCCGGAGAGCACCACTAGCCCGCCAAACGCCAGGATGCCCAAGCCCGCCAAACGCCAGTCCGTCGCCGCCCGCAACCGGCTGAAATGAGCCCCCCACGTCCCGCGGGCCCAGGAGGGGACCACCCCGGGGGCCGGAGCCTTGGGCGATTGCCCATCCGCGTGCTCCAGCGTGACCGCCAGGAGCATGACCAGCGCGCAGCTGGTGAAGGCCAGCAACTGCACCGCGAAGGACAACGAGACCGTGATGACCCCCGCCACAATCACCAGAAACAGCCCGAGCAAGACCAGTTGCAGGTCATCACGACGTTGGCGGTAAGTGATCAGCCGGTAGAAAATCAGCAGCAAATCGAGCCGAATCAGCGCGGGCAACGGTTCCTCCGAACTGGTCAGATCGTAGACGAACGCCAGCGCGATAAACGGAAAGGCCAATCGGTGCACGAAGCCGGGCAGCAGCGCCGGCCAGGTCGGCTTCACCCAGGCCAGAATTGCGGCGACCGTTACCAAGGGCATCAACAGCCACGCGTCGATGTCCATGAAGAACACCGTGACGACCGACAGGAGCGCGAGCACCGCGCCCATGCCCCATCGCAGACGACCCAGATCGTCCGAACTAAGCTGCGGCCGCTTTCTCTCCATTGATAAATGCGGCCACCCCACGGTGGCCGTCGGGGGCGAAGGTGAGGGTGAGGGAAGACGAGCCGGAGGCCGGGCGGGGGGAGCTGACGGGGAACGGCGCTTGGGAGGGCCGGCCCGTCGCCTCTCGCGGAGTCAGGTGGGCGAGGTCATCAAAGAACCCTTCCAGGTCCCGCACGGATCGAATGGGGCGGGGCGAACTCTGGTCGATCGCCACGGTGCCCAACCGTCCGGAGGTGAACAGGTTCTCCGCCAAGGTCGCGGCGAAGCTGCACAAGAGCTCAAATCGAGCGTCATCGGTCCAAAGCTCGGCCGTGGAATCCAGGTAGAGCGAATACCCCTCCTGTTGCTCGGAGGAAAACTGCCGCACCATCAGGTGGCGCAGACGGGCGCTCGCCTTCCAGTGGATCAACCGATGCGAATCGCCCTGCGCGTAGCGCCGCAGGGCCAACAGGTCTCCGGTGTGGCCGATCCGATTCACGGCGTGACCACTCTGCCGCCGGGACGGTGATGCCGCCGTGAAGCGTTGATACTCCACCGGAGCCGGCCACACCAGAATCTCGGCGCGAACCTCACAGGCGAGCACCTTGCGCAGGAAACCGAAAGGAAACAGGGAACCCACCGCCCCAAGTTCGACGACCTCCGTGCCGCGTCGGGCCGGTCGCCACGTCCAGTCTAGGCGGGCTTGACCGCCTTGGGGATCCAGCCGCTCGCGGAGCACAAAACGTCTTGATTTCGGCTCCGATCGGCTGTGCACATCGAACCACAGGCCGTAGGTAGGCAGGATCTTTTTGGTGTTGCGCAGTTCGATCCCAATGGTGCCCATTTGCCCGGCTCGAAAGGGCCCCGAGGGCACCAGCCGCCAGGACACTTTGGCAAAGTTGAGCATCGAAAGCACGCCGCTGAGAATCAGGCAGGCGAGCAGCAGGGAGAGGGTGATGAAGAGGATGTTGTTGGCGGTGTTGTAAGCCGCGCTCCCAATGCCCAAAGCCACCGAAATCAACAGGATCCCTGAAACCGTGGGCATGATCCGTTGCCCGCGGGCCGGATACAAAAAGGTCCAAAGCATCCGCGCCCAGGTCAGCTCCCGAAGGTGCTGGCGCAGCGACTTACGCTCGGCTCCCGGGCCAAACCAGCGGGGGGCGACCGGCGTCGAAGCGGGAGCAGCGGCGGCAGGCGAATTCACTGCGGCTCCGGGAGGGACTCGATGATGCGCTTGAGCACGACCCCGATGGCCCGTCGTTCCTCCAGCGCATCGCTGGTCGGGCGCACCAGGCTCAGGCGATGACCCAAGGTCGGCAGCACGAGGTCGGTGACGTCATCCGGGATCACGAAATCGCGGCCCCGCGTCAGTGCCATGGCCTGGGCCGCGTGCTTCAGCGCCAGACCGCCGCGCACACTGATACCCGCTTTGAACTCTGACTCCGTGCGGGTCGCGGCCACGATGCGCAGAATGTAGTTGAGCACGCTGTCTTCGACAAAGACCTGGCTGGCCACCTGCTGCAGCTGGGCGATCTCCGTGCGGGTGAGCACCGGATCCAGCGCGATCTCGTCGTAGTTGGTGGTCTGGGCCCGCAGGATTTGTATTTCGTCCTCGCCCTGCGGGTAGCCCATTCGGATCCGCATGAGAAAGCGGTCCATCTGACTTTCCGGGAGGGGAAAGGTGCCTTCGTAGTCGACGGGGTTTTGGGTGGCGAAGACCATGAACGGCAGGTCCACGGAGTGGCTCTCCCCATCGATGGTGACCTTGCCGCGGTCCATGACCTCCAGCAGCGCCGATTGGGTTTTGGGCGTCGCGCGGTTGATTTCATCCGCCAATACGATCGAGGCGAAGACCGGGCCCTTTTTGAAGATAAACTCCTTGGTGGTTTCGTCGTAAATCGCCACCCCGGTCACATCACTGGGCAAGAGATCACTGGTGAACTGCACCCGGGAAAAGGAGGTGTCGAGTGAGCGGGCGAGGGAGTAGGCGAGGGTGGTCTTGCCCACCCCGGGCAGATCCTCAATCAAGAGGTGTCCCCGGGCCAGCAGGCAGACGATGGCGCGGTCGATGACGTCGTCCTTGCCCTTGATGGTGCGCTTCATGTTGGCGCGCAACTTGGCAATGGCCGCTTTGGCGTCGGTGATGGCGGAGCCCGCTACGAAGTCACTCATGGCCCCCATCAAATGCAGTCAGTCGCCGGGGTCAAATGAGCACCCTGCCTAAATCATCCGGCGTCAGACTCGAAAAACCGGCCCGCCCGATGCCCGCGCGGCTACGGGTTTTCGCCGGGCCGCAGCAGCTTGAAGAGCGCGGCGAAGTCCAGGTCGCCGAAGCCGGCCTCGCGGGCGGCTTCGAGCTGCTGATGGATGGATTGGAGGAGCGCCAGGTCCGAGGTGGAGTCCATGCCCTTGGCCAAGCGCATGTCCTTGAGCATGTGTTTGATTGAAAACAAGGGATCGAAGTCTTCGTGGCGAAGCTGAGGTTCCTTCAGGTCGTCGAGCCCCGAGTGCGTGATGTTGGACCGCAGGGCCTCGAAGTAGGTGTCGTCGGTGATGCCGGAGCGGCGGCACATGACGAGCGACTCCGCCAACACCTGCATCTGCACCGAGACGCGCAGATTCATGGCGAGTTTGAGGGTGCAGGCCTGCCGGTGGTTGCCGATCCGCACGCGATGAGCCGAACCCAAGGCCAAGACCTCATCCAACTCCGCGCAGAGGGCCTCTTCACCGCCCAGATAATAAACGGATTTTTTTGCCTGCGCCGCCGGCTTGCTGCCGGTGAAGGGGGCTTCGAGGTAGCGCGCGCCGGTTGCCCGCACCTGCTCGCGGAACCGGTCGGAACTGGCGGGATCAATCGTGCTCGACTGGATGATGGTTTTGCCCGCGGCGAGCTGCGGCATCACCCGATCCAGCACCCCGGCCACCGCCGCGGGATCGGCCACCACAATCTGGATCAAATCGGCTGCGGCCACCACCGCCGCCGGGTCCTCGCGCCACTGCGGGAAATCGGGTTGCGGGGTGCGGTTCCACGCACCGACGAGGCGACCGGCGTCGTGATAATGCCGGGCCCAAATGCCGCCGATAATGCCAAGACCGAGAACACCAATGGAGGGAGTAGTCATGACGGGAGGCTACCCCTCTTGCCGGGACGCATGCAACCGGTTTGCTGGGCGGGTGGGGACAAACCGGGATCAGCTGAGCCCTACGGCGCCGGCCATCGCCCGGGCGGGCACCTTCGTTTCACTCCAAATCTCCAAGGCCCGCACACCTTGATGGACCAACATCGACAGGCCATTGGCGGCGGGGATGCCGGCCGCCCGGGCGGCGGCCAAGAGAGCCGTCTCGGCGGGGTTGTAGATCATATCGTAAACGCCCTGAGGTGCGGGCAGACGGGCGAGATCGATGGGCAGGGGATCCTCGGGCTTGAGTCCGGCGCTGGTGGCGTTGATGACCAGAGCTCCGGCGGGCAGATCGGCGGGCGGCTCCGCCGGGGCAAACCCTCCCAGCACGGTGGCGCCCGCGAGGGGACGCAAGTGATCC
>JAGYIG010000053.1 GCA_018402455.1 Opitutaceae bacterium
CGGTGATTCAATGAGAATCTTTGGAATCAGATTTTCCAACCGGACAATTCCTTCCGGAATCGGCGATCGAGTTTCATGGCATCGGCGGCGGCGCGGGCCGCGGCCAGGGTGGCGGCGGCGGGTTGGCCATCGGGGGCTTCCGCCTGAGCATAGACGGTGGCGGGCACGCGGGGTCCCGCCGGACTCACCACAAAGACCACCCCGCGCTGAAGCCCCTTCGCGGTGGCAATCTCATCCAATTTGGCCAGCGCCCGGTCGGGCAGCATCCAGAGGGTGCCCCAGGTGTGTGAACCGGCCGCCGGCTTGAGGTTGGCGTGACCTTCGGTGGTGAAGGTGAAGCGGTGGTCGGTGGCCTTGGCATTGCCCATCAGGTCGGCCAAGGGGTCGATTTGGGTCAGGTAGGCCTCAGCGGCCATGTCGCCATAGGCGAAGAAGAGAAATCCAGATACCATAAAAGCCGGGGACTCAGACGGGGGTTAAGATCGAGACGACGCGTTCGATGATGCCTTCGACGGGCCACATCCGGCCGATCCCCTCGTAGCCGCAGGCCAACATCCCCTCCTCCGGGCCGATGAACTCCACTCCGCGCTCCTGGAGGGCCGCGACGTTGGCCTGAGTCGCCGGGTGCAACCACATTTTCCCGTTCATCGCCGGCGCCATCAGCAGGGGGCAGCGGGCAACGAGGTGCAGCGATCCCAAAAAGTCGGGGGCCAGCCCGTGCGCAAACTGGGCGACCACATCGGCCGTCGCCGGGGCGACCAGCAGCAGATCGGCTTTGTCCGCGAGTTCCACGTGTCCCGGCTGCCAGCCTTGACCTTCATCCCACAGGTTGCCGGCCACGGGCTGGCGGGCGAGGGTCTGCAGGGTCAGCGGCGTGATGAATTTCGCGCCGCCGGCCGTGAGCACCGGGTGCACCTCAGCGTCGAGCTTACGCAGTTGGCTGACCAGATCCGCTGCCTTGTAGGCCGCGATGGATCCAGTGACTCCGAGAACGATGACTTTGCCAGCGAGGGGCGACGACATGGAGCGCACCTAAGCAATTGACCCTAGGTGACACAACCGTGTTCTCAACTATCGCGGAGGCGGCGGGGGGGAACCGTCCCGGGGCGGCGTCCCCGGCTCCGACCGGCCCGGGCCTGCCCCGGGGGGGCCATTGCGAGGGGGACCCGACCCTCGCCGCTCCCCGGCCATTTGCTGCCAACGTTTCCGTTGGGCCTCCTGCATGGTGGCGAATTTTTGCCGCTGCTCGTCGGTCAGGATCGTGGCGATTTCCCGGCTCAGGGCCTGCAGGGTTTCCCGGCTCGCTTTGCGCTGTTGATGCAGTTCCTCCCAGGAGGCCTCCACCATCACCCGAAGTTCGCTTTGCTGGGCTTCCGTCAAATCGAGTTGACCCTTCAGGTGCTCGATCATGCGGGGCGCAAACTGGCCGGGCGAGCGGCCGCGTTCCACGAGGCGGTCGGCCACCCGCAGCGAGACAAAGCCACCGGTGACGCCCCCCGCCAAAAAAACGCCGGCAAAGATCACCCAAACTTTCCAGGAAGCCGCGCCACTCATGATAAATCCCACATGGCGGTGATGGGGTCCTCCGCCTCCAGGACTTCCTGTTCGATGGAGTCTTTCACGGCGGCGAGGTTCACGACCACGCTCAAGGCGGCGATCCCCCCGGCCATGACGAGCGCCTGCCAGGCCTTGCGTTCAAACCGAGCCGACCACGTCGTCGCGCTGGCCTGCTCGCGCGCCAAGGCCACGATCCGAGTGGCAAACCCGGGCGGGGCCGACTCGTCGAGCGCATCGCCCGCCGACGGCGTGGCCCGCGCCCGTTTCAATAAATTGGCTAACGGATCTGATTTCATACCGATTCCTCTGCTTCTAGTTTTTCCAACAAGGTTCGCAATTTTCTTCGCGCGCGGAACGCCCGCACTTTGATCAAGGTGGTGTTCCAGCCCGTGAGCTCGGCCACTTCGACCAAGGTCTTTTGTTCCAAATCCACCAACTGCACGACCATCCGGTCCTCCGGTTTGAGTTGGTCGAGCAACATTTCCAACAACTCGCGCGCGGCCAGCGCTTCGCCGACGTGGGGCGCGGACTCATCCCGCGTCACGACCTCCAGCATTTCCGCCTGACTCTCCGACAAATCCGCCCACCGCACTTCCGGCCGCCGCTGCTGCTTGCGCAGGTGGTCGATACAGGTCGTCACCGCGATGCGGGAGACCCAGTGCGGAAACGGCATGTCGCCGCGATACTGTTCGAGTCGGGAAAACATTTTTAAAAACACTTCCTGGGCGAGATCTTCCTCCGGCACCCGTCGGGGCAACCGCGCCCGCACGATGCGGATGACTTGGGGATACAGGTATGCCACCAGTTCCCGCGCGGCGTCCTGGTCACCCGCCCGCACCGCCGCCACTTGCGCCGGAAGATCGAAGTCGTCGGCGTCAGGCGGCATGGGAGAACAAAAGAGGCTGCATACACGAAGGGCAAGACGCCGGAGCGACCCGTTGGGTTACACGCCGACCGGAAATTCATCCTTCGCCCCCTTGACTCCACCCCGGAGACGGCCGATAACCCCCTTGTCATGCGAATCTTCGCAAACGAGCTGCTGCGACTTAGCTAGACGCACGATCCGGGAGGGTCCCGTGCGGGACCGATTGTGCGTCCACCAACCGCTTCGCCTCAGCTCCATCCGGGTTTTTCACCGGTCGGGCTTCACCCTTCTCATTTGAGAGAATTTCCTTTTCCGTCTTTAGCCTGTTTCCCATGTCCCTTTCCTCCGCCGCCAAATACCGTCCCTTTCCTCCGGTCGATTTGCCCGATCGCCAATGGCCCAGCCGCTCCCTCACGCAAGCGCCGATCTGGTGCAGCGTCGATCTCCGTGATGGCAATCAAGCCCTCGCCCAGCCCATGAGCGTCGAGGAGAAGCTGGAGTATTTCGACATGCTCGTGCGCATCGGCTTCAAGCAGATTGAAGTGGGGTTTCCTTCCGCGTCCCAGATTGAGTTCGATTTCTGCCGCCGGCTCATCGAGGAGAACCGGATCCCCGACGACGTCTCGATCCAAATCCTGTGCCAGTGTCGGTCGGACCTGATCGATCGTTCCTGTGCCGCCATCGTCGGGGCCAAAAACGTCGTTTTCCACCTCTACAACTCCACCTCCCCCGCGCAACGGCGCTACGTCTTCGGGTTGGACAAGCCTGCGATCGTCCAGATCGCCACCGATGCCATCGCCCTGCTGAAGTCCAAGGTCGCGGACCTCACCGCCGCCGGCACCCGGCTGCAACTGGAGTATTCCCCCGAAAGCTTCACCAGCACGGAACTCGAGTTCGCACTGGAAATCTGTGAAGCCGTAACCGACGTCTGGCAGCCCACCGCCGAAAACCGGATCATTCTTAACCTTCCCGCCACCGTCGAATACGTCACCCCCAACGTCCACGCCGACCAGATCGAGTGGATGTGCCGGAACCTGACGCGACGCGAACTCACCATCGTTTCCCTGCATACCCACAATGATCGCGGCACCGGCGTGGCCGCGACCGAACTGGCGCTGCTGGCCGGCGCCGATCGGGTCGAGGGCACCCTCTTCGGCAACGGTGAGCGCACCGGCAATCTCGACATCGTGATCGTCGCCCTGAACCTCCACACCCACGGCATCGACCCCGGACTGGACTTTTCCAACTTGCGCGAAATCCGGGAAGTCTATGAACGGACCACCCGCATGCTGGTGCCCGACCGCCAACCGTATGGCGGCGATCTGGTGTTCACCGCGTTCTCCGGCTCCCACCAAGACGCCATCAAAAAATCCTGGGACCAACAAAAACCCGGCGCCCCGTGGGATGTGCTCTACATTCCCATCGACCCCGCGGATATCGGCCGCAGCTACAAGGCCATCATCCGCATCAACTCCCAGTCGGGCAAAGGCGGCGTCGCCTACATTCTCGAACACGAATTTGGCTACGTGCTGCCCAAGGCGATGCACCGGGAGTTCGGCGCGATCGTCAATCGCATCGCCGACGTGAAGGGTGAGGAACTTTCCAGCGAAGAGCTGCAGGCCGCCTTCAAATCCGAATACCTCGACCGCACGGAACCGCTGACGGTGATCGACTTCCGCACCACCGAAAAGGATCGGGTGGTCACCTGCGAGGCCGACGTGACGATCCGCGGAGTCTCCCACACCCTCACCGCCGCCGGCAACGGTCCGATCAACGCGTTCGTCACCGCCATCCGCGAGACCGGCCTGTTGCAATTCGAGTTCCTCAACTACGCCGAGCACTCGCTCGGCACGGGAGCCCGGGCTCAGGCCATCAGCTACATTCAAATCCAACCCGAAAACGGCCCCGCCCTCTATGGCGCCGGCATCGATGCGAGCATCGACCTGGCTTCCATCAAGGGGGTGACCAGCGCCATCAACCGGGCCTTGGCCATAGTGGCGCAGTGACGTGGAGCGGGCCTGAGTTCCGCTCAGGCGCGCTCCACCCGGCGAAAGAGCCAGATGCCCAAAGCCATGAACAGCAGGGCCGGCAGCCACATCAGGAGATCGGGTCGCCACGCCGGTTGCGCCTCCAGCCACGTGACCACGATCGTCAGAAAATAATAGGCCATCACCAAAATAAGGGCCACCCCCAGATTGGCGGAGGTCTCTTTTCGCGACACCCGAATCCCCAGCGGAACGGCGATGATCGCAAACGCCAGCACCGCCAGGGCGGTCGAAGCCTTTTCCGTGATCGCCAAAGCCACCTTCATCTGTTCCTCCGCGGTTCCGTCGCGCGCCAAACGACTTTGCTCGGCCCGGAGCTGCTGAAAGGTCATCCACGAGAATTTCATCCGTTTCTTGCGCTCACTGAACAGGTCATCGACTTCGAAAACCAGCGGCACCTCCCCCACCGTGCTGGTGCCCCGCAATCGACTGAAATCCTCGGGATCCACGTCACTGCGCGCTTCCACCGTGACCTCACGCAGCGTGACCTGCAGCGCCGCGTTCGCCTTGTCGAATCGGACGTCTCCGGATTCCGCCCGCCCCGCCTCCTGCACGCGGTTCTCATCATCCAGGCGCCAAAACCAAATATCGTGCAATTCCGCGCCCGTTTTCTCCTCCACGTAAACCACGACATTGGGGAAGTCCCGCACGAAGGTTTTCGGCACAATAAAACTCAGGGGATTGGTCTGAACGGCTTCGGCCAAGACGGCCTTGTAGGCGGTGCGCGCCCGCGGCATGAACTCGAAATTGATCAGAAGCGCCGCCCCGGTCGCCAACCCGCCCAACAGGATCACGGGGCGCGCCACGTAGAACAGGCTGAGCCCGGCGGCCCGCATCGCGGTGATCTCCTGTTGCGCGGACATCCGGCCCAGCACCAGCAAGACGCCGGCGAGCATGCCCATCGGCAGGGCGTAGGCGGCGACGTAGGGCACCAGCAGCGCGAGCAGGTAGATGAACGTCATCGGCTGGATCTGCCCGGCCAACAGGTAACCCAACATGTCCTTGAGCACATTGCCCATGATCAAAACCGCCGCGAACAGCCCGACGGCCGCCAAACAGGTGGCCAGCACACTTGCCAGAATATGCCGGTGCAGCAGATTCATCGGTCTAGCCGGGGGCGGCGAGGCGGGTTTCGGACCTGACCATGGATGGATACCTCATTGATTCGTGACCATTCGTGTCCATTCGTGGTTCTCAACACAACCTCGGTATTGCGTCCATGAAATCTAATCCCGCCCGCGCTCCGCTCACCGGAGAGACCCTTGACTCGCTCACCGCCCGGTTGCGCGAACAGGGCGAGCCCGCCTATCGCGCCAAACAGATTCTCGCCTGGGTCTATCAAAAACGGGCCCGTTCCTGGGAGGACATGACCGATCTCGCCAAACCGCTGCGGGCGTGGCTGGCCGAGACGTTTGACCTGCTCCCGATGAGTTTGGTGCACGGCAAGCAGTCGCTCGATGTCACCGACAAGTTGTTGCTCGAACTCAACGACCAATCCCTCATCGAAACGGTCATCATTCGCGTGCCCCAGCAGGGGGTGGGACTGGAAAACTCCCGCAAGACCATCTGCATCTCCACGCAGGTGGGCTGCGCCATGGGCTGCAAATTCTGCGCCTCCGGATTGATGGGACTGAAACGCGACCTGAACGCGGGTGAGATCGTGGCCCAGCTCCTGCACGTGTGTTACCGCGAAGATGCCCGCACCCCGCGCGCCCGGGCTGAGCTGGCCTCCTTCGACAACATCGTGGTCATGGGCATGGGTGAGCCCCTCGCCAATTACGAAGCGATTGCGACCGCGCTCGAAATCATCAACGCCGACTGGGGATTCGGCTTCGGCGCCCGGCGCATCACCCTCTCCACAAGCGGGCTCGTGCCCAACATCCTCAAACTTGCCGACAACCCCATCGGCGTGCGGCTGGCGATCTCCTTGCACGGCGCCACCGACGAGGTCCGCAGCCAGATCATGCCGATCAACCGGGCGTATCCACTCGCCAAACTGCTGCCCGCGGTGAAGGCGTTCAGCGAGAAACACGGCCGGATGGTGACGCTCGAGTTCATCCTCATCGAAGGGGTCAACGATTCGCTCGACCAAGCCCGGAAACTACGGACCATTGCCCGCGACCTCCATGCCCACGTGAACCTCATCCCCTACAACACGGTTCAGGGGCTGACGTGGAAGCGCCCCTCCCTCACCCGCCAAAAAAAGTTCGTCGAAATCCTCCGCGAGGGCCGCGTCTCGGCCACGCTCCGACGGGAAAAGGGGCACGACATCGACGCTGCGTGTGGTCAACTGCGGCTCAAAACCGAAAAGGAGCGCGCGGCGGCGGACTAGGCGGACCCGGCCTCACCCGTTGCCAAACCTGACCTCCTGACGTCCCTTTCCCCCCCATGACTGACTTCAAAACCCTCACCGCGGCCGAATGGCGGGCCCGTCTCACCGCCGAACAATTTCATGTCCTGCGCGAAGCGGGCACCGACCGACCGTTTTCCGCCGCCTACGATGCCTTCAAACATCAAGGCGGCGGCACCTACGTGTGCACCGGCTGTGGCGCGACCCTCTTCGACTCCACCACAAAATTCGATGCCCGCTGCGGCTGGCCGGCCTTCTACGACCCCGCCACCACCGATGGCATCAAGGTCCTCCGTGACGAAAGTCTGGGTATGGTGCGCACGGAGGTGGTTTGCGCCCGGTGCGAATCCCATCTGGGACACCTGTTCGAAGGCGAGGGGTTCAACACCCCGACCGATCAACGCTACTGCATCAACGCGACCTCGCTGCGGTTTATTCCCGACGACGCCGATGACGGTTAAGGCAGGCGAGGCATCCGCCAATCACAGCTGGCGGGGTTGGCTGAAATTCATCGCCATCGGCCTGAGCGGCTACGTCGTCCTCACCCTCGGGGTGGTCGCGATGGTGGAGGTGTTGGGTTGGGAGGAGCGGCTCTCCTACGGCATCATGATCATGACGGTCATGATGGGGAATTTCTACGCCAATCGGCGCTTCGTTTACCCCCACAGCAACCGCTCCAAGGCCTCGTATCAGGCGGTGCGGTTTGTGACCATCGCGATGATCTTTCGGGTGCTCGAGTTCTACGGATTCTCGCTGCTGATCGGCCCCTTGGCGGTGAACTACGTGATCGCGCTCACCCTCACGTCCGCCCTCGGCTACTTGATCAAGTATTTTGTCTTTTCGATTTGGGTCTTCCGCTGAAAATCAACCCGGCCCCCGTAGAGAGGACCATCAAGCCCCAGACCCCGAGTGGCACCCCATACAGCGGGCTCCACAGCGCCCCCACCGAATCGCCCAACTCACCGATTTGCCCCGCATAGAGCAGGTCACTGACCGACGGAAAGTCGAAGAAGAACTCATGGTAGGACACCGCCACCACCGTCGCCACCACCCAGATCGCGCTGAGCAGAACTCCCACCGCCCAACTCCAGCGCCGGCTGGGAATCAAAAGGAGCGGCAGCAGGAGGATTGCCCAGGTCGCCGCGGAAAACACCAGCGCCGATCCTTGGATGCCCACCGCGACCACCATCGTGCCCCAGTAAACCTCCATCCACACCATAAAGATCCAAGCAAAGGCATAGCCCGCCCCCCGTCCCGCCGGGGGGCGAGCCCAGACGGCGACGCCCGCCAGCCCCACCGCCAACGCCACCGACCAGAAGCCACTGATCAGCAGGTGTCCTGCCCACCACAGCGCGCCGAACCCCAACGGCAGACCCGCGGACCAACGCCATCCCCGATGGGGGATCCGCCGGAGCAGCAAGCCCCACCCGAGTCCCCCCAGGGCCAGCCCCGCCGCCGCGAGCAGGTAAGTCAGCGGTGAGATGAACTCCACGCGTTCCCGCGGAAACCAGTCGCTCGCTTCATACCAACGCAGGTTTTCCCAAACCATACCGGGGCGCACCAATAACACCCCCTGCTCCTGCGGCCCCAAGGGCATGACCCCCCAAAAGGTGCCCGCCTCGAGGGTCGAAGACTCCAGTCGTTGCGAAGTCACTTTGATCAGCGGATCCTCCTCGGTCAGGTCCAAGCTGGGCCGATACGCACTGAAACGCGCATCGCGCTGCCCGACCCGAAACCAAGCGGGAATTTTCACGCGGAATCCGGCGGGCAGATACCGGGGCACCCAGGTCGCCATCGGCACGAAGTGATCGCGCGCCGGGAGATTGGCCAAGGCGATGACGGGAAACTCCATCTCCGGAAACCGATCCCGATACCAATACTCCCCCTCCTTGACCGCATTAAACTCGATCCTCCAATCCGAGCGCTGCGGGTCTGCCAAAATATGCGGCAGCTCCAGATCGAATCGCGTGTGCCGCGAACCATCGGCCGCAACTGCCCAGGCGAACCGCACGCCATCCGCTTCCAGTACCTCCCCCGCCGCATCCACCACACGGTAGGACAACGGGGCCTCCGGCTCGATCGGCTGGGTCGTGTGATAAACCCCCTCCACCCGCAGGCTTTGGCGGGCTCGGTCATAAACCGCTTCGCCCTCCAAGCTCCAACCCCGTGCCCCCGTCGCTGTGTACCGCTGAGTCAGCGCGGCCGGCTCCGCAAAATCCACCACCACGTCGACCGCCCCAAGGGTCGTAGCCGCCGCCGCCCCCGCCACCAGCGACCAACCCGCGTAGCTCAAAAACCGGCTCTTCATGGCTGCAGTAATTTTTCCGGATGGTTGATCGCCAACAGCGTCAGCAAATGAGAATCCAACGGCCAATCCCACGGGACCAAGCGCTGGCCAACCGATTGCCACCCGCCGTGCTGCGCACTCCGGGTCCGCCCCCAACGCCCCCACCCATTGCCCATGAAGGTGAGCGGAATCTCCAGGCCCAGCTCTTCGAGCACCATCACCGGCACGTCCTGCAAGCCGGCCAATTGCTCCACCCGCTGGGCCGGCCGATCAAACCCCACCATCACCATCGGTACGGTGTCAGAATGCAACCGGGGAGGGGTCGCCTCCAACAGTTGATCCAGCGCCCCCGTTATCGCACTGTCATGATCGCCGTAGATCACGATCAAGCATTGGTCCCGCAATCCTGCCTGCTCCAACGCCGCAAAGAACGCGGCCAGCGCGTCATCCACGTATCGAATCGACCGGAGATACTCCTCCGCCATCGACTTCGGCTCGAGGCCTTCCCGTTTGGCGAGGTAGTCGTAGGGGTGGTGATTCGTGAGCGTGATGACGTGCAGAAACATCGGGGAGGCACTGGCGCGCAGCACCTTCACCGCCTCCAGCAACACGTCCCGATCCGACCAGCCCCAACCGATCTTCTCGGCCAACGCCAACCCATCCTCGAAGATCATCTCATCGTAGCCCAGAGCCGCATGCGCCGTGGCCCGATGCCAAAACGCTCCGTTGAAACCGTGCATCGAAACCGATCGATATCCCGCCGGTTTGAGTAACCGCGGTAGCGAGGGAATCCGGTCCAAAGACTGACTCACAAACACCGGCGGCCGGGTCAGCGGGACCTGCGAGGTCAGCACCATGAATTCGCCATCGGTCGTGCGGCCACTCGCGGTGTTGTCCAGCACATTGGCAAAATACACCTCGTCCCGAGCCAACGATTCCAAGAAGGGCATCACGGGTTCCCCGGCATGGCGACCGCCCATCACCAAGCCGTCCACCGATTCAAGTTGCACATACACGATGTGCTTGCCCGCGCTCCGGGCCGGTTCGATCGGGTTCCGCGCCCGCGCGGCATGGGCCTGCAAAAATGCCCGATAGGGTGCGGGATCGACCTCGTCCAACTGGGCCAACTGCCTGCGGCGCGCGAGCGTATCCCAGAGGTCAAAGACCAGATAGCCGCCCAAACCCATCCGCTCGATCGCCTGAGTGTTGATCAAGCGCGCCCGGATCAGGGTCCACTCCCCCCGCGGCCACGTCAGCCCCAGCGCCGCCACCACCACCACCAGCCCAGCGATCCACCCCATCTTCACCTTGTCACCTCGACCGCGCTTCATGCCCAACGGGACCCTCCCCTGGGGACTGCGGAGATGTTAAAATTGTGTGACGATCCGGCGAACAAGGTGACCAGAGGCACAAAATCCCCCCCGCCGCCGCAACGCTATTCTGGTCAGGCCCGACCGTCGCCCCCGACCCGAACTCAAAATTACATTTTGGAAAGGTAGCCCATCGGCGCTTGATTTGCCCCAACTTTCGGTTTTCACCCACCCTACCCCCCCTCGTTACTTGCCGTCCCCCCCAATGATCGAAGTCCAAAACCTTTCCAAGTTCTACGGCGCCAAACCCGCCGTTGATGGCGTCTCCTTCCACGTGCGCCGCGGCGACATTCTGGGATTTCTCGGCCCCAACGGTGCCGGCAAATCGACGACCATGAAAATGATCACCGGCTTCCTCCGGCCGACCAGCGGCACCGCCAAGGTTGGCGGCGTGGACGTCGCGGTCGACCCGGTCGCGGTCAAGCGGCAGGTGGGCTACCTGCCGGAAAGCGCCCCCGCTTATGCCGAGATGACCGTGGTCGAGTTTTTGGAATTCGTGGCCGAGAGCCGCGGCTTCCGCGGGGCCGACCGAGCTGCCCCGGTGCAGCGCGCCCTGCGCCTGACTCATCTCGAGAGCGTGCGCCACCAAACCATCGAAACCCTCTCCAAAGGCTACAAACAGCGCGTCGGTTTCGCGCAGGCCCTGCTCCATGACCCCGCGGTGTTGATTCTCGATGAACCCACCGATGGTCTCGATCCCAACCAGAAGAACGAGGTGCGGGCCCTGATCAAAGAACTGGCCCAAGAAAAAGCCGTCATCCTCTCTACCCACATCCTCGAGGAGGTCGAGGCCATCTGCACCCGCATCATTCTGATTTCCGAAGGCCGGGTCGTGGTCGATGAAACCCCGGCCGAGTTCCAGGCCCGCCAACCCGGGGCTCGCCTCGACGAAATCTTTGCGACCCTCACCCGATCCGACGTCTGAACCCTTCGAACCCCGGCTCAACCATGTTGCAATTTTTCCCGGTCTTTAAACGCGAGTTTCTCGGCTATTTCCGCTCGCCCGTCGCCTACGTGTTTTTGGTCGTATTTCTCATGGCGGCCGTCGGCTTGGCGTTCTTCCTCGGACGCTTCTTCGATGCCGGACAGGCCTCCCTGCAGAGCTTCTTTCTATTCCACCCGTGGTTGTTTCTTTTCCTCATTCCCGCCGTGGGAATGCGCCTGTGGTCGGAGGAAAAACGCACCGGCACCATCGAACTCCTCTTCACCCTGCCCCTCACCACCCTCGACGCCGTGATCGGTAAATACCTCGCGGCGTGGGCGTTTCTCTGCACCGCCATCGCCCTGACCTTCCCCATGGCACTCACGGTGGGCTACCTGGGCGACCCGGACTGGGGCATCATCCTCGCCAGCTACCTGGGCAGCATGCTCATGGCCGGCTCCTATTTGGGCATTTGCTCGCTCACCTCGGCCCTGACCAAAAACCAGGTGATCAGCTTCGTGCTCAGCGTCATCGGGTGCCTCATTCTGGTTTTCCTCGGCTGGAGTATTTTCAGCGAGCTACTCGAAACCTACCTCCCGGTGTTTCTCGCCGATCTCTTGGCCAATTTTTCGTTCATCACCCACTTCGAGCCCTTCACCAAGGGGATCATCGACCTGTCGGATGTGGTCTTTTTCCTCTCCCTCACCGGCTTCACGTTGTTCCTCAACGTGGTCGTCCTCGAACGCTGACCCCCATCGCCCCTCGCCATGAAACCCAGCGCCAGAATCCTCGCCATCGCCCTGCTCTTCATCGGGCTCGTGCTCATCAACTACCTTGCCTCCAGTCTGCCGTGGCGAGCCGATGTCACCGCCGCCAAGGTCTACACCCTGTCCGACGGCACCACCTCCCTGCTCACCAAAATCGAGGAGCCCATCACCCTCGATTTCTACTTCTCCGCCAGTGCCACCGGCCTGCCCATCAGCTACAAAAACTACGCCGCTCGCGTGGAGGAGATGTTGCGCCAATACCAACGCGCCGCCCGCGGCCGATTGGTGCTCAACGTCATCAACCCGGAGCCCGACACCCCCGCCGAAGAGGCCGCCACCCGCGCCGGGATCCAGCCCCGCGTGATTCCGGGCACCGGGGAGCAGGTGTATTTCGGCCTCAGCGCGACCCAGGCCGACCTGCAGGAAACCATCGGCGGGTTTTCGCCCGACCGGGAACCGTTTCTCGAATACGATCTGTCCCAGCTGGTCTACAGCGTGCAAATGTTTGAAAAACGCCGCCTGGGTCTGATCAGCAGCCTCCCGCTGCAGGCCCCGCCCTTCAACCCCATGATGGCACAAATGGGGCAGCAACCCCCCGCCGACCAGTTCATCATCGGAGAATGGAGCCGCACCTTTGATCTCGAAACCATCGAGCCCACCGCCACCGCGCTGCCCGCCAATCTCGACCTGCTGGTGGTGGTCCATCCCCAGGGACTGTCACCAGAACTCGAATACGCCATCGACCAATTCCTCCTAGGGGGTTCGCCGGTCCTGCTGGTGCTCGATCCTTCCTCCGAACACTTCAAACGTCAGGCGGGGCCCCAGCAAATGATGATGGGCGGCGGGGCGCCCAACGTGACCTCCGACCTGCCGCGTTTGCTCGGCGCCTACGGCATCGATTACCGGCCCACCGACGTGATCGGGGACCTTCTGCTGGGGGCGCAGGTCAACACCGGCATGGGTGGCATCGCCCGGTTCCCACATTGGTTGTCGCTCACCGCCGAGAGCTTCAATGATACGCTGATGCCGACCGCCCAGCTCAACTCCATGGTGCTGGTCGAGGCGGGCCGGATCGCACCCGCCGAGGGCTCCAGCCTGACCTTCAGCCCGCTGATTCAGACCTCGGCGCAGGCGGGCAGCGTGCCGCCCATGCTCCTCCAGTTCAGCCAGCCGCAGGACATCGCCCGGCAAATCGAGCCCGATGGACCCCACACCGTCGCCGCCATGATCACCGGGACCTTTCCCACCGCCTTCCCGGAGGGCCCCGCCTTCGCCGAGGCTTCGGCGGGCACCGCCCCCGTTGGTCAGGGAGAAATCGAAAACTTCCGCACCGAAGGCGAGGGCACCCTCATCGTCGTCGCCGACTCGGATTGGCTGATGGACACCTACTCGGTGCGGCGCATCAATTTTGGCGGATTCCAAGCCGCCGATCCGCTCAACGACAATCTTGCCTTCGGCACCAACGCCGTGGAATACCTCGCCGGCTCGCAGGACCTCATCTCCATCCGCAGCAAGGGCAGCGCGGTGCACCCCTTCACCGTGGTCCGTGAGATGGAGGCCGCCGCTCAGCAGCGCTACCAGCAACAGCTCGAAGCCCTGGAAGCCCGCCTCGCCAACGTCCAATCCGAACTCTCCAGCCTGCAAACCCAAGTCGGCGACAACGGGCTGTTGGTCGCCTCGCCCGAAATCGCCGAAGCCATCGCCGCCTATCAGGCCCAGGAGGCCGAGATGCGGCGCGAGCGACGCGACATCCGCCGCGCGCTGCGCGAGGACATCGACGCCCTCGAAACCCGACTGCTCCTGCTTAACCTCTTCGCCGCCCCGGCGGCCATCGGCCTGTTCGGCTGGTGGTTTCAACGGTCCCGTCGCCGCTGAAATGCTGAACCGCAACCGTTCGATCGCATGAATCTCAAAGTCCTCAGTCTATCGGTTCTAATTCTCGCCATCCTTTCCGGTCTCGTGGCCTGGCTCAATCGACCGTTGGCCCCGGCCGATGCCGACCCGCGCGTGGGCACGTCCCTGCTGGCCGACATCCCGGTAAACGACGCCCGCACCATCAGCGTGACCAACAACGCGGACTCGGTGACCCTCACCCGCGACGACGACGAAGCCTGGCAGGTCGACTCCTACCACGGCCTGCCGGCGGACACTGCCAAACTTCGCCGCCTGCTGCAGGAACTGGGCGAGGCGGAAATCGTCCGGGTCGTCACCCGCAGCCCTGACCGGGCCGCCAGGCTCGACCTTGGCACCGCCACCGTCTCCATCGACGACACCCCCCTCATTTTTGGCCAAAACGCGTCCGGTGGCGGACGCTACCTGCGACTCGTCGACGACGAAAGCGCACCGGTTTACCTCACCCCGGCCAGCCTGTTCATCGACGGCACCGCCAAAAACTGGGCCGCCTCCGCGCTGACCGCCATGGCGGCGGATGAGATCCAAAGCATAACCGTGAACTTCCCCGATGGGCCTCCCCTCACCGCCAACCGGGAATCGGCCGACGCCACCTGGACCGCGGAGCTCGGCGCCAACGAGCAGCTCCGGACCCAGCCCCTCACCTCCCTGCTCACCACCCTGCAAGGCCTCCGGTTCTCGGACACCACCTCCCCCGATGACGCCGAGGTGATGGCGTCCCGCGACCATCAACGCACCTTCACCGTGACCACCTTTGGCGGCGAAACCCTGACCTGGAACATCGGCCGCAAGCCGGAGGAAACCATCGTCCTCCCCGCCCCCGAGGATCCCGTCGCCCCGGCGGAAGGCCTCGCCAACACCGCCGACCCCGAACCCGAGTCGGCCGAAGACGCGCTGGCTGACCTCACCGAAACGATCCCGGCCGGTCCGGTCTACGTCTCCTTTGCCGGGTCGGAGTCCCTCGCCCCGTTGATTTCGTTCCAGAACAAACTGGCCTTCCGCGTCTCCGATTTTGTTTTTACCGGCCTACCGGCAAACCGGGACGCTCTCGTGGAGACGACCACCCCCACCGATACCGAAATCGATCCCCCCTTCCCGGCCGAGGAGTGACGGGGCTGAAATTTCAGTCTTGTTACGCATCAACGTATCCAGATACGTTGAAGCGTTTATGACGACCAACCCTTCCATTGCCTCGCTCTTTGCCGCGGATCGACCGCTGCGTTCGCTGGAGTTTTTTCCGCCCAAGAACGACGACGGGGTGGCCGCCCTGCGGGCCACGGCGGAGGCCTTGCACCACATCGAGTGGGACTTCGTCTCGGTCACCTACGGGGCGGGCGGCAGCACGCGCGACATGACGGCCAAGGTGTCGGCGATTTTGAAGGACGATCTCGGCTTCACGGTCATGCCCCACCTGACCTGTGTGGGCCACTCCCGGGCGGAGTTGCGGGAGCACGCCGACGAGCTCTACCGCACGGGCTTTCGCAACATCATGACGCTGCGGGGCGATCCGCCCAAGGGAGAGACGACCTTCTCCCCTGCTCCTGACGGGCTGCGCTACGCCAACGAATTGGTCACGCTGCTCAAGGATCAGCACTCCGACTTCTGCCTCGGCGTGGCGGGCTACCCGGAAAAACACCAGGAGGCGATTTCGATGGAGGCCGACCTCGATAATCTGAAGCGCAAGGTCGACTGCGGCGCCGACTTCATCACGACCCAGCTGTTTTTCGACAACGCGATCTACTACCGCTTCGTGGAAAAGTGCCGCGCGGCCGGCATCACCGTGCCGATCGTGCCCGGGATCATGCCGGTGCTTTCCCTCAAGCAAATCAAACGTATCGCCACGCTAAGTGGAGCCTCCTTGCCCGATCAACTGACCCGCCGGCTCGAAGTCGCGGCCGAGGATCCGGCGGTGGTCGAAATCATCGGCGTTGATTGGGCGCTCGATCAGATCCGCGGCCTCATGGCCAACCACGCCCCCGGCTACCACCTCTACATCCTCAACCGCGCCCGCGCCGCCCTGGCCCTGGCCGCCGGTCTCGCCGCTTGAATCGTTGACAACCTGGCTAGCTTTGTTAGCTAGCTTTTATGAAGGTCGGAACATTTGAGGCGAAAAACAAGCTGTCCGCCCTCTTGGATCGGGCGGAAAAGGGTGAGGTGATTCAGATCACTCGCCGCGGTAAAACGGTCGCAGAGCTACGGCCGGTTTCCTCCGGAGAACAAAACGCGCCCCACTTTGGCTGCGAACCGGATCTCGTCACCTACATGGCGGACGACTTCACGGCCCCTCTCGACGACTTCAAAGACTACGAACGGTGAAATTTCTGCTCGATACTCATGCGCTGCTCTGGTTTCTGCGCGGGGACGAGCGATTGAGTTTGCGGGCACGAGAGATCATCGAGTCGATGGATAACACCCGCGTTTTGAGTGATGCCAGCATCTGGGAGATGTCGATCAAGCAGTCCCTCGGGAAACTAAAACTAGCGGAGCCCTTTGAGTCCCGACTTACGCAGGCGTTGCATCGAAACGCGATTGAATCATTACCCATTGAACGCTCCCACCTGTTCGGGGTGAGCCAGCTGCCGTTTCATCATCGGGATCCATTCGATCGGCTCATCATCGCCACGGCGATGATCGAAAACCTGCCCATTCTCACCGATGATCAACGCTTTGCCGCCTACGCGGTTGAAGTGATTTGGTAGCGTAACGATTTCGGGGAGTTTTCCATCGCGCCAAAAGCGCGCATGGCCTTGGCTGCGCGGCTGCCCCATGAAGCAAATTTTCATTGCCTTTGCCCTCGTCTGGACCGTTGCCGCGGCGATCGGCGAGACCGACCGTCAGAACGTGCTGTTCATCATCACCGATGATCTTAACTGCAACCTTGGCACCTACGATCACCCCGTGGTGCAGACGCCGGAGATCGATCGACTGGCGCGCGAAGGGGTGACGTTTCCGCATGCCTTCGCCAACTTCCCCCAATGCGGCCAATCGCGGGCGAGTTTCATGACCGGCCTCTACCCGCGGCAGACCGGGGTGATGCACCATCAGCAACGGTTTCGCGAATACCTGCCCGATGTCACCACGATCCCGCAGCATTTCATGGCGCACGGCTACACCGCCGCCCGGGTGGGTAAACTCTACCACTACGACAATCCTCGGGACATTGGCACCGATGGCCACGACGATGTGCTCTCCTGGGAAACCCGGATCAACCCGCGCGGCATCGACAAGGACATCGAGTCCGAAATCATCACCCTCGAGGCGGGTAAATACGGCGGCACCATGAGCTGGCTCGCCGGTCCCGGCGAGGACGAGGACCACACCGACGGCATGGTGGCCACGGAATCGATCAAACTGCTCCGCCAATACGCTGAGACGAAGCAGCCGTTCTTCCTCGGGGTTGGTTTCTACAAACCCCACACCCCCTACGTCGCCCCGGCCAAATACTGGGAGCTCTACGACCGCGACAGCATCGTGGTGCCGGAAGTCCCCGAGGGCTACTTGGACACCCTCCCCCCCTACGCGCAAAAGTCCCTCACGCGGGTAAAGAACCAAATCGACCTGCCCCACGCCGTCGCCCAGGAGGCCATCCAAGCCTATTACGCGACCATCACGTTTATGGACGCGCAGGTGGGGCGGATCATGGCCGCGCTGCGGGACACAGGTTTGGATGAGAACACCATCGTCGTCTTCACGTCCGACCATGGCTACCACATGGGTGAGCACGGCTATTATCAAAAGCGCACCCTGTTCGAGCACTCCGCGCGGGTTCCCTTGATTATCCGCGCGCCCGGGATATCGGCGGCGGGAGAACGGTCTACATCGATCGTCGAGATGATCGATTTCTACTACACCCTCGCCGACCTGGCCGGTATTCCCGAACCGCCGGACTATGTGCTGGGACGCAGCCTGCGCCCCGTGCTCGAAAACCCGGACGAACCGCTCCGCCCCGACGCCCTGATCCGCCACGAGTTTGGCTACTCGCTGCGGACTCCCCAATTCCGTTACATGCGGTGGGACGACGACGAGATCGAGCTGTATGACCACTGGAGCGATCCCGCGGAAATGAACAACCTCGCCACCGACCCCGCCTACGCGGAGGTGCGCGGCATCATGCGCCGCCGCATCGCGGTGCGCATTCGGGAAGCTGAAATCCCCGCCAAGGGCCTGCGCTTCATTCCGCCCCACCCCGACGATCGAGGTCGCCCGATCGACCTCTTCGTTCCGTAGCGATTCAGCCCCCAGCCATGACCGGCTGAAAACCCGCCTTCGTGAGGATCGCGGCGACTTGATCGCGTTTGTCGCCTTGAATCTCGATCTGCCCGCCCTTGACCGTGCCGCCCGCCCCACAGGATTTTTGCATCTGTTTGGCCAATTGGACGAGTTCCGCGGCCGCGATGCCCTTGAACCCCGAGACCGCCGTCACCGTTTTGCCTCCCCGTCCGCCGGTGAGGCGCCGGATCTCCAAGCGACCCCGCTGCAGGTTCGGTCGGCCGCGCCGGGAAGTCGGCGGCGGCGGGACGGAGGGAGTTCCGGGTCCGGCCGGCAGATTTCCGAGACCGCCCAAGGCCGCGAACGGATTTTGCCCCAACTCCGAACCGCCGTCGGTCGATACCTTCGGTTTAGCGCCCATGCCGCCCCCCGCACACGCCCACCGGGATGTCTGACTCTCCGCCCAAAAACAGGTGCGCCTTGGCGTAGCTGCGATTCTCCAGGAAATGCACCAACTGCGGGTGCAACTGGTCCCGGCCTTCGCGCAGATAGTCCTCCAGTTTTCCCATCTCGGTCGCAACGGCGGCGCCGTGGCCCTGCGCAATGGCTTCGAGCAAAGCACTCACAGCGGTTTTTATTTCGGTCTCCATGGCTGAATAGGTGGTTTAATTCCGCACCATCAGAGCGTAAGCGATGCTGACACTTAGGGGCGGAATACTGTTCTGAACCGGGAACGCACTTGAGTTCAACCCTCAGTTGGATTCGGGTCTGCTATTGAACTTTGAACTTCCGGTTGCGCCGCAACTTACCTGATGACCGATCACGGGGACCCTCGCCGCCACCCTTCCCACCCGAACATGCATCCGCCCTCCCTCTCCACTGGAGCCAACGCCGCCGTCCTCGAAACCCTTTACGAGCAGTGGCAGGAAAACCCTGATTCCGTCGACGCGACGTGGAACGCCTTTTTCCAGGGCTT
>JAGYIG010000054.1 GCA_018402455.1 Opitutaceae bacterium
GCTTGACGCCGCCCGCTGCGGTCGGAGTGGCGCCCCGGGGCAGCGACCCCCGCCCCGGCCAGGCCGCTTTGCTGCCCGCGATTATTGCGAATGAAGGTGGGTTTGCAGCGCGAGCAAAACGTCGCCGGCGGGGAGGGCATCCGGATCGTCGAAGGCAGCCGTCAGCTCGGTGACAAGCACGTCATCAGGATCCGCCATTTGGACCCGCCAGCTGGCGGGTCCCGGCATTTCGCCCGCCGCGGTGGTCCACATCAGGGGCCGAAGTCCCAGCACGTCCTCGGCGGTCGCGTAATACAGCCCAAATTCGCCGTCATAGAATCGCTCATCCGCGGCGGCGAATAAGTCCGGTTGGTTGAGCCCCAAAGCCACCAACAGGTAGTCGAGGGGCAGGGCAGGGACCTCGTGGTTGGCGAGGTGACTAAAAAATTCCGTGCCGGCCGAAAAATCGCGGAGCAGCGCCGCCCGGGTGCCGAGCAGATAAGCCCCGTAATCCAAATCGCCGAGTTCGTCGGCCGCGCGTTGCATGACGTGCAGCATCAAACCGTGATCCGCCGCCGGAGCGGTCCGGTGGATGCGCGAATCGCCCGTAGCGTGGCGGGCGGCCTGCAACTTGAGCAGGATTTCCCGCCACGTCCCCCCGGTCGTGTTAAGCGGAGAAACGTGGAGGAGGTTGCGCCCGGCGTGGGCGCCTTCGAGGTCCTCACCCGGGTCCACATTGCCCGCTTCGAGGGCGCCGAGCGCGGCGGCCACCGCTTCGTCGGTGAGCTCAACCAGCTCGGCGTGGGTCCAGGTCTGGCGGTGCTGGCCGGGAGCTGCCGTCGCATCCTCGCCGACGATAAAGGTGCCATCGCCCGGGCTGAGGCGGTTGATGGCGTAGTCGATCACGCTCTTGGCACCGGCGGCGTAGATGGGGTCGTCGGCCACCGCGGCGGCATCCAGGCAGGCCAAAGCGAAACGGGCCTGATCGGTGAGGCGCTTCTGAAAGAGGGGCAAGGTGCCCTTCGTATCCACGGTTGACCGGTAAACCCCACCATCGATCGGGTCCCGCAGGGGGCTCATGATCCGAACCTTCAAGGCCGCCAGCGCCGTCGTCCGGGCTTCGCCGCCGCGTCGGATCAGAAACCGCAACAGCTCCGGCTCCGCCCCATGCGGGGCTTCGCCGAAACAACCGGTCTCAGGATTCAAGGTCTCAAGCCAACCGGTCTCCGCCCGAGTCAAGGCACTCGCCAGGTCATCGATGCCCTCCGCCGCGAACGGGAGGTAATCGGCGATTTGCGCCTGACGCCGTTGGGCCGCCCGGGCGACGCTTTCGCCCCCGGCCGCCCACTGGTCGGCCACGCGCTTGGCCACGACCATGAACCCCTCGCGGCCCCATTCCTCCGTGGGAGGCAGGTAGCTGGCCGCTTCGATCGGGAGCGTGTCGGGAGTAAACCACAGGTTGAGCGGCCAGCCGGGCAGTTTCTGCTCGGCGGCGAGCCACTGCTGGCCGTAGGCGGCGATGCCCGGGAGGTCGTCACGGCTCGCCCGCACACAGACAAAATTTGCCATCAGGAACGTCGCGGTCTCGGCGTGGGCGAAGGTGTCCTGATCCATCGCCGTCGCGAGCTCGTTCAGCGGATCGTCGATGAATACGTAGAGGGGCTTTTCCGCGGCCGCGGCCGCCGCAAGACTGGCGTCACTCCAAGGTTGCCAGTCGACCTGGGCAAAGGCCAGAGGAGCGAGCAGTGAAGCCAGCAGAATCCGCAACAGGGTCAGAGGAGAGTTCATGGTATGACGGGGGACGATGGTTCAAAAAGTCGGACGGGTCCGCGGGCGTCCGCGGTGACGATGCGAGGCAGGCCTTGCCCGGTGGTCGTCGGCAGGAGCGCCAGCCCGCGGGTATCCCCGGGGGTGAGGATGCCGGAAGCGGCGGGACTCAGCGCGCTGAACCGGCCGGTGCCGTCGCCCCGGAACAACCGGCCCAGGCTGCCGTCGAAACGGCCGGTCGAGGGTTCAGGACTGAAGTCGTTGCCCACCACGAGCAGATCGGCTTGTCCATCGCCGTCCAAATCGTGGTGAAGGAATCCGTGAATGGGGGCAAACTGGGCTTCGATGGGGAGGGGCGAGAACCCGAACGAACCATCGACCTGCTGTATCCAGATTCCGGATCGAAATTCCGTCGCCTCCAGCCGCTGGGACCGGCCGAGATGTTCCGGGGAAAACAGTTCGTCCACGGTGGCTTCGGCATAACGGGCGAAGGTGCGGTAGGTGCGGCGCAGCCCGGGGAAGGAATAGGCGAGTTTGCTGAGGCCGCGCACCGGATACAGCTCATCGCCGTCATGGCGCGCTTCCAGGATTTCGAACCCCCCCGATCCATCCAGATCCCCGGCGTAGAGCACCGCCGGGTGGGTCGCGGACGCGCGATACTTCGTATTGAGGCCCACGTTGCCGGCGAGGATGTCCAAGCGACCGTCGCCGTTCACGTCGGCGGTCGCCACCGCACTCCACCAGCCTGTGGCCCCGGCGAGACCGAGGGTCGCGGTGACGTCGGCAAACCCGCCCGCGGTCTGGCGAAACACTTTTACCGGCCCCCACTCGGTGGCGAGGATCAGGTCCGGGAAGCCATCGGCATCGAGGTCCGCCCAGGTCGCGGCGGTGACCAATCCTGCGTCGTGCAGGGAGGCGGGCAACGCCACCTCGGTGAGGCCGTCCGACCCGCTGGCGTAGAGGAACGATCGGGCAGCCCGGGGCCATTCGCCCGGCACCGAGCGTCCGCCGACGAACAGGTGGGTCGTGCCTTGGTGATGGGTCGTGGCCACCGCAGTGGTGCTGACCCCGTCCTCCAGCGAGACCCCGGCGGCGAACCCACCTTGGCCGTCGCCCAAGTAAAGCTGGTCATGCAGGAGAGGGTCGCCCTCCGCAGGCTCCACCCCACCCGCGCTCACGAACAGGTCGAGATGGCCATCCTGATTGGCATCGAGAAAAATCGCCCCGGTTTCATCCGCCGCCGCGTTGTCCGCCCAGGGCTGGGCGGCGGCCGGAGCGAAGTGGGTTGCGTCGGTCGCCAGAAACAGGGTGCCGCTTTGGCCGCGGGCGCCGGTGACATAGATGTCGGTCCAACCGTCCCCGTTCACGTCGGCCGTGGCGAGGGCGGGGGCCGTCTCGCCCAGCCGGCGGGGCAGCAGGCGTTGGCGGGCGAGTTCCTCCATCGGATACGCGTCGCTGGTGTAAACCAAACCGCGCTCCGCCGCCGTTTCGCGGAAGAGCGCCCCGCTCAGATCGGCGTGCATTTGGGCGGGCGCGCGCGACGTCGGCGCCGCCGGTTGGGTGATCACCAATCGCCGGTTGATCGGCGGATGGTCATAGGTGGCCTGATCCCCGTTGGGCCATTGCACCGTGATCCGGTCGATGGCGGTGGCCTCCCCCAGACCGATTACGATGGGGCCGATCTCCGAGGATACCACCCCGCGCTCGGCATAGACCTGCCGCATTTGGGTGCCGGTTGGTGTCGCCACCGTGAGGACGGCGCCGATGCCGTCGCGGTTGGGGGCCTGGCCCCGGAGCTCCACGGCGATCCGATTGCCGGAGGTGGTATCGTTGCGCACGACGGTGGGCGGGCCTTCGAGATTGGCGAAAACGAGATCGAGGTCGCCGTCGTTGTCCAGATCGGCCAACACGCAGCCGAACGAAACGCCGAAATGGTCGAGTCCCCATTCGGTGGATACATCGGCGAATCCGAGCTCGCCGAGGTTGCGAAAAGCGAGGTTGGGCTCGGCTCGCACGGGGGCGTCTTTCCAGACCCGGGCCCGGGCGGTGAGGTTGGGCGCGATGTTCTGTTTATCGACCAGATCGGCATCCATGAAGTTGCGCAGCATGCCGTTGGTGTAGAACACGTCGGCGAGTCCGTCATTGTCGAGGTCGGCGATGCGGGCGGCCCACGTCCAGCCGGTGGCCGGCATGCCGGTCAGGTGCGCCACCTCCTCGTAGAGGTCGGTGCCCGTGCCCAGATAGACAGTGTTCCAGGTGTATTGGGGAATGAGATCGGCAACGCGTTCCATCTCCCACAGCCCCCGCCCCATTTCCTCCATGCCGCGCATGAATTCAGAGCGCGTTTGGTCCCTCATGTCTGCCACCAGAAAATCGATTATCCCGTCATTGTTGAGGTCGCCGGCATCGGCGCCCATGGAGAAATAGGTCACGTGCGGCAGGCGTTCGTCCACCACGTCGGTGAAGGTGCCGTCGCCGTTGTTGAGGTAGAAACGATCCGGCGTCTCAAAGTCGTTGGCCACGTAGAGGTCGGGCCAGCCGTCCTGATTGGCGTCGAACCAGATGGCGGTGTGGCCCTGCGACTTGCCCCAGATGCCGGCATCGCGGGCGACGTTGGTGAAAGTGCCGTCGCCGTTGTTCTGCATGAGGTAGTCCGGCTGTCCCGTCGGGCTGATCGAAAAATCCAAAATATTGGTGCAGATGTAGGCATCGAGGTCGCCGTCGCCGTCGTAGTCGGCGAAGGCGGCGTGCACCGACGCGTCGTGAATATCGAGGCCATAGGCGGCGGCCTGCTCGGTGAAGGTGCCGTCGCCTTGGTTCACGAACAGGAGGTTGGGGGCATCGAGGCGGCAGACGTAGAGGTCGATCCAGCCGTCCTGGTTGATATCGACCGCGGTGGCGCCGGTCTGGCCGGCGGGGTCGTCGGCCCACGCCACGCCCGCGGCGGCGGCGATGTCCTCGAAGCGGTTCGGCTCAATCTGACGGTAGAGGGCGTTGGGGCCGTTTTTAGAAATGACGTAGAGGTCGAGTTGGCCGTCGCGGTCGAAATCAGCCACCGCCAGCCCGGTCTCCAAGGCGCCCAGGGTATACTCGCGAAAACGGTCTCCCCACATCCGGGGATCATTAAAAACGTTGGGGACAGTGACGCCGGACGCCTCCGGATCGAGCGTGGTGAAAACGGTGGCACCCGGGGCGGAGGTGCGCGGGGCCAAAGGCGAATCGGTGAGCGTCGCGCCCGCGATGGTAGCGATGACGGGGAAGGCAAAGAGGGGGCGAAAACAGTTCATATGGGCAATCCTTAGGTCCTTTGAGTTGATCCCGGAACAGGTCGGGTCGGACCGGCGATCCGTCCCTGACGGAAAAACTGGTCCCATAACGTGCGGGGTCAGTCGGTCCGTTTTTGGAGGGCGTTGGCGAAGACGTAGTCGGCGATCTCCATGCCGATGCGGCGACCTTCGACCACATCCAGCATGGTGTGGATGCCCCCCCAGACGCGGCTCATGTTGAGCTCAATCGAGGCATCCGAAAAACTGTCGTAGGAGCGCACCACCCCGGGCAGGCCGTCCGAGGTGGAGGTGAACTCAAAATCGTCCGTGCCGATGTAGAGGGCCAGGATGCGCGAGGATGCGCCGGTAAAGGTGGAATGCGCCGAGGTGTAGGTCGGGTGGGCCGGCGAGGCCATATTGGGAATGAATTCCGGCTCCGCATCGGCGTGCGCGTTGACGTCTTCGGTGACTTCGCGCAGCGCGGTCTCGGGTCGCCAATGCAGGTAATAGAATTTGGACTCCCACGAGGAGATGCCGGCGTCAGCGGTCGCGAGCGTGAGCAGCGCAAACATATGGGCCGTTTCTTCGACGTTGAGGTTTTTGCGCCGGGCTACGTCCTGCGCGATTACGCACCAGTGGCCGGCCGGGGTGGCGGTGCCCAGGTCGTCGGCCCAGAAGGGGGTGGAAAGGGTTTGGTATTCGTCGCGTTCGGCTTCGTCGCGGGCTCCGACCTTGGCGACAAAGGCGAGTTCGGCAGCGTATTCCTCGGAGTCGAGAGGCAGGGGCGGCGGCGCGCGGAATTGATCCGGCGCCGTCATGACGAAGGGGGTCACGTGGGCCACGGCAGGGGAAACGGGCGGACGAAAAGCGGGTGGGGTTTCGCGCCATTTGCCGATTTCGGAGGAGGTGATTTCCCCGGCGTAGGGTTGGTCGAGTCCGGCTTGGGCCCGTTTGTCCAGCACCGCTTGAGCGACTTGGCGACCCCAGCCAATGCCGAGGTCTCGGGCGGGACCGGCGGGAATTTGGCTCAGGGCCTCATCGTAGGCAGTCTTCATGACCCGAGGGTTGACCTCGTTGCCCCAAATATTCTGCAGGACGAGGTAGGCCGCGGCGGCGATGGCGGCATCGCGGTCGGCTCCGGTGGGAGCGGGCTCATCGACCAGCCAGGATTCGTAGGCCTGATCGAATCCGTTGACCGTGTCGAAGATGGCGGCGTGAAAGGTGCCCAGGTGGAGCGCGGCGATGGGCGGCGGATTGCGCGACAGTCGGGTCGCATGGAGGGCCTGGTCGTTCCAGTAGAGCACGGGATTGGCCATCAGGGAGCTGACGCCAAGGCACGTGAGGAGAACAAGCGCGGTGAGGTTTGAGCGTGTCATAGTCGGGGGTGGGTGGGGGGCGGCATCCGTGGCCGGCGCCGATCTAGATCGCACCATCCCTGCGCGTGACGGCAACCCCACACTGAGTCGACTTTTAGAACGCGTTAACTGCTCCTGATGCCGAGGGGCAACGGTCCCGGAGCGAACCCCTTCCTCAGTGAAAGTTGTGCGAAGACTGCGCGGGAACTTCGTTCAGTCGGAGCGCGGCGATGGTGTCGGCTTTGATGTGGATCACGCCGTGCTGAATCTGGAGTTGACCGGCGATGCGCAGGGCGGGCTCGAGATTGATCACGAGCCGGTAGGCTTCGAACTTCGCCGGGGTCACCACGCAGTTGGCCACCCCGGTTTCGTCTTCGAGAGAGATAAACACGAATCCTTTGGCCGTGCCCGGGCGCTGACGACAGATCACGCTCCCGGCGACGACGACGCGATCCCCGTTCCGGGCGAGGGGCAAATCGGCCGCCCGCCAGACCTCCTTGAGCGCGTGCCGCACGTGTGCCATCGGGTGCACGCCGGCGGTGAGTCCCATGAGAGAAAAATCAGCCTGCACCCGCTCACCGCGCGACATGGGGGGAAGGGAGGGGGAGGCGGCGGCCTGCGACGGGCAGGGGTTAGCCGGGCTCGGTGAGCCCGGAGCGGTGGCGTGGGGCCCGGGGTCAGCGACCCCGGCACCTGGCTCGGCTGCCAGCAACTGCGGTTCTTCCGGCACTTGATACGTGTCACCTGTTACGTGGCTCTGTTGCCGTGTGCTGGCGGCGCGCTGCAGCAACGGTTCGTGGGCCGACCACGCGGCTTCGACTTGCCAGAGGGCGGCCCGCCGATGGGACGCGAAGCCGTTCAGCGCCCCGCTGGCTGCGAGGGTGCGACGGTCGGCGGCGGAGAACCGGGTGCGGGCCAACCAATCGTCGATGTCGCGGAACGGTCGCTTCGCCCGCTCGGCCAGCATGGCGCGGGTGGGGGCTTCGGCCAGCCCCTTGAGGTAACCCAGGCCGAGTCGCACGGTCGGAGTGGGCGTAGTCGCATCGGCCCCGGGGTCAACGCTCCCGGCCCCCGGCTGCGCCGCGGTCTCCACCGTGCACTCCCACTCCGAGTGTTGCACGCAGACGGGCCGAAACTTCACGCCGTGGCGGCGGGCGTCCTGCACCAGCGTGGCGGGACCGTAAAAGCCCATGGGTTGATGGTTCAGCAGACTGGCGACAAACTCCGCCGGCCGGTGCGCCTTCAGCCACGTGCTGGCGTAGGCGAGCAGAGCAAAGCTCATCGAGTGCGATTCGGGAAAGCCATAGATCGCAAAGTTGGAGGCCGACTCGATGAGCAGTTCCGTGATGCGGTCGGACCAACCCTGTTCGCGCATGGCGGTGCGCAGGTTGCGGAGGCCCCGTTCGAGGCGCTCGGTGCCGCGACTAAACCCCATGGCGCGACGCAACTCCTCGGCCTGAGTCCCGTTGTAACGGGCGAGCTCCATGGCGCAGGCGAGCATCTGCTCCTGAAACAGGACCACGCCGTAGGTGCGCTCCAGAATCGGTTTAAGCCGGTCGTGAACTTCGGGGTCGAGGCAGACGACAGGTTCGCCTTGGTGACGGCGGCGGATGATCGGGTGCACGAGTTGGCCCACGATGGGCCCCGGCCGCACGATCGCGACCTGCATGGCGATGTCATAAAGGCAGGCGGGTTTGAACCGCCGCAGGCTGACCATCTGGGCGCGGCTCTCGACCTGAAATACGCCGACGGTGTCCGCCGTTTGCAGCATCTGGTAGGTCCGGGGGTCGTCGGCGGGCAACTGGTAGAGCGACAGCTCTTCACCGCGGTTGCCGCACAGTTCAAAACAGTCCTGCAGCACGGCCATCATGCCGAGACCGAGGAGGTCTACCTTGACGATCCCGAGATCCTCGCAGTCGTCCTTGTCCCATTGCACCACCACCCGGCCGGGCATCGATGCGGGCTCGAGCGGCACGACCTGATTGAGCCGCCCGCCGCAGATGACCATGCCGCCGGAGTGTTGGCCGAATGGCGGGGCAGGCCGTGCAGCTGGCGATGGAGTCGGGCCAGCACGGCGGCGCGCGGATGGCTGCGGGGTAGCCCGGATTTTTCGAGCTGCTCGGTCAGGTCCAGGGTGTGGGGGAAGTCGCCGCCGTGAAACAGCTGGGAGAAACGGTCCATCACCTCGTCGGCGAGACCGAGCACCTTGCCGAGTTCGCGGGTGGCGCCGCGACCGCGGTAGGTGATGACGTTGGCGGTCATGGCCGCCCCATGGGGGGCGTAGCGGCGATAGACTTCCTGGATGACCGACTCGCGCAGGTCACCGCTGGGCAGGTCGAGATCGATGTCGGGCCAGGAAGGGCGTCCGTCCGCGCCCACCCGGCCTTCGCTGAGGAAGCGTTCGAAGAGCAGGCGGTGTTTGACGGGATCCACCGCGGTGATGCGCAGGGCGTAGCACACCACGCTGTTGGCGGCCGAGCCGCGGCCTTGGACGAGGATGCCGTGCGAGCGGGCCCATTTGCAGATGTCGGCCACGATGAGAAAGTAGCCGCAAAACCCGAGCTTCTCGATGAGCGCCAGTTCGGTTTCGATCTGGCGGCGGTAGCGGGCGGTGAGCCGGGGAATCAGGTCGCGGATTCCGGCGAACACCAGTTTGCGCAGGTGCGAGGGCATGGTGTCCCACGGAGGCACCGGGAAATCAGGAAACGCATAACCCAAATCCTGCAGGGTGAACGCCAGCCGATCGGCGAGCCGGGCGGTGTTGGTGATGGCGTCGGGCAGGTCGGCAAATAGCGCGGCCATGAGTCGACCGGAGCGGACCCGGCGTTCGGCGTTGGGCGCGAGCAGGCGACCGGCGTCATCCAGCGTGGTGTGGTGACGCAGGCAGGTGAAGACGTCGGCGATGAGGCGTGCCTCGCGATCGGCATGGGTGACGCCGCCGGTGGCCAGCAGGGGGAGCGCTTGGTCAGCCGCGAGGTCGCGCAGGAAACGGAAGGCGCTCTCCTCTCCCCGCACGCGGTGACGTTGGACTTCAACGTAGAGGTGATCCGGCCCGAAGACGCGTTGCAGGTGTTGCAGGGGGGCGGTGACGGCGCCGGGCCCGCCTTGACGCCAGGCGGAGAGCAGGGGGCCGTCGGTGTCACCGGTCAGGGCGATGAGGCCTTCGGAATATTTGGCGATCTCGTCCCACGTGGCGTAGCAAGGCCGTTTGCGTTCGCGCAGCTGCGGTGGGGTGGGCCCCATCTTCGCCAAGGCTTCGGCAAGGCCGTCTCCACTTGCGTCTCGCGTCTCGGATCGAAGTAGCCGTGGCGTTTGCTTGGTGTGGGAAATGAGTTGGCAGAGGTTTTGGTAGCCGGTGCGATTCGCGACGAGCAGCGGCAACACGGTGCCGTCACGCAGGGTGATTTCGGCGCCGACGATGGGGCGCACGCCGACGTCCCGGGCGGCCTGATAAAAGCGGGGCGCCCCAAACACCCCATCGCGGTCGCACACCGCCATGGTGGGGATTCCCCGCCGCGCGGCCGCCGCCGCCAGGTCGCCGGGCATAGAGGCGCCACGTAGAAAACTGAAGGCGCTCTGGGCGTGAAGTTCGATGTAATCGGAGGCAGGCAAGGGATGTTAGGAGAGGTAGGTGATTAATTAAGTCACCGAGAGCACGGAGGAGACCCAGAGGTCACCGAGTGGGTGGGGATCGTTCTCGTTCTCGAAAAAAGGGTGGGGAGGAGGCATCCGTTTCTTGGTTCGAGCTGTAGCCGGGCTCGCTGAGCCCGGAGTGGTGGAGTGGTCAGCTTTCTGTTTCTTGATACTTGATACTTGGAATTTGTTACTTCGCGGGGCGCGGGACTGCCCCGCGCCCTAGTCGTATTCACCATCCAGATACCAACCGGTGGGGGTGTGGCTCAGGCGGTAGAGGCCGGTGGGCGGCGATCCGAGGGCAATATCCCATTCTTCGCGGGCCCAGGCCTGGTCGCTTTGCCACCAGTCGCCGTTGGCGCGCCACGGGCCGTGGTGGTCGGTGATTTCCCCCCGGACGTGATCGGTGTGCAGAAAGATCGGGATGCGGGAGCCGGGACGCAGCTCCACCTGTGCGGGCCAGGGGGGGCGAAACCGGCGGAGCGGGATTCCGCAGGCAGGCAGGGGGGCCGGTGGCAGGGGCGCGAGGGTTTCACCGGTGGCGGGAGCAGCCAGCAGGACGGAGTCGGGGCGATAGGTGGGGCTGGGTCGGGGCGTGCCCACTTGGTCGGAACCAAGCAGGGCGGCGACCCGGGCGAGGGTTTCGGCGAAGCCGTGCGGATCGCGCAGACCGGTATCGAAGAGGTCCTGCTGCCGGTGCAGCGGACGGGTGGGGAAAAACTCGAGTCGGATCGCGACGATGGGGGTGTCGGTGGTGACGGTTTCCAGGTGCGACTGCAGGGTGCGGAAGAGCAGGTCGGGTGAAGCCGTGGGTTGCGGTAGCCGAATGGAACGCTGGTGGTGGGTGTCGTCTTCCAGCCGCAGACTCAGGTCGAGTTCAGCGGCGGCCAGCGCGACGCCTTGCAGGTCGAGGCAGAGCCGATCGACGAATCGACGCAGGAGAAAGAGCAGAGGTTCGAGCGACTCAATCAGGTGTTCCAACTCCAGTTCGGCGGCAAAACTGCGAGGCGGAGGCAGCGGCTGGAGGGGCCGGATGGACTCGCCGGCGGCGCGTTCCCACAGCGCGAGGCCGCCGGGGCCGAGTCGCTGGGCGACGTCGGCCTTGGCGAGGGCGGTGAGTTGCCCGAGGGTGGAGATGCCCCACAGGCGCAGAATTTCAACGTGGGCGGGATCGGGGTCGGCGGCCGCGAGGGGGAGCGGGGCCAGAAAGGCGCGGGCGTTGGTAACAACCAGGAGGCGGGAGTTCCGAAGGCCGGTGGCAGGATCGGGCCCGGGGTCGTCCACCGGAGCATGCTCACCGGGACTGGGCTGCGGTGGGAGGGTTGTAGCCGGGCTCGGTGAGCCCGGGACGGTGGAGTGGAGCCCGGGGTCGGGCCATGCCAGCGGGGCAGGGCGGCGCTGTCGCCGCCTCGCTGCGGGCGGAGGGAACCCAGGTCAACGAACCTGACGACCCAGCGGTGGTGGGCTGCGGTGGAACGGCAGCCTGGCCGCTCTCGGACAATGGTCACCGACGCACTTGCGCTGCCGCCGCTGGCGGTCCGGGCGGCACACCGCGCCAGCAGCGGGGTGGGGGCGAGGCCGGCGGTGGCGGTGAGCCCAAGGGTGGCGGAGGCGGGCGAGGCGGCGGCGAGGCGGGCCGGGACGCCGGGCGCAGGGCAGTGCGGCGGACATCAATGGTGGCGATGCCCGCCGCCGCATGCTCGACGGTTGCGTTGTGACCGCCGCGCGAGCAGCAGGCTGGCGTTGGCTTCCGTCGTCGCACCCCGGTGTTGACGTGTTGCACGACAAGCTCACGGTATGGGCCGCGCTCAGGAACGGTCAGGCCGAGCTCAACGCCGGCGTCCCGCGCTCGCGCAGTGAGGGCGATGACGGTGGCGTGACGGCGGTCCCCGTCGAGCAGGGCAATTGGTTGGTCGGTCAGCTCAGGCCGAATCCGCAGCAGGGCCTGTAGTGAGAAATCAGGCACCAGCAGAACGGCGAAGCAGGGGGGGGAGGACTGGGTCACGGAGTGGAAGCGTTTCTTGGGGGGATCGGGGTTAGCGACCCCGGCACCAGTGGGTGGCGCGGTCGAAGGGGGTGGGGGCGAAGTTTGACGCCGCCCGCTGCGGCGGAGTGGAGCCCGGACTCGGGCCATGGTCGAGGATGCCAGCCGGGCTCGGTGAGCCCGGAGCGGTGGCGTGGGCTGATTCGTGATCCTTTGATACCTGACACTTGGAACTCTGCGGCCGGGCCTAGGCGCTGCGGGCGGTGGATGTGCGTTGGCGGTGAATCTGGAAATCGAGTTGGGGCAGCACGGTGGGGCGGTCGGTTTGGAGGTGGGCGAGGGGGAGGGGATGGTTGAGTTGCAGGCGGAGGGCGGCACTGGGAACGAGGGGGCGGGGGGTGATAACCAACAGGGCCAGTTCGGTGCCTTCGACGGCGCGTTGGAGGCGATACCAGAGGGCGGCCGGCACGCGCCGCAGCGCGGAGGCAGGGGCGTCCCGCAGGTCGAGCACGACGAGGCTGAGATTGGCATCGCGGGCGAAGAGGTCGGTGACGCTCAGGGCGGTGGCGACATCACCTCCGCGGGCCCAGATGAGGTGGCCGAGGTGGGCGGTGGGGTGCGATTCCGGGTCGAAGCGTTGGGCGGGATCCACCAAGGCCGCGCGTTGGGCGTGTCGGCGGGTGCCCGCGAGGAGTTGTCCCAGAAGTAGGTGGCTGCCGCTGCTGGCGGCGGCGCAGGTGAGCTCGGTCAGCGCGGCGGTGGGCAGCCCCCCGCCGGTGGGGTCATCGATGGAGGCCAGTCCGGTGGGCAGCTGCGAGCCCTGCCGCCGGGGGGCGGTCGGGAAGCGTTCGGCGATGAGGTGCCGTAGCGCGGCCAGTTTTTCGGGCGCAGGAGACAAGGGGAAGGAGGGTGGTTTGGGTCACAGAGTTCACCGAGGAGACACAGAGTTCGCGGAGCGAAAAATCGTCCTCGTTCTCTTACCCCTACTCGTTCTCGAAAAGGGGGGGAGGGAAGGGGGCGGGTCGATTCCGAGCGAAGCGACATCCGAGAAGCGGAACGCCGAGGCAATTGTGAACTCCGTCCCGGCGGGACTGCGTTTCACTTTTTAACGCCGCGACCCTGTGGCGGTCTGATTCTTGTTATTTGATACCTGTTACTTGTTACTTCGGGTTGTTCAGGGGGACCGCCTGAGCAACCCGACCATGACGCCTTGGATGATGAGCTCAGTGGCGGGGAGGAGGTCGGGGTAGCGGGGGTTTTCGGCCCGGAGAAAGGGGCGGCCGCGTTGGTGGAGGAAGCGTTTGAGGGTGGACTCGCCGTCGATGAGGGCGGCGACGATTTGCCCCGGCGTGGGTTCGCGGGGGACGAGGAAGACGAGGTCGTCTTCGAGGATATTGGCCCCGATCATGGAATCGCCCCGCACGCGCAGACCGAAGACGCGACTGTTGCGGCGCAGGCCGAGGGAGGCGGGTTCGATGGCGACGGTTTCGTCCGGCTCGATCTCCTGCGTGTTGGCCGCGGGCAGGCCGGCGGGGATGACGCCGAAGATGGGGATGGAGAGCAGGGCCGGTTTGGCGGGCCCCGGGGGGAGGGTGAAGGCGCGGGCCTTGCCGGGTTGGCGCCGGAGCGCCCCTTTCTTCTCCAGTGCCTGCAGGTGGCGGGTGGCCGCGAAGGGGCTGGCGAAGCCGAAGTGAGCGGAGATCTCCCGCAGGGTGGGAAACATGCCATGGCGCTCCTGTTGGATCCGCACAAATTCGAGCACAGCGTGTTGGCGATCGGTTAACATGTGTTCAAATGAACACTAATAAAGAAGTCTGACAACCCTGAGTTTGCAGCAGTACCGCAAACCGTTGGGCGGCCGTAGGCTACCGGTGATTTTTCTCAATCACTCTCACAATAAGGGACAGGTTAAAAATAATTGACAAAAGGATTCAAGGATGGGCTTGGTTAGGGATGAGGCAGGCGAGAATTAAGGTGGATGCGAGGGAGGGGGCGGCGGTTTATCACGTGATGACTCGGACGGTGAACGGGGAACGATTGTTGGATGAGGTGTCGAAGGAGGTTTTGCGGAAACAGCTTTGGCAGATTGCTGACTACTGCGGGGTGCAGGTGGTCACCTATGCAATCATGCCGAATCACTTTCACGTGCTGCTGCGTGTGCCTCGGAAAGTTTTACTTTCGGATCAAGAGCTCCTGCGACGCTACAAGGTGCTCTATCCTAAGCCCACCCGTTACCAAACGACCCAGTTGGACGTGATAAGGAACAATTTGAGTGAGAATACCGAGGATGCGGTGGCCTGGCGAAACAAACAAATCGCTCTCATGGGCGACGTTTCCCAATTCATGAAATTGCTGAAACAGCGTTTCTCGGTTTGGTACAATCGTTCACATCAGCGCTACGGGACGCTCTGGGCCGAACGCTTCAAGAGTGTGCTCGTCCAAGCCAAGTCGGGGGTGATGACGACGATGGCTGCCTACATTGATCTTAATGCCGTGCGAGCCGGCATGGCCACCGACCCCAAGGACTACCGGTTCTGTGGCTACGGCGAAGCGGTGGCGGGGCGCGCGAAGGCGCGCGAGGGGCTTTGCCACTTGATCCAAGGGGCCGGTAGATCGGATTGGAACGCAGCCCAAGCGAGTTATCGGAAGACCCTCTTCGGCACCGGCTCTTCTCCGCGGGAACATCGATCTCGCTTGAGCCCAGAACAGCTCCAAAAAGTAATTAAAACCAACGGTCATTTACCTCAACACGAGGTGCTGCGTTGTCGGGTGCGCTACTTTACTGATGGGGCGGTGTTGGGCAGTCGAGAATACGTGGAACGCTTCCTCACGGCTTACCGAATTTCCACCGGTCGGCGGATTCGCACCGCCCCGCGACCGCTGCCGTCCGTTACCGATTGGGGTGATCTTTCCACTTTGCGTGGTCTCCGTAGAAACGCGTTTGGTTGATCACTTCCGGTTGTTCAGCGACCAGTCGTAGTCGAGGTAGGTCACGGTCCAGCGCTGGGGCTCGTTGCGCAGGCTCTGGGCGGCGGCCGGGTGGGTGACGAAATCGGCGGCATAGCGCAGGATGGCGTCTTGATCGCCACCGAAATCTTCGGCGAACCAGCTAAAGAGTTGGGAGAGTCCCGCGGTGCGGGTGCGCGGATCGATCGCATTGCGGTGCTCCAGAAACCAACGGCCCTGCTCGTTGAGTTGGGCCTCCAGGCGGTCGGCGACGTAGGCTTCGCTGCGCAGTTGCGGACAGGAGTAGGCGGCGCAGACGAGCGCGAAATGGATGCGGGCATCACCGAACTCGGGGCGGATGATTTCGTGCTCCACTTGGTTGAGGGTGTAGGTTTCGCCGCCAATGGTTGCGACGGGTTGATCCCAGGGCTGGGCCGTATCGGGGTCGCCCTTGGTGCCCAGGCCGGTGATCTCGCGGATGGAGCCGACGCCTTCTACGGAGGCCACGAGCTTCAGGGTGTAGGCATTGTAGGCGTTGATCCAGAAGGCGAGTTGAGCCGCCCCATCAGGCAGCGCGGCGGGGTCGGTGGCGGCCAGTTGCGCCAGGTAGGCGTCGAGGCGTTCATCCTCGGTGATGGCGGGATAATCGACCACTCCCTCCTCGACATGATCCTGCAGGAGAGCGGTCAAAAGGCCGTCATCGGGTGCCCCCGTGAGCACGGCGGCGGGAAACAAGAGGGCGAGGATAAACCAGGGACGAAGGTAGCGCACAACGGTGGGAGTCTGAGCGCCCGCGGGGTATTCCGCCGAGGCGCAATTTGCGGGTGCCCCCGGAACGGTAGGCGGGGGGAGGGGCGACGGAGCGGGCTGAAGGACGGGGACGGTATGCCTTCAGCCTGAAGCGGCGGTTTCGGCGAAACCGCCCTACCTCGGTTCGACGGTCCACCAACGGCCTCACCAGTCGGGCTACAGACTTTCGGGAAATGTTCTAGAGCAAGGAGACCTTCGGCGCGAAGGGAGTTGGAGATATCCGCGCCTGCAGTCCGGGTGCCCGCACGGTCCAGTTGCCGTCGGGGTCGGCTTGGGCGGAGAGGGCGGGTGGGGGCGCTCCCTCGCCCGGCGTGGCATTCAACACCGTGATGATGTGGTGGGACAGTCCGACGGGCGAATAAACCTCCACGCAGGGGAAGTCGCCGGTCTCGGGTTTTACGTCGAGCCGGGACAGCCGGGGGGCGGCGTCGCCATTCGAGGCGACGAGGCCGTGCAGGGTGGCGGCGGGTCGTGCCAGCGTGAAGCGAGGGCCCTCGACGAGCAGGCGGGCCGCGCCGTCACGTTGGTCGGGAAAGAAACGGGCGTCCACCGTTTGCGGGCGGTAGCGGAAGTTCACCTGGTCAAACACCACGATCGTGCCGGGCTTCGCGTAGATGACCGTGCGTTGAACCTGGGTCACGTGATAGTTCTCCACGATGTAGCCGGCCGTCGCGTCGCTGGTCCACCAGACGACGTCGCCCTCGTCCCGATAATCGAGGATGTTGGCGTAGGCCTTGCTGTCGTTGGTGCCTTCGGTGCCGTCGACGTAGTGGTGGCCGTGCCCATCGATGAGAATGGCATTGTGCCCGGCGGTGCCGCGCATCTTCCAGCCATCGTGGCGTCGGTCATAGGCGGCCCCGAAGTGGTCCTGCAGGAGACGTTCACCGTTTATCTTGAACGTGATGTGGTTGCGATCGGCGTGCTCGTGATTGGCGGGACCCCGCTCTGCGAAGGCGAGCACGGCAGCCTCCGGCTCCCAGCCGGAACGACAAACGATCCAGTTTTGGTCGTTGCGGTAGTTCAGCAGCCGGGCCGGGGGCGAGCGACGGGGGGCGGCGGGGCGATACCACAGAAAGTCGTAAAAGAAGAAGGGATGGCCGGCGTAGTCGGCGGCGTAGTGCGCCAGGGGGTTGTCAGTCATGTCGCCGACCCGGGAAATCCAACCCGGAAACCCGCTGCGGTTGGAGTCACTGAAGTTGACGATGTCCGGATCGCCGGTGGGGGTGCGGCCCATTTGCATGGCGACGGTGAAATCGATCATGCCCTCCCAGTTGAGCTGTTCGAGCCAGTCGACGTCGCCGACGAGTCGGGTGTGGGCGTCGATAAACGGCAACGCGGTGCGCATCGAATATTCCAGATAGCTGAGCCCTTCGAAGAAGCTCCCGTCGGCCGCAAAGAGTTTTAAAAAGCGCGCGTTACTGGCGACCGCGGTTTCCAGCCAGAGCTCGGCCCGGGGGTCGTGGCCGCGCAGGGCGAGCGCTCCGAGTCCGAGGGCTCCGGTGGGCGCGGAGCGCAGGTTGTTGGCGCCGAAGATCTGGGGCCAGCGCGCCATGGAAACATCGTAGAACCCGGCGTGCTCTGCGTCGAAGTCCCACCCCTTGACCGTTTCGGGGTGATCCATGTCCTGGACGGAGGCAAAGCAGGCTTGGCAGCCCTTCTCGGCGATGTTGCGCAGCATCCGTTGGTCGAGCTCGTCGGAAATCGCATCTCCGAGCACCTCGCGGGCGTAGAGTAGCCGCACGGTGGCAAAGGAGGCACGTTGGATGCCCAGTACCTCTTCGCCGCCATCACGGAAGTAGTCCCAATAGGGGCGGGCCAGGATGCGTTCGATGGCGGCCAGCAGAGAGGCTTCCCGCGCCGGAGTGGGCTCGATGAGCTGCACCGTGAGGCTGTGTTCGAACGCAAACAGGGCGCGGCCGAAGTCGCGCACAATGTTGCCGGAGGCTTCAAAGACATCGAGGGCCTGCGCCAACGCGTCGGGGGACTGGGCGGCCCAATCCGCATACATGGGTTGCAGGAGCGGGGTGCGTGCGTTGGCCCGGATGAGGTCGAGATCCGCGGGATTGACGAAGAGGTGGTCGGCCCCGGCGGCCCTGCCGCCGCCGGTGGCGGCCGCGAGGGTGCGGGAATTGAGCAGGCTGGTGTAGACCAAGGAAGCGCCACCGAGGCGGAGAAGTTCGCGACGAGTCATGATGGAATCAGGGGGTGGTTTCGTTGAAGGATGCTTCATCCAAAACCCCGGTGGGACGATTTCTCCAGTGAATAGGGAATGAAAGATTCCCCCCGCCCGCGGGGACGGGGCCTGAACGATGGCCGCACGCTCCACGATGTGCGCGATTCCCTCGCGCCCGCGGGGACGGTGCTTTTGCGCCCGGCGGCGGCGGGCCGGGGGGGCGCGTCTTCCACGCGGTTTGCCTATGACCG
>JAGYIG010000055.1 GCA_018402455.1 Opitutaceae bacterium
CGAAGCCAACGCCGCCTGCATGGCGCGTTGGGAGCCTTCCCCACCGGGAGACAGAGCGGACAGGTGAAAGGCATCCGCCGAGGCGCCGTAGCCGCTGAGCTCCGCATAGATCCGGGCCCCGCGGGCGAGGGCCCGTTCCCGTTCTTCCAAGACAAAAACGACCGCGCCCTCGGAGAGCACAAACCCATCGCGGTTCACATCGTAGGGGCGGGAAGCCGCCGCCGGATCATCGTTGCGGGTGGACAGCGCCCGCATTTTGGCAAAAGCACCCACGGCCAGCGGAGTGACGGTGCTCTCGGCGCCGCCGGCAATCATGACGTCGGCATCCCCGCGACACACCGCCGCCGCCGCTTCGCCCATCGCGTGACCGGAGGTAGCGCACGCGGAGGCCACCGCCATATTGGGCCCACGCAGATTCAGCAGCAGGCTCACCTGTCCAGCCAAGAGATTCGGGGCGATCTGGATGATAAAAAACGGCGAGATGCGCCGGAAGCCCTGCTCCCGCCAATTATCCTGCGCCGCCTCGATTTCCGGCAAGCCCCCCAGTCCGACGCCCAAATTGACGCCCATGCGGTCGGCATCCGCCGGAACGCGGGAGTCATCCAGCCGCGAATCAGCGTAGGCCTCGATCGCGGCAGCCACGCCCAGATGGGCAAACCGACCAAATTTCTTCACGTCCTTCGGATTAAAAATCTGGGTCACCTCCGGTCGCTCCTCGCCAAATGGTCTCAGGGGCCGGGACAGAGTTGCCGTCGGTTCGAAACCGCGCACTTCTCCCGCAATCTGCACGGGGCACTCCGAGGCGTCAAAACGGGTGATGGCACCGATGCCGGATTGACCCGCCACGAGTCCGGCCCAGGTGGTCGCGGCGTCGAGCCCCACCGGGGTCACGGCGCCCATGCCAGTAATCACCACCCTGCGATTCAGTTCAGAAGTTTTCATAGACTAGGGGGAACCCGTGAGCCAACCCGCGTCACTTGTCAGCCCATAATCCAAGTCGAATTTCCCGCCCCGGCCGGGCGGCGAACGGCTCGGGAGCGGTTTTGACAACGCGGATTCTCCGACTTTCACTCCCGCTGCCTATCTCATGGACCAACTACACGCCTACTGGCGGATGGAGTATATCTCCGCCCCGCGACTGCCCGACACCGACCGCCCCTTCACCACGCTGCCCGAGTTGCAGGATGATCGGGCCGCGCTGATCGTGCACCGGTCCTCCCTGACCTACCTGATGCTCAACCGGTTTCCCTACAACCCCGGGCACCTGCTCGCCATTCCCTTCCGCGAAGTGAGCGACCTCACCGAGCTCTCGCCCGAGGAGGCCGCGGACTTGATGCGGGAAATTACGTTTGGCAAAAAAGTCGTGGCGGCGGCCCTGAACCCCGACGGATTCAACGTGGGCTTCAATCTGGGGTCGGCGGCCGGCGGCAGCATCGATCATCTGCACGGCCACATTGTCCCGCGTTGGAATGGCGATACCAATTTTATGCCGGTGCTGGGCCAGACCCGCACCCTGCCCCAGGCCTTGGAGTCAACTTGGGAAAGACTCGTCGCGGTGGCGACCTCGCTGACGGCCGCTGGCTAAGCGACGCCCCCGGCCTCACCCGTGTCCTTCTCATGACCACCAAGACGGTATACTTTTCGAATCCGCGCCACTTGAGCCTGCTTTATGCCGGCCTGGCCCAGAATCTGGGTCGAGCCGAGTCCGCCCTCGGGGTAAAACTCACCACCCGGGAAGAGTGGTTGCGCATCGACGGTGAGGCCGAGTCAATCGACCGCACCGAGACATTGTTTCGATTTCTGGATCAGGCGCGCTCGCAGGGGGTGGTCATTCGCACCCCGGATTTCAACCGCTTTGTCGATCTCGTGTCCGCCGGCCAGGCCGACGAACTGCGGGCCCTGTTCGAGGAACCGCTCACGATCCATACCAAGCGCAAGTCGATCGTGCCCAAAACTCTGGGCCAAAAACTTTATTTGCAGTCGATTCAGCGCTGCCCCGTGGTCTTCGGGGTGGGTCCGGCGGGCACGGGTAAAACTTATCTGGCGGTCGCCCAGGCGATAGCCGCCCTCCTCAACCACGAGGTGGAGCGGGTGATCCTGACTCGCCCGGCCGTGGAGGCGGGGGAGGCGCTAGGCTTTCTCCCGGGGGATTTGCAGGAGAAAATCCTGCCCTACCTGCGCCCCCTCTACGATGCCATGGCTGATATGCTGCCCCGCGATGAAGTCGCCAAGCTCTCGGAACGAGGGATGATCGAAATCGCGCCCCTCGCCTACATGCGCGGACGCACCTTGTCGCGCGCGTTTGTTATTCTGGACGAAGCCCAGAACACCACCTCCGAACAAATGATGATGTTTTTGACCCGGCTGGGAGAGGATTCCCGTATGGTGGTCACGGGCGACACCACCCAAATTGATTTGCCCCGGTCCAAGAATTCCGGGCTGCTGGAGGTGCAGCAGATTTTGCAAAATGTTGAAGGTATTGCATTTCACGAATTCAGTGCCGCCGACGTGGTGCGGCACCCCATCGTGCAGCGAATCATTGAAGCCTACGACCGATTCCGTCATCCAATGAACGCGCCGGAGCCTCCTGCGTCTGACCAGTAGCTCCCTCCCACTCACTCGACCCGTGTCTCTCTTTTCCAAGTTCAAGCTGCTGCGAGGTGGTGCCCCCCGCCGCAAGCGCAAGCGTGAGGCCTCCCCGGGCCTGATTCAGTTCATGGAACAGAGCCGCATGATCGCGGCGCTGATCTTTGTGGCGACCGTCGCGGCGATTGTGCTGATCAGCTTCGTCGGAGTGCGCTCGCTCGACACCCCAGTGCTGCCCAATCAAACCGCCAGTTCGCGCATCGTGGCCAACGAGGATTTTGTCTTCGAAAGTGATGCCCTCACCCAGCGGCAACGGGAGCAGATTCGGGATCGGGTGCCGCCGGTTTATCGGCTCGAGTTTGCCCCACTGCGACAATTTGAGACGCACATGGAGGACCTTCTGGCGGCACTCGAGGGCTACGCCGCCGAGTTTCCCGCCGATGCCGCCGCGACCCCCGCCGCCCAGCAACGGCTGGAGGAGATCACCACCCACTTCAATCAACAGGGGCCCTACCGCACCAGCGAAGCCGACATGCGGGCGTTGCTCAACCTGGGGGACCGGGACCAGCGTTTTGCGGTCGTGGAGAACGCGTTATTGGTGCTCCGGGAAATCTACGCGGAGGGCGTCCACGACAACGCGAACCTGGCTTCCGGGGCCGCAGGTGACATCACCGTGTTTCAGATCGCCTCCGACAACGAGGTCTCCAAGCAAGCAGTCGAGTCGCTGGAAAATGCCCTCACCTTGCTGCGGATCAATCTGAACGCCGAAGGCATTGGCCGGGCCACCACGCTCTCCCTTTTCCGGATTTTTCGTAACGGCGTGACCCCCAACCTGGTATTTGACCAAGCCGCCACCACCGCGCTGCAGCAATCGGCCATCGCCAACCTGGGTCCCGTCACCGTGACCGTAGAACGGGGCCAGACCATCATTGAGCCGGGCACCCGGGTGACCCCCGAACAGTTCGAGATGCTGGTGGCCCATCGCCAACACGTCCTCCAGTCCGGCGAGGCCCGGATCGACGAGGGACTGCAATTGTTCGGCCGCGTGCTGCTTGTGCTGGCCATGCTGTTCGCCTGCACCATCTACATCCGTCTCAAGGATCTCGAAACCCTCAACAGCAACAGTCGGCTGGGCCTGCTCGCCCTCGTGGTCGTCACCAATCTGGCCGCGGTGCGACTCAGCTACGAATTGGCCTCGTTGCCCTTCTTTGTCCACAATTCGGAGCTTGCGGCCATCCTGCCCTACATCGCGCCAACCGCGCTCGCCCCCGTAATTGTGACGCTTTTGATCGATACCGGATCCGCCGTGTTCATGTCACTGTTGATCTCCATCTTCACCGGCGTGATCTACGGCAACCGGCTCGACCTGCTGGTGCTGACGTTCCTCGCTTCGATGGTCGCGATTTTCTGCGCCCGCCAGACCCGCAAACGCAGCTCGATTGTGCGCGCCACCACCCTCGGGGGCGTCGTGGTGGCCACCTTCGCGCTCCTGATCGGGGTGGTCGATCGACTGCCCCCGATCACGGTGCTGCAACAGATGGGGGCGGGTCTGGCCACCGGCATGCTCACCGGCGTGATCGTGGTGGGCTTGTTGCCCCTGCTGGAATCGCTCTTCAAACGCACCACGGACATCACCCTGCTCGAGCTCACCGACTACAATCATCCCTTGCTACGGCGCATGCAGGTGGAGGCGCCCGGCACCTACCACCATTCCCTGATGGTCGCCCAGCTGGCGGAAAACGCCGCCGACGCCATCGGCGCCAGCGCCCTGCGGGCCCGCGTCTGTGCGCTGTTCCATGACATCGGCAAAATGGTGAAACCGGAATACTTCACCGAAAACCAACGCGACGACGTCAACCCCCACGACTTTAACAACCCGTCGCTTTCGGCGTTGATCATCAAGAGTCACGTCAAAGAGGGCGTCGATTTGGCGCTCCAACACCATCTGCCCCGGGTGGTGGTCAACGTGATCCGGCAACACCACGGCACTTCACTCATTCGCTACTTCTTTTATCAGGCGGTGGGAGCCACCAAGACCGCCATGAATGATTTTCATTCGCCCTTAGATCCGGGCAAGTCCACCCCGCCGTTGCCCGGATTGGAACCCGTGCCGGTGAGCGAAACAACCTACCGCTACGACGGCCCGCGCCCACAGTTCAAAGAGTCGGCCATCATCCTGCTGGCCGATAGTTGCGAAGCAGCATCCCGGTCGCTCAAAAAGATCAGTCCGCAGGGTCTCAGCGAATTGGTGGACAAAATCGTCGCTGACCACATTACCGACGGCCAGCTGGACGAATCGCCCCTCACGTTCGCCGAGATCACCCGCATCAAGAGCAGTTTCAATTTCACGCTGCTCAATATGCTCCACTCCCGCGTGGCCTACCCCGCCGAACCCAAGGGCAAGGGCGGCCGCGAGGAGCTGACCGCGCAAACCGCAACCTGAAATCCCGGTCCGGGCGGCGATAAGTATTTCAGTCTCGGGCCTAATCGGCTTAACTCCCCGGGTGTTTAGAGATATCGCCATCAGCAACCGGCATCCGGGTCTGGGAATTGATCGCCCCACGATCCGCGCCATCCTTCACGCCTTGGACGATCAAGCCCCCCGTTTTTTAGGGGGACCTCTGCCCGGAGAACTCTCGATCGTGTTCCTGACCGATCCAGCCCTCGCCCGGCTCCACGCCGAATTTCTCGGCGACCCGAAGACCACAGATGTGATCACCTTCGCCGGGGAACCGGCCTTTGGCACCTGCGGCGAGATCTGCGTATCCGCCGACACCGCGGCCACGTTTGCCCAGCGCCATCACCATGATTTCAGCGAGGAACTTACGCTCTACGTGATCCACGGTTGGCTACACCTCGCCGGCTATGACGATCTTGAGCCCGCCCCAAAGCGGCGCATGCGCGCGGCGGAAAACCGCGCCCGCCGCGTGGTGGCCACGGCGGGGATCCGACCGGCTTTCCGGTGGAAAGCCTGAGTCGCACACTCGCCCCTTGCGCCTCCGGCAATTGCCGCCACCTTCCGTAAACCGATGGCCTCGCCTACCACATTCACTTCCTTCCGCAATGCCTTCCTTTCCGGACTGGTGCTTTTGGCTCCGCTCGCGGTCACCTGGTTTGTTTTCTCGTGGTTGGTCGACCGCGTCGGTGGCTCCTTCCGCCCCCTGATCTCGGTTTTCCTGCCGGACTTCCTGCGTCAGGAAGGCCTGGACCTGGCTTGGAACATCATCGCAACGATCCTCGTGATCCTGTTGATCGCGTTGTTGGGCTTTGTCTCGCGCTGGGTGCTCACCCGCTACTTCACCCAGCTGACCGAACGCTTCATCAACAACATCCCCGGCATCGGCGCGGTCTATCGCACGGTTAAACAGATCGTCGACACCTTCAGCGCCCAAAAGCGCAACGTTTTTGAGAAGGTGGTGATGGTCGAATACCCCGCCCCCCAATCCTATGTGCTGGGGTTTCTGACCAACCGAGCCAATGGTGAAGTGCAGGGCCGCACCGACTACGAAATGTGGACGGTTTTTGTGCCCACCACTCCCAATCCCACCTCCGGCTTCCTGATTTTTTACCCCAAAGAGCGGGTCGTCGAGATGAGCATGACGGTGAGCGAAGCCATGAAACTGATCATCTCCGGCGGCTCGGTGGTGCCACCTTGGCCCGCGAGACCTCCGGAGTTGGCCGCGTCCGATGTCCCCCCGGCGCCCGCGTCCGCCGCCTCCCCCAACCCGCAGCCCTGACCCGCGTGGCGCGGCCCTCCCTGCAAACGGAAGCCTTTATCCTCCACCGGGAGCTCCCCAAGGAGGCGTTCCAGCCCGCCGCTGCCTTCTGCATCGAACACGGCGCCCTCCGCGTGTTGCAACGCGTTCCCCGCAAACCCTCGCCCCAACATACCCCCCTCGATTTGTTCGACCGCGCTGGTCTCCTGCTGGAGGGGGGTAACGCCGGTACTTGGTTCGTCAAGGAGGCTCGGATTCTCGAACGCTTCACCGGGATCGGAGCGCACTACCGTCGGCTCCAACACGCCTCTCAACTCACCGCGTTGATCGCACGCAACGCCGTCCACGAAGACAGTCGGGCCTCCGTTTTCCGGCTGCTGCAGACCGCCCTCGCCGCCTTCAGCCGATCCGATCGGCCCGATATCGTGGGGTTCAAGAGCACCTACTGCTTCGCCCGCGACGAAGGCTACCCGCTGCGCGAACACTGGTTTCCCACCCTGTTGTCGGCGGATCGGACGACGGTGGCTGAACTGCTCAATCTGCCCACTGCCGAGCAATCGGCTCCGCCCGACCTGGTCGCCCGCCTTCAACAAAAGCTCGAAGACTACCTCCGCGGCCACACCGACATTCTCGTCGACTGATCCATGGCGCTGCAATTCGACCTCACCACGCGAACCGCCCAACTCAGCGTCGGCGAATTGGCCGACTTCGCCATCGGTCCCCGGGACGGCGGTGAGGGGCCCACCGGGATCTGGCGCGCCCAGCTCGGCTCCCACTGGCACCGGGAGTTGCAGGCTCAGACTCAGACCGAGGACCACCACGCACGCTTTGAAGTGCCGATCGAGGGGGAGATCGTCCACCGGGGTTGGCGCCTGCAATTGAAGGGGCGAATCGACCAGATCCTGCAGCAGGAGGGCGTCACCGTGTTTCGCGAAATCAAAACCGTCACCCGGGCCCTTCCGGCGGCGGAGGCGGAGTTGCGCGCCGACTACCCCTCCTACTTCGCCCAGTTGGCGACCTATCTGGCCCTGCAACGCATTGCCGATCCCGCCGCCCGACTGCGCGGAGAATTGGTGTGGGTCGAGACGGCCAGCGGCCTTGCCCAAACCCTCGTGCTGCCCCGGGCCGACGAGTCGCTGTTTGAGACCCGGATCGAGCGACTGACCCAGTTCCTCGATCTCAATCATCAGGCCCAGCAAAGACGGCGGACCCTTTCGTTTGCGCCGGCATTCTCGACCCTGAGACCCGGTCAGGAAGACACCCGGTCCCATCTGCAGGCCGCCCTGGCTGCCCACCCCATCGTCGCCTTCGAAGCGCCCACCGGCTTCGGCAAAACCGGCGTCATGCTCGAAGCCGCCTTGCACGCGCTGCAGACCGGCCAATCCGATCGGGTGGTTTACCTCACCGGCAAGTCCACCGGACAATTGCAGGTTGTTTCGACGTTGGCCCGCATGACCGGGGAGGCGGGGACCGCGTCGGGCCGGACAGGCGACGCCCCGGCTTCGGCGCTGGGCATCTGGCTCGTGCGCAACAAACGGGAGCATTGCGTCAACCACACCTTTCATTGCGTCCGCGACTCCTGCCGCTTCCTCCAGGACCTTGAAACCCGCTGGCCCCTGAGCGGTCTCGACCGCTTCCACCTGTTCCCCGATCAAAGCCGCGACCTGCGGCACCTGCGCCAAGCGGGCCAGGAGGCGGGCATCTGTCCCTACGAAATCACCCGCACCGCGCTCGCCTTTCAGGATGTCTGGGTCGGCGACTTCAACTACGTGTTCGCCCCGCGCAATCGCTCCCTGTTTGAAAATCAGCCCAGTTGGAATCCCGCCCGCACCCTGCTGATCGTCGATGAAGCCCACAATCTCGCCGCCCGGGTCGCCGATGCCCACTCCGCCACTCTCCGCGATACCGAATGTCGGGCGGTGCTCGCCGAGCTGGACCATCTTCGCGTATCCAATCAATTATTACGCAGGTGGGAATCCCTCACCCTGCTGGTGGCCGCTACCCGGACCACCGATGCGTTGGACCTCGGGCGGGAGGAGGATTTGCTGGAGGTCCTCGCGCAGGTGGCCGACACCCTCGCGGTAACGCCGTTGGACTACGCCGCGCTCGGTCCCGAGTTGGCGGAGATACTCTGGCGGCCCGGAGAACTGGTCACTTGGTTACGGGACGAGACCCTCACCCGCTTGCTCTGGGCTCCGCGCGACGGGCTGCTCGCGTTCACCTGTCTGGACGCGGCTCCGGCCATCGGCGCCACGCTGCGCTCCTTCGGTCGCGTCATTCTGGCCAGCGCCACCATTGGCCCCACCGCCGCCGCGGCAACCGCTGCGGGCCTTCAGCCCAATGAATTGCAGCGGGTGCAGGCCGCCACACCCTGGCGCGACGGGGCGTATGACGTCGCGGTCGATCTGCGGGTGGATACCCGCTACCAGCAGCGACCGCGCACCTACGCCACCACCGCCCGCACCGTCAAAGCCCTGCGAGACGCCGCCACCGATAAGGTGGCCGTGTTTTTCCCCAGCTACCGATACGCGGAAATCATCGCAACCGCCGTGGAGGACCTCGACCCCGGCATCCGCGTGGCCCTGCAACCCAAACTCCCGGATCTGGCAGCCCAAACCCAATGGGTGGAGCAGTCCTTGGTCCTGGCGGATGTGCTGTTTCTGGTGCTGGGCAGCAGTTTCGCCGAAGGCATCGACCTGCTGGGCGGGCGGGTTTCCCACGCCCTGGTGGTCGGTCCGGCCCTGCCCGAGGTCAACGCCCCGCAGCGCGCTTGGTTGGCCGAACTGGAACGCACCACCGCGTCCCGCGAGGAGCCGTTTGATCGGGTCTACCGGATTCCGGGACTGCAAAAGGTGAATCAAGGGCTGGGACGACTGGTGCGCGCCCCCGGTCAGCGCACGCGGGTCATTCTGCATTGCCAACGTTTCATCGACCCCGCCTACGCCCGTTGGCTGGCACCGGACTATCAATTGGGCGAGCACCTGGCCGATGATGCCGCCCTCGCGGAATGGCTTGGCCGGGATCCCGGCTGACCCGCAATCGCAAACGACCTACGCAAGTGTGCGTATGGAGGAAATACCCCAGATGACGTAGGATCGGGGCGGTTCAATTCCGGACCATCAGAACCATCCCACGTCATGTCACCACTTACTCGACCCTTCTTCCCTCGCGTGACGGCCACCTTGGTCGTTTTTCTGCTCTCCGCCCTGGGCCTGCAGGCCCAGGCTGATCTCGCCGGCCGCTACATCGGCTCGGTGAACGCCCAGGTTCGGCGGGCCGTTGAATCTTGAATCCCGCCGTCGGCATCTACATCGCCGACGTCACCGCCGCCGGCGCCATTGATTTCAGCCAAGGCGCCCTGACTGGCACGGTCAGCGCCAGCGGGTGGTGACCTTCACGGGGGCTCCAATTTGCCCTTATGGGGATCACCACTGCCACCATCGCCAACGGCACCCTCATCCGACTACGGTGCCCTCGTCGCCAACGGCGTCCCGCTACAGAATCAATCCAGCACCGGCTTCACCGCATCGAGCGGCTCGGCGGCGGCGAGAGTTCTGGCGGCGTAACGGCGGCAACTCCGGCGACCTGTTGGCCTACTACTCATTCGACAACCCAACGATCTGCTCAAAGACGACTCGGGACGCGGCGTGGACCTCTCGGCCCGTGGCGGCATCGTCACCCCGTCACGGGTGGCGCGGTGAATGGTGCCCATGAGCACCAACCAGGTGCGGCTGCGGGCCTTGGTCCAGCCAGGCTTCAGCTCGGATGCGGTCACCGTTTCCCTGCACTTCGTGCGGGTGCAGGGCCGCGGCAACTGGAATCCCCGGATGGTGGCGGTGCAGAGACCCGGCAGCTCCAGTCACTTCTACGGCACCTTCCTCGACGGCACCAACAACGCGCCGCGTCACTTCGCCAGCTACTACGAAGCCAGCCGCGGCGAATCGACTTCTCCCCCAACACCGCCCCTGGCCACCGCCACTCCCCGGCGCATTGGAGTCACCTCGCCATGACCCACGACGGGAGCGCGCTGCGTCTCTATCTGAACGGCACCGAAGTTCTCAGCAAAGCCGCCCAGCCCTTGCGCTCCTTCTCAGTGCGATGCTCTCCATCGGCGGCTCGGACAACGGGTTGGACCTGTTCGTCAGTGAGTTCGACGAGGTGCGCATTTACAATCGCGCGCTCAGCGGCGGAGATTTCAGCTTGGCCAACGGTGGTGCCATCGGCAGGCCGGCAACGACACCGGATCCACCGGCTCGATCTCCGGCCGATGTGACGGCCACGCCCGCCAACCTCGTGGGCTACCGGAACCGCGCCGGCCAGTCGCTCCAATTTTCGGTCACCGGCTCCACCGCGGGTCCCGTCTGGGGCACCAACATCTACACGGACGATAGCTCCGTGGCCGCCGCCGCGGTTCACGCCGGAGTGGTCGCCCCAGCCAAACCGCCGAGGTTACCATCAACATTCTGGGGCCAAAGCTAAACCTACGCCGCGAGCACCTCCAACGGCGTGACTTCCCGTAGTGGGGCTCATGGGGAGGGTCCTATTCCTTCGCGGATGCCTCCAACGTCACCATTGGTCAAGTCGCCACCAGCGCCCCGGTCGTGGCCCCCAATTTTGTCGTCGGCAACTACACCCCCGCCCTCGGGGGCGGCTGGTCCTCCCGATCCAGTCGATGGTATCGGCCCGTTCGCCTACCAATGGTTCCTCAATGGCGTCGCCATCAGCGGCGCGACGACCAACCCTTATATCATTGAGCAGGTCAGCTCCGCGGTAGCCGGTAACTCCACCGTCGCGGTGACCAACGCCGCCGGTTCGGTCACCCTCAACGCGGGCACGATCGCGGTCAACGGTCCCGGGGCGCCCGTCTTCGCGCTCCAGCCGTTCGACAAGGTCGTGGCGCCGGGAGGCACCTTCGCGCTGGCCGCATCCGCCGTCGGCTCCGGCCTCAGCTACCAATGGTATCTCAACGGCAGCCCGCTCTCCGGGGAAACCGGATCGATCCTGTTGCGCAACACCGCCAATGCCGGCGACGCCGGCCAATACACCGTGCGCGTCACCAACAGCGACGGCGTGATCACCTCGCAACCCGCCACGGTTTCGCTGAGCCAAACCGCTTCGACCCTGCGCAACATCTCCGTGCGCACCAATGCTGCGCCGGGACAAATCGTGACTCCCGGTTTTGTCATCCGGGGATCGGGTTCCAAGCAGATCCTGATCCGGGCCATCGGCCCCGGCCTCGCCAACTTCGGCGTCACCGGAGCGATGCCCAACCCGAAGGTCACGGTCTACGACGAGGACCAAAACGTCGTGGCGACCAATGATGACTGGGACTCCTCGCTCTCGGCGGTCTTCGCGGGCGTCGGCGCGTTCGGGATCGACCCGGGCAGCCGTGACGCCGCGACGTTGGTCAGCCTGCCGGCCAACAAAGCCTACACTGCCCAGGTCACGGGTGCCGACGGCCAAGGCGGCATCGTGCTCCTCGAGGTCTACGACGCCGATACCGCCCCCACCTCCAAACTGGTGAATGTGTCGGTGCGCACCAATGCCTCCGCGGGCGCCGACGCCCTCATCATGGGCATGAGCCTGCAGGGCACCGGCAAACGCACCCTGCTCGTTCGCGGTGTCGGCCCCACCCTGGCCAGCTTCGGTGTCACCAATGCCATCACCAACCCCGAGCTGACGATCTTCGACACCAACCAACGTTCGGTTCTGGCGAACGACGATTGGAGCAACGCGGACTTCGTCTACGAACTCCTCCAAGCGACCGAATTCGTCGGGGCCTTCGCCCTCGGCGCCGGCACCGGGGACGCGGCCACGCTCTCCCTCCTTGATCCCGGTAACTACACCATCCAGATCACCCCCACCGACAACAATGACGGTGAGGCTCTGGCCGAGATCTACGAAGTTCCCTGACGCACTGGGTCGAGTCTGTTAGGAGACACGCCGCCTCACCCTTCCGGGTGGGGCGGCCTTGTTTTGGGCGGCCCGGATGGTGCCTCAACTCGCTGGCGATAGCACTTCCCGCTTTACCGCAGCCACTCCGACCGACCTTAATGGGCCCGTGCCCGCGCCGCTGACTCTCGACGCCTCCCAACTCCACGCTGCCATCGCGGAGATCATCTCCGCCATCCGGCACCGCCACCCCAACCGTGAGCACCTGTGCTTCATCGGTATTGCCAACGGCGGCTTGGAGCTGAATCGCCGCATCGCGGCCGGGGTGGACCCAAAGGTTCCCACCGGAGAACTCGACACCTCGTTTTACCGCGACGACATCGGGCGCAATCCCATCCCCAAGGAGTCCCGTCCGACCATTATCCCCTTCGACGTCACTGGCAAAACCGTGATCCTGGTCGATGATGTGGTGCACTCCGGTCGCACCCTCAATGCCGCCCTCAACGAGCTTTTCGATCATGGTCGACCGGCGGCCGTCGAACTCGCCGTGCTAATCGACCGCGGTGGCCGCAAACTCCCGTTCGCTCCCGACTATTGCGGGATCCGCCTGGAGACCACGGATCAGCAGAACGTCCAGGTGCGCCTCGACCCTCATTTCGACTCCCGCGACGGGGTCACCCTCACCTCCGCCACCGCCTAACCCGCCCGGTCCCCCACCTCTGCCCGATGCCTTGGAATCGCCGCCACCTGATCACCCTCGAAGAGCTCTCCCGCGCGGAGCTTGATCAAATCCATTCGACCGCGACCGGATTTAAAAAAATCCTCACGCGCAGCGTGAAGAAGGTGCCCGCCCTACGGGGCAAAACCATCGTCAATCTGTTCCTCGAGCCGAGCACGCGGACCCGAATGGCCTTCGACATGGCCGCCAAGCGTCTGTCCGCCGACGTGATCTCGCTCGACGCCAAATCCTCCTCCACGACCAAGGGCGAATCCCTGCGCGACACCGCCCAGAATATCGCCGCCCTGCAGGCCGATATGATCGTGATCCGGCATTCGGCCCCCGGGGCACCGCTCTACTTGTCGCGTCTCCTGAACATCCCCGTCATCAACGCCGGCGATGGGGCTCACGAACACCCGACCCAAGGATTGTTGGACACCTTCACCATGCGGGAACGGTTGGGGGAACTCGATGGCCGGCGAGTCGTAATTCTCGGCGATATCTTGTTCAGCCGGGTGGCCCGTTCGAACATCCAGGCCCTGCGCACCCTCGGCGCCGACGTCACCGTGGTGGGCCCTTCCACCCTGGTTCCGCCCTATTTTGAAGCCCTCGGGGTGCGGGTTTCCCATGACCTGCGGAGCGCCCTGGCCGATGCCGAGGTCGTGATGCTGCTGCGGATTCAACACGAGCGTCAGAACTCCGGGATGTTCCCCTCCATCGGCGAATACACCTCCATGTTTGGTCTCAACCAAGAGCGGGCCTCTTGGCTTCACCCCGACGCGATCATCATGCACCCCGGGCCCATCAACCGAGGCGTCGAAATCGACAGTGAACTGGCGGACGGTGATCGCAGTGTCATCCTCGAGCAGGTGACCAATGGCATCGCCGTGCGCATGGCCGTGCTCTACCTTTGCGCCGGCGGCCAACCCGAATACGTGACTCCCACTGCCTGACCTTTTTTCCTATGCCCTCTCTTTGGATCAAAAACGCCCGGGTGATCGATCCGGCCAACAAACGCGACCGCGTAGGCGATGTGTTCGTGCAAAACGAAAAGATCGTGGCCAGTCTCTCCGCCGCAGATAAAAAGAAAGCCAAAGTCATCGACGGCACCGGTCTCGTCGCCTGTCCCGGTCTGGTCGACATCCATGTTCATTTCCGGGAGCCCGGCCAGACCCACAAGGAGACCATCGCCACCGGGTCCCACTGCGCGGCCGCCGGCGGATTCACCACCGTCGTCTGCATGCCCAACACGTCTCCGCCCGCCAGCAACACGGGCACCATCCAATACATCAAGGACGTCATTGAGCGGGATGCCGTGGTCAAGGTCCTGCCCACGGGTTGCATCACCGTCGACATGAAGGGCGAAACGCTGGCCCCCATCGGTTCCCTCGCGCGCGCCGGAGTGGTGGCCATCACCGACGACGGCGACTGCGTGCAAAGCAATGAACTCATGCGCCGCGCCTGCGAATACGCCAAGATGTTTGACCTGCCTCTGATGGACCACTGCCAGGACCACTCGATGACGGTGGGTGCCGTCATGAACGAGGGCGTCGTATCGACCCGGCTCGGACTGCGCGGCTGGCCCAACGCCGCCGAAGACCTGATCGTCGCTCGCAATGCCATCCTCTCGACCTACAGCGGCGCCCACATCCACCTGCAGCACATCTCGTCCAAAAACGCGGTCGAACTGATCCGCCGGGCCAAGGCCCGGGGCGTCAAAATCACCGCCGAGGCCACGCCCCACCACCTCGCCCTGACCGACGAGTGTATCGAGGGCTATGATCCAAAATTCAAAATGAACCCACCCCTGCGGACGGCGGAAGACCAGCAGGCCATCATTGGCGGGTTGAGGGACGGCACCATCGACATCATCGCCACGGACCACGCCCCGCACACCGACTACGAAAAAGATCAGGAGTTCGACTATGCGCCCAATGGGATTCTCGGACTCGAAACCGCCCTGCCCGTCACCCTCGGCGTGCTGCAGCGCCAAAACAAATTCCGGCTGGCCAAGGTGATCGACCTCATGACCCGCAAACCCGCCGAACTCCTCGGCCTGCCAGCCGGCACCCTGTCCGCGGGCGCCGCCGCCGACATCTGCCTGTTCGACCCGCAGGAAAAGTGGACCTACGATGCCAAGGCCGGGTTTTCCAAGTCCGCCAACAGCCCCTGGGATGGCGAGGAACTTCAGGGCCGAGTCAAAACCACCATCGTAAACGGCAAGGTCGTGTTCGACGGCAAAAAGGTCCGGAAGCGCTAGGTCGCAGCTCAATCGCTGTTCCCGCTTCCCCCATTCGCACATCGCCCCCGGACCATGACCTTGGAAGAAATCGATCCGCCGGCCATGGTCGCGGCCGCCGTGCAGGTTTTCCTGCTGCTGACCGGCGTGCTCTTGCTGTGGCGGATCGGCTTTAGCGATAAAGGACGCGAAGTCCGCCGCCGACCCAGCCCGCTGACCCCGTGGTTGATCAGCGGCTGGGACTTCGCCTACGCCATCTTCATCGTCATCGCCGCCGGCGTCGCCGGACAATTCGGGGCCCAGGTCCTCATCGGCTCCGTCAACGTCAGTCGGGAAGTTGAGTTGATCCTCATGGGACTGGGATTCCAAGGGGGCTTGCTGGCCGGGGCCGGCGTGGCGGCGGCCACGATGAAACAACGCCAGATCGCCGCCGGAATTGTCCAGCCCCGGTCTTCGATGCGGCCGATCAACCTCTGGTTGGCCGGCCTCATCACCCTGCTGGTGGCCCTGCCCGTGCTGACCGGAATCAACCTGATCTGGACCACCACGTTGGACCATTTTGGTTTCGATACGTCGCGCCAGGAATTGGTGCAGATCTTTGCCGAGGCCGGATCTCCGGGCATCATCTTGGGCATGACCTTTCTGGCGGTGGTGCTGGCGCCTCTGACCGAGGAACTCGTCTTTCGTGCCGGCATGTTTCGCTACCTGCGCACCCGCGCACCCGCTTGGATCGCCTTCCCCCTGCCGGCCGCCATTTTTGCGCTGCTGCATGGCAACTTGGTGGCCTTCGGACCGCTGTTCATGCTGGGCATAATCTTCGCGATTGCCTACGAACGCACCGGTCGCATCGCCGTGCCCATCATCGCCCACGGACTCTTCAACCTGAACACCGTGGTGCTGATTTTGGCCGGGCTCGATTTTTAATCTTTTTCGTCGCTCTATTGGCCATTCTCCCACCCCTCCCGTCCGCGCCGGCATCCTGAATCATGTCCCCCTTCACCCGACAGCGTTCCCGCTCCGTCGCCGCCCTCGGTGAATCCCAGCTGATCACCGAAATCGCGCGATGGCTCGGCTCCGCCTCCCCCAAGCCCCCCCGGGGGATCGGCGACGATTGTGCCGTGCTTTCCGGCACGCCCCGCGACCAGTTGATTACGGTGGATCCAGTGATCTACGGGGAACACTTCGATGACCGGATACCCGCCCGGGGGGCTGGCGCGAAGCTGTTCAATCGCAACCTCAGCGACATTGCCGCCATGGGCGGACGACCCCGGGCCGCGGTCATCGCCTTGGCCTTGTCCCAGGAGGTGAAGATCGAATGGTTGCGAGATTTCTACCGCAGCATCGCCAACCTGGCCCGGCGCTACAGCGTCCCCCTCATTGGAGGGGATGTTGCCCACCACGCCACCGGTTTCATCGCAACCATGACGATGCTCGGAGAATCCACCCAAAAACGGATCCTCTGCCGCCGCGGCGCCAAGCCCGGCGATTGGATCTTCGTGACCGGTCGGCTCGGGGGCAGCCGATTGGAATGGCATTGGAAGTTCACCCCCCGCTTGGCGGAGGGCCAGTGGCTGGCTTCCCGGGCTGAGGTCCACGCCATGATGGATATCAGCGACGGTTTGGCCAAAGACCTGCGTGCCCTCCAGCCCAAGGGAACCCGTATCGCTCTGAGTCAGCGCGCGATTCCCATCAGCCGTTCCGCCCGCCAACACAGCAAGACCTCCGGCCAGCCCGCGCTGCTGCACGCCCTGACCGATGGGGAGGACTACGAGCTGGTTTTTGCCGTCTCCGGCCGCACCCAACCCGACGCCTTCGTGCGCGAGTGGCACCGTCATTGCAAAGGCCTTCTCACGTGCATTGGGCAATTCTCCAAATCGCGGGCGGTTTCGCCCTTTCCTGACGAACTTGACCTGAGCGGTTTCCATGGGTTCGAGCATCTGCGCTGAGCTTCGATCGGGCGTGACCACGTCCTCGGCGGAGGCATCCCGCCGGGTTGCCGAGCAGCTGGCAGTCGCCCTGCCGCCGGACACCGTGCTGGCCCTGCACGGCGATCTTGGCGTCGGCAAAACCACTTTTGTGCAAGGGCTGGCCGTCGGTCTGGGCATCACCGCACCGGTGACCAGCCCGACTTTTAATCTCTATACCCTGCACACTGGTCCCCGAGGACGCCTGCTCCACCTCGATGCCTACCGCTTGGAAAGTGCGGCCCACGTCGAGGCTTTGATGCTGGAGGATTTTTTGATCAGCCCATGGATTGCGGCCATCGAGTGGCCTGAACGGATCGCCTCATGGCTGCCGCCCGATACCTGGCACCTCGACCTCGGGATCACCACCGCAGAGCGACATACCATCCGCCTGCGGGAATGACCGCCAAACGCGGCGCTAAGCGGTCACTTCTCCGGCTTGGTTGCCGCATCATCCGAATCCTCGGATGCAGGAGCGGAGGCAGAAGACGGTTCGGGCTCCACCGACTCCGTCGGTTCCGGTGGTTCCACCGCCGCAGCGGGTTCGGCCGGCTTGGGTGGAGGAGCGGGTTCGGATGTCGCCGGCGTTTCCGGGGGATCATTTTCCACCACGGAAGCTTCGGGCACGGATGCCGGGACCGGGTCGGCGGGAGCGGGG
>JAGYIG010000056.1 GCA_018402455.1 Opitutaceae bacterium
TGCCGTTTGTGCATCGGGCGGTGGTGGCGGTTAAGCCCTGGCACACGGGGGTCTTCTCCGCCGCGACCATCAAAGGCTCGCCGGAGATCCTGCGTTTTCTGGAAGAGGAGGTGCTGCGTGCGGCGAACAAACTTTTTCCGGAAGACAGCGCCAGCGGCGAGACCGGTGAACAGCCCACCAAAATTCTGGTGCTGCCGGGGCTGCCCACTCAGGAGCCCTACCGCTCGCAGAGCGTCGCATTGCTCAAGGAACGAGGCGTGGACGGCATCGTCTCCTTTCGCGCGATGTTGCTGGACTTGATCGACAAGGTGGAGGTCAACCGCAACTACCGCAAAAGCGATACCCTGCAGGTGATTCGGATTTTGAAAAACTACGAACTGTTGCGGGATGGACAGTTGGATTTGCTGTCGGGCGACCGACGCGCCAAGTCTTACTGACCATGCCTACCACCATCCATTCGAGTGCTACGGTTGATCCCGCAGCCGAGCTGGGCGACGACGTGTTGATCGGACCCCACGCGGTCGTGACCAAGTGGGCCCGGTTGGGGGCGGGGGTGATCGTGCATCCGGGCGCGGTGGTCGGGGGTGACCCGCAGTATCTCGGCTTCGATGCGGAGACCGCCTCCTACGTGGAGGTGGGACCGGGATCGGTGTTGCGTGAGCATGTCACGATCAACCGTTCGATGTATGCCGGGAAGGCGACACGCCTGGGCGCGCGTTGTTTTTTCATGGCCGGTAGCCACGCCGGACACGATTGCGAGGTGGCGGATGATGTGGTGCTCGCCAACAACGCGATGTTGGCGGGCCATGTGGAGGTGGGGGCGAAGACATTCGTGGGCGGGGGCGCTGGCATCCATCAGTTTTGTCGTTTGGGTGAGGGCGTGATGATCGCCGGTTTGGCGCGCATCACGCAGGACGTGGCCCCGTTTTGCCTGTCGGCCGAGCGCGACGACCTGACGGGACTCAACCTGGTGGGGTTGAAGCGGCGTCAGTGGTCGCAAGCGGTGATCGCGGAAATCAAAACGGCCTATCGGCACGTTTTTGGTGCGACCACCAATCCGAAACCCCGGGCGGCGGCCTTGCTCGAAACCGTTCAGTCGGATCAAGCCCGCACGTTTCTGGAGTTTTTTGCGGGCAGCCAACGCCCGATTGCCCGACCCCGGTCCCGCCCCAACCGATGAATAGCAAGCCGATTGCCATCACGTGCGGGGATCCGGCGGGAGTGGGACCGGAGGTCATCGCCCGTTGGTTGGAGGATCCGGCCGTCGTGCGCCATGATGTGGAGGTGCTCGGCCCCGCCAATTGGTTGAGCGGATTACCTGCCGGAATCGCCACGCGGGCGGTGGGGGAGCCCGATTACGTGGCGACGCCCGGAGAGCCGCATCCCGCGGGAGCGCGATTGGCCTGGCGGGCCATGGAGTTGGCGGCGACCGGGTGCCAGGAGGGCCGTTATCGCGCGGTGGTGACCGGTCCAATCAGCAAGGCGGAACTGGCGGCGGTGGGGTTCGTCCATCCGGGCCAGACGGAGTTTTTTGCCGCGGCGTGGGGGGGCATTCCGGTCATGGCCTTTATGGGGCGCCACCTCCGCGTGGCGTTGGCCACCTGGCACCTGCCGCTGCGTGAGGTGCCGGCCGCGTTGTCGCCCGCGGTCATCACCCGGGCCGTGCAGGCGGCGCGGCATTTGACTGCCGTGGACGAAATCGTCGCACCCCGGATCGCGGTGTGTGGGCTCAATCCCCATGCCGGCGAGCAGGGCCGGTTGGGCCGCGAAGAGTGCGACCAGATTGATCCCGTTTTGGATGAACTGCGCCGGGAATTGCCCGGACTTTCCCGCACGCTGCCCGGCGACACGGTTTTTGGGCGGGCGCTGCAAGGGGAGTTTGATGCCGTGGTCGCCCTCTATCACGATCAGGGACTCGGACCGCTGAAAACGATCGACTTCGATAACGCGGTGAACGTGACGCTGGGCCTGCCGTTTGTGCGCACCAGTCCGGATCACGGCACCGGATTCGACATCGCCGGCCGCCGCCTCGCCAGCAGTGTCAGCATGGGGCGCGCCATCGAGCTCGCTCGCCGGTTGGCCGGGTAAATCGCGAGATGACGATCATCCGGCGTGCCTTCGCACGCGTGGTTTAAGTTGGACTGTCGGCCGCGCGCACTTGATCTACGGGCAATTAGATGGATAGTTCCCCGCTTGATGTCCTTCGAAACTGCAGTTCAACCGCCCGTGCGTTCCCTTCCGGAAGGAGTGAGGGAAGGCAACGAGAAGCTCGTGCGGCTGACGGCCGCCGCGGGGCGCAAAGTCGCTGCCTTGATTGCCCGGGAGCAGGCGGGGGACTACCTGCGGATTGCGATCACGGGCGGCGGCTGCAACGGCCTGAGCTACAAGCTGCGCTTCACCGACAAAACTCGTCGCGGTGACATCTTGGTGCGTTCGGGCGGAGGAGAAGTGGTGGTCGATCCCAAAACGGCCCTCTACTTGAAAGGCACGGAGTTGGACTACTCGGATCAACTGATTGCGGGAGGATTTAAGTTCTCCAATCCCAACGCCAAGGCGAGTTGCTCGTGTGGCGAGAGCTTCAGTGTGTGAACTTCCGGGAACCGAACGGTCTTCGAATCCTTGCGCTTTCTGGGTTGTGTTCGGGGCGCGAGCCCCTGAAAACCGAGGGGATCTACACTGAGTTGAATACTATTTGATGGCTACATCCTTTTCCTTTGGCGGCGGCAAACGCCGTGGTGGCGGACGCAATTTCCGCCGTAACAACGACCCTTATGCCCATATCCGGCGCAATCAACGGATCCGGGTTCCCAAGATCCGAGTGATCTCCCCCGAAGGTAAGCAGCTCGGGGTGATGGATACCGAAAAGGCCTTGGAGCTCGCGCTGCAGTTTGGGCTGGATTTGGTTGAGGTGGCGCCCCAGGCCGCCCCGCCGGTCTGTCGGATCATGGACTTCGGCAAGTATGTTTACGAGGAGTCAAAGAAGTCCTCCAATTCGAAGGTCACGGCCAGCAAGATCAAGGAGGTCGAGCTCTCCCCCCGAATCGATCAACACGACCTCATTACCAAGCTGCGCCACGCCGAGGAATTCCTTAACGAGGGGGCCAAGGTTAAATTGCGGTTGAAGTTCCGCGGCCGGGAAATGGCCCACACCGAGATTGGCTTCGAAGTCATGAAACGGGCCATCGGCGAGATCGAGGGCATGGGCCATGCGGAATCGGAGCCGAAGCTCAACGGCCGCCAGATCAACGTGATGGTCACGCCCCACCCGGCCAACAAACGGAAGCTGAAGTATTATCAACCCAAGACGGCTCCGGCCAAGGCGCCTGGCTCCGAGCCCAAGGACAGCGCCCGTGCGGCCGAGGCGGCCTCCGACAAGGCCAATGCTCCGAGCAAGTCGGCCTAAGCCGCCCGGTCGGCTGGAAGGGATTGCCCGGTGGGGCCGCATTCTCGGACTCGGGAGTTTGGTGCTGCTGAGTGGAGCGGAAGCGACCGGGGGATCTTCTCCCCCTCCCGGCGGCGGATCGGTGCTTCCCGATCACTACGTCGCGGCCGAGCAGGTCTTTGTCCCCTGGGGCTTGCGACCAACCCAACGCCTGACGCCCGAAGGCGAACGGACCTTTGCCAGCGCGTGGGAACGGGTCTCGCTGCGCCACGACTCCCGGGAAATCCAGTTCGCCGGTCGCCGGGTTTTTTTAAGTGAAGGGGTGAAGGCTCATCAAGGGCGGCTGTGGTTGAGTCGGGCGGATGTGACCTCCCTGCTGCACCCGCTGCTGCGCCCCCTAGAGTTCGCGAAGGAGGCCCGGGTGGTGCAGCGGATCTGGCTGGATGCGGGCCACGGGGGCAAGGACCGCGGCACGCACAACGACCCGTTGGCCTTGAGTGAGAAAGAGCTCACCCTGGACATTGCGTTGCGGCTGGAGCAGATCCTGACCGCCCAAGGATTCGAGGTGATGCAAACACGTCGGGAGGATGTCTACGTCGATATCGGCGAGCGGGGAGAACGCAGCCGCGTCGCCGACCTTCTGGTGAGCATTCATTTTAATGCGGCCGGCAACCCGGAGGCCCGGGGTACCGAGACCTACGTGTTGACGCCGGCCGGCCAACGTTCCACCGGGGATCACCGCACCGATCCCGGCGACGAACTCGGGGCGGAACCGGGCAACCAGACCGATGCCTGGAACGCCATTCTCGGCTACCAGATTCACGACGCCCTGGTGGAGAATTTGGGGACCGTCGATCGGGGACTCAAACGCGCGCGTTTTGCCGTCTTGCGGTTGACCACTGTCCCCGCGGTGTTGATCGAGGCTGGATTTTTGTCCAACGAAGTCGAGGCGACGGAGATTGCCTCGCCGACCCGTCGCGGAGAGATTGCGGAGTCAATGGCCCATGGCATCGTGGCTTACGCGAACCTCGTGCTCTCAACTCAACCATGATCTCGACCGCTCAATTGCTGCTCATCGGACTCGGGGGCGGGCTCGGTTCGATCCTGCGGGTGGTGGTGGCCGAGCTCGTGCCGGCGGGCCGGCTGCCCTGGGGCACGGTCGCGGTCAATGTCATCGGTTCGATGTTGCTCGGGTGGATGCTGTCGCGCTTGGGGGCGGCGACCGCGGAGACCAGCCATTGGCAGGCGTTTGTCGTATTGGGCTTTTGCGGAGGGTTCACCACGTTTTCAAGTTTCAGCTGGCAGACTCTGGAGCAGCTGCGCCAAGGCCAGCTTGGCGTGGCGCTGGTGCATGTGCTCGTTTCGGTCGTGGTCTGTCTGGTGGCCACGTGGTGGGGGTGGCGATTGGGCCGGGGTTAGCACTCGCCATGAAATTGAAGATCTGGCTGATTTGCGGATGGGTGATTGGTGGGGCCGGAGGCTTGGGAGCAGAGCTTGGATTCACCGTGGTCCCCGACGAAGCGGAACGGGTGGTCATCGTGGCCAATGCCAACGATCCCGAGTCGGTTGAGCTGGCCCGATTTTATGCCGACGAACGCCGGATCCCCCGCGCCAACATCTTTGCGATGGATCTGCCGTTGGGCGAGGAGGTGAGTTGGCGTCAGTATATCGATCAACTTCTGACCCCCCTGCAGCGGTGGTTGATCGAGCAGCAATGGATCGAAGCCATCGAGATGGATTTGATGGACGATGTCGGTCGTCGCAAGCTGTCCACCGCCGGGCACCGGATCTCCTATCTGGTGACCTGCCGGGGCGTCCCCTTGAAGATCCGGGCCGATCCCAACCTGCCTTCGGACGCCCCGACGGGCATGAGTTCCAAACTGCGCACGAATCGTGCCGCGGTGGACTCCGAACTTACCCTCATCAATCGCAGCGAAACGCGGCGGGATGGGTTGGTGGGCAATCCGGTTTTCGGCAAATCGTCATTGGGCCTGTTCGAGGGCGATTCCCTGGTTCGGGTGTCGCGCCTCGATGGGCCGACCTACCCGGCGGCGCGTCGCTTGGTCACCTCTGCGCGGGAAGCCGAGCGACGGGGACTGATTGGCCGATCCATGGTGGACATCGGGGGCCCCCACGCGAAGGGCGACGAATGGTTTGAAGAGGCGGCGGAGGTGTTGCGAGAGCACCAGTGGAAACCGCAAATCCATCGAGCCAAAGGCACCCTGCCGGCGACGGCCCGGGCGGATGGGGTGGCCATCTATCTCGGATGGTATGCGGGAAAAATCAACGGACCCTTTGGCCTGCCGGACTATGAATTCGTCCCGGGGGCGATTGCCCTGCACCTCCACAGTTATTCGGCCAGTTCGCTGCGTTTGCAGGATGGCGGGGGCTGGACGGGGCCGTTCGTCGCTCGCGGGGTGGCCGCCACGGTAGGGAATGTCTACGAACCCTACTTGGAGTTTACCCATCATCCCCACCGGTTTATCGGCGCGCTGCTGGCGGGAGCGACCTTGGGCGAGGCGGCGTATTATGCCCTGCCGGCATTGTCGTGGCAGGGGATCGTCGTGGGCGATCCCTTGTATCGTCCTGCCCAAGTTTCGTTGGTCGAGCAGTGGGACCAAATCGCGGAGCTACCGCCGCGTTCCGCTGCCTATTTGATCCTGCGGCAACTGGAGCAAGCGGTGGTAGAGGAAGTGGCCTCGGAGGACCAATTGGCCACGGCCGTCAATGGGTTCAAACGTTATCCCAATCTGGCCCTGGCTTGGAAGACCGCGGAGTTGGAAGCCTCCCGGGGAGAGAAGGCGGCGGCCGTGGCGCGGCTGGGTATCGCCGGCTTTCTCAGTCGAGTGCGCGTCGATGAATGGGGCCTGATGGCCCTGATCGCCGAGCAACTGCAGGAATGGGAGGACCCGGCTGGTTCCTTCAAGGTTTGGCAGGTGCTGCTCGATCAACCGCTCACCGACGCCGTCCGCAAAGCCTGGCTGCCCGCCGCGATCGAGACGGCCCGGGAAACCGGCCGCTACAGTGTTGCTGATTGGCAACGCGACTTGCGCGAGTTGCAGCCGAAGCCCCCGCCGGAAGGCTCCAACTAAAACGCCGCCCAAGACCCGGCAGCCATTCAATTCCCCGGTGAGGCGCGGGAGGCTTACTCCGATTCGTCCGCCGGTGGTGCGGCGGCAGGCGCTGCCGTCTTGGCCCGGTCGGGGAGGTGCAAGTCCCGCTGCGGGTAGGGGATCTTGATGCCGGCCTGCTTCAGCGCGCGGTCCAGTTCGACGGTCAAGCTGCTCTTGGCTTTGAGAAATTCGGAGGAGTGCGCCCAACACCGTATGGAAAACTGCAGGGCACTCTCGCCGAACCCCTCGAGCACCGCCCACGGCGCCGGATCGGCCGCGACCAGCTCATGCTCCCGGGCGGTTTTTTCCAACAGGGCGATCACCGTATCGGCGTCGGTCTCGAACGGCACGTGAATCGGAATTTTGATGCGGCGCATCTCGTCGGACAGCGTCCAGTTGGTGACTTGGTCGGAGATCAGATTGCCGTTGGGAACAATAATTTCCGCACCCGCAAAATCGCGCACCACGCTCGACCGCAAACCGATGCGAGTGACCTTTCCCATGGTGGTTCCAAATTGCACCACGTCCCCCACGCTGATGGGACGCTCGAAAACCAGAATCAAACCGGAGATGATGTTGTTGACGATATTCTGAAGCCCGAAACCAATCCCCACACCCAGCGCCCCGATCATGATGCTCAACTGGCTCAGCTCGACCCCCAAGGCCGCCAAGGCGACGACAAACCCCAGCGAGACACTGCCGTAATGCAGCATCATCGAGATGGTGCTCGGCACCCCGCGGGGCAGACCAAGGTGGGCTAAAACGTCGTTTTCGAGAAAGAACCGCAGCACCCGGGAGATGAGCACCGCGATCCAAATCGAGAGGACAAACCACCCCAGCGCCCCGAGCGTCAGCGTGATGGAGCCAAACTGCCATTCCCGTTCCAGCACCCCGCCGACCCAAGTGAAAACAAACTCCTGCGCGGTGAAGCCTCGCAGGGAATTGAGGAACCACAGCACCAGCGTGAACCAGAACAGCCCGCGCCGGACTTGGGCCTCCATCACCCCGTAGTGGAGTTTGACGGACTGCAAGTGCTGCAGGGGTCCCAAAATGACCAACAGTCGAAAAAACGCCGCCGCGACCGAAGAGACCGAAATCAAGGCCAGGCCCAGAAAAGCACTCGTGGCAGCACCCTGAATCAGGGTGGCCCCGAGCAGGCTGTAGCCCAATAGGTGGGCCCCGAACGCCACCGCGGCCAGCGCGGCCATGATCCGCACGATGGTGTGGAGGAGGGGCCCCCGGGCTCCGGTCTGGCTGGCATGGCGCAGGAATCGGATCGCCCCGATCACAATGATCACCTCACTGACCACATACAACAATCGGGCGGGATTGCTGCTCTCGGGAAACAAATAAGCCAACCTCACCAGCACGTAAATGGCCGTGGCCCCGCGGGCCAAGGAGCGGGCGTGTTCAGGGATGAGCGTCGGGATCAGTCGCAGCAGCGCCGGCACGGCCAGCACGGTGGTGATCCAGGCAAATGCCTCGGTGCGCTCCCGCAGGATAAGGGGCACCAGCAGCAGGGCGATCAAGACGGAGGTGCTGAAAGGAAGCTTTGCTAGGGTGGTGGCCGTCTGGAGGCGGTCGTCCGCCTCGAGGGCATCGAGATGGCGGCGGCGCGCCGAGAGGATCACCCCCAGCACCAACCCGAAGCTCGCCCCCCAGACGAAGAGACCGAAAAGGTGCTGGCGGGCCCAGTGCCCCAGAACCGCGGTGTTCTCCGTCAGGTAGCGTTCCAGGTCCTGCATGACCGACTCTGATTCTCGGGCCGTGAAAACCTCCCACAACGGAGGGCTGTTCGGCCGCATCAAGGCCGCGCGGGACTGGGCCATGAGGGATTCGATTTCTGCGTCGATTCGACTGATTCGCCGCAACTCGATCCCCACGTCGCCCTGCATCTCGAGGGCGAGGTTCCGGCGTTCCTCCAACCGGTCTCGGGTTCGGTTGATGGTGGAAAGACTGGCCCGCAATTGAGTGATCAAGGTCCCAGGCGCCGCGTCGGCGATCGCTTGATCCCGGGTGCCGGTCCACAAAGCGGAGAGTTTGGTGAGCTCGGCCAGGGCACGGTCGGTTCGGCTGATGGAATCGGTCAGGGCCGACTGCCAGAGGTCCAGTTGGCGCGCCCCGGTATTCAGACTGGTGCGCACGGCCACCACGCGCTGGGCGCTGACCGAATGCTCGCGGATGTTCACCAGCCGGCGGGAGGCCTGTAGAATGGTTGCCTGAATCTCCGGCAGGCCGATTTCGATTTCGTTGATCAGACCGCGATTGTCCTGATTCGTGAAGTCCGAAAGGTTCTGCTCCAGTTCAGCGGCGGCGGCCGGCACCCCGGCCAAATCGATGGTGACCGGGCGGGTGGCGAGGCGAGGGGTGGGGCGCGGTCTGGACCTGGCCGGTAAAGGGCAAAACCCACGAGGAGAGCCAGCAGCAGGCCCCCCGGAAAGAACCGGCGGGATCCCGCGAAGACGTTTTTCCAGCTAAGCATGGTGCTCCGGAGATTTCCGACCAAGCGCGGGAGGCGCAAGCGCGGGGATACCCTGCAAAAAAAAACGCCCGAACCAGTCGGGTTCGGGCGCGCGGTGCGTCAGGTAGAGGCGAGGGGGCGGCTCAGAAGGATTCGACAATCCGGTCGGCCAGGCCGTATTCGATCGCCTCCCGGGCATTCAGGTAAAAGTCCCGATCGGTGTCCCGATCAATCCGCTCAAGGGGTTGGCCGGAGGCATCGGCCAGGATCTGGTTGAGCTCGGCCCGGAGTTTTTCCATCTCCTGCGCTTGGATATTGATGTCGGTGGCAGGGCCCACAAAACGCCCGGAGATGAGCGGTTGATGGATCAGAACGCGGCAGTGAGGGTAGAGGAGTCTCCGGCCTTTGGGAGCGCCGGAGAGCAAAATCGATCCCATCGAAGCGGCCATGCCGGTGACCACGACAGTGATGGGCGAGGTGATGATCTGCATGGTGTCATAGACCGCCATGCCCGCGGTGATCGAGCCGCCGGGGCTGTTCAGATAAAAGGTGATGTCTTTGCCGGGATTGATCGCCTCCAGGTAAAGGAGCTTTTCGGTGAGGTCCTTGGCGGATTCATCGGTGACCGCGCCCCACAGGAAAATCTTTCGCTGATCGAGGAACTTTTTCTGGATCAGGGTGGAAACGGAGGCCGGCGCTTTACCGAGCGTGAAATCGTCTTCGTCCTCATCATCGAGGCGCGGAAGGGGTTCGTTGAGACCCGTTTGGAGATTGGAAAAATTCATGAACGTAAAAACCTGAGAGGCTGGGTGCCCTTTGGCAAGCGGAGGAAGTTTTTCTTCGGTTGCGCCCCCTTTGGGCATCGAGGGGGACGGATGGCCGGTGGTGCCCGGGTGCAATTCCGCTTGGCGTTTGCGGTCGGGGTGGCTAGCGGTCTCGGTTCACCCCTGCGTCTGCCCCCCCGCTTTCGACCATGTTTTTGCCGATCCTGCTTCCGCCTGCTCCGCGCGTCCGTCTTCCCGCCCCGGGGAGATCCCCTTCGGTTTCCCTGGGGGTGTCACGATGACTCCGGAGGCCCTTGAAAATGTGCCCGTGGGCGGGCCGATCCTGGCCCTCGTGGTGGGCGTGGCGGTGGTGGTGCTGGGCATCGCCAGATGGAAGATTCACCCGTTCTTTGCCCTCATGCTGGCGGCGGTGAGTGTCGGGGCGGTGACGGCTCTGGGCGGCTGGTCGAACCAGTCGATCACTGGCTCCATCGACTTGGCGACGCGCTCGCTGGGGGAATCGGCCGGAGGGATCGCTTTGATCATCGCCATGGCCGCCGTGATTGGCGAGTGCCTCACCGTCAGCGGCGGAGCCGAACGGGTGGTCACGGCCCTGTTAAAAATGTGGGGAGAGCAGCGGGCCGCCCTGGCTTTGGCCGTGGCCGGGTTCATTTTGGCGATTCCGGTCTTTTTTGATACGGTCTTCCTCCTCCTGCTGCCGGTGGCGCGGGTGCTCGCTCAGCGCACGGGCAAGGACTACATGTTTTACGTCCTCGCCCTGTGTGCCGGTGCGGTGATTGCCCACTCGTCGGTCCCTCCCACCCCCGGCCCGTTGCTGGTGGCCGAACAACTAGGCCTTAGCCTCGCCGTCGCGATTGGCGGCGGCATTGTCTGTGGCCTCCTGCCGGCGGTGGTGGGTGTGATGGTCGCCCGGGCCGTGGCCCGTCGGCTGACGGTGCCGCAGCCCGAGTTCCTCCAGAGTGATGCCCAACGACCATCGGTCCTGCCCGGATTGGCCGCGTCCTTGGCCCCGGTGGTGCTGCCCCTGCTGATGATCGGGGGAGTGGCGGCGCTTCAGCTCTCGACAGTGGATCTGCCGGCATGGCTGTTGGTGGTGGGGGACAAACATGTGGCCTTGGGCGCGGGAATGGTTGCCAGTCTGGTGTTGGCCCGGCGCAGTGATGCAGGGAAGACGGATTCGTTGCGACACCTCTTGGGTCGGCCCCTGGAGATGGCGGGTCCCATTATTCTCATCACGGCGGCGGGCGGGGCGTTTGGCGCCATGCTGCGCGCGGCCGGGATCGGGGAAGCTGTCGCGGCCATGGCGCAGGGGAGTAACCTGAATTTTGTCCTGCTGGGATGGTTGGTGGCGGCCGTGTTGAAGGCCGCGCAAGGTTCGTCCACGGTGGCCATGATCACGGCCACGGGAATCCTGGCCGCGGCGGCGGGTGAAACGGGCTGGGGCGTTCAGCCCTTGTGGGTGTTTCTGGCGGTGGGTTATGGGAGCCTCGCCTTGTCCTGGGCCAACGACTCCGGCTTCTGGCTGGTCAGCCGCCTCTGCGGTTGGGACGAGAAAACAACCTTCAAGTCATGGACGGTTGTATTGTCTTCAATTTCCGTCTCCGGATTGATTTTGGTTTTGGTCGCGTCGGCTCTTTTCTAGCGCCGCCGGAGTTGCCCTGCGGCCCATCCGGCGCGATGGAAATCGAGAAGTGGGGTGGTATGATTTGAGCCGGGGATACCGGTCACAGATGGCCCAGAGACAGCGGTTGCCGACAGGATTCGGGGGCCCGTCTGCAAGCTTCACACCGGAAGCAGCTGCAGTTTCTGGCAACTGAAACCTGATTTAAGTTCGGCTCGTTTCCACTCGCCGCTACCACGGCGGGGACTTTTCCCGCCCCTCGGTTTGGTCCCCTATGTTGGGTCCGGGGTTAACCGACTCATTGATACCCCTTCCGGGCGGGGTTATTTGGGGAGGGAGCCCATCAATTTCAGCAGACGCCGCGTCGAAAGGCGCTGCCGCATCCGCCTTCGCCAGAAACCGGCGTTGTCGGGATGGTAACCATATTCGGACAGCTCCCGATAAACCTCATCCCGCTGGGTGCAGGATCCCACCGCGGTCACGCAGGTCCGTTCCAACGCGTAGGTTTCCTTCCAGCACCACCCCAGCACCGGCCACGCCCAACGCAGCGGGGCATGCAGGGAATGGGCGAGCACCCGCGGGGTGAATTGGTCCGGGGGAATGTTGTGGTGCGCACAATATCGTTCCGCGTAGGGACGGTTTGGAGTGGTTCGAGTCATGAGAAATCCGCCGGAAATGAGTCGTTAGATTGAAGCCGCGGCGGGTCGACCATGGGCGGAGGTGAACTTGCACGATGTGTGCCAAGGTGGAAGCACTCTCCCTCCCCCCATCTTAAAATGTTACGCGAATGACAAGGGGCCGTCACCAACAACGCCTATTCGCCGCGCGGTGAGGCTTCCAGTCCGCCGTCAGGCGCTGCTATTCCGGCAGACTGCGCAACGCCCGCCGCACCCGATGAGTTGAAATCCGTTGCCCGGCCACCCGCCGCCAAAAGTTGCGGTTGGTGGGGTGGTAGGAGAATTCGATCAGCTCCTCACTCAGCTGACGCTTTGAATGAAATCCGCCGATGATCTGCACACACTGACGATCAATTGCGAAGTGAGATTTAAGGAAGGGCGCCAGCACGGGCCACCCCCAGCGGAGGGGGGCGTGCAAGGATCGTTTGAGCAGATGATCGGTGAATCGCTCCAGCGGGATGCCGTAGTGCGCGCAATAACGCTGGGCATAGGTGCGGGCGGTGGGTTCCGGCTTTGACATCGCGGACCAAGGAAGCGGCAGCGTGACTTTTGGAAAGGGTCAAATGAGTCCGAGGACCATTTTGCCTTCTTCTGAAATCATCGACTGCGTCCAAGCTGGCTCCCACACGAGATTGACTTCGGTCTGGCTTACGCCGGGCACCAGCAGCACCTTGGATTTGGCGTCTTCCGCGATCGCCGGACCCATGCCACAGCCGGGGGCGGTGAGGGTCATGGCGATTTCAACTTTGTAGCCCTGATCATCATCGAGTTGGAGGACGTCCATGGAGTAGACGAGACCCAGATCGACGATGTTAACCGGGATTTCGGGATCAAAAACCTTCTTGAGCTGATCCCAAACGGCCTCCGGATCGGGCGAACCATCGGCGGCAGTGGTTGCTGTGACTTCATCGACGACGATCTCCTCGCCAATGGCGTCGGCATCCCGGCTGGCGAGTTTATACAGACCAACATCCGTCTGGATCGTGTAACTCCCCCCCAGGACCTGATGAATGAACACCTTGGAGCCGGCGGAAAGGGTGTGTTGATCTCCCGATGGAATCTGGGTCGCGATAACGTCGCGAGCGAGGGTGCGGTCGCGGGCTTTCATCGGACTACTCATGACTGCTTGAATTTGGATTTGATGAGTTCACTAAGCACGGCGTGGAGGTGTTCATTGGCCAACTTTGCCAGCACCTCTTCGAAAAAGCCAAACACGATCAACTCATGCGCCTTGGCCGGGTCGATGCCGCGGGACTGCAGGTAGAACTCCTGCTCAGCGGGCACGCGGCCGGAGGTCGAACCATGAGAGCACTTCACATCGTTGGCTTGAATTTCCAGCCCGGGCAGGCTGTTGGCCTCGGCCTTGTCGGAGAGCAAGAGGTTGCGGTTGGTTTGGTAGGCGTCGGTGTGCTGCGCTTCGGGGTCCACCACGATCAGACCGGAGAAGATGGTCTTGGCGGTGTCCATGAGGGCGTTTTTGTAAAGCAGGTCCGAGGTGGTGTGCGGCGCTTGATGGGTCTGCAGGGTGCGTTGGTCAAATTCCTGAGCGCCATTGGCGACGGTGAGGGCGAGCATGTCGCAGTGAGCGCCGGGCCCGGCCAGCCGGGAATGGGACTCGTGCCGGGCTTGGCGACCGCCCAAGTGCACGTTGAGGCACTGCACCTGCGCGTCGCGGCCGGCGTGGATGCTGTTGGCTTGAAAGGACAGCGTGTCCGGCGACCAGTTTTGGGCTCCGATGTAGGTGAGTTGGGCGTTTTGCCCGGCGTGAAGGTCGTTGACGCCGGAGGCGAGGTGGGCGGCCTGATCGCCGGAAACAAAAAACTCGACCAAGGAGGCTTCGGCGCCGTCTTCGATCGCCACAATCGTGTGCGGGAAAACGGACTGGTGCTCACCGGTAACGGTATGCTGCGCCACAAACGGCTGATCCACCTTCACCCCTTTGGGCACGTAGAGAAAGGTGCCGCAGGCCGCGAAGGCGACGTTGAGGGCGATGAATTTCTCTCCCCCGAGATTGACCGGGTGTTGCTGAAAATAACGCCGCACCAGATCGCCATGATCGCGGAGGGCTTCGTCGAGCGGGGCGAAGATCACGCCTTGGTCGGCGAGCTCCTGCGACAGTCCGGTGCGGCCCACGACCTGTCGGTTGGAAAAAATAATCTCCGAGGCATGCGGAAAATTGGGCAGATGCGGGACGCGGGAGGAGGGTTCCTCCGGCACTGCGTAGTGGTCCAACGAGATCCCGGACAGGTTGGCGAAACGCCAGTTTTCATCCGTGCGGGAAGGCATGGGCAGCGAGGTGAACTCGTTCCAAGCTTCCTGCTTGGCGGCAATCCACCAAGCCGGCAGGTAGCTCCGCTGGGCGAGGTGGGTGGCGAATCGTTCGGCGTCGAGGCCCGCGAAGGGCGAGGCGGAAACAGTGGTAGTCATTTTCGGAAAACTGAAGGTAGGAAAAACTGAAAAACTGAAATCAATGACAGGGCTGATTACTGGGTCCGAGGGCTGATTGCAGCACTGCAGACCTTCAGTTTTCAGCCGGTGGCGTCGGCAATCAGCCGACGCTGCCTTCCATCTCGAGCTCGATCAGACGCTTGAGCTCGACGCTGTATTCCATGGGGAACTGGCGCACGAGGTCGTTGACGAAGCCGTTGACGGCGAGGCTCATGGCCTGGGCCTCACTGAGGCCCCGCTGCTGCATGTAAAAGATCATTTCTTCGCTGACCTTCGAGACTGAGGCCTCGTGCTGCACGGCGTGGTCATCCCCCCGCACGGTGATGGCCGGGTAGGTGTCGGTGCGGGAGTTGGAGTTGATCAGCAACGCGTCGCATTCGGTGTTGTTTTTGCAGCCCTTAAGGTGCTTCGGGATGTGCACGACGCCCCGGTAGGTCGACCGGCCTTGGCCGACGGAGATCGATTTGGCGACAATCGTTGAGGTGGTGTTGTCGGCGGCGTGAATCATCTTCGCGCCGGTGTCCTGATGTTGGCCATCGTTGGCCAGGGCAATGGAGATGACCTCGCCGCGGGCACCTTTGCCTTTCAGCACGACCCCGGGATACTTCATGGTGAGCCGGCTACCGATGTTGCAGTCGATCCATTTGATTTCGGCCCCTTCGTGGGCGATACCTCGCTTGGTCACGAGGTTGTAGACGTTGGCGGCCCAGTTTTGGACGGTGATATACTGGATTTTGGCGTTCTTCATCGCCACCAGTTCGACCACCGCCGAATGGAGGGTGGCGGTCGAGAACTTCGGAGCGGTGCAGCCTTCCATGTAGGTCACCTCGGCGCCTTCATCCACGATGATGAGGGTGCGCTCGAACTGACCGAAGTTCTCCGCGTTGATCCGGAAATAGGCTTGGAGGGGTTGGGAAACCTTCACGCCCGGGGGAACGTAGATAAACGAGCCTCCCGAGAACACGGCGCTGTTCAGGGCCGAAAATTTGTTGTCGGAGGTCGGGATGACCTTGCCAAACCACTTGCGGAAAATCTCGGGATGTTCGCGCAGGGCTTCGGTCGATCCCATGAAAATCACGCCCTGCTTGGCGACGATTTCCTTCACGTTGGAATAGGCTGCTTCCGAGTCGAATTGAGCCTCAACCCCGGCCAGAAACTTGCGCTCCTGCTCGGGGATGCCGAGGCGCTCGAAGGTTTTCTTGATGTCGTCAGGGACCTCATCCCAGGTGCGCTTGGGCTTTTGGCCTTGAGAGAGGTAGTAACGGATCTTGTCGAAATCGATGTTGTCGAGATCCTTGGTGGCCCAGTGCGTTGGCATGGGCTTGTCCTGAAAGACCTTGAGGGCCTTGAGTCGGAATTCCAGGATCCAATCCTCCTCTTTTTTGACCCCGCTGATGTATCGGACCGTGGTCTCGTTCAGGCCGGCACCGGCGTCGAATTCATATTTGACGTCGTAGTTGAAATTGCCGGCCGATTGGTCGATGCCCTCGGCGGGATTTTCCAAGACGGGAGTCGGCGGGGAGGCGAGTTCTGAAAGTGGTTTCATCGTATTGTTGGTTTGAGGTGGGGGAGGGGCGGGGCGGGCGAGGCTCAGGCCGATGCGGTGGCCAGCTCCTCTTTGACCCAGTCGTAGCCCTTGGCCTCCATTTCGAGAGCGAGGGATTTATCGCCGCTCTTCACGATGCGGCCGTCATACATCACGTGCACAAAATCCGGGATGATGTAGTCCAGCAGGCGCTGGTAGTGCGTGATCATCATCACGCCGAGACGCTCACCGCGCAGGCGGTTCACGCCCTCGGCCACGACCTTGAGGGCGTCGATGTCCAAGCCGGAATCCGTTTCGTCCATGAGTGCGAAGGTGGGCTCGAGCATGGCCATCTGCAGGATTTCACAGCGCTTCTTCTCACCGCCGGAGAACCCTTCGTTGACGGACCGGGCCGTGAATTTGCGGTCGATCTTAAGGTCGTCCATTTTGGCATAGAGCCGTTTGTAGTAAGCGGCCGCGTCGACGTTTTCCCCCTCGGCGAGGCGAGCCTGCTCGGCCGCCCGCAGGAAGTTGGCGATGGAGACGCCGGGGATTTCGGCGGGATATTGGAAGGCGAGAAAAATACCTGCGCGGGCGCGCTCATCGGGTTCCATTTCGAGGATGGACTCACCATCGATCAGGACATCACCCCCCGTGATTTGATAGTCGGGGTGTCCCGCGATGGCTTTGGAAAGGGTGGATTTGCCCGTGCCGTTGGGGCCCATGATGGCGTGGACTTCGCCGGTGTTGATCGTGAGGGACAATCCCTTCACGATGGGCTGTTCGGGCGACGCGGTCAGGGCGACGGTGAGGTCTCGGATTTCGAGGGATTTCATAATCAAGAGGCTGAAATTACGGTGTTTGGTAGGAAAGAGAAGGAGAGGGGAAACTACGCACTGGGGGTGCGGCCGTGGAAGTTCACTTCGATGTGTTTCACATCAAAGTTTTCCGGGAGGAGACCGAGCAGTTGGGTGATCATCTCCGGGGGCATATCGATGTCCAAAGTGCCCCCCGCTTCGTCGTGGAAATGAGCATGGGGCGCGAGGTTGGCACAGTATTGCGTGGGACCGCGCTCGAAATTCACCGCTTTCACCAGCTTGTGCTGCACCAAGACATCGAGACAGTTGTAAACGGTGGCGAGCGAGATGGTCGGAGCGTTTTCCCTCACCCGGGCAAAGACTTCATCGGCGGTGGGATGATCGCGCTGCTGCAACAGACTGCGGTAGACAGTTTCCCGTTGGGAAGTCGGGCGGACGCCGTGATCGGCAAGGACATCGGCAACGGGTTCCGGTTTGTGGGTGTGGGTTTCGGCCATGGTTTTTGGGAGACTTACTCAAACAATTGGAATAATTCTAATTCGCAACAGGTAATTAGAATTATTCTAAAATAAGTCATATAAATCACGTAAGCCTATTAAATTGAGGAAATAAGGGATCATTAGATTTTTCGGTAATGGATAGAGTTCCCTCAAATCGCCCTCAATAGTCCGAGACTGAGTCGCTATATCGATAGATGGACATGGGCTTGATTGAGCCACATAGGGGCGTTCGCGGTCGGTCCAATCGCGTTTGAGTTTAAATTCCACCCGTGGGGCGACGGCCAAAATTGACCGTGTTGAATGGGTGACCTTACCGGGTGGATCAGCGTTAAGCGACCAGACCAGAATCGGGTTTTTTGAGGGGTGGACGGAGCCGTGGGTAGGGGCGGCGCTTGACGCCGCCTGCTGCGGTGGAGTGGCCGCGGCAAGCT
>JAGYIG010000057.1 GCA_018402455.1 Opitutaceae bacterium
TGTTGGTTTGCACGTCGATCAGGTCCGGCAGGCCGACCTCGTCGACCGAGGGGAGCGGGGCCTCGGCGTCGCCCAGCGTGGCCGCGGTTGCCCAGATGCGACGGTCGCGGTTGGCCGTCTTCACGTCGAGGTATTCCAGCTCGCGTTGCACGACCTCGTAGTTGGTCTGGCCGCCGACAAACCTCAGCCAGGCCCGGCCGCCGTAGGTGGAGTAGCCGTTACGGCTCTTGCCGTCCCACTGAATCACCTTGTTCCCCGCGAAGCGGTAGCTCGCCTCCATGGTGTCATACATCTCCCAACCGTCATCGACGAAGTGGAACTTGCCCGACTGAGTCTGGACCTGCTGGGGGAATCGCACCCCCAGGGCCCAACGGGCCACATCCAGCTCGTGGTTCCCGTTGTTGGCCACCTCCCCGGTCCCCCAGTGCCAGCGCCAGTGCCAATCGTAGTCCTCCAGGATGTCCAGAAAAGGCCGCCGCGGGGCCGGCCCCTGCCAGAGTTCCCAATCCAGCGTGGACGGCGGGACCACTTCGCGCGGGTTCGCCACCCGGTTGCGATCATTGTTGTAAAAGGCCACCGCCTTGTACGCCTCTCCAATGGCACCCCGGTGGATCTCGGCAATGATTTCGCGCGACTCCACCGAGGATCGCTGCTGGGTGCCAACCTGTACTTTCAGGTGCTGGTACTGCCGTTCCGCCCGCATGAGCAGCTCATCCTCAGCCAAGTTGTGGCTGCAGGGCTTTTCCAAATAAACGTGTTTGCCATTCTGCAGCGCGATCATTGTCGCGTAGGCGTGCCAGTGGTCCGGCAGCGTCAGGAAAATCGCATCCACGTCGGACCGCTCCACCACCTTGCGCAAATCCTTCTCCGTGGCGGGCCGGTAGCCGAGATACTTGTCGCAGTGGCCCAGCCCCACCTGAAGTTGAAGCTGGTCCACCTCGCAGATGCAGGTCACCTTCACCTTGGGCAGCTTGCTCAGCGCCTGCAGAATTGGGCGACCGCGTCGCTTGAGGCCTGCCACCGCGACGCGCACCGTATCGTTCGCCCCGACGACCGCGGCAAAGCTGCTCGCCGAGCCGGCGAGGGCGAGTCCGGCCGCGCCCAGGGCCGCATTTTTCATAAAGCCGCGCCGCGTACTTTGCGAGGCGTTCCCGCGCGGCAATTCGTTCAGATTTCCATTCTCCATGCTCATCATTTTGGGGGGGTTAAAGTTCTCGTACTTTTATGCTGTGAAACGACACGCGGTTGCCGTGATCCTGCAGCAGGATGTGACCGGAGGGCGCCTCACCGAAGCCCTCGAACACGTCGTACTTGCTCTTGGCCACGAGGGCCCGGTAGAGCTGCGAGCCGCGCTCGTACTCGACGACTTTCACGTTATTGAGCCAATGCTCCACGCGGGCACCGCGCACCACCAGCCGAGCCTTGTTCCATTCGCCCGGACCGTTGACGCGCTTGCGGACGCGGTCCGGTTCGGAAAGATTTTCTGACGCGATAAGGTCGTATAACGACCCCATGGTGCGATTGCCACCCACCCCTTTTTTGGCGTCCGGATGAAGCGCGTCGTGCAGGATCTGGTACTCGAGGCCGATGGCGGAGCCCGGACCCTTCTTGATTCCCTCCACCACGAAGTACTTGATCCCGCTGTTGGCGCCTTCCTCGATCCGGAAGTCGAGCTCCAGCTCAAAGTTCGAGAACTCCTGCTCGGTGACGATGTCCCCACCGGCGCGGGCCTCGCCGCCGCCGGTCTCGATTACGGTGAGGAGCCCGTCCTCGATCTCCCAGCCGCGTTCGGGAAATGCGTCGTCGTTGACGCGACGCCAGCCTTCGCTGGTGGCTCCGTCCCAGAGCAGGCGCCAACCGCGCCGACGTTCCGTCTCCGTCAGGCGGTTCTTCAGCCAGCTGACCTCCGGCACCGCGGGATCAGGCTGCCAGCGCTCCGACTCGAGCCCGGTGGTCATGACACGCAGGTTCCGCCACTTTACTTGCAGGCCAGCATCCTCCGGACGTTTCACGCTGTGCACCTGCAAGCCGATGAAACCCTCTGCCGTCAAGTCGTCGGCAAGATTGGCGCACATGACGCCATTGACCCAGGTGCGGATGGATTCACCCATCGCCTCGACGCGCACGTGATTCCACTGAGCGACGCGAAAGGCCTGGCGGCTTTCCTCATTGCGGGTCAGGGGATAAATCCACCCGCGACGGGCCTCGTCGAAGATTCCCCCGCTCCAAGCCCGCGCCGAAGGGTCCAGTTCGACTTGGTAGCCGTGGACCCGGCCATTCCGGTAGGCCGGGTTGCTATGACTGCGGATCTGCACACCCGAATTCAGACCGGGATCGAGCCATACCTCGAACTCCAGGATGAAGTCGCCATAGGCGCGCTCGGTGCAGAGGAAGGTGTTCGGGGTATCCAGGCGCGACTCGCCCACGATGGCGCCGTCCTCCACGCGATACTCGGCCGAGCCGTTCCGCACCTCCCAGCCTGAAAGGTCGCGGCCGTTGAACAGTGGCTGCCATGACTGGCCCAGCAGGCTCGCTGTCGGCAGCGCCGAAAGGAGCAACAGAATCGTTTGGCGAAATGTCGTTGGTCTCATAAGCTTATACGTTGGATGGTTTAGCCCCGGCAGCGGGGTCTTCATCGGGCAGGCGCTGCTCGAGTTCCTCCAGACTCTTCCCCTTGGTCTCAGGCATGTAGAAGACCGCCCACAGCAGCTGCAGTACCATCATCCCGGCGAAGAAGGCGAAGATGGGCCCACCGGAAAAACGGTTGAGGACGAAGGGCATGGTCAGGGCGATCAGGGCGGCAAAAACCCAGTGGGTGCCCGAGCCTAGGGACTGCCCCTTGCCCCGGACCGAGTTAGGGAAGATCTCCGAGATGAAGACCCAGATCACCGAGCCCTGTCCGATGGCGTGGGACGCCACGAAGAGGAAAAGGTAGACCGGAACCGCTGGTCCCTCGAAGTTCTCCTGGAAGAAGGTGAGTGAGAGCATCACCAGGGAAAAAATATACCCCACCGAGCCCACAATCAGCAGGGTCTTGCGGCCCGCCCGGTCGATCAGGTAAATGCCGAGCATGGTGACCACCAGGTTCACCAGTCCGATACCTGCGGTGGAGAGCAGCGCCGTCGACTCCTCGAAACCCGCGGCGTCGAAAATGCGGGGGGCGTAGTAGATCACGAAATTGATCCCCGACACCTGATTGAAGAAGGCGACGAGGAAGGCGAACAGGACCGGTATCCGGAAACGCGATACAAACAGGGACCGGTTCGAGGCGAAGCGCGCCCGCGAATCGCGAATGCTTGCCAGCGCGGCGTCGACCCGCTCGGGCGGATGGATTCCCTCCAGCACCGTGCGGGCGCCCGCCTCGTCATTGCGGAACAAGGCCAACCAGCGCGGGCTCTCCGCCACCCGCACGACCAGCAACAGGTAGATCGCCGCCGGAAAAGCCTCCACTCCCAGCATCCATCGCCAGGCGCCCTCGCCAATAAAACCCAGAAAGTAGTTGGAGACGTAGGCCACCAGAATCCCCAGCACCAGGGAGAACTGGTAGAGAATCACCAAGCGCCCGCGCCGCTCCGAAGGGGCGATTTCGGAAATGTAAGCGGGAGCGGCCACCGAAGAGATGCCCACCCCAAGCCCACCGATGAAGCGGAAAAACGAGAAGGAATAGGGATCCCAGGCCACGGCCGAACCGACAGCGGAGACGAAGTAGAGCGCCCCAATCCAGATCAACGTCTTTCGCCGTCCGTAACGGTCGCAGGGAACGCCGCCAAAGAGCGCCCCGATCACCGTGCCCCACAAGGCCACCGACATGATGAAGAAGCCGTGATACAGGTCGCTCAGCCCCCACAACTCCTGCACCGCCCGGTCGGCCCCGGAGATTACGGCGGTGTCAAAACCGAAAAGGAAGCCCGAGAGCGAGGCGACAAAGGACCAGACAAAAAACTTGGATCTCATCAAAGATTCGAGGGGGGTTTGGGGTGGGGGCTGGGGTTAGGTCGCCCATTCAGAGACAAATGAGCGAGGGGTCTTGGGAATCCTGGTCCGAGATATCGAAACCAAGGAGGCGATACGCCTCGGAGCTGAATGGCTGCCCCTTCAGGGGACCGAGCAGTCGGGCCTTGAGCGGGGTGAAAGGGGGAATGAATGTTCAAATGCGAACACGTAATCTGTATTTGAACTATTGCTGACCTTGTCAAGCGCGGAGACACAAAAACCCTCCGGGCGCCTTGCCTCTCCCAAGGGTTGGAGGGCTAGCGGACGCGCTTGCCCCCGGATAGCACGTAATCTGCCCCTCAAGGTGGTCCTGTTTAACCCGCCTGGGGTCGCCTAAATCGAGCCAAACTCACCCGAACGCCGGCGACTCGCGCGTCATAGCCGTCATGGCTCCCGCCGGGTACGCGGGGTGAAAAACGTCGAGGGTCATCACCATCTAGTTAAATGTTCATATTTGGTTTTATATTCCATTTTTGAATCTTTTGCTTTGACTCGATCAAATTTTCGGGTGATCTAAGACCGTGTTGCTTGGGGTCCACATGAGGACTTCTCCAAGTCATGCCCCTAACCCCTGAAGAGCGAAACCCCATGGCCCTTTCCTTTGACTTCAACTTGACCCGGCTCATCCGCTTTACCGCGGCGGCCGTTCTCGGAACGCTCGCTGGCCAATTCGCCAAAGCGGAGCCGCCCAATATAATCCTTATCCTCACGGACGACCACGGCTGGACCAGCACCTCGGCGGGGATGGACAAGACCAACCCGGCCTCGCGCAGTGATTTCCACGAGACGCCCAATATCGACCGCCTGGCCCTGAACGGAATGCGCTTCTCCCAAGGTTACGCGCCGGCGGCGATTTGCACGCCGACGCGGCGCAGCATTCTATTCGGGCAGACCCAATTTCGCCAGGGCGGGGACGACGGCTTCGATGAGCGCTACCACCCCTACGAAAAGGGTTACCTGACGATTCCGTTGATGTTGAAAGCGGCAAACTCGGAGTATCGCGCGGCGCACTTCGGCAAATGGCACCAGAAGACGGGGGTGTTTTCACCCGAGGATTTCGGATTCGACCAGAGCGACGGACGCACTTCGAACGGCGATGGCAACATGTACGAATACAAGGACGACAAGTGGAAAAACGTATTCATCACCGGCGACCCCAAGCGCTCGGAGCGGATCTCCGGCCGCGGGGCCAGCTTCATTCGAAGAAATGTTGCCACCGGAAATCCCTTTTTCCTGCAGCTATCCTACTACGCGACCCACGTTGACATTCAGGCCAAGGAGGAAACCTACAACCACTTTTCAAGCAAGCCACGGGGCCGGGTGCACGACCACCCGGGCTTCGCGGCCATGTTGAACGACCTGGACACTGCCATCGGATCCGTGCTCGACGCGGTTGAAGCCGCGGGCATCGCCGACAACACCTTCATCATCTCTCATGGCGGACAACGGCGGGGCCGAATTCCTGCCCCCAGCCGCTCAAGCTGGCTCCTCCAGAACCAGCGCCCGCCTCCAACGCAACGACCCGCTTCGCGGAGGCAAGTGGGTGCTCTACGAGGGCGGGATCCGCGTGCCGTTCGTAATCAGCGGCCCGGGCATCCCGGCAGGCAGCCAAAGCGACGTGCCGGTGGTGGGTTACGACCTCCTGCCCACCCTGGCGGAGTTGGCCGGTTATCCCGAGGCCCTGCCGTCCACGTTGGACGGAGGCAGCATCGTCCCGGTTCTCGACGACGGCCACGGCGAAGTCCGCCGACCGCAACCGGCCCTTTTCCATCATCGCGAAGCCGGGGGCTACCTGCACTCCGCCGTCCGCATGGGCGACTACAAGCTGATTAAATTCTGGAAGAAAAATTACGCCTGGGGGCCTCGCAGCGAGCTCTACAACCTGGCCGAGGACGTCGGCGAAGCCACGGATCTGGCCGGTCAAATGCCTGAGAAAGTGCGGCAGATGGAGCAGGTGCTGGCGGACTATCTGGAATCCATCGACGCCGAGTTGCTCAACCGCATCCGATGAACGATTGGACACGGCTGGCAAACCGCTGCTGCTTCGGGCTCATGGCCGTGGCGACCTTGGGCCTGGCCGGCGCACCCCGCTCGGCCGCCGCGGAGTCCCCGCCCAACGTCATCATCATCTACACCGACGATCAGGGCACCCTTGACCTCGGCGTCTACGGCTCCACCGATCTGGTCACGCCCCATCAGGATGCCCTCGCTGAGAGCGGGGTGCGTTTTACCCAGTTCTATGCCGCGCCGGTCTGCACCCCCTCCCGGGTCGGTCTGCTTACCGGCAAGTCCACCCAGCGCGCGGGGGTGCCGGATACCCTCGTCGCGGTGCCCGGCCAGACGGCGGGACTCGATCCCTCGCAATTCACTCTGGTCGATCTGTTCGGAGACGCCGGCTACGCCACCGCGCACATGGGGAAGTGGCACTTGGGTTTTGCCAAGGACAAGCAGCCGCTGGCCCACGGCTTTGACCACACCTTCGGCCACCTTGGCGGCTGCATCGACAACTATTCCCACTTCTACTACTGGCGCGGCCCCAACCGCCACGACCTCAATCGCAACGGCGAGGCCGTGTATTATCCCGGTGAATACTTCCCGGACCTCATGCTCCGGGAAACCAAGGAGTTTATCGACCTCCACCGCGACCAGCCGTTCTTCGTCTACTTCGCCCTCAACACCCCGCACTACCCCTACCAAGGCGACCCCCAATGGCTCGCGCACTACCACGAGCAAGGCGTGCCCTACCCGCGCAACCTCTACGCCGCGCCCTATCCACCCAAGACGATATCATCGGCCGCCTCATCGCCCATCTCGAGGCCCTCGGCCTGCGGGAACGAACCATCGTGATCTTTCAATCCGACAACGGGCATTCCACCGAGGAACGGGCTCCATTCCGGTGGTGGCAACGCCGGCCTATCGCGGGGCCAAAGCCTCCCGAGGGGGATCGGGTGCCCGCCGCCATTTCCTGGCCTGGTCGTTGCCCGCCGGCGCCGTCCGCGGACAGGTGGCTGCCAATAGTGACTGGCTGCCCACGCTCGCAGAGCTCTGTGATCTGAGCCTCCCCGATGAGGAGCGCGAAGGCAAAAGCCTGGTGCCCCTAATCGACGACCCCTCCGCGCCTTCCCCCCACGCCGACGGGTTCTGTTGGGAATTTCGCCAGCAGTGGGTCGCGCGCAAAGGCGCCTGGAAACTCCACGGCAACCCCGTGGATACCACCGATCGCGCCAATCCTCCCGATCTGCCCGAACGTTTTCTGGTCAATCTCGACGAAGACCCGGGCGAGCGGAACAACCTGGCTCAGGCCTACCCCGAAAAGGTCCGCGAGCTCGAGGCGCTCTACCTCGCTTGGCAGCAATCACTCTAGCCCGCCCGCTTTACTCATGAAGAACTCCCTCCCCCTGGTGCTCGCTCTCGCGGTCGCGGCCGGAATCGGTCCGGTCGTCCATGCCGCCCGGCCCAATATCCTCTTCGCCATTTCGGACGACCAGTCCTACCCACACGCCTCTGCCTATGGTGCGTCCGGCGTAGAAACGCCGAATTTCGACCGCGTCGCCCGGGCCGGGGTGCTTTTTCACAACGGTTTTGTGGCGGCCCCCCAATGCAGCCCGAACCGAGCCGCCATCCTGACCGGGCAGAGCATCTGGCGGCTGCAGGAAGCCGGCACCCACGGCAGCGTCTTCCCCAACCACCTCCCCGTTTTCTCCCGGGCGCTGGAAGACGCCGGATACCACGTCGGCTACACTGGCAAACCTTGGTCCCCCGGAAACTGGCGCCAGGGCGGCTGGGATCGCAACCCCGTCGGCGATGAGTACAACCACCTCACCCTCGATCCCCCCACCACCGGAATCAAGAACACCGACTACGCCGCGAATTTTGCGGCTTTCCTGGAGCAGAGAGACCGTGATCAACCGTTCTTCTTTTGGTATGGATCCAGCGAGCCGCACCTGACCTACGAATATGGATCGGGTCTGCGCGCCGGCAAATCCCTCGAGGATGCCGACCTGCCGCCCTTCCTGCCCGACTCACCGGAGACCCGCACCGACTTCCTCGACTACGTCCATGAAATCGAGTGGTTCGACCGGCACCTCGGGCTCATGTTGGACCACCTCGCCTCCATCGGGGAGCTGGAAAACACCATCGTCGTGGTCACTTCCGACAACGGCATGCCGTTCCCTTACGCCAAGGCCAACCTGCAGGACTTCGGAACCCGCGTCCCTCTCGCCATCAGTGGCCCGCGGTATTTTCCCGGCGGGCGCGAAACCCGGGACATCGTCAGTCACACCGACTTTGCGCCCACCTTCCTCGAATTGGCCGGGGCGCCTCCGCTGCCCGATGCGACCGGCCGCAGCCTCCTCCCGTTTCTGACCGCAGGCAGGCCCCATCGGGAATACGCCCTCACCGGACGCGAACGCCATACCCACGCCCGGGAGGACAACCTCGGCTACCCCGCCCGCGCCATTCGCACCTCGGACCACCTGCTGATCTGGAACATGAAGCCCGAACGCTGGCCCGCCGGACTCCCCCGCCCCGAGGGCCTCACTCCCGATCAATCCAGCGGCGGGCAATCGCCCGATTTCAAATCCATCGGCCTGGGCTACGCCGACATCGATTTCTCCGTCACCAAGGAATACCTTTTCGAAAACCGCGAGCGCCATCCCCTTCTCTTCACCCTCGCCTTTGCGAAGCGGCCTGAACTTCAACTTTTCGACGTCATCAACGACCCTTGGTGCCTCAACGATCTCGCGCGGCATCCACGCTACCAGCAAATCGTTTCCGGGCTGTTCGCCGAGCTGAAGGCCCAGCTGATCCAGCAGGCGGACCCTCGTCTCGTCGGCGCGAACCCCGATATTTTCGAATCCTACCCGCGCTTCGGCACCATGCGCCACTACCCCGGATTCAAGAAACGCGGGGAGTACAATCCGGCCTATCAAGACTAGGCTTTCCCTCCCGGGTGTTCTAAATCCAAAGTCGAAACGAATCTCCATGTTCAAAACCATTGACCGCATCATGACGGGGCGGGGGGAAACCGGTTCATGGAAGCGGGCAGGCAGAAGGCTGCGGACGAGCGCCTTGCTGGGGATCGGCGCTTGCGCTTTCGCCGCCGAGGAGCGGCCCAATATCCTCTTTATCATGGCGGATGACCATACCCTGCAGTCCTGGGGCGTGTACGATTCAATCCTCCAGCCGTATGTCCAAGCTCCTCATATCCAACGCCTGTCCCGGGAAGGTATTCTGCTCAACCGCGCCTACTCCACCAACGCCCTTTGCGGGCCGAGTCGGGCCTCGATCCTGACCGGTCAATACAGCCACCTTAACGGGGTCTATTCAAATGAGGACGGGCTGGATCCGGCCAAGGAAAACGTGGCGACCTTGCTGCGCGAAGCCGGATACGAAACGGCGCTGATGGGAAAGTGGCACCTGCACAACAAGCCCTCCGGATTCGACCACTACAACATCCTGATCGGCCAGGGAGAGTACCATAATCCCGTATTGCGCAACGCCGCCAACTGGGACGCGGGCGGGAAGGCGATAGAGGGGTTTTCCACCGATGTTATCACCACGGAGGCATTGCATTGGCTCGAGCAGCGATCCGACAAGGAACCGTTCATGCTGATGTGCCATTTCAAGGCCTCCCACGAGCCGTTCGGATACCCGGAAAGAAACCGGCACCTCTACCAGGATACCACCTTCCCCTATCCGCCCACCTTCCACGAAACCTGGCCTGATTCCACCACCCGCACCTTTCCGGGCCAAACCCTCGACGTGCTGGCCGCGCGCATGCACCGGCATCCCGCGCGGTATCAATTGGACGCGTTTCCACTCGAAGGCCGGACACCCCGGCAACAACGCGAGGCGGCTTACCAAGAGTTGGTTCGAAATTTCCTCCGCAGCACGCAGGCCATTGATGAGAACATCGGGCGGCTGCTCGCCCACCTGGAGGCAAGCGGACAACTCGACAACACCGTGATCATCTACACCTCGGATCAGGGCTATTTCCTGGGCGAGCACGGCATGTTCGACAAGCGGATCATGTACGAGGAATCCATCCGCATGCCATGCGTGATCCGCTACCCCCGGGAAATTCCCGCCGGCTCGACGAATGATGACTTTATCCTCAACGTGGACTTCGCCTCCTTGTTCCTCGACTACGCCGGCCTGCCGCCGCCGGACTCCCTGCAGGGACGCAGTTTTCGCGGCAACCTGCAGGGCCGGAAAGATGCCGACTGGCGATCATCCATGTATTACCGCTACTGGACCCATCAGACCAATCGCCCCGGCCACTACGGTATGCGGAATGATCGCTACAAGTTGATCTTCTTTCACGGTAGGCCCCGGGAGGCGGCCGGCTCCCCGGTTCTTCCCACCCCCCCGACCTGGGAATTTTATGATCTCCAGGAGGATCCACGGGAAAGTAAAAATCAGTATTCAAACCCCAAATACAAAAGGGTGATTGCAAACTTAAAAATCGAACTGCAGGGCCTCCGGGAGGAGCTCGGCGACACCGACCCGGGCCGGCTCGACTAAATTAGGGAAGGGCCGACCTCCCGGGATCGACCGGGTCAAATTTCTCCAATTTTATTGAAACGTTATATCCAACCAGGACCACCGCTGGGCCTCCTGCTGGGCCTCCTGCTAAGCTCCGTCGCCGCGCTCGCAGGTGCAGAGCCGCAACCGGCCCACGTTGTATTGGTCATGTCGGACGACCAAGGATGGGGCCAGACGGGCTACGGAGGACATCCGCTGCTCAAGACGCCGCATCTGGACGCGATGGCCGAGAACGGCCTTCGTTTCGAACGCTTTTACGCCGCCCCCGTCTGTTCGCCGACGCGAGCCAGCGTGCTGACGGGACGCACCCACAATCGGACGGGGGTTTACGCCCACGGTTATCCCTTGAGGCATCAGGAGAAAACCCTGCCCGAGGCGATGAAGGCCGCGGGGTTTGCGACCGGACATTTCGGGAAGTGGCATATCAATGGACTGCGCGGACCCGGGGTGCCGGTATTGGCCAGCGACACGCATCATCCGGGCACCTTCGGTTTCGACGAGTGGCTTACCGTAACCAACTACTTTGACGTCGATCCGCTCATGAGTCGCCGGGGAACCTTCGAGGAGTTCACCGGGGATTCATCGGAAGTCATCGTAGCCGAAGCCTTGAGCTTCATTCGGCACCAACACCAGGCCGGCAAACGCTCTTTCACCGTCATTTGGTACGGCTCCCCGCACAGCCCCTTTGTGGCGAGCGAGGAGGATCGGGCGCCATTCAGCGAACTCGACCGCGAGGGCCAAGAGCATCACGGAGAGTTGGTGGCGATGGACCGGAGTATCGGAACCCTGCGCAAGGGGCTGAGCGAGCTGGGAATTGCCGAAGACACGTTGGTCTGGTTCAATGGCGACAATGGCGGTTTGTCCCCGCGGCGAATCGGCGTTGATGCCGTAGGCGGACTGCGGGGCTACAAGGGATCGGTCTATGAAGGCGGGATTCGCGTCCCTGGGGTCATCGAATGGCCTGCGGGCATCCCGGCGCGCATTACGGACTTTCCAGCTGGGGTCATCGACATTTTCCCCACCCTCGCGAATCTGTTGGACCTACCGCGAGAGAGCATGAGCCCAGTGATCGACGGTCTCAGCCTGGCCCCGCTCTTTCGCAACGAAGTGACCCGGCGCACCACACCGCTACCGTTTGAGTTTGGCGACAAGACCGGGGTGATCGACCACGACTGGAAAGTAATCTATGACCGCGAGCACGCGTCTTTCGAGCTCTACAACTTGCTGGAGGATCCAAGAGAGACGCGCAATCTCAGCGGAACCGAGCCCGAGGTTGCGGCGCGGATGAAGCAGCTCGCGACGGAGCTGGCAGATTCTATCGCACGGAGTCGCCAAGGTTTGGACTATCCCGAGGGTGAGGTCGGCGGCGGGGACCCCGGGCGTCGCTTCTGGGCGGAAGATCCCGCCTACCTGCCCTATCTCGACCGACTGCTTCAACCCAGTGAACAAAGCAGTCAGACACCTTGAACCCTCATCTGATCAAAATCCAATCCGGGTCACTGTACCCAGGTCGGCAACTCGTCGATCGCCTCCGTCGCGGTGAGCTCCCCGTTCACCGGTTCCACCAGCAGCGTGCTCCCGCTATGTCTTGGCTCGAAGGCCTGACCGTCCATTTGCAGGGACGACCGATTATACATGAGGCCGTGGTTTGAGGCACCGTTGGTAATCTCAAACCAGGGCGGAGCGTCGGCCTGCAGACCGGCTTGAATACTCCAGTCCCCCACCGTGAGGTGACCTGTGCTCACTTCCTTCACTTCGTGGTAGCCGGAGAACCCTGCCTTGGGCAGGACTTGGATGACGGCCAGGTAACGCATCGTCTCCGCCCTCGCCCTGACGGTGACATGCCACTGGTCCGCGAAATCGAGTAAATTGCCTTCGTCGTCCCGTTTTTTGAGGAAATTGGCCGGTGGCTTGGGATCGAATTCCGTGCTCAACTCGATCCCGAGTTCTGAAGATCCAAAGAACTTCACCTGGCTGTGAGCGTTGCCCGTGATACACTCTAGGGAGACACTTTCGGCATCAATCGCGATCGGCATAGCGCTGTGCAACAGCCAGCTCCAGTCCGCCTCGTGGTCGGCCGCCAACTCGTCGTAAATGACAATTATATCCGGACGAAGGAATACCAGATGCCGGCGAAATCGGGTCAGCCCGGCCACTTGGGGACTCTCCATCACGTTGTCATAGGCCATGGAGGCATCGCCCAGGCTGTAGCTGATCTGCTCCCCATCCAGAAAGCGTGGCAACCAGCCATAGGATTCCCCGACCCCGATGGGTTGGCCTTTGCCGTCGATCAGCACAGAGTTGTGTCCGATCGTCGCCTTGAACCAGTCCGTATAATGGGGAACCCCCATCGACGGCCGGTACCCGGAAGTCAGGTAGACCCGCTCTCCTCCATATTGAACATTGAAGGTGTTCTGGTCCGCATGGGCATGGCTCGTGGAACCAAACGGACTGGAACGCATGCTGACCATCAGGTTCTTCTCCGGTTCAACGATGTTGGTGTGCATGTTGACGGTCCCGGTGTCCGGGAAACGCCGGGCCAGCGGCAAATCAAACCGCTCCACCGCCGGGGGCCGCTCCGGCAGCTCCCACTTGAGGCGGAACCAACGAAATTCGTCATCGTCGGCGAGGGTTTTGCCGGTGTCGGCCAATTGGTAGTCCAAATACCATGACGCGTAGGGATTCTGGGTCAGCCGCGCCAGCGCATCGACATATCCGAGGGTTTCGATATATTGACCGACCTGAGTGTCGGTACCGTTGGCAAACCCTTGGCTGTAGGATCTGGCGGGCAGCGAATAAATCATCCAGAAGGGGTTGTTCTGATAAAACTCCGAGCGGAGGAAATCCCCGCCCGTGAAATGATTCAGCATCAGGGGAACATTCAACAGCGTCAGCCCGTTGAGCTTGATGTAGGTGGTGCCTTCCAACCATCCGCCATCCCGCGGGCCGAGAACCGGCGCCCGCGCCAGCCAGACCTCATAGCAGAACTCCAGCCAGTCGTCGGCCTCGGGGATAACGCCATGGGTAATAAAAGAGGTCTGCATCAGCTGCTCCAAAATATGCTGCCATACGTGACCGGAGAATACTTTCGCTTCGAGCATGTTGGTCCAGATGTCGAAAAAGCGGTTGCCCCGGACGGTGATGCTTTTCAAGTAGGCGAGCCGCTCTTCCTCCGTGATTAAATCACTGCAGGCATCGAGGACCTGCGCCATGGCCAGCATGCAGCGACTGTCCCCGAAATTGTTGAGCATGGAGAAACCGTTGGGATCCCAACGGGCAATCAGGTTGGCGTAGGCGATTGCCGCCCGGGCGAAACGCTCGTCGCCGCTTAGCAGATATGCGTGGCAAAACAACTCGACCGACATGGCCGCAGACGAGGTGAGATGCTTGGCGGCCCTCGCTTCGATCTTCTCCCGTTCCAGCGCCGTCCGCGCCATGCTGTAGTCGGGCTCGAAGTCCTTCACCTGAGGCTTCGGCCGAACAAGGGCGGCCTCTGCCTTTTCGAGCAGGATCCGGGCATCATCGCTACCCGCCACCCGACCGCGAAAGGCCTCCACGGATTCATCCACGACGAGGATCCGGGGATGGGTTTCCGGAATTCGGGCGAGCAATTCCGCTGCGGTAAGGGTTTCGTGGACGCTGGTTTTCTCGGATATTTGAAAGGACTGGGTGTCCGACCACTGGTCCTGTTCGCTGGTCTTGTACTGCCAGTACCAGATCCCCCCATCCAACCGCGAATGCGGGTTGTGAACCGCATACCGTTTGCCGGAATCGAGCAGGGTCGACTCCGTCGGGAAACTCGGATCCTGCGAGAGCCGAAAGTCATAGCGCGGATTCCGCCCTTTGCCGATCTTGCCTGACAGCGGCCAGAGAAAAACTGGGGGATTTTCTTTCAGAACCTCCCCTTCACGCGGGGTCGGCAAATCCCGGAACCGGGGCTGAAGGACCCGCTCTTTCAGGCTGATTTCAGCTTCCCGAGAAGGGTCGGCCGTGGCCGTCAAATTGAGGGACAGACCGACGGCTACGGCGAGGGCGAGGGAGAGGGCAATGGGGGATTTAAGGGTCATGAGAAACTCCGATATTGGCGGCGGGACACTCTCCGCATACGAGCGGAGAGCAGGCCCCGCAGGGGGCTGCGAAAAAATCAGATTCGGCTATCAACGCATGCGCTGGAGCACCGATTCAAAATCGGTGAGGATCGACCGGGCGGCGGCCGGAACCGCGGCGACGTCCCGCGGGTGTTCCTCCAACGGATCCTCGGCGAGGTGGAAGACCCGCCCATCCTCGTAAATTTTCCACTCGCGGTTGAACACAAAGCGGGCCAAGGGCAGGTGCGCTTTGCCCGGGTCGTAATGACAGAACACCCAATCGCGCTCCGGACCGGCTTGGCCGAGGAGCTGGCGATAAAAACTCACCCCGTCCACCGGCAGATCCGGCGGCAGCTTCGCTCCCGCCGCCTCCGCCAGCGTGGGCAGCACGTCCGTGAAATCGACCATTCGCTCGCTGCGTTCACCGGGCGGGACGGTGCCCGGCCACCAGGCAATGAGCGGCACGTGCGTGCCGAGCAGGTTGGTCAGGCCCTTCTGCCCGGGCACTTTTCGGCCCGCCAAGTCGACGCTGATCTCATCGCCGGTGCCGTTGTCCGTGGTGAAAAGCACCAAGGTGTTTTCCGCCAGACCCAACTCCCGCAGCCGGTCCAGAATTTCCCCCACCAGCCGGTCCATGTAACGCACCTGATCGTCAAAAAATTCCGGGGAGGATCCGACCTCCTGGTTGGATGACCCCACCCGCTCCAGGTAGCCTGGGGTGTCCGGCGTGGGCGTGATTGGTCGGTGCGGCAGCGCCATGGGGAAGTAGGCGAAAAAGGGCCGGTCGCGGTTTTCCGCGACAAATTCGAGCAGGTGATCCGTGAACAACCGCGGGCCGTATTCCCCATTTGAATACTTAACCACCTCGCCGTTGCGGATGATCCGGGGGTTGTGGTAGCGCTCATGGTAGCCGCCGAAGGTCAACTGCCAGAGACAGTAATCATCGAACCCGAACCCGTAGGGGGCGTAGGCGTTGCCGCCTAGCTGCCATTTCCCCACGATCGTAGTACGGTAGCCGGCGGCCTTGAGCACGTGCGCAAAGGTGGTCTCGCCGGGTCGGAGCTGCCCAAATCCCGTGTAGTTCCGGAAGCTGTACTGACCGGTCATGATCTGAACCCGGGAGGGCGTGCAGAGCGGGGTCGAATGCGCGAAATCAAAACTCACCCCTTCTCGCGCCATGCGGTCCAGCTGCGGGGTGTCCTGCTGCTCGAAGGAGCGGATACCCAAGTCGTCCGCCATGATGAGGATAATGTTCGGCGGTCGGTCGCCGGGCGCGGAATTCCGGGTGGTACCCCCCATGTCCGGTGAAGCCAAGACCTGGCTGAACGGCATCGCCGCGAGGAGAAATCCGAAATACCAAGCCACGGCAGCCCGCTTCCAGGAAAAGACCTTCCCGGCGGGTCGAACGAATAGGCTCATGTTGCTCATGGGTTGATGCTGTTGCTCCACAAGTCGTGCAGCGTCGACAGAGCAGCGGAGATCTCCTGCTCCTGCTCGGCGAGATTGTAAGCTTCTACCGGGTCGTCCCCGAGATTGTACAGTTCCCAACTCTCGCCATCCGAAACCAACTTCCAATCGCCCAGCCGGATGGCTTTGCCCTCACTCCATTCCCAGTACAGGGGCCGCTGGCTAAGCTGGGAGGCGCCGCGGAAAACCGGGACCAGGCTGCGGCCTTGGAGCGGCGTCAGGGCATCACCCTTGAAGGTGTCCGGATAAGGCGCGTCGGCGAGGTCCACAAACGTCGCCATAAAATCAATGAAGTGGACCGGAGTGTCGGTCATTCGCATGGCCGTCCCGATTCCTTTCGGCCAATGGGCGACGAGCGGAGTCCGAATGCCGCCTTCATAACTGTCGTTCTTGAAAAACCGGAGCGGCGTGTTCGACACGTTGGCCCAATCTCGCCCCAGAGAGGTCCATCGATCAATGGAGCCAATGGTTCCAGCCGGGTTGATTTCCACCACTTCAGCCGAAGCTCCGTTGTCGGAGGCAAAGAGGATCAGGGTGTTCTCCCTCACCCCCATGTCCTCCAGTCGGCTGAGCACCCTCCCGATGTTCTGGTCCATCCGGTCGATCATCGCCGCGTAAACCTCCATCCGGCGGATTTCCTCGGACTTCTCGAAATCCGAGAGGGGTTCCCAGTCCCGGTGGGACGCTTTGGGCAGAGCGTACTGGTCCCCGAAAATTCCCAGCTGGCGTTGCTTCTCGAAACGCGCTTCACGCACGGCTTCATAGCCCCGGTCATAGGCCCCCTCATACTTGGCGATGTCTTCGGGCCAGGCCATCAAG
>JAGYIG010000058.1 GCA_018402455.1 Opitutaceae bacterium
CTGCTCGATGCCGGGGAACTTACTTCGGGTTATCCGATGATTGCGGTGCAAGGCGGCCAGGGCGCCCGGCTCAGGCTGACCTATGCGGAAGCGTTGCGACTACCCTGGGGCACTCCGGACGCCGTCCTGCTGGGGCAACAGCAGCCACTGCAAAATCTAGCTTCCCACTTTGCGGATGAAGGCACGGGTTGGACGTTTGATCGGCGGGGCGTCATCAGCGGTTGGTCCGACACGTGGCAGCCGGCCGGAGGCGATGCCTTTTTCGAGCCCTTGCACTGGCGGGCTTTCCGCTATGTGGGGGTGACCATCGAGGTGGGGGACGAGCCCGTCACCCTCGCCTCGATCCGCTACCGGTATTCCGCCTATCCTTATGAACTGAAGGCTCGGTTTACGTGCAGTGACCCGACGTTGGAACGGGTTTTCCAAGTGGGGGTGCGCACCATGCAGCTTTGTTCGCACGAGACCTTCGAGGACTGTCCCCACTACGAGCAGATGCAGTATGCCGGGGACACGATGATCACCTCGCATCTGGGCATGTTGACCTCGGGGGATTATCGACTGAGTCGGCAGGCGGTGTTGCAGTTCGATTGGTCCCGGGGCCCGGATGGGCTGACTCAAAGTCGGTTTCCCTCCCGCCTACGGCAGGTGATCCCGTCGTGGTCCCTGCATTGGATCACCACCGTGCGCGACTTTGGATTGTGCAGCGGAGACTTGGCCACGGTGCGGGAAGTGCTCCCGGGCACCCTGGCGGTGCTGGATTGGTTCCGCCGCCACCGGGATGAACGCGGATTGCCGGCCAAGTTGCCGTATTGGAATATAACCGACTGGTGTCCGTGGTGGCCTCGTGGCGTGGTGCCCGGGGCGGACACCGGCCCCACCTGCATCATCTCAGCCCAGTGGATTCAGGCCTTGGACGAGGTGGCGGAGATGTGCACTTGGCTGGGTCAAATCGACCGCGCGGATGAGCTGCGGGCGGAGGCGGCCGCCACCCGGCGACAGTTGCACGAGGCGTTCTGGTCGGAGGCCGAGGGCCTGTATTTCGATCGTCCCGGAGGGCCGGAGCTCAGCCAATACGGCAATGCCTGGGCGGTGGCCTGCGGCGCGGCCGACGCGGCGGCTTGCGAACGCATGCAGGCTCGGTTCCCGCATGACCCCCAGCTGGCGCCGGGTTCATTTTTTGCGTGGCACACGGCGTTTAAGGCGATGCGGATCATGGGCACTTATGACCAAATGGCCGATCAGCTCGGACCTTGGCACGAGTCGATTGATTTGGGGCTCGATACCTTCGTGGAAGAAAACAGCTACTGGCGGTCCCTGTGCCACGCCTGGAGTGCCCACCCGGTGCTGGAATTCCTCCAACACACCTTGGGGGTACAACCCACGTCGCCGGGATTTGCGACGATCCGGATTCAACCCCGGCCCGGTCGATTGACCCATGCCTCCGGCCGGATCTGCACCCCGCGGGGCTTCGTCGAGGTCGCGTGGCGCCACGATCAGGGCAAATTCCAGTTGTCGGTCGACACGCCGGCTGATACCCCGACCCAGATCATTCTGCCTGACCAGTCCACCCATCGATACCTGGGCGGGCGGTGGCAGTCTCAACCCGCGGTTGCAACCTCATGACCCCTGCCCTCAAATTTCTCGAATCCGCGCCCGGCGCCCTCCGGGTGGGATTGACCAATGGAGCGGTCCTGTGGCGCTACGTCTATGCGCCGGATACCCCGGCGGATGAATCGCCCCGGCCCTACGCCCATCCGGTGTATTCAATCGATGGTGACATTCTGACCAATTGGCGGCCGAACGACCACCGCTGGCACCACGGACTCAGTTTCACCCTGACCTCGGTCAATGGCGTTAATTTCTGGGGGGGACCGTCGCACCGGGCGGAGGACAGTTATCAATGGCGGCAGGATCAGGGAATCCAGCGCCACGTGGACTGGGTGGAGCGCACGCCGGAGAGGTTGGTGGAACGACTCAGCTGGCACCGCTCCGCCGCGGCCCCGGAGGCCATGTTGCAGGAAACGCGGACGATGACGACCCGGTTGATCGCGGAGGGTTGGTCGCTAGAATGGCAGAGCCGACTGCACAATCCCGGTGAGACCGATCTGACGTGTCACCACTACCACAGCTTGGGCGGATTGGCGGGCTCGCACTATACTGGACTACAGTTTCGCGGCGCCCGCGGGCTGCTGGATGAGCATGGCGATGATCAGATTCAAGTTCGCGGAGAGGATGGGGCCACTGCGGTCGAGGACGTGCACGGTCGACCGGCCCATTGGGTGGAGTGGCATGCGCAGGTGGACGGCAGCCTGCGGCGCACCACCTTGCGATTCGAGTCACCCGATCGCGCCATCCCGTGGTTTTTGCGGCGGGAAAATCCGCTGGTGGCGTTTCCCCCGCATGGGGTGGCGCCGTGGCTGATCCCGGCGGGGGCCACCGTGGAACTTAATCACCGCCTCACTTTCTCCAGAGCTTGAACATGAAACGAAAAACTTTTCTCCAAAGCCTGGGACTCGGGGCACTGGGGGTGGGCACCCGGCCGTTGTGGGCGGAGACCCTGCCGTTGCCGCTGGGAGAGGCCGGGACGGCGGGCCTCGATTGGGAGGCGGTCAAAGCGGGTTTCGACCTCAAGCCCGGTTACCGGTATTTCAATTCGGGGGGACTGGGCCCCAGCCTGCGGGCGGTTCGGGCCGCGACGGACGCCCTCGCGGCGGAGCTGGAAGCCTTCGTCGAAACGGGGCACGAACGGTTGGAGCCCGTGCGGGAGCGGGTGGGGGCCTATTTCAACGCCGACGCGGCGGAGGTGGCCTTCGTGCGCAACGCCACCGAGGCCAACGGCATCGTGGCCGGAGGGCTGGCGTTGCAGCCCGGTGACGAGGTGATTTTTGAATCCCACGCGCACCCCGGCGGTTCCTTTCCCTGGATGTTGCAGGCGGAGCGTCGCGGAGTGGCGGTGCGGTTGTTCGAACCCGACCCCGAATCGGTGGCCGGCAACGTCGAACGTATCCGCTCATTGGTGACGCCGCGCACCCGGGTGATCCAGGTTTCCCATATCACCGCGCCGACGGGGATCCACCTGCCGGTGACGGAAATTGCCGCCTTCTGTCGGCGTCAGGGCCTGTGGTTCCACGTCGACGGGGCTCAATCCGCGGGCATGATCCCGGTGGATTTTGCGGCGATGGGTTGCGACTCCTATGCGACCAGCGGTCACAAGTGGGTGGGCGCGCCCCGTGAGACGGGAGTCTTGCTGGTCAAGCGCGACCGGCAGGAAGACCTGAAGTCGGTCATGGCCGGCGCCTACTCGGGTGAACTCGAGACCCTGCCGGGACCGATTGATTACTACCCGGGGGCCATGCGCTACGAATACGGCACCCGAGATACAGCACGAATTTTCGGCCTGGCCGAAGCGATGGCTTGGCAGGAAAAGATGGGCCGCGAGCGCATCGCGCAGCATGGTCGCCAGCTCGTCGCCCGGTTGCGGGCCGGGCTGGCTGACGTGCCGGACCTCGAAATCCTTTCGCCCCGGAATCCCGAACTCGGCAGCTCCATGCTCTGCCTTCGGACGCCCCGCATGCCCTATGGGGAGCTGTTCCGGGGGTTACGCCAAAATCACAACATGCGTTGCCGTCCCGTCTCCGAGCGCGGGCTCGATGCGGTGCGCATCTCCTGCCACGTGTTTAACACGGCCGACGACGTCGATCGCCTGATCGAGGCCATCGCGGTGGAAATTAAAAACGCTTAGACCGATGCGTTGGGCCGATTCACTCGACTGCCACGATCATGGCGATCTCGACGGAAACGTCGAGGGGCAGGGAGCCGGCGCCGATCGCCATGCGCGCATGACGCCCGGCATCGCCAAAGATTTCGATGAGCAGGTCCGAACAGCCGTTGATCACGGCGGACTGTTGGGTGAAGTCATCGGGACAGTTCACGAAGCCCTCAACCCGCACGATGCGCTTGACCCGGTCCAGCGAGCCCAGTTCCTGCCGCAGGGTGGCCAGCAAGGCCAGGGCGGTCTGCCGGGCGGCGGCTTGGCCTTGGGCCAGCGAGACGGTGGTGCCGACCTTGCCCGTCATCAGTTCGCCCGCGGCATCGCGGGGGATGTGGCCGGCGAGAAAGACCAGATTGCCCGCCCGCACCGCGGGCACGTAGTTGGCCACCGGCGACGCCGCCGGCGGCAGGGTGAGTTCCAATTCCGCCAGGCGGGTCTCCGGCGTCCCCGCGGTCGCCCCTGCCGCCATCCATCCCCCCAACCACAGTCCCAAAGTTACCCTTAAGCATTTCATCCTCTCACCCAATGTGCTCCTTTAATTCCCGCAACTCCATATCCCTCTATAGGCCGATTATGACGGGTCTGATGAGTTTGACGCTCGCGTCGAGCCTGCTGGCCGAGACGGCCTACGACTTTTTCATCTGTGCCAACGTCAACCGCAACTACGTCATCGGTTCCACCATCGTCACCACCAATGGCTTGTTCCAACGGGATCCGGCCTCGGCCGAGTGGCGGCATTTCGGCTACAATGACACCACCCTTTCGGCGGTGGCGTTTGATCCCCGGGATCACGACGTCATCTACACCACGTCCCTCAACGGGATCTGGGTGAGTTACGATGGCGGGGATTCGTGGAAAATGACCAACAGCTGGGACATGACGGAAGGGCGTGATGTAGCGGTGGACCCTCACGCTCCGGATACCGTGTATCTGGCGCTGCCCGATGGGATCGCGGTATCACCCGACCGCGGCCAGACTTGGGCGCGCCGGGAAAACGGGCTGCCCGATCGAGGCAAATTTACGCAAACCTTGGCGGTGGACCGCAGCACCGGCGGACGGGTGCTGGCGGGCTGCGAAAAGGGCGTGTTCCTGACCGAGAACGCCGGCGGGGTCTGGCGTCAGGTCCTGCCCACCGAAACTCAAGTCAATGACATCGAGCAATCGCCGCATGATGACCAGCGTTGGGTGGCGGTCACCGATACCCATGGGGCTTGGCACTCGACGGATGGCGGAGCCACCTGGTCGCAACTGGCGGGCCTGCCCGACGAAGAAGCCATTTACAACGTCACCTTTGATCCCACCAACCCGGCGCGGTTGGCGATTGCCAGTTGGGTCTACGGGGTGTGGACCAGTGAGGACGGCGGCGAGACCTGGATCGAACGCAACGCGGGCTTGCCGGCCGACCCCCGGGCCTGGCGCGTGGGAATCGACCCCAACTCCGGCCGGCTCTACGCCAGCATTTTTCAGGAAACCCTCTACTATTCCGACGACTTCGGCCGCAGTTGGGCACCCGATGCCCTCGAGGGCTCCCTCGTCAATGCCTTCCACTCCATTCCCCGCTTGCAACACTGATTTCCGATGAAGACCCCTTTACCTCGCTGTGTTTCATCCCTGGCCCCTTGGGCTTTGGTCCTCTCCCTCGCGCTGCCGCTGGGCGCGCAACCCGCCTTTGAGCAACCGTTCTCGCGGGAACCGGTGGAGTCCCTCGACCAACGGCGGGCGGACTATCTCGACCGCAACAAGCAGAAACAGGATTGGCGCCTCGGACTTTATGCGGAGAACGATTTCGCCACCATGGACAATTCCGCCATCGCGATGTTGTTGACCCGCGGCGAGGAAATCGAGGCGTGCAACCGGCGGGTGATCGAGCTGATGGAAAAGCCCGGCACCGGGCCCTTCTGGATGTTTCCGGTCACCATGGTGGCCTACGCCGGTCGCGATAAATTGTCGGTCGAGGCCCGGCAGGCCGTTCGCGACGCCTGGCGCACGACCCGCCAACTGCGGGGCGATACCGAAAACCACTGGGTGATGTATCACACCGCGATGTATCTGATGGCGCAGATGTATCCGGACGAGCCGGGCACCGAGTGGTGGAACGGCCTCAGCTCGGAGGAAAACTTCGTGGAAGGTCGCGACTGGTTGCTCGATTGGATGAACCTCACGACCACGATCGGGCAGGGCGAATACAACGCGACCCACTACATTGGTGAATACGCCATTCCGCTCCTCATGCTGAAAGTCTGGGCGGCGGATCCGGCCATGCGGCAGCGAGCGAGCATCGTGCTCGATTGGCTGTTTGCGGAGCTCGCCACCGTGACCCTGGACGGGGTTTTGCGCGGCCCCAACTCGCGCACCGACGACACCTCGGTGACCGAGCGCTGGAATGCGCTCGCGACCTATTTTTCCTGGCAGTTGTTCGGCAACGTGCCGGCGGGTGAACGCTTTCACGGCTGGGGCTGGGGCAACTACTTTGCCGTGCTGGCCGAACACTATCAGGTTCCCGAGGTGATCTACCGCATCGCGACCGACCGGAAGCAGGACATCCTGCAGCACGATCGCGCGCGCTCGCGCCGCATCTGGCGCTACAGCGACGAGCACATGCGGCCGATCTACAAGACCCAGTATCTGCGCGACAACTACGCGGTTGGGTCCCATCAGGGCGGCATCAGTGACCCCATCCAGTCGCACGTCTGGGACGTCACCTGGAGCGTCGACGATCCCCGCGGCGTGCACAACACGATGTTCTCCTTGCACCCTCATTCCTCCGGTCGGGTGCAGCAGATGTTCTTCTGCACGTTCCCCGAACCCATGCCGCCGGGCGTGACCTACGAGGGCAAGCCGTCCTACAACTCCGCCAACAAGCTCCTGGGCTGTTCGCCGTATGAACAGGTCATGCAGGACCTCGACACCGTGATCGCCCTCTACGACATCAACCCGGCGGATGATTTTCCGCAGGTGAATGGGTTCTTCTCGAAAGACCTCACCGACGTGGAAGAGCATGCGTCCGGTTGGATCTTCGCCCGGGGCGGAACGACTTACCTGGCCTATCGTCCGCTGGCCGCCTTCACGTGGGAGCCGCATATCCGCTACCCGAACAGTCGTGACCCGAACATCACCGAAGAGACGGGTGGGCGCGTCTTGGTCAGCCCGCACGTGAAGAACGGCACGATCCTGCAGGCGGCGGACGGGAGCGAATTCAGCAGCATGGCCGCATTCCAGGCAGCGATCCTCGCGCTGCCGCTGTCGTATGCCTTGGAGCCGGTGCCCACCGTTCATTTCACTTCGCTGCGTGGCAAGGAGCTCTCGATGACCTACGGCGAAACGCCGCGGGTGGAAGGGACACCGATCGATTACGAGGGTTGGCAGCTCTTCTCCGGTCCGCACCTGAACAGCGAGTTGCACAGCCGGGTGCTGACCATCACTCACGGCCAACTCGGCCGGGTGCTCGACTACAACACCCTGTCCATCACGGACGTCGTATTGCCCTGAACAACGTCCTCGGTCCTTTTCATCATGCCAACTCCGACCGCCTTGCCGCTTGCCGCGGTCCGCTTCACCGGCGGACTGTTGGGGGAGCGCATCGAACGGGTGGGCACCGTGACCCTGTTGCGGCAATGGGACGCCCTGAATGATCGCATCCCGGGGGCGCCGCCGAGCCATGCGGTGCGCAATTTGCGGATTGCCGCGGGTGATGAGGAGGGTGCATTCGATGGACTTTGCTTCCAGGACTCCGATGTCGCCAAGTGGCTGGAGGCGGCCTGTTACCGGGCGAGCTTCGCGCCGGATCCCACCTTGGCGGCGGCGATGGACGAGCTGGTGGATCTCTATGAACGCGCACAGGAAGCAGATGGCTACCTGCACACCTACACGCAGCTGAAACCGGAAGCCGAGCGCTGGGACAACCTGCGCGACCTGCACGAACTCTACTGCTTTGGTCATTTCATCGAAGCAGCGGTGGCCCACGGCGAGGTCACGGGATCTCCGCGTTTGCTGGCGGTGGCGACCAAGCTCGCGGATTTGATCGACCGCACTTTTGGTCCGGGTCCCGGTCAAATCCGGGCTTATCCGGGGCACCCGGAACTGGAGTTGGCCCTCGTCAAACTGGCGCGGGCCACCGGGGACCAAAAGTATCAGGATCTGGCGGAGTTTTTTGTGCGCGAGCGGGGCCGGAGTCCGCAGTTTTTTGTCGAGGAGGCCCAACGCCGGCAAGAAACGGTTCCGCCGGTTTGGGCCTACTTCGATGGACAAGCCTACTGGCAGGCCCATGTGCCGGTGACGGAGCAGACCGAGCCCCGAGGCCACGCCGTGCGGGCGGTCTATCTTTATGCGGCGATGGCCGATCTGGCCCGGGAGACCGGGGCCACCGATCTCCGGGAGAGCGGCGAACGCCTGTGGCGGGAGACGGTGGCCAAGCACCTTTACATCATTGGTGGCATCGGGGCGGATGGACCGGGCGGGGAGAATTTTTCCGCGCCCTACGATTTGCCCGACGATCGCAGTTACGCGGAAACCTGCGCGGCCATCGGGCTGATGATGTGGGCGCGGCGGCTGCTGGATTTGTCGTTGGATGCCGGATACACGGAGGTCATGGAACGGGCGCTGTATAACAACGTGCTCGCCGGACTGTCGCAGGACGCCTGCCACTATTTCTACGTCAACCCGTTGGCGGTGAATCCCGGGGAGACCCGACGACGCTACGACTGCAAGATGGTCAAGACCCAGCGGGTGCCCTGGTTCGGTTGCGCCTGTTGCCCTCCCAATGTGGCCCGCCTGCTGTCCTCGTTGGGCCACTACGCGGTGAGCCGGACGCCCGCGGGGCTGGCCTTGCACCTCTTTACCCCGCTGCGCGTTGAGCACGGTGACTGGCGAATTGAAATGCAGGCTGCCTACCCTTGGTCCGAGCAGGTTGAAATTCGCGTGGTGGCCGCGCCGGCGGGCGAGGCGGAGCTGGCCTTCCGGTCGGCCGATGCCGCCTGGGCTTTGAACGACGCGCCCGTGACCGTGGTGCCGACGCACGGTTACCTACGGTTGACGCGGCGCTGGCAGCCGGGGGATCGGCTGACGGCGGAGTTGCCCTTACCCGTTCGGCGGGTGCGGGCGCATCCCCGCGTGACCTCGGCAGCGGGCCGGGTCGCGTTGATGCGCGGGCCGGTGGTTTATGCGGTCGAGGAGCAGGACCACGGTCCGGGGCTGAGCAGTCTCGGACTGCGGCGGGAGGCGCCGCTACACGCCCGCTGGGACGGGGAGGCCTGGGGTGGGGTGACCGTGCTCACGGGCGAAGCCGTGCGAGAGACCGACCCGAAAACCCTTTATCAATCTGATCTCGCGCCGACGCTCGAGACCGTGCCCTTGCGAGCGATCCCCTACGCTTGGTGGGGCAATCGCGGCGAAGGTGAAATGCGCATTTGGCTGCGCGACTACGAATCATGAAACCGATCAAAAAAAACCCACTGTCCGGCCTCCTCGGAGTGCTGCTCACCCTCGCTGTCCTGATCTCCCCCGCTGCGGCCCTAACCCCGGCCGAAGCGGAAGCTCGCGTGAAGGCCGATGATGCGACCGTCAAATTTCTGGAGCACCTCTGTGACGATCACGGTGGGCGGTTGTCCGGTTCAGCGGCCAACGTGGCGGCCATGGCCGATCTGGAAGCGGAGCTGCGGGCACTCGGGCTGGAGCCGACCCGCGAGACCTTTCCCATGCCGGGTTGGGTGCGGCAGGAGGACACGTTGACCATGTTGGCGCCGGTGCATCGGGAGATGCGGGCGCTGGGTTTGAGTTACCTGGACCCGACCGGACCATTGAGCGGCCCCGTGGTCGATCTGGGCGCCGGGGCTCCGGAAGATTTTGAACAGGAGATTCCCGCCGGGGCGATTGGGTTGTTTGGGCCGAGCTCCCGGGGACGGGCGGGGGACGTGGGCCAGCGCGCCTTCGAGCACGGCATGGCGGGGCTGATGTTCATCAACCGGGTGGACGGTGGCCAACTGTTGGCCCGCACGGGGGGCTTTCATGGGGAGCCGCTGCCACTGCCGATCTTTTCCATCACTCAGGAGGAAGGCTTTTTGGATACGTCAGTTGATTGCGCGGCGAGCGGTCGATGGGGTTACCAAACCCGGTCTTTCAACCAACCCGTACAGGTCGACAACCTGCGGGTGCGGATCCCCGGCAAATCGGATGAGACCGTGCTGGTGGGCGGGCACTTTGACAGTTGGGAAAACGGGCAGGGGGCGATCGACAACGGTTTGGGCGTCGCCCAGTTGCTGGCCCTCGCGCGGGTGCTGCGGGATGCGGATTTGGACCGCACTGTGGAACTCGTCTGGTATAACGGCGAGGAGCAGGGCCTCTGGGGGTCGCGCTACGCGGTGGATGAAGGTGCGGATGCGAAGCGCCCCCCGGCAGTCATGGTCAATCTCGACATGGTGGGCGTCCCGATCGGCGTGAATGCAATGGGGCATGACGATTTGGTCACCCTGCTGGATTGGTGGAACGAATCGCGGGGAGAGGGTCGGTTGGAACAGGGAGTCACCAACCAACCCTGGATGGCCAGCGACCACACGCCCTATCAAGTCAACGGGGTGCGGGTCATCACCTTCTATGCGCCCATCCGTCAGGAGTCGGTACGCTACTACCACGACTTTGCGGATACTTTTGACAAGCTCACTCCTGAACTGATCAAGGACTCGGCGGGCGTGGTGGCTTCGCTGGTGGTGGAGCTGGCCAATGCGCCGGACCTGCCCTCCGGCTTGGTGCCGCCAGACCAAGTCGAGCAGCTGCTCAAGGCCGCGAAGCTCGAAGAGCGGCTTAAGGGCTCCGGACTGTGGAAATTTTAACCCGTATTCCCCTCCAAATGAAAAAACAGTGCTTACTCCTGGCAGTGGTCGTCGGCTTGCTGGTGGTTCCGGCGCAGGCGACCGATTGGATGACCTCACCTCAAGTCTCGTTGCTCGCCGTCGGGGGTTCGATGATGAACGGCAATCATTTCGCCGATGCAACGTTGCCCGCCATGCGCGAGCACTATGCCGGCACCACCACCGTGGCACTGGTGCTGCACCCATCCCATCCCGCGGACCGGGACAGGATGGAACGCCGCTTGCAGCAGGCGTTTCAGCACCTTGGGGGGCAGGAAGCGTTTTCGCTGCACCGTTTCGATACGGAGGAGGCGAACCGTCGCTTGGCCGAGGCCGACGCGATTTTCCTGGGTGGAGGCGACACGTTTATGTTTTTGCGGGTGCTCTACGAAACCGGGCAACTCGGCATTCTGCGCCAGCGTATTTTGGAAGGCGCGCCGGTCGCCGGCAGCAGTGCGGGCGCGAATGTCCTCGGCACGGTGATCGGCACGACCAATGACTTCCCGGTCACCGATGTGCCCACCCGCCGTTCCTTGGCCGTGATTCCGGTGGTGATCAATCCGCATCATCCGCTCCCGGAAGCTGAATCCGACTTCGGCAGTCGCGCCTGGAAGATCGGCAACTACCTGCGGTGGAATCCGACCGAACGGGTCATCGCGTTGGGCGATCGCGCCATGCTGCGGCTGCACGCGGGGGAGCTCTCGATCGCGTTGGGACCCGTTTGGGAATACCGCCACGGCCAAGCGGGCGTGATGTTGGAGACGGGTCAGGCGGTCGCCTGGGAGTGACCGAAATCGTAAGTCAACTGCCACTCGCGCCGGTCCCCGACCGCGAGCGACAGCCGCTGATACGGTTCGATGGAAAAAGTGAACCCGTTCATCCAGATGGGGCACTCGGAAGGCACAAAATCGGTCTGAAAACGAATTCCCCCGGCTAAGCCGGCATGGTGGATGCGTACGTCGAGGGGCGTACTCTCGAATCCGGCCAACAACGTGAACGCGCCATCGTCTTTTCCGAGGTAGCGGCGTTCGCCGCGGAGGATGCCGGCCGCTAGGGTGAAACCGCTGTCCGCGGGTAAAGCGGCGGTGGAGGGAAGCTCCACCGCAACCTCGCCCGCGGCATCGAGCGAGAAAAACGGATGAGCAAACCACTCCAGCTCCATGGGCTGTTGCCCGGTATTGGTGAGTCGCGAATGACTGGTCAGCCGGCGGTCTTTGAGTTCGAGGGTGCGAATCAGCTCCGCCGCGTAACCGGCCGCGGCATGCTGCGACCGGAATTCCACCCGGTGAGGGCCGATGTCGAGATGCCAGGTGCAGGACTGCGCGATCCTCACGCCGTCAGGACCACGGCTCAAGGTGCCCACCCCCGGGGCAAACCCCACCTCGTCCTGCCACAACCATGGGGAGCCCGATCGGGAACGGTCCCGGCAGGCCTCGGGCAGGCCGTGTCCGTTAAAGGGATCCGGCGCGGGCTCCGGGCCCTCGGGGCCGCTGAGTAGTGGGCCGATGTGGTGATCATGAACCTGCCAGACGAAGCCTCCGGCGCCGAAGCGCGGACCGAGGCGGGCGGCGTCGGCAGTGGGATCGAGCACGTCGATCCTCAGCTCATCATTCGCGAGATGCAGCATGGGCCCGAGGCTACCGGTCGCCGGAAATCTTTTGGTAGTAAGGGTCCCCCTCGGTGATCGAGTTCCGCGCAACCGGTTGATTGGTGAACGCGGATTTGTAGATCGCGGTTAAAAACTCGAGGGTGCGGCGGGCTTCCTCGCCCGAGGTGTGAGGACATTCACCGCGATCCATGTCCTGAACGAAGGCGCGCAGCTGGGCACCGTGGGAGGAACCGACATCGGGCGGGGCGCTTTGCCAGGCCTGTTGCAACGCGTCATCCTGAGCGGGCGGGGTCAGGGTGAGTTTCCAGTCGTCCTTGGTGTAGCCGTAGAGATGGGTGAGCTCGACCGTGGCGCGTTGGTAATCGAGTCGCAGGTAGGTTTCCTGACGCGGACTTAGGGCGCTGTTGACGATGGAACCGAAGGCGCCGCTTTTAAAGCGGACTAACGCCATGGAGACATCCTCCACTTCGATATCGCGATCGAGGGTGCCGGCCATGGCGCGAACTTCCTCCCACTCGCCGAAGATATCGAGAAAATGGTCCATCGCGTGAATCCCGAGGCCCATGGTGGGTCCGCCCAGTTCGGTCTGCCAGCGGCCCCGCCACGGCACGGCGTAGTAGGCCTCGTCGCGATACCACAGGGTGTTGCATACGCCTACCAGCGGCTTGCCCAACTGGCCGCTGGCCGCGAGACGCGCTTCAGATGAAGGTTGGAGGAGGCAAAGCGCATCTGGAAGACGCAGCCGGTGTAACAACCGGTACGCTGTTCCGCCGCCCGGATTTGGTCGAGCTCGGCCAGCGAGCCACAAAGGGGTTTTTCGCAAAGCACCCAGGCCCCTTTCTCCATGGCCTTGATGCTCATTTCGGCATGGCTGCTGGGCGGGGTGGCGATCAGCACCAGATCCGGGGTGACCTCTGCCAACATCTGGTCGAAATCGGTGAAGGCTCGCGGCACCTTGGCTCGCTCGCAAAAAACCTTAACCCGTTCAGGGTCAATATCAACAGCAGCCACCAGCTCAACCCGTTCATTAACGGTTTCGACGGCCCTAAGGTGGGCGTCGCAGATTGAGCCGGTGCCGACTAAAACGGCGCGGTAGGTTTTGCTCATGTAGTCTTGGGTGGTTTTGAGCGGATAGAGTAAACAGTCAACCCGTCGAGATTTTGTTGGGGGGCGGGAAATAAGTAGGACGAGCAGTAGCCCACAATCATACAGGCTCCAACCGCGGCCGGGTTGAGTAGGATGGGGCTGATCATGGGGCGCAACAGTAGCGCCACCGCGATGCTGGCTGCCGTGCCCAGTAGGGCGCCTTGCCAGGTGGCCCTTTTGGTGAATAAACCGAGCGCATAGGTGCCGGCAAATCCGCCGCCGAGAATCGCGGTGAGCTGCAGCATGGCGTCGAACATCGATTTGATGTCGAAAAACGTGAACAACACCGCGACCGCCGTGCTGATGATACCAGCCAGCACCGTCACCCCGTAGGCCAGTTTGAGACTCTTGTCCTGCGTGGCGTTCTTTACCAGTCGTTCGTAGAAGTCGATCGAGGTCAGGGTCGCCACACTGTTCAGGCCACTCGACAGGGTGGACATGGAGGCGGCGAACAGACCCGCGATGATCAAACCGGTGATGCCCATCGGCAGTTCAGCGGCAATGAACACGGGGAAGGTGGCATCGGTATCGATCAGCGGGTTGAGGCGCTCCGGGTTGGACTTGTAGAACGCAAACAGAGCCGTACCGATGGAGTAAAAGAGAAAGCTGCCCGGAATGACCGCGGCCGCGAGCATCAGCACCGACGAGCGGGCCTGTTTATCATCCCGGGTGGCCAATACCCGCTGCATCATGACCTGCTCCTTGGGCCAGGTGGGGACGTCCGTCAGCACGACGAGCAGGATCGCCCACACCGTCGGCGTGGCAAAGTCCCAGCTGAAATCGAATAGGTGGGCCTTGTTGCCCTCGTTGGTGATGGCGATGATTTCGCTCACGCCTCCATCCACCCCGACGATCACATAGCCGATCGCAAACAATGCGCCGCCGATCATGACGAACACCTGAATCACATCAGTCCAGATCACCGCTTTCATCCCGCCGACCAAGGTGTAAAGGGTCGTGACGATTCCCATCAGCACGATGCACATGACCACGTCCGCGCCGGTCACACTGGCGATGGCCAGTGCGGGTAGGTAAAGTACGATGCTCAACCGGCCCACCAACTGAAACAAGATAGTCAGCGCGCTGGCCATCAGCCGGATGGAGGGATGGAAACGAGTCTCCAGATACGAGTAGATCGAGATCAGGTTCAGTCGCCGGATCACCGGAATGATTTTGTAGGCCACGATCAACAGACCGAAGACCCCTACGCACTGCTGGGAAAGGTAGAGCCAGTCGGTGCGAAACGAGAGGGCGGGAATGGCGATGAAGCTGATCGCACTGGTACCGGTCGCATACAGACTCAGGCCCGCCGCCCACCAAGGCACATCCCGCCCGGCCAGAAAGTAATCCGTCGTGGAGCCGGCACTGCGTTTCTCGCGGTTGTAGCAATACCAACCGACCCCCAGCATCGCCAGCAGATAGCCCACGATCATGATCCAGTCGAATACGGGAAGGGACTTTTTGATCTGCACCAGTTCCAACACCACCGGCGTGTCGGAGGCGGTGGTGCGCACGAGAAAGCCGCGGTCAATCGGCTGTACCGAGACCGGCGTTCCTTCCAAGTCGACGCGTCCCGCCAGAACCCAGGTGTCGGTGATGGCGTGGTAGGTCAGGATCCCATATTCGTCTTCGCCGATTTGGGTGAGCCCCAAAATGAAAGCCTGACCCGAAGCACTGGTGACCCCGTCAATCAGGATGGAGGGGGCCGGGGCATGGCCTTCGGGGAGCGGGGTAATCTCCCGCACCAAATTAGTCATGGCCGTGACATCGACCCCTCGCGATTGCACCTTCACCATCTCATTTTCAGCGGTGAGGGGCGTCTGCCCCCATAGGCCGACGGTGATAAGGAGGATGAAGCGGAGGGGGGTAAGACGTAACATGAAAACCTAGAGTTTGTCGTGGCTCGGCCGGTCGAAAGCCGCCGGGGGTAAAGCGAAAAAGAAGCTGAGGAGATTTTCAGAAATTACGAGGTTCAAGGCTAAAATCTTTCATGAAATTTCATTGCGGTTTACGTCGGTGCCGAGCGAAGCGTTCCTGCCGTGGACGACGGAGGGGGTAGGGGCGGCGCTTGACGCCGCCTGCTGCGGCGGAGTGGCGTGCCCGACA
>JAGYIG010000059.1 GCA_018402455.1 Opitutaceae bacterium
TGGAGGGAGGTCGGGCGAGTCGGTTGCCCACCAATATCAGCCGTTACTGCGCGGAGCCGGATTGGAGTAAAGGGGACCCCAATAAAATCGCATTCACCATGCGAATCGGCCGCGGTTTTCAGATCGGGCTCTATGACCGCTCGACCCGGGCGGCGGCCAAGCAGGTCTCGCGTGCGCCACAGGATGCCGTTGAGCCCGCTTGGCTCAGCGATGGCCGCCACCTGCTTTACACCGCCCGCTCTCCCAATCAGCGCAGCATTTGGATCCTGGACACCGAGAGCGGTAAAGCCACCCGTCTGAGCCCCCCGTCACTCGGGTCGGCGTCCGAGGCCGCCGTGGTGCTGCCGTAGGGACCCCTTCGCCAGACTTCGTTCCTTGCGGGCGGGGCAGGGCCCCTGCCGTTAATCCGCCGGTGGGTGCGCCCGCCCTCCACCGCCCTCCCGGTTCCCGTCCGGGGTGGCGGGGACCAGCGGCCTCGATTCGCCGCGGCGGCAGCGTGGCCCCACCCGAATGCGGGTGGATGCATCCCTCGCCCGACTCGACGATGGTCGGAATCGCCGGATCACCCGGCGGTCGAGGTCCCCGGGAACTCAGGATGAAGTTCCTCGTTTTACAACATTGTGTCCGGTTGCCAGATTTTGCCAAATTCCGCGGCTCAGAGCTTTCTCTGTAACCACCGGCTCAAACCAGCGTCTGCAGCTCACGATCTTCCTACCTTCAAACTCGTGTCTCTTTTCCCTCGGTCCGCGTGGCCTGTTCGCATCCCCTCCGTTCTGGTTTGGGGCCTTCCCTTAGTCTGGGCGGGTTGCGTTTCTTCGCCCGATTCTCAGGTAGAGGCCCTGGCGGTGGCGGTTCCGGAGCGATGGCAGCAGGCGGCCAACGGGGAAGCCTTTCAGCCCCAGTCCTGGATGGAGGACTTTGCCGACCCTGCCTTGGAGGCCATTTTAGCCGAAGCCTTGGCCCACAATTTTGGATTGATGGCCGCCGCCGCCCGACTGGATGCGAGCCTCGCCGGGACCGAGATGGGTCGGGCCGAGTTTTGGCCGACGCTCGGCCTCTCCGCTACGAGAAATGAATCGCGGCGCAACGCCGCCAGTGGAATTCAGCAAACGCCCACGGCCCGGTCCTATTCGATGAACGGGCGTTTCAGTTGGGAACTCGATCTGTGGGGCAAATTGCGCAATGGCTATCGGGGGGATCTCGCCGACGCCGAAGCCGCGTTGGCGGACTTTGAAGCGACGCGCCTTTCCATCGCCGGGCGCACCGCCCAAGCCTGGTATCAGGCGATTGAAGCGCAGGCGGTGGTGGAGTTGGCCGAGCGCACACTGGAGGCCTTTTTGGCCAATCAACGCACGGTGGAGGAGGGGTTCGAGCGCGGCATTGGCGGTGCATTGGAGGTGCGTCTCATCCGCGCCAACGTGGCCGGAGCCCGCAGTAGCTACGAAGCGGCCCAGCGCCAACGGCAGGAAGCGGTGCGGTCCTTGGAACTTTTATTGGGGCGTTATCCCGCGGCGGAATTGGTGCTGTCAAACTCCTGGCCGGATTTTGCCACCGTGCCGGCGAGACCGCGCCGCGATTAGCGTCTATGCCCAAGGGCGCGATTACCACGATGTCGTCAAGAAGCGCGGAACGAAATTTGGCGGCGGCGCAGCAGCGGACCTACGAGGCGAAGAAAGCGATGTTGCCGAATCTCGAGCTCACGCTGACGCGCGGGACCAGTTCGACGGAGCTCGGGGAACTGCTCGATATCAATTCCCGGCGGGTGTGGTCACAGGTGTGGAATGTTTCCCAGCCGCTGTTTCAGGGAGGGCGCTTGCGGGCCAACGCGGCGCGTTCCGCAGCCCTGGAGCGGCAAGCGGTGGCCGACTACACCAGCGTGGTGCTGCGGGCCTTCAGCGAGGTTGAGGGCACCCTGGAGGAGCAGGCGTCCTACGACCGCGAACTCGCGGCGGCGCGCGTCGCGGCGGAGGAATCGGTCGCAGCGGAAGAGCTGGCATGGGAACGCTACGAGTCGGGTTTGACCGACATCACCACGGCCCTCGATGCGGACCGGCGTTCCATCAATGCCCAGCGCACCCTCATTCAAGTCACCAACCGGCGCATCCAAAGCCGGATCAACCTTTATCTCGCGCTCGGCGGAGGGTTCACCTTCGACCTCCCGGGAGCGCCCTGATTACCGCCCATGAAACGAGCCCTGCAGATTCTCTTGCCCGTGCTGATCCTCGGCCTCGCCGTGGGATTCACCGCGATGATGGTCATCTTCCGCCAGGAACCGCCGCGGCAACAGTTCCAAGCTCCGCCCCGCGAGGTGGTCACCCGGGCCTTGGAGCGGACCGATTATCAAATCACGTTGCATTCGCAGGGCTCGGTGCGGGCCCGCACGACCTCCACCCTGATTCCCGAAGTGCGCGGGAGAGTTGTGTCGATTGGGGACAACTTTCAAGAGGGGGCTTTCTTTGAAGCGGGCGAGGTGTTGATTGAGATCGAAAAGGCGGATTACGAAGCCGAGTTGATCGTGGCCGAAGCGAACTACGCGCAAGCGGAGCTGCGTTTGGCGGAGGAAGAGGCTCAGGGAAATCAGGCCCAGCGGGAATGGGAGCGCCTCAATCCGGGATTGCCGGCGAATCGTCTCACCCTGCGGGAGCCTCAGTTGAACCAAGCGGCGGCCGCCGTGGCCTCGGCAGCCGCGCGGGTGCGCACCGCTCAACTGAACCTGGACCGGACCTCCCTGCGGGCGCCCTATGCGGGTCGCGTGCTCACCAAGAGTGTCGATGTGGGCCAGTATGTTTCTCCGGGCAACCAGTTGGCGCAGGTTTTTGCCGTCGACATCGCCGAGGTGCGCCTCCCGCTGACGGCCTCCCAATACGCGCGTCTGGAATTGCCCTCGGTTTACCGGGGGGAAAATCCAACCATTGAGGAAGGGCCCGAGGTGCGCCTCTCACTGCAGATTGCGGACAATCAACACCAGTGGACGGGCCGGGTGGTGCGAGCGGAAGGCGCGGTGGACCCCCGTAGTCGGCAGTTGTTCATCGTCGCTCAGATTCGCAATCCCTACGGGCGCAACGACCAAGGTCGCCCTCCGCTCAAGGTCGGTTCCTTCGTCGAGGCCGAAATCGAGGGCGAAACCCTGACCGACGTCTTTGTGGTGCCCCGCAACTTGGTGCGGGAGAACAGTTACGTTTTGTTGGTCCATTCCGATGAAAAGGGCGACGTGTTGCGCCGCCGCAACGTGAAGCTCGAGTGGCAGACCGATGAAGTCGCGGTCATCAGCGAAGGGCTGACGGCCGGGGAAAAACTTTGTCTCACGCAGGTGCCGCTGGCGTTGGAGGACTACCCGGTCCGGGCGCTGCCGGAAGCGGCGGTCGTAGCGGCGGCGGCTCAGGCCAATGCGACGCCTGCCGCGCAGCGCGGGCCGCCGCGTAGCGCGGCGGCGGGCGGCGGCCCCGGCGGATTCGGGCAGGCCCTGCTTGATGCCATCCCCGCGGACCAACCCCTCCCGCAGGAGCTTGCCGCCAAACTCGCAGCGGCGATGGCAGCGGCCCAGGCGGGGGATCGCTCCGCTTTACGACCGGTGATGGGAGAAATTCGCGCCTGGGCGGAAGCCAACGGCATTGCCCTTCCGGGCGCCCCGGGTGGCCGGTGAAGCCTGACCCTAAAATCAAGGACGTGTCATGAACAAGTTGATCGAGTGGTTCACTAAAAACGGCGTCGCGGCCAATATCCTGATGGCCGCCATTTTCGCCTCCGGCGCCTACTCCCTGTGGACCAAGATGATTTTTCAGGAGTTTCCCGACTACCCGTCGCGGGTGATCAACGTCTCCGTGCAATACCGGGGGTCGACCCCGACGGAAGTGGAACAGGCGGTCCTCGTGCGATTGGAGGAGGTGCTGTTTGATTTGGAGGGCTTGAAGGAGATGGAGAGCCGCGCGACATCGAACGGCGGCACGGTGAGTCTCGAGATCGAGGATGGTTACGCGCTGGGGGAAGCCCTTGATGACGTCACCAACCGGGTGGCGACGATTCGAACCTTCCCCGCCGAGACGGAGCGCCCGCAGATCAGCATCGCGGATCGGCGGGAGCGGGTGATCACGGTGGTGGTGGCGGCCGACCTGAGTGAGCGGGAATTGAAGCACCTCGGGGAGCAGCTGCGGGACGAGATTGCCAATCTGCCGGCGGTGTCGATCACGTCGCTCAAGGCGGTCCGGCCTTACGAGATCTCCATCGAGGTGCTGGAGTCCGATCTGCGCAAATACGGACTGACATTCGATGACGTCGTCCGGGCCATTCGCAGTCATTCGATCGACCTGTCGGCGGGCAGTATTCGGTCGGAGGGCGGCAATGTGCAGCTGCGGACTTCGCAGCAGGCCTATACGCAGGACGATTTTGAATCGATCACCATCATCACCACCGAGGACGGCACCCGGCTGACCTTGGCGGATGTGGCCAAGATCACGGATGGATTTGATGAGATTCCCATTCGTCCGCAGTTCAATGGGAAACGGGCCGTGGCCATCGACGTCTTCCGGACGGGCAATCAGAATATTTTGGAGATCGGCGGCGCGGTGAAACAGTTCATCGCCGAAAAGCAACGGGAGCTGCCCGAGGGTATTCAGCTCGACTATTGGCAGGACGACTCCCGCCGGATCCAGGCGCGGCTGGACACCCTCACGGACAGTGCGGTGTTGGGCTTCTGTCTGGTGTTGGTGATCCTGTCCTTGTTCCTGCGACCGTCGTTGGCCTTTTGGGTGTCGCTGGGGGTGCCGATTGCGTTCTCCGGGGCCTTCTTTTTGCTGCCGCTCTGGGGGGTCAGCTTGAACCTGATCACGATGTTCGCCTTCATTCTGGTGCTCGGCATCGTGGTCGACGACGCGATCGTCACCGGGGAGAATGTTTACCAGCACATGCAGCGCGGCGAGGACTCCCTGACGGCATCGATCAAGGGCACCCAGGAGGTCGCGGTGCCGGTGATTTTCGGGGTGCTCACGACCATGGTGGCGTTCTATCCGCTGTCGGTCATGTCGGGGTTTCGGGGCAACTTTTTTAAGCAGATTCCCATCGTGGTGATTCCCGTGCTGCTGTTTTCGTTGATTGAATCGAAGCTTATCCTGCCGGCTCACCTGAAGCACTCGCGCAGTTTGGCGGCCCAGGCGGGGGACCGGCACTGGCTCACCCGGGGGCAGCGGTTTTTTGCGGACGGTCTCGAGCGTTTTGTCATGCGCATCTACCGGCCCTTTCTCGATCGGGTGCTGCACTACCGCTACGCGAGTCTCGCGGTGTTTCTGGGGCTGTTCATCGTGTTTATCGGGGCGATGTTCACCGGTTTCATTCGCTTCACCCCGTTTCCCAACATCCCGCGGGACCAGATCGCGATCACGCTGCAGATGCCCGTGGGCACCGATATTGAGAAGACCGACCAAATTATCCGGCGGGTGGAGCTGGCGGCTTTGCAGCTCAAGGCCGACCTCCGGGAGTCGTTGGGCACGGATATCATCGCCAATGTATTTGCCACCTCCGGGGGCCAGCCTTTCGGCAGCGGCTGGGGGGGCGGATCGGCCGGCGTCGCCGAGCAGGGCGAGGTCGTGGTGGAGATGGTGACCAATACCGATGGCAGCCTGACGATGAGCAGTCGCGAAATCTCGCAGCAACTGCGGCAGCGGGTGGGACCGGTGCCGGAAGCCGAACAACTCAATTATGCTTTCGCCCGGGGCGGGGGCGGCGCGCTCTCCATCCAACTGGTGGGCCCGCGAATCGACCAGTTGGTCGAAGTCTCCCAGAAAGTTCAGCGCAAGCTCGCGACCTACCCGGGACTCTACGACATCCAGGACTCATTCGAATCCGCCAATCAGGAACTTGAATTAAAACTCAAACCGCAGGCGACCAACCTGGGTATCACCGCGCAGAATCTGGCGACCCAGGTGCGGCAGGCGTTTTTTGGCGCCGAGGCCCAACGAATTCAACGGGGGCGGGATGACGTGCGCGTCATGGTGCGTTATCCGCTCGAGGCGCGCCGCTCGTTGGCCGCCCTCAACCGCATGATGATTCGGACGCAGGACGGCCAGGAAGTGCCGTTTGAGGAAGTGGCCGAGGTCGTGCCCGGCAAGGCGTTGCCTTCCATCCGCCGCGTCGATCGTAACCGCATCGTGCGGGTCAGCGCCGAGGGCGATCCGGACGAGGTGGATATCGACGGGATCGAATCCGAAATAATCAGCCTGCACCTGCCCGAGATCCTGCGGGAGCACCCCGGGGTCAGTTACAGTTTGGAAGGCCGGGCCCAGCAGACGCGCGACAATAATCGGGAGTTTTATGCGGGCTGCATCTTTGTGCTGATCGCTTTGTATGTGTTGCTGGCCATTCCGTTCAAAAGCTACACCCAGCCGTTTATCGTGATGGCGGCCATTCCGTTTGGGGTCGTGGGGGCGGTGTTGGGGCACCGCGTGATGGATGGGATCTATCAGCTGATCGGCGCGGCCAACAATCCGGCGACCACGGTCACCATGTTGTCCCTGCTGGGAATTCTGGCCCTTTCGGGCGTCGTGGTGAACGACTCCTTGGTGATGGTGGACTACATCAACCGTCGCCTGCGGGAAGGCATGCCCCTGGGCGAAGCCGTGCGGCTGGCCGGGGTGAAACGTTTCCGGCCCATCCTGTTGACGTCCCTCACCACCTTCGCGGGGCTGCTGCCCCTGATGTTTGAGACCAGCGTGCAGGCGATGTTCCTCATCCCCATGGCGATCTCCCTCGGCTGGGGCATTATTTTCGGCACCTTCATCACGTTGCTGTTGATTCCCACCGTGACGCTCATCTTCGACGATATCCGCAAATTCTTCGCCTGGGTGTATGATAGAGATGAATACGCCAAAAAATCGGAACCGAAACCGGTCGAGCCTTTAGCGTAGGCGCCGCCCCCAGCAGTGGGCGTAAAAAAAAGCCGCTCCGGATCGGGGAGCGGCTTGGCAAAATGAGGCGAGGGGAGGTGTCAGCTGGTCGCGGCGGCGTAGTTGGCGGCGGCGGCGTCCCAGTCGACCACGTCCCAGAACGCGGCGATGTAGTCCGGGCGCTTGTTCTGGTAGTTCAGGTAGTAGGCGTGTTCCCACACGTCCAAACCGATGATCGGGGTGCCGGCGATGCCGGCGACCGCTTCGCCCATCAGCGGGGTGTCCTGATTGGCGGTGGAACCGATGGCGAGCTGGCCGGCGGCATCGACGTAGAGCCAGGCCCAGCCGGAGCCGAAGGCCCACGCCGGCGGCGGCGAATTTCTCCTTCATCGCTTCGAAGGAGCCGAAGCTCGCGTCGATGGCCGCGGCGAGGTCGCCGGTCGGGGCGCCGCCCTTGCCCGGGCCGAGGATGGTCCAGAAGAAGGCGTGATTGGCGTGACCGCCACCGTTGTTGCGCACCGCACCACGGATGGCGTCCGGCACGGCGGCCAGATCGGCGATCAGGGCGTTGACGTCCTTGGCGGCGAGGTCGTCGTGACCTGCCAGAGCGTCATTGAGCTTCGCGATGTAAGTCGCGTGGTGCTTGCCGTGATGGATTTCCATCGTGCGGGTGTCGATGTGCGGTTCGAGCGCGTCGGCAGCGTAGGGGAGGGCGGGTAGTTCGTAGGCCATAAGAGGGGATGAGTTGAAGGGTTATCGAAAAAGGAAGGGTGAATATGCCGGTCCGGGCGCTCCGCGTCAACGGTTGTGGTCAGATAGACGCTGGAAGGCGGTGCCGGGAACCGGCCGTTGCGGGCGGGACGCAAGGGAGCAGGGGGAGAAGGGAACTGGGGGCCTCGCCTTCCCGGTCATCGATCCGCCTGCGCGGCTCGTTTGAGTTGGAAGTAGGCTTGGATCAGGTTGCGGCATTCGGCTTCGAGCACCCCACCGGCGGTAATTTCGCAGCGATGGTTGACGCGGGGCAGCTCGCTGAGATTGGTCGCGCCCCCGAGGCAACCCATTTTGGGGTCCGGCACGGCATAGACGACGCGCTGCAAACGGGACATGAGGCTGGCGCCCGAGCACATGGGGCAGGGTTCTTTCGTCACGTAGAGGGTGCAGCGTTCAAGCCGCCAGTTGCCGATCGCGCTCGCCGCCTGGGTGATGGCCAACATCTCGGCGTGGGCTGTGGGGTCTTCGCCGTGCTCGACCGTATTGTGGGCGCTGGCGATGACCTCACCGTCCCGTTCGATCACACAACCGATGGGGACTTCGTCCGCCCGCCAGGCGTCGATTGCCTGATTGTAGGCCAGACTCATGAAGAAGGTATCGTCGCGCTGGAGTTGCGACGGAAACCGCTTGGCAAAGGGGCAAGGAGGGGGATTTGGCGGGGGGGCGGACATAGGGCTCCGAGTAATAGCCTTGACTAAGGAGGGCGGTCCTTGGCTTACAAGTGGCTTTTGCGCACCAAATTCTGCATGACCTTACACCCGACCTTAGGCCCCACGGCCGCCCATTATGCCTGACGGAGACTCGATTGAAGTGGAGGGTAAAATCGTAGCCGTCCTTCCCGGCACGATGTTCAGGGTGGAGCTGGCCAATGGCCATCAGGTGCTCGCCCACATCTCAGGCAAACTGCGCAAGCACTTCATCAAGATCGCGGCGGGCGATACGGTGAAGATGGAAATGAGCCCCTATGACTTGGAAAAGGCCCGCATCACCTACCGGATGCGCACGCCGCCTCCCGGTGGGTTCCGTCGTCGCGGTGGGGGCGGTGGCGGTCGCCGCCGCTGATGCCCAGCGGCGGTCACGCTTGCTCGGACCGGAGCCGCGGGGCAGCCTGAGCTGATGTCCGCCCGTCCTCAGGCCCTGCCCCCGTTGCCGTCCTCGTTGGAGGAACCGGTGCGGGAGTTTGTGACCTCCTTGGAATTGGAACGCGGACGCTCGCCCCAGACGGTGGCGGCCTACGAAAACGATTTGGCTCAAGCGGGGCATTTCATGGTGGGCCGCGGCCGGACGAGCTGGAGCAAGGTCACTCGCGATGACGCCGCCGCCTGGGCGCAGGAACTGAGCGCCCGCGGATTGGCCGGATCCAGCGCCGCCCGGAAGCTCTCGGCCCTGCGCATGTTTGCCCGTTTCCTCGTGCACGAGGGGACCCGCGCCGATGATTTTACGGACTTGGTGAGTGGTCCCAAATTGAGCCGTAAACTGCCCGAGACATTGTCCACCGAGGAGGTGGAACGCATCCTGGCGGCGCCGACCGGGTCGGATGAATTTGGCCTGCGGGACCGGGCAATTCTGGAGTTGTTTTACTCGAGCGGTCTGCGGGTCTCCGAGCTGTGCGACCTGACCTTGCAGCAAGTCGATTTGGAACATGGTTTTGTGCGGGTGATCGGCAAGGGTTCCAAGGAGCGGGTGGTGCCGATCGGCCAGCAGGCGTCCGGAGCCCTGCAGAACTACCTTGATTCCGGGCGCTCGCATTTCGTCAAACCCAAGACCGGCAGTCAGTTTTTTCTCAGCAAGCGGGGGACCGCGATATCGCGAAAGATGGTCTGGGTTTTGGTCAAGCAGCACACGCTTCGCGCCGGGATCACCAAGACCGTGAAACCGCATTTGCTGCGTCATTCCTTCGCCACCCACCTGCTCGGCGGTGGGGCCGATCTGCGGGCCATCCAGGAAATGCTGGGCCACGCCGATATCGGCACGACCCAGATCTACACCGCCGTGGAGCAATCCCGCCTGCTCGACCACCACGCCAAATTTCATCCCCGGAAACTGCCGTCGCCCGACGCGTCTCCCGATGAGTGATCGAGTCGTGGGTAACGTATTACGTTATGAATCGGCGGCGGTGCTGAGGCCACCGAGTTGATTCTCCCCTCAAGTTCTCGGTGAAGTGGTGTCCGTGCTTTCGGTGAAATCCGCGGTCAATTCAGCCCAGCGGGTAGGGATACTTTTTCGTGATCTCGTCGATCCTGGCCATGACGTCCTCGCTGAGTTTCAAGTCGTGGGCGGGGAGGATTTCTTCGAGTTGTTCAACGGAGGTGGCGCCAAAGATCGTCGAGGCGACAAAGTCCTTTTGGTGGGACCAGGCGAGGCACATGGCGGCAAGGTTGAGTCCCGCCTCATCCGCCAAGGCCTGGAGGGCGGTGACCGTGGCGAGGCTGCGGTCGTTGATGAAGCGCTCGATCATTTTCTGTTGGCGCGGACCGCTGTCGCGGTAGTTGGTGAAACGCGCGTTGGCCGGGAAATTACCGTCGAGGTATTTGCCGGTGCAGACCCCGCCGCCGAGGGGGGAGTAAGGCAAGAGGCTGATTTGCTCGCGTCGGCAGATCTCCGCCAAGGCGTCTTCGCAGCGGCGATTCAAAATGGAGTAGTTGTTCTGGATGGTTTCGTAGCGGGCCAGCCCCTGGGCGGCGGCCGTGGCCTCCGCTTTCATCGCGCCCCAGGCGGTTTCATTGCTGGAGCCGATGACGCGGATGAGGCCCTCGTCCCGCAGTTCGGTGAGGACCGCCAAGGTCTCCTCGTAGCCAGCGTCGTGGTCGGGCCAATGGGTTTGGTAGAGGTCGATGTAGTCGGTCTGCAGGCGGCGCAGCGAGCCTTCGATGGCGCGGGTGAGGTGGTGGCGGTCGAGGGCGCCTTTGCCGGCCCGCACGGGCGGCGTGAACCACGCGGAGGCCGGACCGACGACCTTGGTGGCGAGGATGAGGGCATCCCGCGGTTTGGTTTTGAGCCATCGGCCCACGATTTCCTCGGTGCGGTGCACGTATTTGCCATCGGGGGGCACGGGGTAGACTTCCGCGGTGTCGTAAAAATCGATGCCCGCGTCGAATGCCCGATCGAGGATGGCAAACGCCTCGGCCTCCAGGTTGCGGCTGCCGAAGGTCATCGTGCCGCAGCCCAGATTGCTCACCAGAATAGCGGATCGGCCGAGTCGTCGTTGTTCCATGGGAGGCATTGAGCAAGCGGCTTATCGCGATGACAAGACGGCGATGTAAATTGGGGGGACCCGCGAATCCCTTTGAAAATCCAGCGCGGCGGGTTCGTCGTGGCGGGGATGGATTTGAATCAAATTGGTCAGCGTTGTGTGAGTGAACCTGAGCCCGAGCTGGGCTTGGGGGTGGTGGTGAGCCTGGAGGGGGGGCGCGTCGGTGTCTCCTTTCCGGCGGCGGGCGAGCAGCGGCTCTACGGTCAGGGCACGACCGTGCTCCAGCGCGTGCGGTTCCGCGAAGGGCAAAAAGTGGCGCTGCGTTCGGGTGAGATGTTTGTGATCGAGACGGTCGAGGAAGAGGCGGGGCTGCTGATTTATGGGGGCGGCGGCCACCGGGTTTCGGAACGGGAGGTGAGCGATGTGGCGGGAGCGGCGGGCCCGTTGGATCGGTTGCTGGCCGGCCAGACGGACGAAGGTGGGGTGTTTGGACTGCGCTACCGCACCCGGCAGGTGCAGGCCGCGATTCAGGCCTCCCCGGTGCGAGGATTTTTGGGCGGTCGGCTGGAGCTGATTCCGCATCAATTCTACATCCTCCACGAAGTGTCGCGGCGGCAGCTGCCGCGGGTGCTGTTGGCCGATGAGGTGGGCCTCGGTAAAACGATTGAGGCGTGTTTGATCCTCCAGCGTCTCCTCACGGTGGGCAAGGTGAAGCGGGCGCTGATTCTCGTGCCCGAATCGCTCACCCACCAGTGGTTCGTCGAATTGCTGCGCCGGTTTAACCTTTGGTTCAGCATTTTTGATGAGCAACGCTGCCTCGATGCCGAGGCCAGTGAACCGGAGGAAAATCCGTTCCAGAGCGACCAACTTGTGCTCTGCAGCGTCAGTTTTCCGGCCAAAGCCGAAAACCGTTTTGAGCAGATCACCACGGCCGGTTGGGACATGGTGGTGGTCGATGAGGCTCACCACTTGGAGTGGTCTCCCCAGGAGGACGGGGTGAGCGCGGAATACCGTTTGGTCGAGGCGCTGGCGGGACGCGGTCGGGGGTTGTTGCTGCTGACGGCGACGCCGACCCAGCTCGGGCTGGCGGGTCACTTTGCGCGGTTGCGGTTGCTCGATCCCAACCGCTACCGCGACCTGGAAACGTTTATGGAGGAAGCGGGGCTTTTCGGGGAGGTTGCGGAAGTCGCCAACAAGATTGTCGATGGCCGGAAACTGGACGCGGGAGACGACGCGAAACTCCACCACATCTTCGGGCGGGACGAGGAGGATCTGGCAGATTATCTGGCCGATCTCGCCGCCGGAAAGCCGGGCGCCCGCGAGCGCTTGTTACGCTCGTTGCTCGACCAGCACGGACCGGGCCGGGTGGTCTTTCGCAACACCCGGGCGGCCATGCAGGGGTTTCCCCGACGGGAGTTTTGTCCGGTGGGGCTTGAGCCGACCAGCGCGATCCTGCTGACGCGGATCGCGCGTGAGCTGGAGGCCGAGGAGACCGGTCACGAGGCGGAGATCCGTTACAACTTCCGCGACGATCCGCGCATCGCCTGGTTGGTCGGATTCCTTAAAGCCGATCCGCAGCGCAAGGTGCTGCTCATCTGTCGCACGCATCGCAAAGTCGTCGCGATCGAAGCGGCCCTGCGGGAGAAAATGACCGCCAAAGTCGCCGTGTTTCATGAAGGCCTGCAACTGGTGCACCGCGACCGTAACGCGGCTTACTTTGCCGAGGCCGACGGGGCCCAGCTGCTCATTTGCTCGGAAATCGGCAGTGAAGGGCGCAATTTTCAATTCGCCCATCACCTGGTGCTGTTCGACGTGCCGCTCAATCCGGGCCTGGTCGAGCAGCGCATTGGCCGCCTGGATCGCATTGGCCAATCCGAGACCATTCGGATTCACGTGCCGTTTGTGAAGGGGAGCGCGGAGGAGGCGGTGGTGCGCTGGTATGATGAAGGCCTCGAGGCCTTTGCCGGCCCCATGCACGGCGGCAACGAATACGAGCACGCCTTTGGGGATCGGGTGCGCACCCTGGCGCTGGCCTTTGGCACGGGCCGCGATCGTGGGGCACTGGCGGGGTTGATCACCGAATCCGTGGCCTTTCGCAAGCAGTTGCAGGAGCGCCTGCACCGGGGGCGTGATCGCCTGCTCGAACTGAACTCCTTCGACGCCAAAGTGGCGGAGCAGGTCATTGCCCAGGTCCGCGCGGCGGACGCCGATCTGACGGTGCGCCGCATGTTGGCGGAGCTGTTTGATCATTTCGGCGTGCGGGTGAAGGACTACGAAGGCGGGGAACTGTTTATTGATGCGGACCATGCCTATGTGGAGGGGTTTCCCTCCGTGCCCCGGGAGGGCATGTTGGCGACATGGGACCGGTCCCGGGCCATTGTGCGGGAGGACATCCGCTTGCTCACCCCCGACCACGCGGTGGTGGCCGATACCATGGACCTGTTGGTGAACTCCCCGGCGGGCACGACGGCGTTTGGCTTGGTTGACGCCGATGAGCCCAACCTGTTGCTGGAAGCGGTTTTTGTGCTGGAAACGGTGGCCGATTCGCGTTGGCACGTGGAGCAGTTCCTGCCGGCTCAGCCCGTGCGGGTGGTGGTCGATCTACGGGGGCAAGACCTTCCGGCGGATTGGGATGAGCGGACCGCCGAGGAACGGGTTGCGGAAACTCCGATCGCGCCGTTTTTGCAGCGCCCCGAGTTTAATGCCGAGCTGATGAAGAACCTCGT
>JAGYIG010000006.1 GCA_018402455.1 Opitutaceae bacterium
GCAGTCCCAACAGCCCCAGAGCACTCAGCAAAAAGGAGTTGGCCATCCGCCAGCCCGGATGAAACCAAAATTCAAATACCCCCGCCAGATTATCGCTCACGTATTCCGCACCGAACCGACTGGTTTGGTCTTCCTTCATCTCCCACAGCACGGGCGATTCCGATAACACCTTGTTGTGCAGGGCCACCGGCAACAGCAGCACCGGACTGGCAATGGCCGCTCCCGATAGCACGACTTTTCCCGCGCGCCACCAGCCCAGCAACACCACCAGGCCCCCCGAGACCACAAAGATCGCCGATTCATAGCGGCACTGAGCCAGCAGGACGACCGTCAGAATGAAGGCGCTCAGACTGCCTTCATCCGGCTGGCGGAGGTAGCGGGCCCCGATCAACACCGCGGTCAGGAGCATCACCACGTTGATGATTTCCATCCCGGAGCCGGTGGCGTTCTGGCCAAACAACGGCAGGGTGCCCAGCAGGGTCATGGCCACCATGCCTCCGCGCCAGCCATGCCACTGCCGACCCAACCCATACGCCAGCCCTAACGCCACCGGCATCAGCAACACATTGAGCACATAAGCATTGATCACCCGGTACCCGGTCAGGTCGTGGCAGAGCGAAACCAGAAACGGAAAAAAATAAGGTCGCTTGTCCAGATAGTTGTCGGTCGAGACAAACGTCCCCAACAGCTCGTAGCCCCGCACCATCGTGGCCACCTCGCGAAAATGATGCATGTTGTAGGCCGTCGATTGGAGGACATACTCATCGTAGAGCACCTTGCTGCGCAGCGTCTCCATCCCCAGCAACGAAGCCATCATCACGGCCATCACGGCCACCACCGCGATGATCTCGCGGGACGGCCACCCCCGCGCCGAGCCCTCGATCCGCCCCGGGGCCGCCGACCGCCCCCAGCACCAGCGGCCCACCCCCACGACCCACGCGAGCACGGTCACCGCCATGAAGTGATAACCCCAGTGTTTGATCAGGTGTTCCGCGGTGCCCACCTCGATCCCCCCAAAGCCGAGGTAGACGGACACCACTCCCACCAACCCGATCACCATCAGCCGCACCTCGGCCCGGGACCAAACCTTTTCAACCCATGCGCTCATCCCCTTCACGGCTCAGGGGAGCAATTTGATGAAGTTCTCCATGTAGGCCTCCCGGGCCGCCGCGATTTCCTCCGGCGTCATTTCGGCAAACGTCGATCGCTCCTCGACCGAGATCACGGAGTCGCCGTCGGCGATGGCCACGATCCGACTGATCCGACTCAGCGTGAAGGGCGTGAACCGGCGCTCCCACACCGGTTCCAGCGTGTAAATCGAACCCACGTCATACTCCGGGGGCAGCTGCACTTCCCCCGTGGCGGCGTCGATTTGGTAGCGCTGGAAGACATACATCTCGCCAAACGTCCGGTTGCGCCAGTTGAAGCGCATGACGTCCGGGTCGTCGACCGCCCGCTTCACCGGCGTGCTGGAGACTTGATGGATGATCCATTCAATCGAATTCGGGTCGATCACGAGGTAGTCCTTCTCCGGGTGAGCCGCCATGAACTCCCGCCGCCAAGCCGTTTCCCGCGCCACGTAATAGTCGAGCGAGTAGTCATGACGGGCCATCGATGGAAGCGAATAGGCGAAGAAGCCGCAGCCAATGAGTCCCGCGAGTCCCCACCATTTGCGGGTCTGGCCCGGCAGTTCCTTGGCCACCACAATTACCGCCAACACCATATAGAGATTCAGAGGCAGACTCAGGCGGCGAATGACGGGATCATCGAACCGTCCCCAAAAGTAGAGCATCATCAGCGCCGTGTGGGCCAAAAATCCCAAACTGATCGCGGCCCAGGCCATCTCGATGGGGCGAGCGTCTTTGAGCCGTCCCAGCGTTTTGACCATCAGGAGGATGCCAAAGGGGACCGCGATCACCCCGAGCCCGGCCAGGATCAGCGAGTTGGATTGCGCCCCCGAGGTATCAAAAAAGAACGCCAGCGCATGGGCGATGTTATCGGGCACGTAGCGCAGCGCAAAGGGCGTATCGAAGTCGCCCAGGCTCGCCATTTCCCAGGAAGATTCCCGCACCGTGAACACCTTGTTGTGCAGCGCATAGGGAATCAGCATCAGCGGGCTCAGCGCCGCGAACCAGCCCAGCACCGGGCGCGCGGCGCGGAACCAGCCCCAGAGGATCAACCCGGCGACCGGGACCACAAACAGGACCGATTCATAGCGGGTCAGGGCCAGTAGGACGGTCGTGACCACCAACGCATCGACCGAGGTCCGATCCCGCCGCTCGGCGAAGCGGACCGCCGTCAAAAATACCGCCATGATCATGACCAGATTCAGCACCTCAAACCCGCCACCCGTAGCGTTCTGCGCTAGGAGCGGGAGCGTCGTCAGCAAAGCCACCGCACATCCTCCCGCGGCGCGACCCGCCAAGCGGGTGCCGGCCCGATATACCAGGATCAAGAGCACCAGCGTCAGTCCGGCATTGAGCACCCAGCCGTTCTCCGGGCGATAACCGGACAGGTCGTGCAATAGGGAGACGAGAAAGGGTTGCAGCAGCGGGCGTTTGTCCAGTTGCCCCCCCAGCAGCTCAAACGCGCCCTGAATGTCGTGACCCCGCATCGGCACGATCGCGATCTTTTCGAAATGCATGCTCATCGCCGTGCCGGCCAGCATCGCCTCATCCATCAGGATTTTGAAACCGAAGGGCTCATGCACCAACAGCAACACCCAGCAGAGTCCGATCAATGCCACCACCCCCGGTTGCTCCCGACAGGCCTGAGGCCATCGGGAGACCTCTCCGCGCAGGGAGCGCCACCACGTCCAAGCCGCCACCGCAAACAGCACCAACATCATCCAATACCCACCATAGGTGATGATGTTCAATGCCCGCTCCGGCGAGATCAGGACGAAGCCGATCAACACCGCCGCCACCGCACTGCCCAAAAAAGCGAAGATACGACGATCACGAAACGAAGAAGCCAAATCGATCATAGGGAATATTGCGGCACCTTGGCCGCTTGCGGTTGAAAACGAAAGCACGCTTTCCCGGCCAAATCAGGCGGCCACCGCCTCGCCTGACGTCAAAAAAAACCGCCTCCCGAAAGAGGCGGTCTGAAAAACTATCCGAAGGTTAAACCTTAGGGAGCGTAAGTGAGGGTACGCACGCCGGCGATGCTGGCGATGGTGATGGTGACACCTTGCGTGTAGTTCGTCGGGTAGGTTTCGCTGGCGACCGTGTTGACGGCCTTCACGTAGTTGGCCGCACCAACGAGGTTGGTGGAAGCAACGGTGGAGACGCCATTCTCGAGGAAGTATTGGTCAGCCGCCGCAGAGAGCTGGCGGGCGTTGTTCAACACAGCCTTGTCTTGGGAGGATTGACGGACCTTTTGGAAGGCCGGGATGGCCATGGCAGCGAGGAGGCCGATGATGACGACCACGATCATGATTTCGACGAGCGTAAAGCCCTTGGAGGAGGATTTCTTAGCGTTCATTTGAACTTTAATTTTATTATTATGATATGAGCCCACGAGGGGCGGAAGCTTCGACGACACCTTAAATGCCATTTAATTTCAAGATCATTCCCGTGGGTAGAACTACGCCCTTAAAGGTGAGGGGTTGTTTTCTTACTGGTTTTTTACACCAATTCTGCCCCCCTATCGCAAAAATTGGGCATAATCTTCACCGGGGACCGAAATGGACTCAATTTGGTCTAGCCATCCCGTCATCCTTCTTTCGCATTAGACCGCAATGAGGTCGCCCTTCGCTCTCACCCTCCTCCTTCTAGCCTCGGCGGTTACGGCATTCGCGACCGAAACTGAGGTAGCCCCCGCCCCCCCCGATCTCCTAAGATTTCAAAACGGTGACCGCTTGATCGGAAGACTCATCCGTCAGGACGATGAGGTTGTTGTCTTCTCCTCGGATACGCTGGGCGAGATCATCCTGCCCCAATCCGGGGTCACCGTGATTATGGGTAACGACCCCAAGGGAGTCCCCATCGAAGCGCTCGTCGGCATCGCCCCCATTTCCCAAAACACTCGCTCTGCCCCGTCAGCCGAGCCCAAAGCGACCCCTCCTGCCGCGCCGGTGGCCCCGCCCGGAGCCGATCAGGAACAGACTGTCGCCAAGATCGCTGAGAAGGTGGACGCTGCTCCTGCCGATGAGAACTGGGACGGTAAATTGGAATTCGGGCTCCGGCAGCAGCAGGGGCGGCGTAACGTCTTTGCCGTCGATATTCGAGGCTCGGCCGACCGCACCATCGGCGAAAACGAACTGCGGGCCAAAGCCCGCCTGCTCTACGGGGAGCAAGATGGCGAAGTGAATAATGATCGCTACGATGCCAGCCTCCAGTGGCGCCGCGAAATCGGCGCCCGCACGTTTGCCCAGTCCCTGTCTTCTTATTTTCAGGATGACCTGAAGGACATTAACCGCAACTTGGAGCAAAATTTCGGCGCCGGGGTCCGGCTCATCGACAGCAAAGCCCACGTGGTGAACCTGGGCGCCGGGCTCACCGGTCAATACCGCGAAGCAGACTTGGCGGAATCCGGTTTCTTTACCTTGCTTGAGCTCTTTCAGGACTACACTTACCGGTTCAGCAAACGCGTCACTTTCCGCCAGAATGCGCAGGCTCAATACTCCCCGGAAGGCGGCACCCGATTTTTATCCGTGGCGAATCAACCCTCCGGCACCTCGGAGGAAGCCGACAACTATAAGGTACGATTCAATACGGTGCTCCAGGGCAACCTCACGCGTAAGGTATCCATGAACCTGCGTTTTGAATTCGAATACGATAACACCGTGAGCCCTCGGACCGCCCGGACCGACCAACGGATCATCAGCTCCATCGGCTACGCCTTCTGAGCATCGCTGCCGCCCGGCCGGATCGGAAGCGCCCTAGGAATTGATCGGAGCCCCTTGCTGGGGACGGTTCACCACCATGCTCGCGACGTCGAGTTCCTCGGCATCACCCCACAGTTTTTCCAACTGATAGGTTTCGCGTTGTTCGGGCAGAAACAGATGGACCATCACCTGATAGGCATCGAAGACGATCCAGCCGCTGTCCTCGCCAAAGTCCACCCCTGCAATCGGTGCCCCCGCCGCGTCCAACACTTTCTCAAGTTCAACGCGCAGGGCCCGCAGGTGAGGCCCCGCCATGCCCGTGCCCATAATCAGGTAATCGGTGATGGAGGACTGTTCCGTGACCTTCATCACCCGCAGGTTTTCGGCTTTGCGGCCGTCCAATGCTTGGACGAGAGCAGCAATAATTGCCGGAGTTTGGGGCGGGGAGGCGGAAATTTGATCAGAATCAGACATGGGTGTTTCAGGTATACAGGCCATGTTCTCTAAGATACACAATCGCCTTGTGCGGCATGAAGTAATCCAGGGAGAGCCCCTGCTTGATCCGGTCCCGCAACTCGGTGGAGCTGATCTCGATCAAATGCCCGTCGCAGCGGTGCAACCGCAGCCCCGGAATCTCGGGGTGGGCCTTGGCCGGGTGACCCGGACGTTCGAGGTAGATGAACGGGACTAAATTCGCCAGCTCCTCAATCCGGTGCCACCGGTCCAACTTCGGCAACTGGTCGCCCCCGATGATCCAATACAATTCATCCTCCGGAAAGCTTTCCCGAAAGTGTCGCACCGTGTCCACCGTGTAGCTTGTGCCCCCTTGGCGGATTTCAAAGTCCGAGACTTCCAGGCGCTTATCCCAACCGGATGCCTGGCGCAGCATCGCCACCCGGTGCTCCCCGGAGGCGCTCACTTCGTAGTCTTTGAGCGGGGCTTGGGCAGCCGGAATCAGGATCAATCGGTCGAGACCATATTGTTCCATTGCATCCTGCGCCGCGATCAAATGACCGAAATGCACGGGATCGAAGCTGCCGCCCATGAGACCTGTTTTCACGGGCCGTTCCTGAGTGTCCGCTCCCCCGGCGGCAAGGACCGTTTTTATCCCGACATCCCAACATTGACGCCCCGCAGCGAGTCGGTGAACGTCACCGCGCATCGCCCTGGTGGTGGAATGGTAGACACCGGAGACTTAAAATCTCCTGCTCGAAAGAGCGTGCCGGTTCGAATCCGGCCCAGGGCACCACGCCTGAGTTGCCTGCGGTATTGTCCGACCCGCGCTTTCCCGCCAAGGTCCCTTTCCCGCTCCCGGCCCTCCACCCTTCCGCTCGCCCATGATTTACCAACAGCTCGGTCGTTCCGGCCTGCTCGTCTCCCGCACCTGTCTCGGCACCATGACTTTCGGCAACCAGGCCTGGGGTTGCGATGCGGATGAATGCCGCCAACTCACCAACGCCTTCATCGAAGGCGGGGGCAATTTCATCGATACCGCCGACCTCTACGCCAACACGGCCTCCGAATCGATTCTCGGCACCCTCCTGCAGGACCACGATCGCGATGCTCTGGTCATCGCCACCAAGGGTTGGTTTCCCCAGGCCAACCATGCCAATGCCCGCGGGTTGTCCCGGCGCCATATCATCACCGCCTGTGAGGCCTCGCTGAAACGACTGAAAATCGACACCATCGACCTCTACCAGTTTCACGGCCCCGACCCCTACACCCCGCTCGATGAATCCCTCGGCGCCATGGCCGATCTCATCCGTTCCGGCAAGGTCCGTTACGCCGGGCTATCCAACTTCCATGGCTGGCAGGTGGTGCAGGCCAACGAAGCCGCCAAGCGCGCGGGCATCACGTCCCTCATTTCCGGCCAATACATGTATAACTTGCTGCGGCGCGATATCGAACGCGACATCGTGCCCGCCTGCCAGTCCGAGGGCCTCGGCGTGATCTGCTGGAGCCCGCTCGCCAGCGGTTTTCTCTCCGGCAAATACCGGGGCAGGGAAGCCCCGCCGCCCGGCTCACGCTTCGATCAAATGGGCAAGGTTCTCCTCCCCCGCTTCTGGAACGAACACACCATCGCCTTGGTGGAACGGATGGCGGCCATGGCGAAAGAACTGAACGAACACCTCGTGGCGGTCGCCCTCGCGTGGTGTCTGGCCCAACCGGGGATCACCTCGGTCATCGCTGGAGCCAGCAAACTCCACCACCTGGAACCCCAATTGCGGGCGGCCGAACTCAACTTGCCGGAAGCCATGTTGGCCGAGCTCAACCAGGCGTTTCCGTGTGATCGGGGCTACCCCGATGATTGGTTCCAAGTGGCGGGGGCGAACACGTTTCCCCCCGAGTATATTCGCCAGGCCTGAACGGACCCTGCCCTCCCGGTGATCTTGGGATACCTGCTCTCCTGCAGTTCCCTCTTGGCTGGCGCCCCGGACTGTCCTCTCGTTGCCGTCCTTCCCGTTCAGCCATGAGCCACGAATCCCCCGGCCCGGCCCTCACCACCCCGCCCCAACACCTCGACTACAGCCTGACCGGGGCCAACGCGACGTTCGCCGTGGAGCGGGGGCTGGCGGAAGCGGATTGGTATCAATGCCCCGTGCCGCGGGCCACCATGCGCCAGTTGCTGGAACGGCCCGTCTCCACGTCGTGAGCAACACCATAGGTGTGGCGACCTTCACCCAGGAACTGGTGCTGGAGCCGACCTCCGCCGATTCCGCCATCGACTTCACCCCCGGCGACTACCTGCAAATCGACATCCCGAGTTACGCCGAGATCCGATTCCGGGACTTCGATATTCCCGCGCCGTTTGCGGCCGTCTGGGAGCGACAACACGTTTTCGATCTGGTGGCCCGCAACCCCGCGACGGGCCGCCGCAACAACTATTCGCTCGCCAGCAATCCGCAGACCGAAAACGTGCTGCGGTTCAATGTGCGCGTCGCCACGCCGCCGCCCGGTCAGGACTGCCCCCCCGGCGTGGGCTCCAGCTACGTGTTCAGCCTGAAACCAAGCGACGAGGTCACCGCGATCGGGCCCTTCGGTGGCTTCCACGCCAAACCCACCCAACGCGAGATGGTCACATCGGCGGCGGGGCGGGCATGGCCCCGCTGCGGTCTCACTTGTCCCACCTGTTTGATACCCAGCGGACCGCTCGACGCGTCAGCTTTTGGTATGGGGCTCGATCCCGGCAGGAGATTTTTTACGCGGACGTCTTTACCCGCATGGCCGCCGACCATGCCAATTTTTCCTTTCACCTCGCCCTGTCCGATCCGTTACCCGGGGAGCCTGGGACCGGGTTCACCGGGTTCATCCACGAAGTGGTTGCGCGGGAGTATCTGCAGTCGCACCCGAATCCCCGCAGCGTGGAATACTAACTGTGCGGGCCGCCCATGATGATCAAAGCCTGCACCCGGATGCTGTCCGAGCTGGGGGTGCCAGAGGCCCAAATTGCCTACGACGAATTTTGAGGCCGGCGCTCCCGCCCGCCCGACGATTCCGCCACGAGCCATTGACGGGGCCCGCCGGTTCGTGGTTTATCACCCCCCTTCCCTCGTCCTATGCCTGCTCCTGCAACTCCCCATCTCATCGCGCTTCTCCACGGCCCGGACCAAAGAGGTCTGGTGTCAAAGGTCGCGGGTTGGATCTTCGACCACGCCGGTAACATCATCCACGCTGATCAACATCGCGACCAGGAGGAGGGCGTGTTTTTTCAACGGGTCGAATGGGACCACGAGGGTGAGTTGGCGCCCGCCGCCGTGGCGCAAGCGTTTCATGGTTTTGCTGAATCGATTGGGATGCGTTCGATCGTGGCCGTGTCGGGCCAACGGCCTCGCATCGCTTTGTTCGTCTCCAAATTCGACCACTGCTACCATGACCTGATTCTGCGTTGGAAGGCGGGTGAGCTGAATGGTGAGATCAGCCTCATTGTTTCCAATCATGAGGACCTGCGGGCCGCTTCCGAAAGCTACGGGGTGCCCTTTCACCACATCCCGGTCACCCGAGACGCCAAGCCGGCGGCCGAGGCGGCGCAACTCGATCTGCTGCGCGAGCACCACATCGAACTCGTGGTGTTGGCCCGTTACATGCAGGTGCTCTCCGCGGACTTCCTGGCGCAATTTGGCCGCCCGGTCATCAACATCCACCACTCCTTCCTGCCCGCCTTTGTGGGCGCCCGCCCCTACCACCAAGCCTACCACCGAGGCGTCAAGGTCATCGGCGCCACCGCCCACTACGTCACCGCCGACCTCGATCAAGGTCCCATCATTCACCAGGGCGTGGCCAGCGTCACGCACCGCCACAGCATCAGCGACCTCATTCAAAAGGGCCGCGACCTGGAAAAAATGACCCTCTCCCAAGCCGTCCGCTGGCAGCTGGAAAACCGGGTCTTGGTCTACGGCAACAAAACGGTCGTTTTCGACTGAGACCACGTGGTGCCGTGCTTCAGCCGGCATGCCGAAACGCCGACCAAAGCCCGGCGCTGCGTTGCGCGGCAACCCTCACGAAGCCCACGGAGTCATGTCGTCACATGGTCCATGAGGTCCGCGAAGACGTAGTGAATTTTTTACGACGTGACCTCTTTTCGGGTGCGCAGAAACAACGGCCACCCACGGTCCCCGCCACCGCATCGAGCAAGAGAACGAGATGGCAGGACGAAGACGGATTACCGCACCGGCACGGAAAGCGGCTCCGGGTTGAGCAGCATGATGGCGATCGCGACCGCATACACCGACAACCCGATAAACACCCCGGCACTGCCGAGGCGATACGCTCGGGTCTTGCGGTTTCGCGATTCGATGATCCGCACGAGCGTGGGTTGCAACTGCGGCTGCAAATGTCGGCTGATCACCCAGTCCACCGAGAGCACCCGCAGAAAAATAACGAGACAGGCACTCAGAATGATCACCAACCCGGCAATGATACTGGCCTGCGCCCAAACATTCGTGCCCGCAATCAGCCGCCCGGAAAACCCCGTCGTCGTGACCGCCACGGCCGCAAAGCCGATCACCACCTGAGCCCGCATGTGGATCGCATTCAGCTGCCGCTCGACCAAAGCCAGCGCCGCCGGCCCATCCTCCGCAAAGAAACGACCAATGCTCGTCGCCTCCGCTTCGGCCATCATGGGGGAATCGTCCTTCATTCACCGCAACGGAACCTTGATCTCCCCCGGGGTCAACCACCGCCACCACGCCACCTTCACCCGCCGCCGCTGCCATGATGAAATTTCACCCATCTAACTTACAATTTTCTCCCCCCTTAGGTTGTCATTCCCGGTTCGCTCCGCCTAAACCTCTTAACCCGTGCCCCCGCACCCCTTTCTCTCCCTGCCCTTAATTCAACCCACCTTATGAAAGATCAAAAAATCGGATTCGTCGGACTTGGCCGCATGGGCGGCAACATGGCCCGCTGCCTCCACGACCGCGGCTACCACGTCGCGGCGGTCTTTGACCTCAACCCCGAAGTCACCTCCGAGCTCGCCGCCGAAGTCGGCGCCACCGCCTGCTCCAACCTGGCCGCCGTCACCGCCGGTTCCGACATCGTGCTCACGATCGTCACCAACGATGCCGCCATGGAGGCCATCTACTTCGGGGAGGACAACCTCCTCATGGGCGCGGCCGGACGCACCTTCATCAACTGCGCAACCCTCACCCCGGCGATTCACGGCCGGATCGATTCCGCGGCCAAAGACGCCGGCGCAGTCAGCCTGGAAGCCTGCATGGCCTCCAGCATCCCGCAGGCGCGCAACGGTTCCCTCTTCCTCATGATCGGGGGCGACGAAGCCGAGTTTACCCGCGTGAAACCCTTGCTCGATGACCTCAGCGAGGCGCTCCACTTCGTGGGGCCCGCCGGCAAGGCCTCGGAGGTGAAGGCCTTGGTCAACATGATCATGAACATCAACACCGCCGCGCTCGCGGAAGGCCTCGGCATCGGCCACGCCCTCGGTCTCGATCTCGACATGCTGCTCCGGGTGCTCGGCCAGACGGGTGCCCGCTCCCGCGTGTTGGAAACCGACGGCGCCGACATGGTCGCCCGGGACCACGAGTGTTACTTCTCCGCGGAGCACGCCGCCAAGGATTCCGGTATCGCTCTGAAGCTCGCCGAGTCCGCGGGCATTCCCGCCCCGCTCGCGCAGGCGACCTTCGCCCAATACACCAAGCTGACGGCGATGGGTCTCGGTCAGCTCGACAAATCCGGCATTGCCGAACTGACCTTCAAGGGCCGCGCCATTTGAGCGCTGGGCTCTCCCCTCACGCATGAACCTCCCCATCATCAACCCCGCGGGCGAACGCCTCGACTACAGCTTCCTGCCCGGCACCGGCGAAACGGTCGTCGCCGATTGGCTGGTGGTGCTGGGGCACGGCGTCACCGGCGACAAGGATCGTCCCCTCGTGGTCGACACCGCCACCGCGTTGAGTGCCGCGGGCTTTCCCACCCTGCGCATTTCCTTCTCCGGCAACGGCGCCTCCGAAGGCAATTTCCAGGCCAGCACCATCACCAAGGAGGTGGCCGATCTGGGCGCCGTTATCGATGCCCTGTCCCCGTCGTATCCGAATATCGCCTACATCGGGCACAGCATGGGGGCCGCCGTGGGGGTACTCCGCGCCGCTCAGGACGAGCGGATCCGAGCGCTGGTCTCGCTGGCCGGCATGGTGGACACCAAGGCCTTTGCCGAAACCGAGTTCGGTGACATCACCCCCGACGAGGGGGTGATGTGGGACGACGAGGACTGCCCGCTTTCCCGCGTCTTCATGAGTGACCTCACCCTCACCGTGGGTCACGTGTCACCCGCCGCCGAGCAGGTCACGGTTCCCTGGCTGCTCGTCCACGGCACGGCCGATGATGTGGTCCGCCCCGGCGACACCACTCACATCCAGATGCTAAAAGAGAGCGCCGTCGATGTCGTCTTCGTCCCCGGCGCCGATCACGGTTTCAACGCCCCCGACCACAAGGCCGCGGCCACCCGCGCCGTGGTCGATTGGCTCCGAGCCCGCGCCTGAGCAGCCCGCATTTTCCCGGACCGCCTACCCTCCAAACCGTGCGCGAGTGACATCTCTCCCCGACCTGCCCAAGCACCCGCCATGGGGTCCCCGCGCAACCCCTACCCCCGAGCGAGGACCCTCGGATCCGGTCGAAGCCGTTCCTCTCAGCGTGGCCCCTTTTCCGCTAACCCGTTCTGATCTGACTTATGTCCCTCTCCCCTTTTGATTGGCTGATCATTGTCGCCTACCTCACCGGCTGCCTGGTCGCCGGCCTCGCCATGCGTCGCTACGTGCGGGGCGTCGAGGACTTCGCCGTCGCGGGCCGCGAGATGAATGTGAACCTCGGCATCGCTTCCCTCGCCGCGACGGAGATGGGGTTGGTCACGATCATGTATACCGCCCAGCTCGGCTTCGAGAAAGGCCTCGCCGGGGCGATGGTCGGTGTGCTCATGGCGTTCGCCTTTTGGATTGTCGGTAAAACGGGCTTCATCATCGGCCCGCTTCGATCGGCCGGTGTTATCACCATCCCCGAGCTCTTCGAGAAGCGGTTCAGCACCAAAGTCCGTTGGCTGGCCGGTCTTTTTGTGGTGCTCGGCGGGCTGCTTAACATGGGGATTTTTCTCCGTCTGGGCGGCGAGTTTCTGGTCTGGGCCACCGGCATGCCGCCTTCGTGGCTCGAGTGGGTCATGACCGGGCTGCTCGGGGTGGTGCTGCTCTACACCGCACTGGGCGGCATGTTGTCCGTGCTGGTCACCGACTACCTGCAGTTTCTGGTCATGGGAGTCGGTCTGGTCGTCACGTCGATTATCGTGCTGTTCCACGTGGGGGGGCTCGACCTGATCAGCGGGCTGCAACTCGCCTGGGAGGGTCAGGGCAACGTGAAACTCGAATCGCATCCATTTAACCCGTTTCATGAATCAAGTCTCGGTTGGGGTTACATCCTGTGGATGTTGGTTTTCCAAGTTGCCGCCGCGACGACGTGGCAAACCGTCATCAGCCGGGTGCTTTCGGCCAAGAACTCCGAGACCGCCAAAAAAATGTATCGCCGCACGGCCTTTTACTTTGTCGGGCGGTTCCTCATCCCCGGTCTGTGGGGCGCCGCCGCCTTTGTTTTCTTCGCGCAAAACGGCGGTCTGCCCGAGGACCTCTCCAGCCTCACTGCCATGCCCCACTATCTGGGCATCATCCTGCCGGTCGGACTCATCGGCCTCGTCATCGCGGCGATGCTGGCCGCGGAAATGTCCACCGACAGTGGCTACCTGCTCACCTGGGCCACGGTCATCTACAACGATCTGATTTCGCCCTGCCTGCGGCATCCGTTGGGTCCCAAGGCCCGCCTCCTGCTGACCCGTAGTCTCGTGCTCGGGATCGGCGTGTTTCTGTTGTTTTACGGACTTTGGTATGAGCTCCCCGGCAACGCCTGGGACTACCTCGCCGTCACCGGCAATATCTACCTCGCCAGCGTGTTCACGCTGTTGGTCGCCGGACTCTACTGGCCGCGCGCGACCACCCGCGGCGCCTACGCCGCCCTGATCATGGGCGCTATCGGCCCGATCACGTTTCTGCTGCTGGGTAAGGAATACAATATCGCCCCCGAGGTCGCCGGCGCCTCCGCCTTCGGTCTCGCCGCTGTCGGAATGGATTGTCGGTTCCCCTCACTTCACCCGCCCGCCCACCCCCACCGGCGCCCCTGCCTCGACCCTTCTTTGGATCCCATGATGCTTTTGCCTTCTGCTGGGTCGCCCTGACTTCGCCTCATTGCCTGGTATGGCGGGCTGGTGTTCTACGTCGGCATCAAGGCCGGACGTGACATCCGTGACCTAATCAAGTCGCTCACCAAACATGAGTGAGTCCCCGCCAGACTGGCCGCAATTGATCCAAGCGTTTGGGCTGCCGGGAGCCGTAACCGCCGCGCACCCCCACGGCTCCGGCCACATCAACGACACCTATGCGGTTTCCCTGCAACAAGCGGACCGCCAGCGCCGCTACATCCTGCAGCGGATCAATCATCGGGTCTTTACCAATATTCCCGCCCTCATGGCGAACATCAGCCGGGTCACCGCTCACCTGGTCCACGGCATGCGCCTCAACCCGACGGTCGCGGGCGAGGCCTTCCTGACGGATCCGACCGGGCGGTTCTGGCGGTGCTACGATTTCATCGAAGGCGCCACCACCCACGACCTGGTGGAGAACCCGCAACAGGCGCGCGAGGCCGCCCATAGTTTCGGAAAATTTCAGCGCCAGTTGGTGGATCTGCCCGGCCCCCGGCTGCACGAGACGATCCCCGATTTTCATCACACCCGCAAACGGTTCAATCGACTCCTCGCGGCCATCACCGAGGACCGGGTGGGTCGGCGAGCGGCCGTCCAAGCCGAAATCGACTTCGCCCTTGCCCGGGAAGCCATGGTCGACCACTTGCTCGCGCGAGCGGCTCGCGGTGAACTCCCCGAGCGGGTCACCCACAACGACACCAAGATCAACAACGTCATGCTCGATGACCATACCAACGAGGGAGTCGCGGTGATCGATCTTGATACGGTCATGCCCGGACTCGCGGCGTATGATTTCGGCGACATGGTTCGCACCGCCACCAACTCCGCGGCAGAGGACGAAACCGACCTCTCTAAGGTGAGGTGTCGTTTGGAGATTTTTGACGCGCTGGCGGAGGGCTACCTGTCGGCCGCGGGGACGTTCTTGACCGACGCCGAACGAGAGGAGCTTGAACTCGGCGGCCGGCTGATGACTTTCGAAAACGGGATCCGCTTCCTGACCGATCACCTAGAGGGCGACACCTACTACAAGATCCATCGCCCGAGCCAGAATCTCGACCGCGCCCGCTGCCAGTTCGCCCTGGTGCAGAGCATGGAAATGCAAGCCCACGATATGCGTGCCATCATCGCCGATCGGAGCACGTGAACCGGCCGCTGGCCCGCCGGGCCAGTCTGCGCAAAATGTCAGGCCTTATGCGGTTTATATCCTGAGCTTCGTTTCTTCCGACTGGTAGAGTCCAGCTCCCCCGCTCGACCGCCACTGCCATGCCTTCCGCCATCAACGCATTCCTGCTGCAAAACAACCTGCGGATCGCAAACAACCCGTGCGTCTCACCCGACTTCTGTCTCGATTGGACGGCGCTGCAATCCCGACTGCGGGCTCAGGCATCGATTCACGTTTGGACCGCCAGCACCTTCACCACCCCACACGGGGAGTGGATGCTTCAGGAGGATCTGGAGACCGGAGATTGCGCCTGGGTGCTCACCGCTTCGACCGGCTCCGCGCCCACCACCGTCCTCGCCGACGGGATCAACCTCACCGCCGGGACCGCCGCATTTCCCGCCACCTGGGAAAACCTTTTGCGCCTCAAGAACATCATCCTCGAGGCCGACCCGGACGCGACCCTCTTTCCGACGGCGGGAGCGAATTTGGGTCGCAGCACTTTGGGCGTGGGGGCGCGTTTTACGACCCTCCACTGGCCCGCGGTGGACTGGGTGATGGCCCAGCTGGGCGTGGGCCTCACCGCCAACCAGAACAGCATCCCCCGCGAGTTGGTCTATGATGTCGATGAGATGCTCGCAGGTCGGCTGGACACCGTGCCCTTTCCCTTTATCGGCACGTCCGTGCCGGAGGGCCATCAGGGTCAGTCGGTCGAAGGCATGAGCCACGGAGCCGTGTTGGCGAAGCTCAAACACGGGTTTCATCACCATCGCATCGCCTGGAGTTTCAACGCCGATCACCAACCGATCGGCGGTAAGTTCGACCAACGGGAAGCCGCTCTGGTCGCCGGCTCCCTGCTCGCCAGCTACATCACCTTCGACCTGTCGCCCGAGTTGGCCAAAAATGAGCCCGCACTCCTCGAGGAAATCGATCCGGGTCTTCGCGCCAAAATCCACGACCGCATCGCCGGGGTCGGCATCGCGGTCAGCCCCGCGGATTTCGACACCCTGCTGACCACCGTCTGGCCGGCGATGCGCAAAATGAAGCGGCGCGACGAGCTCTACGCCCAAGCCCGCGCCCGCGCGTTCACCACCCCCGTCGGCCGGGCCTACCTCCGGGAGCTTTCCATCGACGAGCTCCCCGGCCTGACCTCTCCCGCCACCACCGCCATCATGCTCGCGCTGTGCGAGGCCATGGACATGCCGGTCAATTTTATCGCGCCGGCCTTCGGCTTCCAAAAGAACATCCCCTTCCCCGATGAAGACCGCCTGCGCGAGCTCGTCACCGCCCAATGGCAGGTCGGTGAGAAGTTCGGGGTCAGCATCGGTTTCCACTCCGGCTCCGGCAAATCGGCCAGCAACTACCGCATCCTGGGGGAGATCACGGGCAGCCATTTGGAGATTAAAACCAGTGGTCGCTACACCTACGAGATGGGCCGCGCCTTGCATGCCTCCTCCGCGGCCGCCGATCAAAGCCTCTGGCGCGACTGGTATGCCTTCACCGTGGACCTGGCGGTGCAGGGCGCGTTCAGTGAAGATGCCACGGAGCGGGCCGCCGCCCGGGAATTCATCACCGCGAGCCTGGCCGCCGCGCCGGCCGCCGAGGAGGTGTTCGCTTCGCCGAGCACGTGTCACGCCGCCCTGGCCCAGCTCGATCCGCACCCCGATCACGTGTTGTTTTTCGAGTATAATTTTCTCTACGTGCTGGCGGCCGACGGTCGGCCGGAAAAGGCCGCCTTGGGCGATCACTCGGCCGCGGGCTATCAACAGCGCGCCCGGTTCTACTCCATCAGCGAGGAGGCCCGTCTCAACTACGCCAAGCGCGTGGCCGCCTACCTCGTTTTTCTGGCGGAAACCACGGGGATTGCTCCCGCCAGCACCTGTGCGGCGGTCCGCGCCTCGCTCGAGGAGGTCGAAGACTACCCCGCATTTTTGCACGGCATCGGCCCCACCTGAAGCCGCCACCCCACGATATGTTCTTCCGCCATCATGCACTACCGAAGTCTGGGTAACACGGGATTGGAGGTATCGGTCCTCAGTTACGGAGCGTCCCCTTTGGGGGGCGTGTTCGGCAACATCGACGAGGCTGAGGGCATCCGCACCGTGCACACGGCGCTCGACCACGGCATCAATTTCATCGACGTGTCTCCCTACTACGGGGACACCAAGGCCGAATCCGTGCTGGGCCGGGCTTTGGCCGGAGTGTCCCGCGACCGCTACTACCTCGCCACCAAGGCGGGCCAGTATGGCCAGGAGGAGTTCGATTTCTCCGCCGCCCGCGTGACCCGCAGCCTGGACGAAAGCTGCGCGCGCCTCGGCGTGGACTACATCGATCTGTTTCAGTGCCACGACATCGAATTTGGCGACCCGGCCCAGATCCTCTCGGAAACCCTCCCGGCCCTGGTAAAGCTGCGTGAGGCGGGCCGCATCGGCCACATCGGCATCACGGGCCTGCCGCTGCGGGCTTTGGCCAATGTGCTCGATCAGGTGGGCCCCGGGGTTGTCGAAACGGTGCTGTCCTTCTGTCGCTATGAGCTCAACGACACGGCGCTCGAGGGTTGGTTGCCTTACTTCGAGTCCAAGGGGGTTGGGGTGATCAATGCCTCGCCCACCGGAATGGGGCTGCTCACGCCTCGCGGGGTGCGCGATTGGCATCCGGCCACACCGCTGATGGTGGAGACCGCCCGACAGGCCGTGGCTTTTTGCGCGGCCGAGGGAATCGATATCGTCAAACTCGCCGTGCAGTTTTGCGTCGCGCATCCCGGGATTGTGACCACCCTCGTCGGGACCTCGCGCCCCGACAACATCGAGGCCAACATCCGCTACGCGGAGGAGCCCATCGATACCGCCATGATCGCCCGGGTGCGCGAAATCCTGGCTCCGATTCACAACCATAATTTCACCCGCGGACTCCCCATCAACCGCGACCCCATCATTCCCGCCTGATGCTCCAAGTCACCCTCCAGCAACCCGGCAATTTTACCGGCACGACCACCGCCGCCGAACCCGCGCGCGGGCCGGGAGAGGTGCTCGTCCGGGTGCACCGCATCGGTATCTGCGGCACCGATCTGCACGCCTACGCCGGACGGCAGCCGTTTTTCACCTACCCCCGGGTCCTGGGCCATGAGTTGGGAGTGGAGGTCATCGACCCCGGCGACTCGTCGAACGGACTCAAGGTCGGTGATCGTTGTTCCGTGGAGCCCTATATGAACTGCGGTCACTGCATCGCCTGCCGCCGGGGCAAACCAAACTGCTGCACCAGCCTAAATGTGCTCGGCGTCCATGGCGACGGCGGCATGGGGGAACTCCTCGCAGTGCCCGCCCCCAAGTTACACCCCTCCGCGCAGCTGACCTACGATCAACTCGCGCTCGTTGAGACCCTCGCTATCGGGGCCCACGCGGTCGAACGAGCCGAACCCACTCCCGCCGATTTCATGCTCGTGGTCGGCGCTGGTCCCATCGGGTTGAGTGTCCTGCAATTTGCCCTCCTCTCGGGCGCCAAGGTGGCGGTCATGGACATCAACGAGTCACGCCTGGCCTTTTGCCAATCCCACTTGGGGGTCACCCACACCGTGGTGGCGGGAGCGTCCGCCGCCGCCGAACTCACCGCTGTCGGTGAAGGCAATCTCCCCACCATCGTGATCGATGCCACCGGCAATCCGCATTCGATGGCCGGGACCTTTGATCTGACCGCCCACGGCGGCCGCATCGTCTTTGTCGGCCTCTTTCAAGGTGAGCTGACGTTCAATGATCCGAATTTCCACCGCCGCGAACTGACCCTTTGCGCCAGTCGCAACGCCCTCCCGGGAACGTTCAGCTCCATCATCGCCGCGATGGAGGCGGGGCACATCGACACCACCCCATGGATCACCCACCGCCTGGCGCTGGCCGATCTGCCCGGACAATTCGAGGCGATCGCGCAGGACCCGACCCTGCTGAAGTGCATGGTCGAGGTTTGAATCAGACCAGTCCGCACCCGGTGTTCCGTCGCCCCCCCCAACCCTTCCCATGAGCCCCTATGAGATCCGACTCCTGACCGAAGGCTTCCGCCGGATGGGTCTGTTTGCCGAAATAAAACCAGACCACGCGCCGATCGTCGCCGACTTGACCAAGGTGCCGCCGCCCCCGTCCACCCGGGCGGCCTGGCAATCCCGCGGACTCACCCACGTCGCCCTCTACGCCATCGAAACCGCGGCCGGTTCCTTTCTTTTCGCCTACGCCGAGTCGGCAGACCCGGATCCCGTCGCCGCCGCGCGGGTGCTCGAAGACGATCCGTGGTTCAAGGTCTTGGCCGAACATCTGCGGCCGCATCCCCGGGTCCGCTCCGGCAGCGTTTGGATGCCGATGGAAACGATTAACATCATCGGACCGACCTGCCCGCGGCCGGCCGATCCCACGGCCGTTCGACGCCTCGGGGTGGTGAGCCGACTCAAACCCAGCGCCGAACTGACCTACCGGACGCTGCACCAAACCAACTGGCCCGGCGTGGTGGACCAGATGGCGCGCAGCCACCGCCGCTGTTGGGTCACCTTCCTCATCGAGCAAGGGGCGGACCTCTGGCTGTTCACCTACACGGAATACGTGGGCACAGACCAGTCGGCCGACGATGCCGCCATGGGCAAAGATCCCGTCACCCAACGCTGGTGGCAGCACACCCAACCCTGCCTGCACCCCCTCTCCGACGTCCCGGGTGGTTGGACCTCCATGCAGTCCTTGCTGGAAGGCTAGGTCCGGATCACGCCAAACCGTAAATCTCCCGCGCGGTGCCGCCCATGATGCGCGCTTGCTCCGCCGCAGACAACTTCGCGGCCCATTGCCTCACGGTGTGATACCAACGCGCGTAACTCGACCGCACCAAGCACACCGGCCAATCCGAACCGAACATCAACCGCTCCGGTCCGAAGGCATTCAGCACGACATCCCCATAGGGCTCGATCAAGTCGGACGACCACGCCGCGGCCGTGACCTCGGTGACGACGCCGGAAAACTTGCAGCTCACCTGCGGCCGCTCCGCCAGTTGCGCGATTTGTTCCCGCCACGGCGAAGGCGGTGCACCCGCCACCACGGGCTTGGCGATATGATCGAGCACGAAGGACTGCTCCGGATGGCGGTCCACCAACGCCAGCGTGGCCTCCAGTTGGGGGGCCGTGATCAACACATCGTAGACCAAACCGCGGGCGGTGACTTCCCTGATGCCGGCATTAAATTCCTCCCCGGCCAAAAACTGCGGATCCGCTTCTGCCTGCACCACATGGCGCACCCCTTTGAACACCGGGTTTTGGCGCAGCTCGTCAAGGTCGGCGCCGACGCGGGCTGCCGCCAACGGCACCCACCCGACGACGCCCTTGATGAACGGGTTCTGCGCCGCCAACTCCAACAGCCATCGCGTTTCCACCAGACTCTGACGGGCCTGCACCGCCACCGAACCCTCCAGCCCCAGGGGCGCCGCCACCTCGGTCAAATCATCCGGGATGAAGTCCCGCCGGATCACCGTCATGCGGTCATCAATCCAGTCGTATTCCTCGGCCGAGTAGCGCCAGAAATGTTGGTGGGAATCAATCATGGCAGCGTGAAAAAAACGGTGGCCCCTGAATCCGGCTAGGGCTGGAACTGGTAGGCATACACCTGCGCATCCTGCAGGACAAAACGCAGCCGCACGGGCTGCCCCTCGAGCTCGACCAACGCCCGACCTCCAGTCCAGGTCAACGGGCGGTCGACCGTGTTACCATAGAGCGGCGCGCAATCAGTCAGCGCGAAACCGGGCAAGGGCTCGCCCGCCTCATCCTGAATCTCCACCCGAATGCTGCCCGCCGCGGAGGTGGCGAAATTCAGCGCCAGCTTCGCGCCGGTAAAACGAATCGGCTTGGTGATGAGTTCACCGCCCGTCATCGGCGCACGCACCGACACAAAGCCATCCAGTCGAAGCGTGTAACGCCGCAACGCGCTGCCGGGTTCCGTCCAGTAACTTTCCACCGCATACAGCGACAGTTCATTCGGCGCCCCCGGCAGGGCCGATGCGGTTTCGACCACATGCCAGGCCAAGTATTGATGCCCGTAGTTCCAGGTGCCCGGTCGCTCGATCCCCGGCGGCAAAAAGGCGTCGTTCCACCGCTTGAAATGCACCCCATCGCGACTGGCCATCAGCAGGGCCTCGGTCAGACCAATGCCATACCGCTCGCGCGCCTCGGCGCGATGCTTCCGGTGCGCCAACTCGGGCAACGCTTTCATCGCGTCCGACCAATGTTCGCTGCGCTCGCCGTCGGCCGCGGCATTACCCGCGATGCGAGCCGCGGCCGCGTCGATTGGTGCCGCGTGTTCGTGCCCGCGCTCCATATACCGATTGGGGAACCCGATCAGCAAATGCGGCGCGCGGAGATAGGGTTTGATCTGGTTGGTGTAGAGCTGCTCCGGGGGGGAGTCCACATAGGTCAGGTCGCCGATCACCTCCCAGTTGATGAAGTCCGGTGACGTGCCGGTGCGGATGGACCGCAGGCCCGTGTCGCCCTCCCTTTCGGGCGGGGTGAAGCTGCGCCAGTAGGCCCGATAGCAGCCCGCCACCTCGTCCCAGAACGCCAGATTCTGGGAATCAAAGGCGCCGTCAGTGATCACCGGCGCATCGGCCATGGGCTCCCACCGCAACCCATCCGCCGACTTGAAGGCCAGCAATCCCTCCTCCCCGCTCGAGCGAAAGAACGCCTTGTAGCGAGCGTCCGCCGGGGCTGCCGGATTGGTGTCTTTAAAAAACGCCGGATGCGCCGCATCCACGGCGACCGCGCCCACGATCTCGCTGCGCATGACGATGTTGTTGGCAGTGCTGCCCTCGAAGGCATGGAGGTTCAGCTCGGGTTTCCGCCAATGAATCCCATCGTCGCTTTCGGCATAGGCGGAAAACCGGGGATTGGGCTTATCGTTGGGGTCGCGCCGCGCCGCATTCAACGGGTCCAACTGCCACGACTTGTAATACATCCGATAAAGTCCGTCGTCCTCAAAGATACTGTGGTAGCCACTGCCGGTGCCTTCCCACGGCGCGTCATGCCAAATCGAGATCTCCCGCGCAACCGGACGGTGCATCACCAGGTGGGCCCCACCCTCCAATCGCTCGATCAAACTGTCCTCCACAAACAGCTCTCGCCGGGAACCGATGTCCGTCACCGCCGCCGTCACCACCTGGGCGAGGATCAGCACCCCCAACCCCATCAAGCCATTTCGCATCGTCCTGGTTTTCATATTCAAAGGGGTAAAAAAAAATCACCAATGGGCTCTCACCGCCGCGGCGAATTCCGCGAAGGTGGGCACCAGCGGCGTGGGGGTTTCCCCCGCCATTTTTATCACCGAAGTTTCGTCCTTGAATCCTACTCCCGTGATGAGGCACACCACGTGCTCGGCCGCGTCCACTTCACCGGCTGCCACCGCCGCCTCGACGCCGGCCAGGCTCACCGCACAAGCGGGCTCGCAAAAAATCCCCTCATCCGTCGCGAGCCGCGCCTGCCAGGCAAACGCCGCTTCGTCCGATACCACGTAGCCCGTGCCCCCCAGCCCCCGGCACGCGGAGATCACCTGATCCCCATCCAACACGCTGCCCACCTGTAGGCCGCTGATCGCCGTCGTGGAGTCCACTGGGCGCGCGCGCCGCGCCCCTTCGCGCAACGCCGAGGCGATGGTGTCATTGCCCGTCGGTTGCACGCAATGCACCCGACCATTCGCCGCCGATTCGGCCACGCCCCGCGCGACCGCCAACGTCAGGCCGCCGCCGCCGGCGGGACTGAATACGGCAAACCGTTCCTTCCCGAATGCCGCCGCGATTTCATAGCCGATGGTCTTCACCCCCGCCATCCCGTGCGGAGAAATCGAAAACGCACTGACTTCAAACCCGGCGTTCAATTCCGCCGCAAGATCCTGCAAGCCGGTGAACACGGCCGCGTTCACCGCCGGCATCTTGCCGAAGTCGGCCACCCGCTGGAGCTGCGCCCCATACGCCCGCATCTGGCGAAGCTTCCCCTCGGGGGCCCCTTCGACGATAGCGAGGTGACAGGCGATCCCCGCCCGCGCGCAATACGCCGCCACGGCGGCTCCGGTGTTTCCACTGGAGGTGCCAGAATAACAAACGCCGTCTGCCGGCTTGCTGGAGATGAGTCACGCCGCCGCTGCAAAAATGATCCTTGTAAGACCTCGGATTACCGCCTCGTATCGAACCATAAATTGCCAGCCCGGGAGGTCGGGACCGATGCGCGTCGAGCGGATCAGGGCGTGTCACCTTCGCCCATCGTGACCGCGAGCGATCTCTCCTGCGGGGGCTCCAAGCAGCGCCCAGCGTAATTCCAAATGCTCGCGGGTTGGTCGTTTTAAAACGCCTCCGGCGTTCCACCATTGCTCCCCGCTCCGCCGCCGTTTCAGCGGCCATGTGTTTTCCGTCCTCTGCTCACTCATGACGGCTGATCCTTCCATCGTCGGTCTGCCGCCTTGGGCCACGCTGGCGGGCCGGGATGCTATCACTAACGATTTGGCGAGGGTGACTCGGGTTTGATGCGTGGATTTGGCGGGCCGGGCCGGGTCCCGTATTGGTCGTCGCCAAATGGCGCCACCCATGGCGACGATGAGGGTCCCACGCTGCCAGCCGTTGGGTCGATCGGGGACTTCCCCGATCTCCGGGGCACGGTGGTTCTCATACCGGTGCGCGAACGAAGGCGCTTTCAGCGTCGGCCAACGCTGCCACCTGACGGACGGCGGAATCTGGCGCGCGCATTTCCCGGCGATCCCAACGGTGCCGACGCCTCGACTCGCGCACCTCTTCGAAACGCGTGCTGGCCCACGCAACCCACTACGTCGATCGTATTGTGGCGGCCAGGCCTCCTCGAAATTCACCCGTGGGTCGGCTACACGTGGGCGAAGGTGCACACAGACCTGCCGCCATGGCGGCTTGCTTGATTCACCGGCAGTGGTCCGTCTCTACCTGCCGGGGGCGCACCTCGCGCGGCGCTGATCAGCCGGATTCCCGCCATCTATACCGAATGTCATGGTGCCGGTGGCGCGCCCCGCCGACCTGATGGCGCGGATCGTGGGCTGCAGAATCTGTTGGTCGAGATCGGTTTCGCGCCGGACTTAAATCTCCTCGCACCACAACGTTTCACCAGTCCACCGATGCCGAGGAAACGCACTTGCAGGTCCACCACTCCTGCGCCGCACGCCGGTATTTCCGAGCCTCGGTGGAATTGATTGATTCCGTCGCTGCAGCGATCAACTGGATTGAGCGGCTGCGGCCGAAGGTCGCCAACTCGATCTTCGCCGCGACCCAGGCACGGTGGTGCTGCGTCGTCATCAGCGGTCGGTGCAGCCCGGCGACGCGCTGTTGGTGGTCGTTCCGACCTGAATCGACCCGGTTCATGCAAGGCAGCGCGAAGGCGTCGATGACCCAGGTCCGGCTTCACGAATTTTTTGCTTGATCTGGAACAGAGAAAGGCAAACGCCTCGGGCGATGTCTTTGAAGCTCACTGGGCCCCAGGGCGTTCCGCGCGCATGCCGGAATCGAGTCCTGTTCGGTCACTTTGGCGGACGCCGCCGACGAAATCCACCGATATCCCCCGGCGCCACTGCCACGACCCGAATACCATCGGCGGCCAGTTCGCGGCCAGATTGTGACTGATCCGATCGCCGCCTGCGGCGAGACTATCGCGCCAGCCTGGGGCTGTTCCAATCGAGGACACCTGCACGATCACGCTCGCCCGCTTCTATGCAGGTGGGGCACCGCGGCCTGCGAGCAGAAGATCGCCACCTAAATTACCTTCGTCACGGGCGGTCAAAATGATCCGCGGTCAACTTCCGTCCAAGGTGGCCAATACGCCGCCCCGACCACGCCGCATTATTGACCAAAACATCCAGTCCCCAGCACCGCGCCGCGGCATCGATAAAGGTTTGGCACTGCGCCGCATCCCCACGTCCACCGCCAAGGCCGTGACCCGATCGCCATACTTTTGCCGCAACGTGGTTGGCGAACGCTACGTCTACGACGACGTGAGCGCCGTCCGCCAGCAACCGTTCGGTGATGGCGCGACCGATGTTCGTCGCTCCTCCGGTGACAATAGCCCGTAACATCCGCTCAGGGTGCTTCGCTTCCGGCATGGGGGCAAGAATCACCGGAAGCTAAACCGCCCCGGCCGTCGCATAGGTTTCGATGAATTCCCGGCACTCGGCCGTGAGCGGATACTCCAGATACGAGGCGGTCGTCGCGAACACCCCTTGCCGCACCAAGCAGTGCTTCAACCCGGTCAACCAACACGCGATGGCCTCACCGCCATAGATGCCATACAGCACCCGCCGCATCGCCGCATCCATCCGGCGAGCCTCCTCCCCATCCCCTCTCGCCACCGCCGCCACGATCTGCCGCAACATCGGCATCACCACCACGGCGCCCCCAAACAGGCAACCGTCGTAGCCCGCCTCGAGGTATTCGACGCCGCGGAACTCATCGCCATTCAAAAGCTGCAGGCCTGGATTCGTGGCCCGCGCCACCAACGCCGCCGCCCGCCGCGCCGGATCCCCCGAGCTGTCCTTCACCATCACCACGTTCGGCAAGCCATACACCTCCGGCAGCCGCTCGACCGGAATGACCACCGGTCGGTGCGAACCCAGATCGTAGATCGCCATCGGCAAGGCACTCGCGTTGACCGCCGCGGTGAACAACGCGACCACCCGGTCCGGGGTGGCATTCATGAAGGTCGCGGGCGAGGCCATCACCGCAATGTCCGCCCCCGCCTCGCCGACCCGGGCAACGTTGTCGAGGATGCGGGGCACCGAGTTATCCGAAACCTGCGCCGCCAGCTGCAAACCATCACCCGCAGCCGCCTTGGCCGCTTGAATCAACCGCACTTTTTCGCGCTCCGGCAGCCAGGGCCCCTCCCCACAGGTGCCCGCCAACAGCACCCCGGTCATGCCTCCGGCAATCGACGCCGTGATCATGCGGGCGACCGAATCTTCGTCCACCGTGAGGTCGTCGAGAAGGGGAGTCGGTAATGCGGACCAAAGTTTGATTTCCCGGGGCGCTGGCATCATGGCTATACGAATCACCATTGGTTGCTCCGCGCTAGAACCAAATTACCCCCACCCCCTTATGTTGATCTCCCGCTGCCTACTCCTCGCTCTATTCGCCACCCTGAGCTCTGCCGCTCCGCTTACCGACCGCGCCATCGCAACGCTGCGCGAGGTGCTCGAAGTCGGTAACCCCGTGGATCAAATCCATGCGGCCGAGGTGCTGATTCCGTTTGGGGCCAGTCGCGTGGTTTGGGAGCACTACTATCCCCGCCGGTTTGAGCAGGATGAGACGCCCATCTTTCGGATCACCAATTGGCGCGCCTTGGCCCGGGTCGATCGCACCCCCGAGGCCCGGCAGATCTGGATCAATAAAATCTTCGCCATTGCCACCACGCCCGGCCTGCCCGATCGCGTGCACGCCGCCGAGTCCGCCGCCAAACTGAAGGCCCCGCCTCCCCCGCACGTCATCGCCTCCCTGCAAACGTGGGCCGCCGATGCCCCGGACAAGGATGCCGCCTTCGCCTGGTGGGGTGTCTGGTCCGATCACCTCCCCACGGCCGCGAATGAACAGGTCATCGACTGGTTGGAGAACGGCGACGGTGATACCCGGCTGCGGGTCGCCTATATGCTGGCCCGCCTGCAACCCACGGACCCGGCGGTGCTTGCCGCGCTCGCCGCCGCCGCCAATGCCGCCACAGAGGTCAATCTGGTGAACACCGTGGTCGTCGCCAACGCGCACTTCTTAAATGCCTCGCCCGCGGACATGCCGCAGTGGCGCGCCTTCCTGGAGGCCGCCATCGCCACCAGTGATCCTTTGCTGATCTTCCACAGCGTGCAGGGCATTATGCCCTACTACCAGCCAAGCGACATTCCCGACTACCTGCCGCTCCTCGATCACCCCGCCCCCGACGCCCGCACCTCCGCCGCCTGGGTGATCCTCGCCGCCAGCACCCGCGACCGGAACCCGGTTCGGTAGGGAAGTGTTTTCATGGAGGGGTTTAAGCAGGTTTAATCCCAGGCCAGGATCGTCCCCGCGATGTGCGGGACCTGACCGTCGACATTCATATAGTAGGTCACGAGCACGTGGTCGTCATCGAGCATGACCGACCACGGATAACCCAGATCCCAGGTCGTGCCGTCGTCGCGCAGCACCACCTCCGGCGCCGTGGCAAAATCAGTGCACTCCGCGTTCAACACCCGCGCCCGAATCCCGAAGGGTTCCTGGCGGTATCCATAGACCAACAATACCCGATCATCCGGCAACCGCAGGGCCTGCAACGGGTAACCCACCCAGCCCATGCCCTCCCACGGCTGAAAGGTTTTCCCCCCATCCGTCGAGCGCGTGATCGCGGCCTCTCCGTCCCGACCCGCGGTCCGCATAAAAGCCACCAGATCGCCCCGAGGGGTTTCGTAGATCGAAACTTCGTTGAACAAGACCTCGTCATCTTGCGCCACCACCGACGCATAGTCCCAAGACTCCCCCTGATCTTCCGAGATGAGGAGATGCACCGACGTGTGATACGGGTCCAACTGATTAGTGGACGCGACCACCCAAAAAATCCGGCCATCGGCTCCTTCAACCAGCGCACCCCGGTTGTAGGCCGGAATCAACTCGCCCGCCGGGTTACGCAGAATCTCGGGGGCAATGTGCGGTGGCTGATACGGTCCCTGCCAGGTGTCGCCGCCGTCTTCGGAGCGCAGGTAAAAGCCACCGTTAAAGGTCGCCCCCTGATAGACGTCGCGCACCGGCGGCTGGAGATTCGGCACCCCACCGGGTCGCACGAACGACCAGCCGTAACTGAAACACAGCAACGTGCCGTCGCGCAGTTGCAGCAGACACGGGTCCTGGGACCCGCCCCAGTCGTTGGCGTGAATCAGTTCGGGCTCCGACGTAAACGTCTCCCCATCCGTCGATCGCACCATCACCAGATAGCTGTTGGGATCGACGTGGTTGTTGTGTTCCTCACCCCAGTTCAACCGATTGGGGGCGCGCCGAAATGCGACCAGGAGTTCGCCGTCCGGTCGCTGCACGGCCGACGGAAACGCCGGGTAATACCGGTCGTCCTGGTAGATGATCACGTCCTTCACCTTGCGAATCCCGGGATCGGTGGTCGCCGTCAGAGCGAGGCCGGACCCGAGTCCGACCCACAGGCTTAAGAGGGTGAGGGTGCGCCCATTCATTTAAATCGAAACGAAAACAGGTCAGCGTCCTTGAGCACGACGCGGAGGCGGACGGTTTGGCCCGCCCAAGCAGCCACGCTGGTCCCGCTGGTCCAGGCGACGGTGCGGGCGACTTGATCCCCAATGATCTCGCGCGAGTCCGCCAAGGCGAAGCCCGGCAACGCGTTGCCCGCCTCATCCTGCAACTCAAAGCGCAGGCTGCCCGCCGCCGAGGTCGCATAGTTGATTTCCAACGTCTCCCCGGTGAATCGAAACGGTTTGGTGGTCATGGCCCCCCCATCATACCCCGCGTGCAACGAGGCGAACCCATCGAGTCGCAGGCTGTAGCGCTCCAAGCGGTGATCCGGCTGACCATAGGCTTTCTGGACAAAAAACGACATCTCCGCCTCGCCGGTGGGAATGACATTCAGGGCGGGGTAATTGGTCCGGGAGGTCCAGTTGCTCAGTCCGACTCCCGGGCGAGCGAAACCCGCCATGAACGTGCGATCGTAGACCGTGCCGCCACGCGAGGTCATCAGAATGCTGTCCGAGATGTCGTTGAAATACTCCGGATTCACCCCGACCTGCGCCGCCTCCGCCGCCGTAAGGACCTGGCGGCCCGGCAGAAACCGTGCGGCGATCGCCACGTAGAGGTGCGGAGCACGAAAGTAAGGGCCGGTCTGGTTCGTGTAGAGGTGCTCCACGGGCGCCGCTGAACCGTCGGCGCGCCGAAAGGTCATCTCCCCTTCGTCGGTCCACCGCCTGAAATCCGGGCTGGTGGCGCGGCCGATCAACCGCACCCGCGGGCCCACCCCTTCGACGTCACGCACGTTTCGATAATAACACACGTAGTGCTGCTCCGCCTCCGACCAAAATGCCAAATTCTGAGAGTCGTAACGGTAGGCACTTTCCGTCTGCGGAACCGCCGGCAGCAGAGGAGTATCCCCCATCAATTTGCGCCACCGCAGTCCGTCGGCCGAGACCACCCGCACCAAGCCGCCGTCATTCAATCCCCCGATGCCCTTCCACTGCTCATCAGCCGGCACCCCCGGTTTGGTATCATAAAAGACCGACAGGTTGTGGGTGACCTTCGGCATGTCATCGACCACCACGTTGGCGACGGGTTTGGACCACGTGATGCCATCCCGCGATTCCGCGTAGGCCGTGATTTCTTCCGGCGAGCCCGCCCCCACCGCGACCGGCAGACCCCGGTAGTAAGCGCGATAGCCCGCCCCTTCCGGCAGGGTGACGATTGAGACGTAACCGCTAAACGCCCCTTCGTGCGGACGATCAAAAGCGAAGGCCACGCCCTCGTTGTGCGGTTCCTGCAGACGCAGTTCCGCCCCCTCCATCGTGTCGATCAGGTAATGATCCACCATCAGTTCCCGCTGGGAACCGAGGTCCACGACCTGACTTTGCATCAACGGTGCAACGGCGAGCGCCGTGACCGATACCAATAAGGGGGGGAGTTTCATCGGGGAGAAAATCAAGTCAGGTAAGCAAGTTCATCCGCTGCCAAGGTTCGGGCCACGCGCTCCTGCTCCTCCTGCTCCAGTTTGCGCAACGAAATCTCGATCAGATTCTCCAGGTGGGTTTCCATCGCCGCCTTGGCCTTCCGCACGTCACCCGCGGCAATGGCGGCGAAGATGGCGTCGTGCTCCGCGAGCACCCGATCATGGTTTGCCACCGGGGCGGCCCGTAGATCCGCCTCCGTCACATCGTGGCCGATCGGGGCCTGCGCCACCCGGTGGATCAGGTGGAGCCGGAGAATTTCCTTTTGCATCAGCGTGTTTTTGGCGGCCGCCATGATCGCGAGATGAAACCGCACATCCTCGCCGGCGATTTTCTGCAACCGCGGCAGGCGCACGCGGGAGCGGGCCAGCTCCACCGCAAGCGCGCGCATGGCGACCAAGGGAGCCTCGATCGCGCGCAGATCGGCCGCCGTGCGATGTTTCGCCGCCAGGCCCGCGGCCTGCGCCTCGAGGGCGAGTCGCAGTTCGCACATCTCCCGAAACTCCTGCCGATCCAACTGCTTCACCCGGGCACCCAGCCGCGGCTGAATCACCACCAGCCCGTCCCCCTCCAATTTGCGCAGCGCATCGCGCACCGGAGTGCGACTCACGCCAATCTCCTCGGCCAATACTTCGGTCATCAGCGCCTCACCGGGAACGTGATGGCCCCGCAAAATGCCACGGCGAATGTGGTCGTAAGCGATGTCGGTGTTCACACTTTTCATTTGCCTGCGAATACGCGTGTATACAAATTGTCGCCTTCGATGCAACCCCCGCTTTGCCGCCACCGCTCTCGAGCCGGAACGCCTTTGTCCATCGGCGACGCTATCACCCCCCTCGCCTGATGCATTCCGTTCTCGTCGTCGGCTGTGGCAGTATCGGGGAACGGCACTTGCGCTGTTTTCAAAAAACCGGCCGGGCAACGGTCGCGGGGTGCGATCCCAGCGAGGCGCTGCGGACCACGATGGCCCAAACCTATGGCGTGGAAATGTTCGCGGACTTCGCCGCGGCGCTGACCCCGACCGTCGACGCCGTCGTCATCTGCACGCCTCCTCCCCTGCACGTTCCGATGGCCCGGGCCGCGCTTCGGGCGGACAAGCACGTGTTGATTGAGAAGCCCCTGGCCGCGGATTTCGAAGGGGTGGCGGAGTTGATGGACGAGGATGCCAAATCGGACCGCGGCACCGCCGTGGCCTACGTGCAGCACGTCTATCCGTTTCTCCAAGCGGCCCGTCGCTTCCTGCAGGAGGGATCCTTGGGGCCGGTCAAGCACGTCACCTTCACCGGCGGCAGTCATTTTCCGACCGGGCGACCGGCGCACACCGTGCACTATGCCGAGACTTATTACGCCCAACGTCGCACCGGCGGGGGCGTGATTCAGGATGCCCTCACCCACCCGGCCAACTTTGTGGAAAGCGTGATCGGCCCGACCGACTCGCTGTATTGCGACTGCGCCCACCAGGTGCTCCCCCGCGTGACCATTGAGGACACGGTCAACCTCAGCGCCCGGCACGGCGACATTCTGGTGAACTACGCCCTCAACCAATTTCAGGCCCCCGACGAGGGCACCTTGCAGTTTCACACCGCCTTGGGTTCGGTGAAGATCGAGATGCATCACCAGCGCTGGGGCATCCTTCGGCTGGGTGAGCCCGCCTGGACTTGGCACTCCGGCGACGTGTCCGAAAGGGACACCCATTTCATCACTCAGGCCCACGCCTTCCTTGATCAAATCGAGGGCCAACCGGCCCGACTCTGCTCGCTGCCCGCCGCGGTGCAGACCCTGCGGTTTAATCTCGCCGCCCTCGCCTCCGCCGACTCCGGCCAGCGCGTCGCCTGCGCCGCATTTTTCCCTTCCCCGCTCAACTAAACCTCATCCCTGATCGCCATGCCGCCTTCATCGCCCCCCTCCCCTTCAGCTGCCGGTGGCATTACGTCGGCCCCGGCGGACCCACTGGCCATTGATGCCAATCGGCGGCGGCTGAATCGATACCGCTTCGTTGCCCAGGAGACGATGCGCCTGCTGGCGGGGTGGTTGCCGCGGGTCGCCACGTTTGAGCTGAAGTGCGAATTCGGCCGCATGATATGGGAGGCCTCGCTGCAGGTGGAGGCCTACTACCGGCGGCTCCGTGAGATCCAGTCGCCCGCCTTTCAAGATCCCCCGGATCCGGCCTTCATTACGGCGATCCGGGAGCTGAGCCATGCTCCCAGCGAAATGGCGCTGCTGCTTTCGTTGCGCGACCTCATCGGGCCCCAGCTGATCAAAGCCCTCGAATCCCATGAGCAGGCCACGTTCCCCAACAGCGATTTTCCCAGCGTCTATGCCATTCGCCACGCCTTGGTCGACTTGCGCGCCCAACTGACCCGTCTCGACGCGTTGGCCACGACGGCGGCATCCGCCGGACGCATCGACCACGACGCCCACGAGTGGTGCCGCTACATCGAAACCCTGCTTGGCGGCTGCGGTGGCATCGACGGTTTGGCGCCGCGGCCGTTGGCCGATCCCATCACCCCTCCCCCCTGCCGGACCGAGTTTACGTTGCCGACCGAGGCCGCTCGGGATGAACGGTTCGTGCATCGGGGGGGCGCCTCGGCGCCGCGCATAAACGAGGAGGATTACGCCAACCACACCACCGAAGAGTTCGAACGCTACGCGACCGAAATGCTGGCGGCCGAAACCCTCGCGGTCATCCTGCGGGTTTCATCCGCCCTGCCCTGGGACTTTCAGCGGGACACGGCCCGGCACCTGTATGACGAAGTCCGGCATTGCCTCATGGGCTTTGAATGGATGCGCCGACACGGCCGCGATCCCTTTAAGTCGCCCCAGTTTCTGGATATCTTTGCGTGGCGGTCCCAGTTCCCCCCCGTGTTTCAGTATACCCTGCTGACCATGGGCAACGAAGTGCACGCCTTCCCCTACCGACTCCGGCGAGTGGAGGCGCATCAACAGGCCGCCGACGCCCTCAGTGAGCAGTTCGTGCGCTATGATATCGCCGACGAGACCCAACACGTGCGCTTCGGTCACCAGTGGTTGCCCGAACTGCTGCGGCAATCCGGGGAAACCCGGTCCGTCGCCGATTACACCGCGGCCGTGCTCGAGGTGTGGCGATCGGAATACTTGACCGGAAAATATCCCATCAACGTCGAGTAAGCCGGCCATGTCTCTCGTCCCAGACCCCCAGCAGATCCGCCTCGCCATCCTCGGCAGCACGCCGGGCAATGGCCACCCCTACTCGTGGAGCGCGATGTTCAATGGGTATGATCGCGAAGTGATGACGACCGAGTGCCCCTTCCCCGGGATTCCCGCCTACCTCAACCAGCAGCCGAGCGAGGGTCTCACGATCCCCGGAGCCACCGTCACCCACATCCATTGCCGGGGCGACGGTGGTTTCACCGCGGAACACGTCGCGCAGTGTGCGCTCATCCCTCATGTCGTGGCGGCACCGGAAGACGTGATCGGCCACGTCGATGCAGTGATCGTCGCGACCGATATCGGCGGCGAACACGTGGAGCGCGCGCGGCCGTTTGTCGAGGCGGGGTTGCCGGTGTTCATCGACAAACCGCTGGCCGATAACCTTGAAGATTTGCGCACCTTCCATCGCTGGGTCTCGGCAGGACATCCGATCCTGTCATCCAGCAGCATGCGCTACACCAAGGAGTTCATGCCCTACCGGGAGTCCACCCACGAGCTGGGCGAGCTGCGCTTTGTCAGCATCACCACCGCCAAATCATGGGAAACCTACGGGATCCATGCGTTGGAAGCCATCTACCCGATTCTGGGGCCCGGTTTTTTGACCGCCCAAAACACCGGCACCCGGGACCGCAACGTGGTGCACCTGACCCACCGTCGCGGCGTGGATGTCGTGGTCATCGCCAATCAGGACATGACGTGGCTTTGGCTGCCTGCAGCTCTGCGGCACCGCCGGCAGTGTGCAGACGGCCTCCGCAGACAGCTTCTTTGCCTTCAAAGCCCAACTGAGCGCTTTCGTCGACTACCTGCGCACGGGGGTGCGCCCCTTCCCCTTTGCCGAAACCGTCGAACTGATTCAACTCGTGATCGCCGGAAAACTCAGCCGCGAACAAAATGGTCGGGTCGTCGCTCTTTCCTCCCTTTCCGTTCCTTAAACCCAACCCATGCCCATGACCCTCCGTCCCAGCCGCGTGCGGCAAAAACTCCGCGACAACAAGATCGCGACCACCCTCAAAATCAATCTCGCCGATCCCCGGGTGATCGAAATCGCCGGTATCTGCGGCGTCGATGGCGTGTGGCTTTGCCAGGAACATGTGCCCAGTGATTGGAGCACCATCGAAAATCAAATCCGCGCGGCGCGCCTCCATAACATCGACTCCTTCGTGCGCGTGTCCAAGGGGTCCTACAGTGACTACGTGCGACCGCTCGAGGCCGGTGCCACCGGGATCATCGTGCCCCACGTGGAGTCCGCCGCCGAAGCCCGGCAGATCGTCGCCTGGACCCGCTTTCATCCGCTCGGCCAACGCGCCCTCGACGGGGGCAACATCGACGGCGCCTTCTGCCTCGTGCCCACTTCGGACTACCTCCAACACGCCAACGAGGAGATCGCGATCATCCTGCAAATCGAATCGCCGGAGGGGCTTGAGCAGATCGAAGAAATCGCGGCCGTGCCCGGCTTCAGCGGGGTGTTGTTCGGGCCGGGCGACTTCAGCCACCGGATCGGCAAGGTGGGCCAGCTCACCGACCCCATCGTGGTCGCAGCCCGCCAGCGGGTGGCCGCCGCCTGCCGGGCCAATGGCAAGTTCGCCATGAGCGCGGGACTTATCGCCCCGCTCGAAGAGTTGGTGCAGGAGGGGCACAGTATTGTGAACATCGGAGCCGATGTGGTGGGAATCAGTTCCTACGTGCAGGACCGCCTCAGCAGTCTGCGCGACGCCATCAACGACCTGCCCGTCGAACTCAAACCCGCCACCTCCACCGCCTATGTCTGAGCCCCCCACCTTTTCCCTCACCGACAAGGTGATCGTCCAGTTCGGCGGCACCGGCCTGCTCGGGCGCGCGTTGGTCGATGCTCTCGCCGCCGCCGGTGCCACGTTGATCGTCGCCTCGCGTAATCGCGCCGCCTTGGCCACCCTCGCCGCGACCCAACAAGCCGTCGGCCACCCCGTGCAAATCGAGGAGGTCGACATCGGCTCCGCAGCCTCCCTGGCGACCTTGCGCGACCGGGTGCTCGGGGCGCAGGGACGCATCGATGGGATCGTGTTCAACGCCGTGAGTCGCCCCATGTCCGGTTACGCCGACGATCTCGACCACTGGCGCGCCTCGATGGACGTGAACGCCACGGGATTTTTCGCCACGGTGCGCACCTTCGGCGACGCCATGGCCGAGCAGGGCTCCGGCAGCATCGTGAACATCGCTTCCCAAATGGGCAGCATCGGCATGAACCCTTGGCTCTATGAAGGCACGTCTATGTCCGCCGCCCCCGACTACTTTTTCCACAAGGGGGGCATGATCAACCTCACCCGCTACCTCGCTTCGCACTACGGCAAAAACAACGTCCGGGTAAATGTCGTCTCGCCGGGCGGTATCTATAATCCCGATACCCCGCAGGCCGACGCCTTCCTCGAACGCTACGGCAAGATGACCATGCTCGGCCGCATGGCCGACGCCCCCGAAATCGGCGGGAGTGTCGTGTTCCTCCTCAGCGACGCATCGACCTACATCACCGGGGCCAACCTCCCCATCGACGGCGGCTACACCGCCAAGTAGTAAACGACCACTCCACCGCAGTTTTTTTTAACCACGGATGAACCCGGATAAACCCTGATTTCCAAACGCGAGGGACAGGGTCTCAGGGCGTAGACGGTAGGCGAAGCCTTCCGTGTTCATCTGTGGTTTAAAAATTGACCTGCCTCTCCGTCTTTTCCCTCCCCATGAGCTACTCCCGAAATTTAGCTGGAAAATCAATCTGGATCACCGGCGGCGCCGGTTATCTGGGCTCGGCGATCACGCGAGAGCTCGATGCCGAGGCGGAACAAGTGGTGTGCATCGACCTTCCGGGGCGGGCCGAAGCTCTGGTGCGTGAGCACCATCTGCAGCGGACCATTCCGGTCACGCTCGACGTCAACGATGCCGCCGCCCTGCCCGCGGCGCTGGACCAGGCCGTGGCGGCCTACGGACTGCCGGACGGAGTTGCGCACCTTGCCTTCTCCTCTTCGAGCGGGCATCGGTTGGAGGATCTTCCCGCGGAGGTGTTTCAAGCCACCTTCGATCGTTCGCTCACGCCCACGTTTGTGCTGGGCCGCGCGCTCGCCGAAAAAATGAAAGACCGGCGCGCGGGGAGTTTTGTGCTCTTTTCCAGTATGTATGGGATCGTCGCCCCCGATCCGCGGATCTATGTCGAACCGATGAAGCCCAATCCCATCGACTATGGCGCGAGCAAGGCGGCGCTGCTGCAGTTGACCCGGTATTTTGCGGTCCACTACGGCCCGGCCAACCTGCGCTTCAACGCCATCACCCCGGGTCCCTTTCCCCCGGCCGCCGTGCAGGCCGCCCACCCGCAGTTTGCCGCCGACCTGCGCGCGAAGACCGCCCTCAACCGCCTCGGGGTGAACGACGAAATCGTCGGCCCCACGCTTTTTCTGCTTTCCGATAGCGCCGCCTACGTCACCGGTCACAGCCTCGTGGTCGACGGCGGCTGGACCAGTTGGTAGCCCTCTTCTTTCCTTCGCCCTTTTTACCCCCGCCCCTACTGATTAATGCGATCGCTCGATGTTGCCGTCATCCTCCTCTATCTTATCGGCGTGGTCTGGGCGGGTCTGGCGAGTCGCGGGAAAAAGCAGGACAGCGACGAGTTTTTTACGTCGAAGGGGGGATTCACCGGATGGCTCGGCATGGTCATGGTCGGGTTCAGCATGGCGGCCACGTTGTTCAGCGGCATCAGCTATGTGGTCTACACCAGCGTCGCGTTCTCGGCCGGCGCGGGAATCGTCATGGGGATGATCAGTTTCCCCATCATGTGGGCGCTGCTGCGATTTTGGTTCCTGCCCCGCTACCTCGCCGGCGGCGGCAACCACCCCTACGATATCATTGAAGCACGGCTGGGCGAACCGGTGCGGCTTTGCCTGTCGGCCATGTTCATTCTGCTGCGAATCGGCTGGATGGCGGCGATTTTGGTCGCACCGACCTTGGTGCTGCTCGGGGCGACGGGCTTGGGCCCGGAATGGTTCTGGCCCATCGTGATCAGCATTGGCGTGACCTGCACCCTCTACACCGCCATCGGCGGCATTCGCAGCGTGATCGTGACCGATGCGATCCAATTTGTGATCATGGGCCTGGGCATGCTGTTCATCATTGGCTTCATCTTCGACAAACTCGGCATGCCCATCGGGGAGATCTACGCCCAACTCGACCAAGGGGAGCGGCTGAAACTCTTCAACTTCTCATTCGACCTCACGGTGGACCTGACCTTCTGGACGGTGGTGATTGGGCTGATGGTCGGCAACCTGGGCAGCTACACCGGCGACTTGATGATGCTGCAGCGCTATCACGCCGCCGAGTCGGCCCGGGCGGCCGCCAAGGCCTTCGCGATCAATACGTGGGGCGTGATCATCGTGGGCGTCCTGCTCGTCACGGCAGGCCTGTTGTTGTGGGTGTGGTTTCAAAATCACCCGGATCCGGCGTTGCCCGAGAACGCCGACCAGGTTCTGGCCTATTTCATCACCAACGAACTCCCCCCCGGAATCGCGGGCCTGTTGATCGCGAGCATCCTCGCGGCCACCATGAGCAGCATGACCAGCGGGATCATCGCTTTGGCAGGCACCCTAACCAATGACTGGTTGCAACGCTTTGGCCGGCCGCGCACGCCGGACGAACTCCTCCGCTTTGGCCGCTGGGCCAGCGTCGGCATCGGCGCATTGGCCATCGCCGCCGCCGGACTGGCCATCGTCATGGGCTCGTTGTTTCAAACCACCCAGGCGGTGATGGGGGCGTTCTTTGGCCCCATGGTGGGCTGCATGATGATCGTGGTGAACAAGTGGCGGTTCCGCCCCGAGGGCGTCCTCCTCGGCATGGGCCTCGGCACCGTCGCCGGCTGGGCGATCGCTTTCTCCCCCGTCTCCAATCTCTGGGTCGCCACCGGCTCCCTCATCGTAACCCTGAGCGTAGCCTGCTGCTTCCGCCGCAAGAAAACCGCCGATGAATAAAGCACGATTCAACTGCTGTTTTTTAACCACGAATGGACCCGATTAAATCCGCCTGGCGTTCCGCCTACCCCCTCCACCGCTTCTGGAAAACAAGATCCAGCGCAGGTTTTCCGTGCGGAGCGGTATCCCGCATGCGCAGGACCATTGGTGGTTAAAAACCAGCCCTACCGCTTCGTCATGAGTCATCCGCCCCGTCCGCTTCATATTTTTGGCACCCTTTGGTCGCTGCGCCAGTATCCCACCAAAACGCGCGAGTGGTCGTGGGCGAAGAAGTTTTCCGCGATCGCGGACGCTGGTTGTGACGGTTTGTTTTCGGCCCCCATTCCCGAGCTCGAAGCCCGCGGCTCCCTCCAGATCTTGCCGTCGCGGAGTTTTCGGCCAGCCCCGGCCGAGGAGATCAAACGCACCGCCCGGGCCGCCCAGCAACTCGGCGCCGTTGCGATTGGCATCCAGCTTGGCGACACCGATTCGGCATTGGCCGACATGATCAAACTGGCGATTCACATCGATGCCGTCGCCCGGGACTTTGACCTGCCTTACGCGATCGAGACTCATCGCGATACCTTTACGGAAACTCCCGAAAACACCCTGGCGCTGACCCGCGGATTTAGCAGGCAGCGGAAAACGACCCTGCCCCTTTGCCTCGATCATTCCCACTTCGCGGTGGTGCGCCATCATGCTCCCGGCACCTATTGGGAGCGGTTGCGCCAACCCGTTGAACTCCTCAATGCGGCCACTCAGTTTCATCTGCGTCCTTTCAATGGCCATCACTGCCAAATTCCCGTGCTCACGCCCAACGGTCGGCGCACCCCCGAATACCGCGACTGGCTCACTTACCTCAACGGGCTCTTCACCCACCTTCACACGCAAAACAATCCCGCCCCCGTGCTGGCCGTCCCCGAACTGGGTAACGCCGCGCCTGCTTACGGACTAAGTTGTTTCGGCGACACTTGGCGGGATGCCCAAGCCCTCATCCGCGATCTCCGTCGCACCTGGAAGTCCACCCGTCCCAACCACTAACTGGACGGCCCCTACTCTGCGGGGTTTAACCCCGGATTAACCCAGATAGCTTCGCCTCCCGGCTACGCATGGAAACCTCCAAAACGCTGCTGCTGGGTCCGGGTTTATCCAGGTCCCTCCGTGGTTAAAATCAGTCCTCGCTCTCAGCTCTTTTTCGGCACGGCGATGCAGTCCATTTCGAACTTCAAGTTTGAGCCCAAGCACTTGCAGATCGTCGTGCGCGCGGGATACGGCGCGGTGAAATACTTCCGGTAAAGCTCGTTGAACTTCGCCACGTCCTCGGGCTCGCGCACGAAGTTGTGCGTCTTCACCACGTGCGCCAAGTCACTGCCCGCCGACTCCAATACCGCCCGCAGGTTTTCAATCGAACGCCGGAATTCACCTTCGAATGTATCCGAAACAATCTTACCGGTCTTATCGACCGAGGCTTGGCCCGACACGAAGATCAGGTCTCCGACCTGCACGGCGGGGCTGAACGGTAGGTGGGATACCGGGGTGTCGGCATCACGAGGATAAGATACGGCGGGATGGTTCATAAAAATTCAAATTTCGGGGTGGTGATATCGTCGAGCGGGAAGATGGGGCGAGGCAGTTGCTGCCAGGGAAACGTGCTCACGTCGCTGCGGCAGGGTCCCGGCGTATCCACCAAAAATGTCGCCCCCGCAATCGGGTCATAGGCCCGCCGGTGGGCCACCGCGGCTTTGACCCCGATTACCTTAAAATCACCGGGTTCAAGGCCTTGGCTGCGGAACTGCCCCAGATCAAAGGGCGGCGTTTTCCGGCTGGTCAGGAGCAGGGTCACCCCCGCCGTGCGCACCACCGCGCACGGCCCCATCTCAATCTTCAGTCCCCGCATGGACGCCAGATGGCTGTGGCGATCCTCGAGATCAAACGTTCCGGCGCTGCGCGAAATCAACGTGACTTCGAGGTCAAGCGGCCCGGCATCGAGCGCCGATCCCTTGCCGCCAATCGCCAGTCGGATCGTCCCCTGCAACGGCAGCGATTGCAGGGCGCACACCGCCTCCGCGTCGTTGATCGCGACCAACGCGTTGTCGACCCCGTGCCGCAGCAGCGCGCGCAGAATTCCCGTGCCATCCCCCGGAGCGCCTCCCCCGATGTTATCCGCCGGTTCCACCAGAACAATCGGGCCTCCCGGGTCCCGCGGCAACCGGGACATCACCGCGTCGACGGAGGGATAAGAGACGCCACCTTCCGCCCGTTTGGCCCAGGCCAGCGCCGCCACGGGCGCGAGCTTTTCCCGCGCCAGCTGCTCGCTTCCCGTATGAATCAAACTGAGCGAAACCCCGGTGTAGGGGGTGTCTGCGAACGAAAAGCCCGCCACCACATTGCCCGCCCATATGATGGGTTCGGCGGCGACAATTTCCTCGATCTCCGTCCGCAAAGCCCGCATCGGATCCGCGGCCGTCCCGGTGCCCGGTGGTGGCCATAGAATCGGTAGCCGAACGGTCGTCATGCGCGGACTGACCCGTTCCGCCAAGGCCCGGGCCATCAACCGGGTCGCCCGCATGGCCGAATCCCGGGAATCGGTGTGGGGGTTTTCGCGGTAGGCCACCAACCCGTTGGCCAAACGTCCCATGCGAGCCGAAAAGTTGGCGTGCAGATCAAACACCCCAAACAGCGGCAGGTCCGCCGCCCCCGGCAGGGCCCGAATGCGCTCCAGTAACTCACCTTCCACATCCGGGAACAACGGCGTCACCATCGCGCCGTGCAGCACGAGAAAAATCGCATCCACCCCTTCCGCCAAGGCGGCTCGCGCCCGCGGGGCGAACTCCCCCCAAAACGTGTCGAAAACCTCATCGGCCACCATGCCTCCCGGCGTCGTCCGGATATCGATGGTGGGAATCACCGTGAAGCCCAACTGCCGGGCCACGGTCAAAAAGCCATCGGTCGGCGAGGCATCCCCCAGTTTGTCGAGAATCGCCGCGTCGCAAGTGACTTCGAAATCCGGCCAGGTGGTCAGCTGATCGAGAAACGTATGCGTCTCGTGAAACAGCCCACCGAACAGGATCCGTGCACTCATCTCGCGTTCGTTTTCCCGCCGTTCGATCAGGCTGCCGGCCACGTGGCGGCGTGGCGCTTGAACGCGACCGCCGCGCGCGCCAAAGCCTCGTCAATGTCCGCCTCGGTGTGGGCCAGACTGATCGACCACAACCCGCGTTCGATCGCCCGCACCCCTTCCTCCAACAAACAGCGGCGCAAATGCGTCCACCGGGGGACGTCCTGCAGTTGGATGTAGTCCCGGTAGTTTTCCACCGGTCGGGCGGCCACGTCGGGCTTCACCATCAGGGTGTGAAAGGCCAGACCGGGGCCCTGCGGTCGCAGCGGAATGTCGTGCTCATCGGCCAGGGCCCGCAGGCCGGCCATCAGTTTTTGCCCCAGCCGATTCAGCGTAGCCGGATGCTCGGGGCCCAGCGCGATCACCGCATCGAGGCACCAGCGGCTCGCCGCCAGACACAGGGGATTGGCGTTCAAGGTGCCCGCGTGCATCGCCTCGCCGGAGATGATTTTGGCCATCGCGGCGCGGGTCCCCGTCAAAGCGGCAAACGGGGTGCCCCCGCCGATCGCCTTGCCGAACACCGTCAAGTCCGGACGCACCCCGTAATAGGCCTGCGCTCCACCCGCCCCGAACCGGAAACCGGTAATGGTTTCATCGGCGATCATCAACATGCCTTCCTGATCACAGAGCGCGCGGATCGCGGCCAGCATGCCTTCGCCCGGCTCGATGCAGCAGGTGTTGCACATGGCCGGCTCACAGACAATCGCCGCGATCTGCCCACGGTAATCCGCGACGCGCTGCCGCAGGTGCTCGATGTCATTCCAGCGCGCCACCACAAACTGCTCCGTCACCGCGGAAATGATGCCTTTGCTGGGATGAACGCGAGCGGGTTCGGGATCAGCCCAAGTGCTCGGCGGATTCGCGAACCCCACCAAGCCTTCGTCACCCCAGCCGTGGTAGTGCCCTTCAAATTTCAGAATCAAACGGCGCCCGGTGTGCGCTCGGGCCAACCGGAACGCCGCCATCACCGCCTCGGTGGCGGAGTTGTTGAACCGAACCAGCTCCGTCGCCGGCACCATCTGTTGCAACCGCTCCGCCACGTCCAACTCCAGTTTGCTTTGCGCCGCCCAATGCAGCCCCAACTTCGCCTGCGCCGCGATCGCCTCGGCCAATCCGGCGGGCGCGTGACCATAGAGCAGCGCGCCCTGACCGAGTTGGTAGTCGATATACTCGTTGCCATCCACGTCCCACACCCGCGCCCCCGCGCCTTTCTCGAAATACAGGGGCACCGGCTTTTCCATCAGCCGAATGCCGCTGTTGATACCGCCGGCGATGCTTTGCTGGGCCCGCTCAAAGAGCTGCTGGGATTGGGAAAAGGTGTAGGGCATGGGACGGTTTCGGCAGGGTTAGGCTGAGGCCAGAAAAGCGGTGTCGTCTCCGGCGTGGATTCGGCTCAGGGTCGCGATCAAACTCAAACGTCGTTTTTCCGGGAACCGGCTCAACGGGACCGCTACACTGATCCCCGCCAAGGGCTCCCCCAGCTGGCTCAACGACACCGCCACGCAGCCCACCCCCGCCACGGTTTCCTCCTCCTCCCACGCCCACCCTCGCAGGCGGGTGGCTTCGAGTTCCTGTTCCAGCCGTGACCGCGCCGCCTGCCGACCCCGGGCCGGTCGCAGGGCAACTACCTTGGCCACCAGTCGGGCCCTTTGCTCCTTCGGCAAGTTGGCCGCAATCGCCCGGCCCAGGGCCGTCGTGGAAAACAAATCCCGGGCGCCCGGCTTCACAATCCAGCGCAAGGCCTGCTCCGTCTCCAGCACCTCCGCGTAACGAACATAAACCCCCTCCAGCACGCCCAAGTTCACCGTCTCATCAAAGCGGGCATGCAGTCCCGCCATGATCGGCTGCGCCTTGCCCCGCAACAACGCGTCCCGCCCATGCTCCCGCAATGAGGCCAACCGCGAGGTCAACCGGTAACTTCCGCGGGTTTCCCCGGGCTCCAAATACCCCAAATCCCGCAGACTGCCCAAAATGCGGTGCACCGTCGGCTTCGGCAGGCGGCTTTCCGCCGCCAGTTCCGCCAAACTCAACGCCCGCCCCGTTCGCGCCAGCACTTCCAGAATCGAAAAGGCTTTATCGAGGACGGCAATACTCATAGCTTCGGGTAAGTTTTCATATCACAATGTGAAACATTAATTCCGTCAAATAGAATGGACACCCCATGATCATCGACTGTCACAACCACCTCGGCGTCGACCCTTACTTCTACCTCAACCGCTACCACCCCTACGCCCAGGACTTGGTCACCCTGGTGACCGAGGGGCGTCATTGCGGGGTGGATCGCTGGGTGGTGTTTCCGATGGTCGGGAACCTTACTTTTGATCTGGCGGCGATGCGTCGCCGGGAACTCGTGCCGGGCGGAATCGAGTCCGTGCCCTATGCTTTCGAAAATGAGCGGATGTTCCACGAGATCTACGATCTGTATCCCGATCTCGGCGCCCACACCCTCCCGTTTGCCATCCTCGATCCGATGCGCGAACCAGCCGCCCAACTCACCCAGCTGCGCAAGCTGCGCCCGCGGTATCCTTTCTACGGGCTGAAAATTCAGCCCACCATGATTCAGGCCCCCATCGAATCGCTGCTGACCGTGGGACGCGGGTTTCTGGAGTTTGCGGCCGAGTTCGACCTGCCCTTCATCATCCACTCCAGCGTCGACCCGGCCGATCTCTGGGCGCAGGCCACCAGCATCCTGCGCGTCGCCGAAGCCACCCCGGACGTGCGTTTCTGTCTGGCCCACTCCTGTCGTTTCGATCGGGAGTGTCTGGATCGCGTCGCGGACTTACCCAACACGTGGTTCGACTGTTCGGCCCACCGCATCCATTGTGATTGCGCCCGCCAGGAGTTCGCCAACATCGCTCCGCCCACCCGCCGCTTTGCGGCGGACTACACTGACCCCGCCGCCGTATTGCTGGCCTTGGCGGAGGCTTATCCCACCAAGCTGATCTGGGGGTCGGATACGCCGTTTCAGAGTTACGTTGACGACAAGCTCTCCCTGCGCAGCACCTATGCCGAAGAAACCGATTGTTTGAAAATTCTGCCCCCCCACCTGCTCCGCGCCGTCACCTGCGACAATCTGCTGAGCTACCTCAATCTGCCCGATGAAAACCCTCTCGCTCTCGGGTAACGCCGCCCTCGTCACCGGGTCATCCCAAGGGCTCGGCCTGGGTATTGCGCAGGGGCTGCTGGAATCGGGCGCCGCGGTGGCGTTTCACGGCCACGAGGCCCGCCCCTCCGCCGTGCCGCCATCCGCCCCCTACCTTGGCGGGGACTTGCTCGATCCGGCCACCCCCGCCGCCTTGGTCGACGCCGCCTTCGCGGCCCTGCCCGCACTCGACCTACTCGTCTGCAACGCGGGCAGCATCTTCGATCTGCCGTTCCTCGAGATGGACCTCGAGCGCTGGGATCGGACCCAAAACCTCAACGTGCGCGCCACCTATTTTGTGGTGCAGGCCTTCGCCCGGGCGATGGTCGCGCGCCACCGCCCCGGGGCGGTGGTCATCACGTCGTCCATCAATGGCTATCAGGCGGAGATCAACTCCAGTGCCTACGACACTTCCAAGGGAGCCCTCGTCATGATGACCCGCACCCTCGCCCAGGCGCTCGCCCCCCACGCCATCCGCGTGAATGGCATCGCGCCGGGTTTGATGCGCACGCCGCTCACCGAGCGGTGGTTACAAACCGATCCGGCGGGCGCCGAGCTCTACGCTCAGCGCACCCTGCTCAATCGCTTGGGCACGGCCGAGGATTGCGCCGGCGCGGTCGCTTTCCTGCTGTCTCCGGCTGCTGGATACATCACCGGCCAGGTGCTGGCGGTCGACGGCGGCATGGGGATCAGTCAACTCGGCAGCATCACCCCATGACGACCCTCGACGCGCTCGCCACCCCCAGCATTCTTGTCGTCGAGGATCGCTTGGAGACCAACCTGCGGGTGATGCAGCAGGCGTGCGATCAGGCGGGAATCGCCCTGCGCCCGCACATCAAGACGCACAAGCTGGTGCCGATCGCCCGGCGTCAGTTGGCGCTGGGGGCGAAGGGCCTCACCTGCGCCAAGCTGGGCGAGGCCGAGGCGATGCTGGCCAGCGGCGTGCGCGAAATCTTCCTCGCCCACTCACTGGTCGACCCCCGCCAGGCCCCGCGGATCCGAGCCCTCGGGCACCAGCTCGACGAATTGCGCCTCGCCGTTACCAGCGAGGCCCACCTTGAGGCCTTCCTCCCCTTGGCCCGACAGGTCGGGTGCCCGCTCCTCGTCATGATGGCCGTGGACACCGGACTCAACCGGGAAGGCGTCCGCTCCCTCGCTGCCGCCCAGCGCATCGCCCAGCAGCTCGAGGCGGAACCGCTTACCCGGCTGGCCGGATTTTATTCCCACGAGGGGCAGTTCTACGGCAGCGACCACACCCAACACTCCGCCAATGTCGCCGCCCTGATTGATCACCTCTGTGCGGTCCGCGACGCCGTCGATCCGGCGCTGGCGATCTGGCCGGGTTGCAGTGTTTCGGCCCGGGCCGTGGTTGCCGCGGCGGCGGGTCGGATCGAGGCCGTCCGCCCGGGGGCCTATGTTTTTGGCGACCTTTCGCTGACTCAAAATGCCAACGTGATGCCCTGGGATCATGTCGCCCTCCAGGTGCTCGCCACCGTGGTCGACAAACCCACGGCCGAGCTCGCCCTCATCGATGCCGGCTCCAAAACCTTTTCCTCCGATAAGACCCGCCAGGGAACCACCGCCCTCGCCGCCGATGGCCGTCGCTTGGAGGTCTTTGCGGTCAACGAGGAACATGGCCACCTGCGCGGGGCCGATTTGGGCAACGTCAAGGTCGGCGACCGCATTGCCTTCGTGCCCGCCCACGTCTGCCCGGTGGTCAACCTCACCGACCAGGTTCACGTCATCGCCACCGACGGATCCGTTCGCACCACCTGGCCGGTCGAGGCGCGCGGCAAAACCCAGTAACCCTGCCACCACAGTTTCAAGCCCGCCCATGCAAGCTCAGCTCTACCTCGACTCCCAACACGACCTCGCGGAGGGCCCCGTCTGGCACGAGGGCAAACTTTACTGGGTGAACATCACCGCCGGCCGGCTCTATCGGCACGACCCGACCAACGATTCCACCACCCACTGGGACGTGGGCGCCACGCTCGGCGTGGCCCTGCCCGCCGCCAACGGGTGGTGGTGGAACGCTCGCGAACGTGACTGCGCCTGGCTGCACGAACCTACCGGGAAGATCGTGCCGATTGCCGCAACCATCGCTCCCGACGTGCCGGCCAACCATCGCTTCAATGATGGCTTCTGCGGGCCCGACGGACACCCTTGGGTGGGCAGTGCGGCGCTGGACGGATCGCGGGAAACCGCCGCCCTTTACCGGGCCGATCCGACGGGTGCACTGCACCTGGCCCTGGCAAACATCACGCTTTCCAACGGTCTCGGGTGGTCGCCCGATCACCACCGCTTTTATTATGTCGATTCACTGGCGCACCAACTGGCGGTCTTCGACTACGACGCCGCAACCCACCAGCTCCGCAACCGCCGCATCCTGCGGGAGTTCCCCCCGGATGGCAGCGTGCCGGACGGACTCAGTATCGATACCGCCGGCCACGTCTGGTTGGCGATCTGGGGCGGCGCAAAGGTCCTCCGGCTCCATGGCCTGACCGGGGAAATTCTCGATCAAATTGAACTCCCGGTCACCCAGGTGACCTCCTGCTGTTTCGGCGGGCCCGATCACCAAACCCTTTTCATCACCACCGCCCGAGCGGGTCTCGACGAGAAAGCGGTGCGGGAACAGCCGTTCGCCGGGGGTATTTTCGCGGTCGAAACCCGCACGCGCGGTCTGCCACCGACTCCCTGTTCGATTCCTCCGCCTCGGCCGGACTGACGAGGAGGCCGCCGCCGCCGCCCCAAGGCCGGTCACCGACTCACCCTTAAAAATTAAACCGCGATTTTCTTAAAATATTTTGAACGAAATCCCCGGGGCCTCGTCTTCCCCTTTGTAAGTTCATTGTTCTTTGGTTTAGTTCATAGTTTGTAGTTTGATTAGTCGGTAAGGGCGCCTTGGTTATTCACTGTGGCGCCCTTCCTGTTTTTCGACCCTCGACTCTGGCTGGCACCACTTTAGGCCTGAATAATCATGTCTGATTTTCGTGCCTTTTACTCTCCCGCCGAACAAGAACCCCGCCAGGTGGTTTTGGATGCGACCGAATCCCACCACTTGGTGGCCGTCAACCGGGCACGGATCGGCGCCACCGTGGTCGTGTTCAACGGCAAGGGCACCGAGTGGATCTGCGAGCTTACCCAAGACTCGAAGCGTGCCGCCGAACTGAAGGTGAGGTTTGCCCAAACCGCCCCGCCCCTGCCGCACCACATCAGTCTGGCGCAGGCCCTGCCCAAGGGAAACACCTTTGAGTCCATCGTCCGCAAGGCCACCGAGATCGGGGCCGCCGAGATCATTCCGCTGGAAAGCGAGCGCACCCAAGTGCACCTCGATGCCAATCGCTCGGACAAAAAGCACGACAAGTGGAAAACCGCCGCCCTCGAGGGCGCGAAACAATGCGGGAATCCGTGGCTGCCGGAGATCCAACCGTTGCGCACGGCGGCGGAGTATTTCGCCAACCCTGGCGCGTTCGATTTGAAACTCATCGCCAGCCTGCATCCCGGGGCCAAGCCCCTCAAAGCCGTGCTGGCAGCGAGCGAATCGGCGCTGGGACGCCCCCCCCGTCGGGTGCTGTGGGCCATCGGACCCGAGGGCGATTTCACCCCCAGCGAGATGAGCATCGCCCAGAGTGCGGGGTTCGAGCCGATCACCCTCGGTCCCTTGGTGCTCCGTTGTGAGACGGCGGCCGTGTATGCACTCAGTGTGCTGAGCTACGAGCTCTCCTCCTCATGAAAGCACAACCACTCGGTTGGCTTGCCCTCTGCTCCCTATCCTTGGCCGCTCAATTGAACGCTTCCCCCCCATCCGAAGATCCCTACTTGTGGCTCGAGGAGATCGCATCCGAACGGGCTCTTGATTGGGTCAAGGCCCGCAACAAGGTCACCCTCGAGGAGCTCACCTCCTCCCCGCGCTACGACGAGCTCTACCAGGGGTTGCTGGAAATCTATCATTCCAGCGACAAGATCCCGGGCGTCACTCAACACGGTGACCACTATTATAATTTCTGGCAGGACGCCGATCACGAGCGGGGCATCTGGCGACGCTGCTCTCCCGCCTCCTACCTCGCCGAGGAACCCGCGTGGGAGACCGTTCTCGATCTCGATGCCCTCGCCGCCACCGAGGCCATCAGCTGGGTGTGGAAGGGTGCCACCGTCCTCGACCTCACCTTCGACCGGGCCCTGCTCCGCCTTTCCGTCGGAGGCAAGGATGCCGTCGTCATTCGCGAATTTGATCTCATCGGGAAACAGTTTGTGGCCGACGGATTTAATCTCCCGGAATCGCGTAACCACGCGCAATGGGTCGATGCCGACACCTTGCTGGTCGGCAGCGCGGTCGATCCGGCCCAAGCCACCGACTCCGGCTACCCCCGCCTCACCTGGCGGTGGCGTCGCGGCCAGGCACTGCCCGACGCGGAGAAAATCTACGCCGGAGAAAAAACGGACGTGGGCGTCTTTGCCGCCGTCTCCGACTCCCTCAGCGGACGGCGGGAAATGATCGTCCGCGCCCTCACGTTCTTCGAGACCGAGTATTATCTCGTCGGCGCCGACCACGAGCTCACCCCGATTCCGGTGCCCTTGGATTCCGAAATCGGTTTCTTCCATGATCAGCTCCTCGTGGAGGTGAAGTCCGATTGGTCGGTCGGTGCCACCACCCTGCCCACCGGTGCGCTCGTCGCGATAAACTTTGACGCGTTCATGGCAGGCGCCCGGGGCTTCACCCTGCTGTTCACGCCCCAACCTCGGGTATCGCTGGCTCGCCAAGGTTACACGACCACCCGGAACCACGTCGTCATCTCAACGCTGGACAACGTGAACGGCCGTCTCGCCGCTTGGCGCTACGATCACGGCGATTGGCAGGCCGTCGCGATGGAGGCGCCGGCCATCGGTAGCATCTCCGCGCGGGGCATCGATTCCAACCGCTCCGACCAGATCTTTGTCACCACCTCAAATTTCCTCAGCCCGTCCACCCTGCACCGGCAAACCGTCGGCCAAAACGACCGAATCACCCTGAAACAGACCCCGGCCTACTTCGACGCGACGGGGTTGACCATGACCCAGCACGAGGCCACCGCCCCGGATGGCACCAGGATCCCGTATTTTCAGGTCGGGCGAGCCGATTTGGAACCGGACGGCACTCACCCCACCCTGCTCTACGGCTATGGGGGGTTTCAGGTCTCGATGACTCCGGATTACACCGGCACGTGGGGCCGGAGCTGGATGGCCCGGGGCGGCGTTTTTGTCCTCGCCAATATTCGCGGCGGCGGTGAGTTCGGACCGGCCTGGCACCAAGCGGCCCGGAAGGAAAATCGCCAGGTGTCCTGGGACGACTTCATTGCCATCGGGGAAGATCTGATCGCCCGGGGGGTGACCTCTCCCCCACACCTCGGCATCATGGGCGGCAGCCAAGGCGGACTCCTCATGGGCGTGATGTATACCCAGCGGCCCGACCTGTGGGGGGCCGTGGTGTGCCAGGTGCCGTTGCTGGATATGTTGCGTTTCCACCGGCTGCTGGCGGGCGCGTCATGGATGGGCGAATACGGCAATCCCGACCTTCCGGCGGAACGCGAATTCATCGCCGCCTACTCGCCCTACCAGAACATTTCGCCCGTCGGCGACTACCCGCGCATTCTCTTTGTCACCTCCACGCATGATGACCGGGTGCACCCGGCCCACGCCCGCAAGATGGCGGCCCGATTGGAGGAATTCGGGCACGATTTCCTCTATTGGGAAAACACCGAAGGCGGCCACGGGGGGGCCGCCAACCACACCGAACGCGCCCAGCTGCACGCTCTCGGTTATGCATTCCTCTGGCAGGAACTCAGCGGTGAATAAACGACTGAATCGACGGAGCGCACCCACCGACGACCCCAAGCCCGACCCGCTTCAGGTCGCGCCCGGCCGATCACCAGACCAGTAAGCCACCGGCATAAGTGAAGCCGGCACCGACGCTGCAGAAGATGATTTTGTCCCCGGCCTCAAAGATTTCCTCTTCGGCCGCCCAGCCGAGGGCCATCGAAACCGAAGCGCCGGAGGTGTTGCCGTATTTATCGATCGTGACGACAAAGCGGTCATAGGCGATGCCCACCCGCTTCGAGACCGCCCGCAGGATCCGCTCGTTGGCTTGGTGCGGCACGATCCAACCGATGTCATCGGGGGTCAGTTGGTGGCGTTGCATCGTCTTCTCGATCTCGTCGGCAAATGCTTTCACCGCGCTCTTGAACACCACCGGGCCGTTCACCTGCAGGTAGAAGTCATCGACGTTCACATCTTCCGGCTTGGGCCAGGGTTTGTTGGCGCCGCCGCCCGGACGTTGGATGGCGGCAAATTTGCTCGCATCGCCCGAGAGGCCCATGCGGTGAAGACGATGCCCCCCGGGAGCATCGGTGAGGATCGCCGCACCGGCCCCGTCGCCAAACAGAAAGGCCGTCTCGTGATCTTTCGGGTTGGTGATGCGGGACAGCAACTCGGCCGTCACCACCAGCACCCGCTTCGGCCCGCCGCCCAGAATCAGCGAGCGGCCCACTTCAAGCGCATAGAGCCAGCCGGAACAGGCGGCATTGAGGTCGAACGCCAGCGCGGAATTGATCCCCAGTTTCTGCGCCAACGCGCTGGCCATGGCGGGAACCGGTTGATCGGGAATGAGGGTCGCCATGATCACCCCATCAATACTGGCCAACTCCACGCCGGATTGCTCGAGGGCATGCTCGACCGCGGTGACCGCCAGATCCGTCGCGGTCTCACCCTCGCCGGCATAGCGCCGTTCGCGGATGCCGGTGAGCTTGATCATCTCCGCCTCGGTGCGGCCCGGGAACTCCTTGAGCACGTCCTTGGTGGAGCGAATGTTCTTGGGCACGGCAAAACCCACCCCGGCAATGCACACGGTTTGGTCGGTGGCCTTGACGGTGACTGCGGGGGTGACCGACGGCTCCGCCAGATCCCCCGCCCCGCGATTCGCCAAATACCGGGCCACGTCATCGCCCGAAATCCGACCGGCCGGTCCCGTCGCCGGGATGTCCGTGATCGTGTCCGGATCCAACCCCGCATCCCGAATCAGCTTCACGGCGCGCGGGGTCCATTTGGGGCCGGCGGAAAGGGCTGCCGGCGCAGCGGAGGCTGGCGCAACGGGATCAGCGGCGGCGGCGGCGGCGGCGGGTTTGGCTTCGATGGAAGGCGGAGTCGTTGACCCCGATTTTTCCTCGGGCGCCGCGCTCTTGGCCGCCAAATGCTTGAGCGACACGTCGTCGGTCGCGATCCGCATGAACGGGGAGCCCGAGGGCACGATGTCCCCCGCCCGCACGGCCAATGCCTCCAGCACCCCATCGCATGGGGCCTCGAACTCAAACACCGATTTGTCGCTCTCGAGTTCGGCAATTTTGTCGCCTTTGGCGAATGAGTCGCCCGGCGCCACCATCACATCGATGATGGTCAATTCGTTTACTGTCGCCCCCATCGAGGGGATCGGCACATCGATCAAAAAGGTCTGCGCAGTGGAGTCAGCCATAGGAATGGTCGGATCGTGCGGTTCGATTTCTTGCGGGTCAACGCCGGTGGCGCATTTCCGAAATCAGCTGTTCACGACTCGCCAAACCGCCAAACAGCGTTCGATCAGTCCGGCCAACTCGCTGAGCGGCACCATGTTCGGTCCGTCGCTGATGGCTTGGGCCGGATCAGGATGGGTTTCCAAGAACAGGCCGTGGGCGCCCGCCGCCAGCGCCGCCTTGGCGAGAGGCTCGACAAACTCGCGTTGGCCACTGCTCCGGCCATCACCGGCGCCGGGCAACTGCACGCTGTGAGTCGCGTCGAGAATCGTTGGGAGCCCGTTGGCCGCCATGATCGGGAATGCCCGCATGTCGACGACGAGATTTTGGTAGCCAAAGGTCGTGCCCCGCTCCGTCTGCCAGATTTCCCCCGCGCCGCCCTCGCGAATCTTGGCCACGACATGCTTCATGTCAGTCGGGGCGAGAAACTGTCCTTTCTTGACGTTGACGATCCGGCCAGTGACGGCCGCCGCCAGTAACAGGTCGGTCTGCCGACTCAGAAATGCCGGAATCTGCAGGACGTCACACACCGCCGCGACCGGCCCGCACTGCTCGGCGTGGTGGATGTCGGTCACGACCGGCAGGCCGAACTCCGATTTCACCATCGCCAGCAAGGCCAACCCCGCCTCGAGTCCCGTGCCCCGCGCCCCGGCGATGGAGGTCCGGTTGGCTTTGTCGAACGACCCTTTGAAGACGATGTTCAGGTCCGGATGCGACCGCCCGAGCGTCACCAATTCAGTGGCCACCGCCCGGCAGACGTCGGCGTTTTCCAAGGAGCAGGGACCCGCCAGCAGCAGGAGTTTGGTCGGGTCGTGGAGCATGATTCAGGCGGTTTTGGGCGGAGCGGAAGCGGCCGGCTGCGCTGCGGCTTTCTTTTTGGTCTTCGGCTTGGGCTTGGGTTTGGGCTTCGGCATGGGCTTTGCGGCGGCCCCCTTGTGGTGCTTCATCGCCGCCTTGATGAAGGCGGCAAACAGCGGGTGTGCCGCATTCGGCTTCGACTGGAACTCCGGGTGGAACTGCACCGCGACAAACCACGGATGGTTCTTGATTTCCACGATCTCCACCAGGTTGCGACGCGGGTTGATGCCACTGATCACCATGCCGCCCTTCTGCATCTTGGCGACGTAGGCGTTGTTGACTTCAAACCGGTGGCGGTGGCGCTCGCGGATGTTTTCGACCCCGTAGGCGCGCCGGGCTTTGGTGCCGGGTTGAAGGGCGCACTCATAACTGCCGACCCGCATGGTGGCCCCCTTGTCGATGATCTTTTTCTGCTCCTCCATCATGGTGATGACGGGCTCCTTGGCCTGGGGGTCAAACTCCAGGGAGTTGGCCCCCTTCAACTTCAGCACGTTGCGGCAAAACTCAATCACCGCGATCTGCAGTCCCAGACAAAGGCCGTAATAAGGCACGCCGTTTTCCCGGGCGAAGCGCGCGGCGGCAATCTTGCCCTCCGTGCCGCGATCACCAAAACCGCCCGGCACAAGAATACCGTCCAGCCCCTGAAGCAGGTCGAGTCCGTGACGAGCCTCCAGTTCCTCCGCATCGATGCGGCGAAAATTGACCCGGCAATTGTTGGCAATCCCGGCATGGGTCACCGATTCGTAGACGGATTTGTAGGCATCCTGCAGTTCAATGTATTTGCCCACCACGCCAATGGTGACCTCGTGCCGGGGATTTTCGATGCGTTTGACGATGTTGTTCCAGAGGTTGTTCTCCGGCATCGGGCGCTTCAGGCCAAAGAGGTCCACCACCAATTCGTCCAAACCTTCGTTCTGCAGCGCGAGGGGCAGTTTGTAGATCGAGTCCACGTCGCGACACTCCACCACCGCCTTCACCGGCACGTTGCAGAACATCGAAATCTTATCGCGCATGCCGTGGTCCATCGGATGCTCGCAACGGCATACCACGATATGAGGCTGAATCCCGATCTCGCGCAGCTTCGCCACCGATTGCTGAGTGGGCTTGGTCTTGAGCTCACCCGCCGCCCCCAGATAGGGCACGAGGGTCACGTGGATGAAGAGACAATCGCGGGGCCCCACCTCGAGCGCAAACTGCCGCATGGCCTCGAGAAACGGTAGGCCTTCAATATCTCCCGTGGTGCCGCCGATTTCCGTGATCAACACATCAACATCCTTCGCGCCTTGGTAGATGCGTTCCTTGATCTCATTGGTCACATGCGGAATGACCTGCACCGTCTTGCCGAGATAAACACCACGGCGTTCGTTTTGAATCACACTCTCGTAAATCTGACCGGAGGACAGGCTGTTGAGCCGGGAGAGTTTGCCGCTGGTGAAGCGTTCATAGTGCCCGAGGTCCAGATCGGTTTCCGCCCCGTCTTCGAGCACGTAAACCTCCCCGTGCTGGAACGGGCTCATCGTGCCCGGATCGACGTTGAGGTAGGGGTCAAATTTCTGGATGCGAACCTTCAGACCACGCACCTCCAGCAACGCGCCCAGCGCCGCCGCCGTCAGCCCCTTGCCCAAGGAAGAAACCACCCCACCAGTCACGAAAATATATTTCATCGTCACCGGTTATTGAGTGCCCACGAACTGAGACAAGAAAAAGCTCCCACTCCCCCCGAGGAACCAAGCTTCAAATGTAGCCCAATACCCACCAGATCGCCCCCACCACCAGCGCGACCCCGGCCAGGGCCAGCAGAACCTGCAGGGTGAGTTTCAGGATCTTGCCCACCACCCACAATCCCGCCAGCGCAAGGATGATGCCACAGCTGGCGACGAGCCAACGGGGATACGCCTCCAACTGGAGCAGAAGGGCTTTGAGGTGGGTGCTGAGTTCCTCCATCGCCTTCCACCAAAACGCCTTTGCCCGCGCCGCCAAGCCATTCCCGCTTGCCTCCACCAGATCCCCTGCCCCCCATGGACCCTATCGTGCAATCCAAACCACAAGTCCTCACTTGGCTCACCTGCGATGGTGTGCACATCGACCCCGCCACCGGCAAACACACCATCCTGGGCGTGTTTTCCAACATCCGGGGCCGAAACTTCCCCCTCACCCACCCGTTCATGGTCTGGTTTCTGACCCTGTGCGATGTGCCCAAAGGCGAACATACCATCAGAATCTCCATGGGAGTCGATCCCACCAACCTGAAACCCCTCATCGAACGGGCCTTTCAATCTCAGGGCCCGCTGCAGCGGATCAACCTCATCAACGAGGTGCGCAACCTGAGTTTCCCCACCCCCGGCGACTACGGCATCATGATCGAAATCGACGATGAGCCGCTGCTCGCCACCAATCTGCAGGTCTCTCAGTAGCCTCCTGACAACCCCTCCAACCCATTCTATGTCTGATTCAAAATTCGATCTCATCGGCGTCGGCTCTCCCATCATGGATCTGCTCGCCACCGTCCCCTTCGACTTCCTGCAAGCTCACGTCGCCGGCGAACAAGGCGGCATGGTCCTCGTAAATGATGCCGAGATGTCCGCCATCCTGGCCCACCTAGCCGACGCCCCCAACACGTCCACCGGCGGTTCCGCCGCCAATGCCACCCTCAACGCCGCCCGCCTCGGACTAAAAACCACCTACCTCGGCAAACTGGGCAACTGCCCCATCGCCGACACCTACCGCCAGCGCTTCGCCGCGCTCGGCATCGACACCTCCCGGTTTAAAACCGGCAACGTGCCCAACGCCCGCTCCCTCATCCTCACCACGCCCGATGCCGACCGCACCATGCGCACCGACCTCGGCGCCGCCATGACGCTGTCGCCCGACGAGATCACCCCCGCCGATTTCGCGGGCTGCCGCCACACCCATATGGAAGGCTACCTCGTATTCAATGAGGCCCTCGCCGACGCCGTCCTCGCCTCCGCCCGCGCCGCGGGTTGCACCGTTTCCGTCGATCTCGCCTCGTTTGAGGTCATCAACGCCACCCGACCCTGGATCTTCAAACAACTCGCCTCCGGTATCGACATCGTCTTCGCCAACGAGGACGAAATCCGCGCCCTTTTCGAGGATTCAGACTCCCCTTACGAGGTGCTCGCCAAACGGCTCGCCAGCCATGGGGTGATCGCCGCCGTCAAGGTCGGCAAGGACGGCGCTTGGATCGCCCAAGGTGAAGAACTGCACCGCATTGACCCGGTTGTGGTCGACGCCGTCGTCGACACCAACGGCGCTGGCGATTCGTGGGCGGCCGGCTTCCTCGCCTCCTACCTCCGCGGCAAATCCCTGCTCGAAAGCGGTCGGATCGCCTCCCACGTCGGAGCCGAAACCGTGCAACACCTCGGACCCATCATCCCCGACGAGCGCTTCGCCCACCTCAAGACCCGCTTGGCCACCCTCGGGTGATCAGGCGGTTCCCCCGCCAGTCGAACCGACCATGACTTTTGGCCCGGCCTGACCGGGTCGATGGTCACAGAAATGCAGATTGGCTTCGCCGGGAGCGTCCGGAACCCCCTAGACATCGGGCATGCTCACGATCAGCTCGGTTTCCAAATCCTACGGCAGCCTTGTCGCGCTCAGCGACGTCTCGCTCGAAATCGGTCCCGGCGAGTTTCTGGGCCTGCTCGGCCCCAACGGCGCAGGTAAGTCCACCCTCATGTCGTTGGTTTCCGGGCTCAAAACCCCCGATGCCGGCACGATCACCCTCAACGGCACGTCCGCCATCAGCGGCAATTCCCAAGCCCGACATGAACTCGGATTGGTCCCCCAAAACATCGCGCTTTACGATGATCTGACGGCAGAGGAAAACCTCCAGGCCTTTGGTGAACTCTTCGGGCTCAACCGCAAACTCCTGCGGGAACGCATCGCCGAGGGGCTGACCGCCGTGGGCCTGATCGACCGCCGACGGGATCGGGTCAAAGGATTTTCCGGCGGCATGAAGCGCCGCCTCAACATCATCGCGGCCCTCCTGCACCGCCCCAAAGTGCTCCTGTGCGACGAACCGACTGTCGGCGTCGACCCCCAGTCCCGCAATGCCATCTTTGAACTGCTCGAAGACCTGAACCGCCAGGGCCTGACTGTCGTCTATTCGACCCACTACATGGAGGAGGCCACTCGCTTGTGCTCCCGCATCGCCATCATTGACCACGGCAAAATTCTTGACCAAGGCACCCTGCCCCAACTGCTGGCAAAACTGCCGTCCGCCGAGCAGGTTCGCCTCGTGGCCTCCGCCGCCGTCGAGGCCGCCCCCCCCTCCCTTGCCCCTCTCGGAACCCTCACCCCCCACGAGGGAGGCCACTCCCTCCTCATCGCTCCCGACACCCGCCTCTCCACCGTCTTCCAAGTGCTGGAACAGCACGAGGTGCCCTCCGCGGACTGCACCCTCACCCGCCCCGGCCTCGAAGAGGTCTTCCTCCACCTCACCGGCAAAGCCTTCGCGAATAACCCCTCCCCCTCCATCTCACCGCCTCCGCCACCGCCCCAGCCCTCAACCCGCCCCCAAGCCGTTTGTCATCTCCTAGATGACAAACCTGCGGGGCCGCCACCGTTCGCTTCGCTCCTGCTCCCATGTCCACCGCATTCTCTCTGCTCCGCAAAGCCCCCCGCTTGTTCCCGCGCAACAAGGTCGCGTTAGGCCCGACCTTCCTCGGGCTCCCCCGCCTCCATCTCACCGCCACAGCCACCGTCCTCAACCCGCCCCCAAGCCGTTTGTCATCTCCTAGATGACAAACCTGCTGGGCCGCCACCGTTCGCTTCGTTTCTGCTCCCATGTTCACCGTATTCTCTCTGCTCCGCAAAGACCTCCGCTTGTTCCTGCGCAACAAGGTCGCTTTTGGCCTGACCTTCCTCGTGCCGCTGGTGCTGGTCTACATTTTTGGTCAGGTCTTCGGCGTGAATCGCTCCGACTCCGGCCCCACCGGTATCCCCATTGCCGTGGTCAACGAATCCGATGCCGCGGTCGCGACCGCCATCATTGAGGCCATGGGGCAGGAATCCGCCTTCCGCGTGGTGTCCACGTGGCGGGATCCCAACGGCGTGGAACAGCCGCTGACCGCCGATTGGGCCCGCCAACTCATCCGCGACAATCGCCTTCGCTTCGGGCTGGTATTTCCGTCCGATACCGTGAGCGCGGAACGTTTCGGGCTGCGGCTGATTTTTCTAAACAATCCCCGTAATGCGATCGAGACCCAGACCGTGACCGGACTGCTGCAGAAAGTGATTTTCACGGCGGCGCCGCAGGCCTTGATGACCAGCCTGCGCCAACAAGCTGAGAGCTTCATTGGCACCGCGGAGACCACCGCCTTCTACGACGATATCGCTCGATCAATCTCCAATGCCTTCGGCGTGAACTATGCCGAGGTGCGGGCGGACATGGAGGCGGGCGTGATGAATTTCGGGGGCTCTGATGCCTCCGCCACCGCCGACGGCGATGCCACGACCGAGGAGGAGACGAGCTCCTTCATCGAACAGATCGTCGCCATCGAAAATGAACAACTCGCGGGGGCCGAGGTGAAGAGTCCGGGCGCGACCCGGGTGGTTGGCGGTTGGGCGATCATGTTCCTGCTCTTTTCCGTGAGCGGCGCTTCCACCGCCCTTTTCGAGGAGAAACAAGCCGGGATCTTCCACCGTCTGCTCGCCTCACCCGTCCGCCGGTCCCACATCCTGTGGAGCAAATACCTTTTCAATATGTTGCTGGGTTTGGTGCAGTTGACGGTGCTGTTCCTCGCTGGGCAGGTGATGTTTGGGATCGAGGTGATCCCCCATTTGCCGTCCCTGCTGGTGGTGGCACTCTGCGCCTCCATCGCGTGCACGGCATTTGGCATGCTGCTCTCGGCCATCGCGCCCAACCCGGCGGCGGCGAACGGTTTGGCGACCTTCCTGATTCTGACCATGAGCGCGATCGGCGGCGCTTGGTTCCCCGTCAGCTTCATGCCGGAGTTCATCCAATCTCTCAGCAAACTCACGCTGGTGTATTGGTCCATGGAAGGGTTTCTGGCCGTGCTCTGGGCCCAAAAGTCCGCCTTCGAAATTCTGCCCCTCCTGGGGGTCCTGCTGGGTATGGCTGCGGTGGTCAACGTCATCAGCATCTGGCGCTTCAACCGCGGCGACCTCTTCGATTGAACGTCTAGTGCGGATGGGGTTGGCCGGACCTGGTCTTTGATACAGGCCTCGGGTTTGCCCGTGAAACCCCTGTTTTTGAAAACCCGCTTAGTGGGGGCGGTAGTGGTTGGTCTGGCTGCCACAACCGCTTCCGCCCAAATGCGACCCTTCGGGTTGCCGTGGAATGATGATGCCCCTTCGGTCACCGATTTTTCGGCGCTCAACTCTCCGATCGCCACCGACTCACCGCGACTGACGGTGAATGCCGAGGGCCAACTGGGGTTGGCGGGCGCCCGTCAGCGCATGATCGGGGTCAACTTCACGGGGGAATCCGCGTTCCCCCAAGCCGCCGATGCCGCCGCTATCGCGGGTCGGCTGGCCAAATTTGGTTTCAACACCGTGCGTTTCCACCACCTCGAGGCACCGTGGGCCGCGCCGAACGTGCTGGTCGACTACACGGGCGATACTTCCCGCAATCTGAGCGCGTTCCACCTCGATCGGCTCCATCGTTTCATCGCCGAATTGGCCGACGAGGGGATCTACACCAATATGAACCTGCTGGTCTCCCGGCAGTTCTACCCCAATGACGGGTTTCCCGCCGCCGTTGCTGACCTTGAGTGGAAGTCGCAGCAGGCGCTGAGCTTTTTCAACGACCACATGGTCACCCTGCAAAAGGAATACGCGCAGCAGTTGCTCGCCGCGCCCAATCCCTACCGCGGTCACCTCCCCCTCGCGGCCGATCCGGCCCTCGGTTTTGTCGAAATCCTCAACGAATACGGGTTTCTGCAGGCCTGGCATGACGGGGTGCTCGATACGTTGCCGGCGGCTTTCGCCGATGGCCTCGTCGCACACTGGAATGCCTGGCTGGCGCTCCGCTACGCCAACACCGCCGCCGTGCTGCAGGGATGGGAGGCCATTGACGAGCCGCCGGGACCCCCGCTCTTGAACAACCCCAACTTTGCCGCCGGGGCGACCGGCTGGAATTTGGAGCGCCACGATACGGCGGTCGCCACCGCGATCTCCACCAACACCTTCACCGGTAGTGCTCCCGCCCTGCGGATCGCGGTCACCACCGCCGGATCGGCCACTTGGCACGTGCAGTTGAACCAAGCCGGCCAGACCCTTACCGCGGGCCAGATCTACACGGCCAGCTACTGGGCGCGTTCGGCCGACGGCCTGCCCCTTACCGGAATGATTGGTCGCGCGTCCGGCGACTTTGCCGGCTTGTTCAGCGTGGGCAGTGCCACCCTCGACAACACGTGGCGGGAGTTCTCCACCACCTTCGTGGCCAGCGCCGACGAGCCGGCGGTCCGCTTCAACTTCAACGGCTTTGGCAACCAGACCGGCACCCTTGAAATCGCCGCCGTGGCCTTCGCCACCGGCGGCCAGGCGGGCACCCTGCCCGCGGGCGTTTCGTTGGAATTGCGCAACATCCCCATCACGCTCAAAAACGGCGGTTCCGCCACCGCCGCCCAGCGGCGGGACTGGTTCCGCTACCTGATCGCCAGCGAGCAAGTCTACTGGGATACGATGTATTCATATATCAAGGACGACCTGGGTTATCCGGGCATCGTTTTCGGGACCATTGTCGCCAACAGCCCCGCCGGCGTGCAGGCCCGGCTGGATGCCGTGGACTCCCACTTCTACTGGGCGCATCCCATTTTCCCCAACGTCGAATGGGACCCGAACGATTGGTATCTGGGGGAGACGGATTCCGCCGTCAATTCCACCACCAGTCACGTCGGCGCCTTTGCCCGGCAGCGCGTCGCCGGCAAACCTTTCTTCAACACCGAATACCAGCACGTGGTGCCCAACAAATACAGCGGCGAGGCTCCCTTGATCCCCGCGGCCTACGGGGCGTTTCAGGACTGGGACGGGTTTTGGTTTTTTGAGTATGGGGCCGGCGGCGACCAGTGGGACCGGGGTTACATGTCCAACTATTTCGGCATCGACACCGATCCGACCAAAATGGCCAACGTGCTGCTGGCCGCGGCCATGTTCCGGCGCGGCGATGTCGATCCGGCTCGCACCAGCGTCACGGTGGGCTTTGACCCCGACGCGCAACTTGCCGCCACCCTCAACGGACGGGCCTGGAGTGTGGGCGACGGCTCGCATCTGGGGCTCTCGACCCGCCACGCCTTCACCACCCGGGTCGCCCTCGATACCACCGCTCCCTTCACGTCGGTGCCGCCGGCCCCGACCGGTGATGTGCTGACCTCCGACACCGGGCAACTGGTCTGGGACAATTCCCAGACCAACCGTGGGGTGGTCACGGTGGACACGCCTCGCACCAAGGCTGTTTTTGGTTTCGCGGAGAACCGCAGTTTTGATCTGGAGGGTTGGGTCTTCACTCCGGGTGACACCCGTTTGGACTGGCTCACCGCCGGAGTCACCAGTGTCGCGGGCGAGTCGCTGCAAAGCACCGCGGGGATGCGGGCGTTGGTGATTGTCACCGGCGAACGGGCCAGCACCGGTTGGAATTGGCCCAATGCCGCCGAGAACAGCTTGGGCAACAATTGGGGAGGGGCGCCGACGCTGATCGAGGTGGTGCCCCTGACCCTGGAGATTCCTCATCCGGCGGCACGGGTGAACGCTTGGGCGTTGGACGAGACGGGCGCCCGCCTCTCGGCCCTGAGCGTCACGTCCACCCCCGCGGGCGCCCGCCTCGAACTCGGGCAAAACGGCGACACCTTGTGGTATGAAATCGCCGTCGCCGCCGATCCCACCTTGACCGGTCCGGAGATCTCCCTGCATCCCGAGGATCGATTGCTGGCTCCGGGTGACAGCGGCACGATCGCGGTGACCGCCACCGGATCGCCCCCCCTGACCTATCAGTGGTTCCGCGACGGCGACCTCCTTCCGGCTGCGACGTCACCTCAGCTCACCCTGTCCCCGGCTTCGGCGGAAGACAGCGGGCGCTATGAGGTCACCGTGGCCAATGCCCAAGGATCCGTCACCAGTCGCGCCTCCCTCATTCGCGTGGAAGCGAACCCCGCGGCCTTTGCGGGCCTGATCAACTTGTCCACTCGCGCCAATTCCGGCAGCGGCGATGCGTTGGCGATCCCGGGGTTTGTGTTGGTCGGCTCCGGGCAGAAGGAACTGTTGGTCCGCGCGGTCGGTCCCGGACTCGAGCCCTTCGGCATCACCGACTATCTGCCGGACCCCTCGTTCAGCCTGCTGGCCAGCCAGAGCGGAGGGGAGCCGCTGGAGATCGCCGCTAACGACAACTGGGATGCGGCGATGATCGGCGATGCCTTCACCCAAACGGGGGCCTTTGGTTTGGCGGACGGCAGTGCCGACGCGGCGCTGCGCACCATCGTCGGTCCCGGGAGTTACACCGCCCCGGTGGTGGACCGGCGGGGCGAAGGGGGACTTACCATTGTTGAGCTCTACGACATGGAAATCGGATTGGGGGACCTACGCGTGATGAACCTCGCCACTCGCGGACCGGTCGGCAGCGGAGCCGACCAACTCATTGCCGGTTTCGCGATTCCGGGAGAGCTGCCGCGCCGCGTGTTGGTCCGCGCCATCGGCCCCACCCTGGCGGATTTCGGAGTGAGCAATGCGGTGACCGACCCCAAGTTGGAGATTGTCGCCCTCGATGCCGAGGGCACCCCCCAGCGAGTGGCGGCCAACGACGATTGGTTTCGCGACGGGAATGCCGGCAATCTCGGACAACTCATGGGGCAAGTGGGGGCCTTTCCGCTTCCGGCTGCATCCCGGGACGCCGTGAGCGTGGTCGAACTTGCGCCCGGTTCCTACACTGTTCTGGTCAGCGCGACCTCACCCGGCATCGCCCTGGTGGAGATTTACGCGATCGACTAGCGTTTTCCGCCAACGCGAAAGGAGCCGGACTTGCGGCCCCACCCCGGCGATTGACCGGCCCGGGACGCTCCGTCTGGGTGGGCCCCGCTTGAATGCTCAACCCAATCCCGTTTCACCCGGTCGCGCGGTGGGGCTGTCGGCGATCTACCTCCTGTTTACCATGGGAGCCGCGATCGCTGCAGTCGGCGGTCTGTTGATTGCGGGATTGTGGTGGCCCGAGGTGAACCTCACCGCCCTCGATTCCCCGTGGTTGATCATCGTGGCCAACACCATCGCGGCCTTTTGTCTGATCGAAGTGGAGAAACGCTGGCGAGGCTCGGTCTGGCCCGGCCTGCCGCGGCCCCGAATATCCGCCGACCGTGCATGGCCGCCCGGCCTTTTGGCCGGGCTGGGGTTGGTGCTGATGGTGCTTTGGTTTGTCATCGTGACGGATCCGTGGGCGCAGTCCTTGGATTGGTGGGCTCCGCCGTCCATTGATTGGATGAACTTGGCGACCCACCCCCTTTCGGCCCCCTTGGTGTTGATGGTGGTGGCGCCGCTGACCGAAGAATTCATCAGCCGCTACATGGTTTTGGGAGGGCTGCTCCGCACGGTCAAACCCACCAAAGCGATCGTGCTCAGTGCGCTGCTCTTCAGTGCGCTTCACCTCAACCTCTGGCAGATTCCGGCCACGTTTCTGATCGGATTGCTGTTGGGCTGGGTCTACTACCGCACCCGTTCCCTCCTCCTGTGCATGGGGATGCATGCGCTGCACAACGGGGTGGCGCTCCTGGTCGCCACCGCGACCTCTCCCGGCGAAGGCTCGGGGCTGGACATCGCGGCCTCCGGGATGGGTTGGATCACCTCGCCCGGTGTCCTGGCCGTGGGCGCACTCCTCCTTGGTTTGGGGTGGTGGCGCTTGGATCGAATCACCCCAGCGGCCCCGATGGATCTCATGCCGCCACCGCCACCGCTCCCGCCAACCCTCCCGCCCCCGTTGCCGGCTCAATCGCAAGTTTCCCCTTTTCAGGCGGGGGCAAATGGGCGTTCTAAAGGGATGTCCGAAGATCTTGCCGCTCTTGTCACCGCCATCGCCGAGCGCGCCCGTGCCGCGTCCCACGTGCTGGCGACGGTGCCGACCGCGCAGAAAAACGCCGCGCTGGAGAAATTGGCCGAACTCCTCCCGGCCGCCGCCGAATCGTTGCAGGCCGCCAATCAAAAAGACCTCGATGCGGCCGAGGCCAACGGCCTGACCCCGGCCCAGATCGACCGACTCACCCTCACCCCGGATCGCCTGGCGCAACTGGCGGAGTCGGTTCGCCAAGTGGTGGCACTCCCCGACCCGGTGGGCGTCGCTCTGGAAACCACCACCCGGCCCAATGGCCTCGTAATCGAAAAACGCCGCGTGCCCATCGGGGTGATCGGAATCATCTATGAGGCGCGGCCCAACGTGACCATCGACTGCGCGATCCTGTGCCTCAAATCCGGCAACGCCGCCATCCTGCGCGGGGGCAAGGAGATCTTCCACACCAACACCGCCTTGGCCGCCTTGGTTGCCGAAGCACTGTCCGCCGCCGACCTGCCCGCTGACGCCGTCCAGCTCATTCCCACCACGGACCGCGCCGCCCTCCATACCCTGCTGCAACTCGACGAGCTCATCCACTGCATCATCCCGCGCGGAGGTGAGGGCCTGATTCGATTTGTGGCCCAGAACAGCACCATCCCCGTGATCAAACACTACACCGGTGTCTGTTTCGTGCACCTCGACAAGGCCGCCGACCCGGCTCTGGCCGAGGCCATCACCGTCAACGCGAAGACCCAACGTCCCGGCGTGTGCAATGCCGCGGAACAGCTGCTGATCGATGCCAACGCCCCGGACACCTTGTTGCCTCGGGTCGCCCGGGCGCTGACCACCGCGGGTGTCGAACTCCGGGTGGACCCGCGCATCGCCGCCGCCCTGGCCGCGGCCGACATCCCGCATGTCCCCGGCACTGACGCCGATTTTAAGGACGAGTTTCTTGGCCCGGTGATGGGGGTGCGGATGGTCGATTCCCTCGAAGCCGCCATCGCCCTGATCAACGCGGATAGCAGCGGCCATAGCGAAACCATCGTCACCACCGACGCCACCGCCGCCGCCCGCTTTCAAGCCGCCGTCGACAGCTCGGCCGTGTTTTGGAACGCCAGCACCCGCTTCAACGACGGCTTCGAATTCGGTTTCGGAGCGGAAATCGGCATCAGCACCGACCGACTCCACGCCCGGGGCCCCATGGGATTGCCCGAGCTCTGCTCCTACAAATACGTGGTCACCGGAACCGGCCAGATTCGCACCTGACTTGATTCAAGGAACTTTGAACTCTATAGTGCGCTGGTAGTCTTATTTCCCATGCCCGCCCTTCTCCGCCTGCTTCCCGCTCTCCTGGTTTTCGCCCTGAACCTTCCGGTCTCTGCGCAGGAGGACACGTCGGAACGCACCCGGGCTGTTTCAGACAACCTCGCAGCGGCCTTGGCGGATACCATGCCCAAATTCAATCCGCCGCCGCCTCCTTCGGAGGAGCCGGAGGAAGATCCCTTTGACCAGCCCAAGAACGGTATCGTGCGGTTGCCCACCGTGGTGGTGGAAGGCGAACGCCCGCCGGTGTTCAGCGAGCGCCAGCTCAATACGGACAAGGGGCTCAAGGACCTGGCGGTGAAGCGTTACTATTCCGGATTTGGGGCGGCTCTGAATTCAACGGAGATTCCCCTCCTCGGCGCCTTGGCGGAAAAAACGGCCATTCAAATGTGGGAGGAAGATGAGCGCCTTCGTCTCATGGCTGACTACAACGAACGCGCCGACATGGAGGCCGCGCTCGGGGAGGACGAGAAGTCAAAGGAAACCCGCCGCCTCATCCAAGAGGCCACCGCCCGCGACAGCGGCATGCCCCCTTCCGCCCTGCACCGCGAAGCCAAGGGCAACTAGGGGTCTTTTAATTTAAGGGGGGGGACGCCCAAAATCGAGCCCGTCGCATGGGTCTCCTTTGCTGATGCTGCTGCCGTCGGAGTGGGTAGGGCGGCGCTTGACGCCGCCCGCTGCGGTGGAGTGGACGCGGCGACAGAGGATGCGGACGGTATGCCGTCAGCCTGAAACGGCGGTTTCGGCGAAACCGCCCTACCTCGGTGCGATGGTCTTGAGCATGTTAAGGTAAACCCCAGCCAACCGGGGGAACGGCCATCACCGACCGCGTCGCATGGGTCTCCTTTGCTGATGCTGCCGTCGCCGCCTCCCTCGCCGCGGCCGAGAACGGTTCAGCTCTCCCGGGTGAGCAACTCCGTGGCAATCGCATCCCACTCGGTTTCCCACGGGACCCCGGCCCCCACCGGTTCACGGCCTGCCCGCGCATACCAATACCCGGCGTTGCCCACATCACCTTCCTTACGGTGCAGGTAGGCATGGACCCAGTCGCCGTCCCGGTTGTCGGCGGCCTGCGCCAGCGTGTGCGCGCGATCCCAGTTGCCGCAGCGGTCTTCCCACAAAGCCTGCAGCACCGGGCTCAACGCGGATGAATCTTCCAATGCCTTCAGCTCGTCCAGAGTCATATCCTCACCTTGCAGTGAACGAGCCAGGTGTCAGGTATCAAGTGTCAGCAACCCGACCCCGGCCGTGTTTCCAACCGTGGTTCCGATTTCAGCATTTCAGTTTTTGGCATTTTCCACATTTCATTCCCTTTCATGTCCGCCGCCCTTTCCGATGCTCTCCTCCACCGCTTGACCTGGGACGACCTCGACCGGTCTCACCTGCGGCGCTTGATCGAAATGGCCCGCGACGAAGACCTCGCCGGATTGGGGCTACTGAGGCCCCCGGTCCGGCCCGGCGACCATTCCACCGGGAGCATCCCCAGCGCTCCCCGACTCGCCGAGGCCCACCTCACCGCCCGCCAGGACCTCACCGTCTGCGGGCTCCCCCTGCTGTCCCTTATTCTCTCCGCCTACGGCCCGGGTTGCAGTGTCCAACTCCGCACCCGGGATGGCGCCGCGGCCCGATCCGGCGATCGGTTGGCCACCGTCTCCGGAGACCCGCGCACCCTCCTTTCCGCCGAGCGGGTCGCCCTGAACTTCATCCAACGCCTCTCCGGCATCGCCACGTTGACCCGCCGCTATGTCACCGCCCTCGGAGAGGGCCGCACCCGCTTGCTCGACACCCGCAAAACCACCCCGGGCTACCGGATGCTGGAAAAGTATGCCGTGGCCGCCGGCGGGGGCTGGAACCACCGCCTCGGATTGTTCGACCGGGTGATGCTGAAGGACAACCACCTCGCACTCCTCGGTTCCGGGGCCGATCTGGCGGGAGCCGTCGCCCAAGCCCGTCGGCACGCCCCCCAGTTGCCCGTGGAAGTGGAAGTGGACCGACTCGATCAGATTCCCCCCGTGCTCGCCGCGGGAGCGGATGTCATTCTGCTCGATAATTTCAACGCCTCTCAGCTTCGGGAAGCCCTCGCCTTGATCAACGGCCGCGCGCTCACCGAGGCCAGCGGCGGCATCACCCTCGATACCCTGCCCCATCTCGCCGGACTCGGGCTCGATTTCATTTCCACCGGCGCTCTCGTTCACCAAAGCACGTGGGTCGACATCGGCCTCGATTGGTCCGCATGAAAACCGTCGAACCCGACCTGGTCATCGTGCGCGAATTGCTTCGCGCCGGGGACGAATTTGTCTCGGGGAGCGATCTCGCGCAAGCCCTCGGCGTCAGCCGGGTGGCCGTGTGGCAACACATGGAAAAGCTCCGTGATCGCGGTTTCGCCTTCGAGGCGATCCGCTCCCGCGGCTACCGGATCACCGGCCGCCCCACCCAGCTCGATGCCTTGATGATCCGAGCCCGACTCCCCAAGAAGGACCGCTGCCAAATCATCACCCTCGATACCGTCGACAGCACCAACGACGAAGCCATGCGCCAGGCCAGCAAGGGCGCCGAAATGCCCCTCGTGGTGATCGCCCGGGAGCAAACGAAGGGCCGCGGCCGACTCGGACGGGACTGGCTCAGTGAGCCCAACGGCAACCTCTACCTCTCCTTTGTTTTCCAACCGCAAGTCGCGCCCGAGCAACTCCCCACCATCACGCCCTGGGTCGGCGTCAACCTGTGCAGCTTGATCGCCGACTATGCCTCCATCGCTCCCGCCGTGAAGTGGCCCAACGACCTGTTGGTCGACGGACTCAAGCTGGGTGGCATCCTCACCGAGGCCCGCCTTGATGCCGATCGCATCCGGGATCTGGTGATCGGCTGCGGCCTCAATCTCTCCCCGCCCCGGCAGGGCTGGCGCGGCGACCTCAAGGGTCGGGCCGTGGCGCTCAATGAACTCACCCCCAAGCCCATCGACCTGAATCACTTTGCCGCCGCCCTGGTGCACCGCCTGCTCAAAGCCTGCCAGGAATTTCAACGCGGCACCTTTGCCGATCGACTGGCGGAGCTGTGGCATCGCTACGATACCTTACGCGGTTGCGAGATCACCCTCCTCCACGGCCGCGAGACCGTCACCGGCATCGGCCACGGCATCGACCACGCGGGTTGCCTGTTGCTCGAAACCCGACCGGGAACCCTCGAGCGGTTCCGGGCGGGCGAAGTCACCCTCGCCAAACGCTGATCCCCTTTCGCCGCATGCTCCTCTGTATCGACATTGGCAATACACACACCCACTTGGGCTACGTCGAGCCCGGCGGCCGGACGGAGGCCCGCGCCAGCACGGAACTGCCCACCCGGGACCTCGGGGAGATCGCCGGGGCGATTCGTAGCCTGGGTCCCGGAGAACACCGCCCCACGGCCATCGCCTTTTGCAGCGTGGTCCCCGCCGCCACCTTGCGCCTGCGGCATCTGCTCCAGGCCCAGTCCTGCCCCGTCTGGCAACTGACCCATGAGGTGAACCTCGGGGTGCCCATCAGCTACCCCCAGCCTGCGGAAATTGGGCACGACCGGCTGGCCAACGCCGCCGGCGCCAAAGCCCTCGGGGAACTGCCGGTGGTGGTCATCGATCTGGGCACGGCGGTCACCTTTGACATTGTCACGCGCAAGGGCGGTTACGAGGGCGGCATCATTACCCCCGGTCCGGCCCTGATGACCCGTTACCTGCACGAGCGCACGGCCCAACTTCCCATTGTCGAGGACGTCATCACCCCGGTGCAGACGGCCATCGGCAAATCCACCAGCGAAGCCATGCGCATCGGCGCAGTGCTGGGATTTCTCGGCGCTATCCAGGCCTGCCTCGACGGCGTCATGACCGAGTTGGCCGCAGCCGGCGAACCCACCCCGCGCGTGCTGACCGCGGGCGGGGCCGCCGCCATCATTTCGGGCCGCCTCCGCCAACCCACCACGGAAATCCCCAACCTTACGCTCCGAGGCCTGGCCGCCGCCTGGGCGCTGAATAATTAAAACGGGTCAGGGGCCCCCGGGGGAGGACCGTCGCTCGACGGCGCCCGCAGTGGAAGGATTGGAGGCAGACTCGGGCATCATCAAGCGACGCCCCACCCAGCCTCGACCCGGTTGGAGAGGTTTCTTTCATCATCTTTCATGTCGCTCCGTCAGGGTTAAACACGGCTAACTCCCGGTGCCTTATGAGCTCAGCCCACTCCGTTTCCTTCGCGCTGTCTGTGCAGCCCATCACCTTCCCCTCCAAGTCAATTCCGGCCGAGAAAACCGCGGCGGTGGAACTGGCCCGGCTTACCGGCGCCGCCTGCAAGGCGGGCACCCGCCCCAAGGCCAAGGGCTTCAATATCGCGCTCGGCTCCCGAGGGTGGTCGGCCGACGCGACCCGGGCCGCGCAGGCCGCCAACGCGGAACACTGGATGTGGCTGCGACTGACGGAAGACGGAGCCGGCGAAATCATTGCCAGTGAGGGCTCCGGGCTCTTCGCGGCCGCCCGGCTGCTGGTCCATCGCCTCTCTACCACCGCCCAGGAAAAACTGGCGTCAGGCATCCTGATTCAGCGCAGCTTCGCCATGAACCGCCCCATCTGGGACGGTTCCTTTGCCCAATACTGGCGCACCAACCGCAAGTTCTCGCCGGAGCACTACGCCGCCACCCTGGCCGAGTCCGGCTTCACCCACATCGAGGTCAACAGCCTGCAGGCCAGCTTCCCCTATGAGGACTCCGTGCCCGGGGAATACTACTCGCAGTTCTACAACTACTGCCCCGGCTTCAACCATTTCATCGACACGCCGCTGACCCGGGGGATCTGGCCGGCCCACTACCTTGATGCCAACCTCGAGCGCCTCAAAAACCTCGCCGCCCTCGGCCGAAAATTTGGCCTCAAACCCAGCGTTTGCCTCTACGAACCCCGCAGCCTGCCGGAGCGCTTTTTTCAACGCTATCCCAACCTCCGCGGGGCCCGCATCGACCATCCGTTTCGCTCCCGCCTGCCCCGCTACACCCTGGCGCAGGACCACCCGGTCACGAAGCACCACTTCCGCCTCGCCACCCTCGCGCTGATGAAGGCGGTGCCGGATCTCGACGCCATGTCGATCTGGACCAACGACAGCGGCGGCGGCTTCGAGCACTCCGCTTCGCTCTACATCGGCCGCAACGGCGGCCCCTACATGATCCGCGAGTGGCGCAGTCACGACAAGATCGCCGAGGCCGCCGGCAAGAGCATGGGCGCCTTCCTGCGCAACCTGCGCGAGGCCGCCGCCACCGTGAATCCCGACTTCAAGCTCAGCCTGCGCATCGAGCCGTTCAAGGTGGAGCACGACCACCTCAAGTCCGAGCTCGGCCGCGGCATCCATTGGGAGGGACCCTCCCTGCTCGCCCGCGGTTACGAGCTCCCGTATTCACACCCCAAATACAAAGACCAGCTGGGCGTGGCCGGTGGCATGTTCCATTGCCAAATGGACGAGCGCGAGAAACCCGAGCTGGCCCGGGAACGGGCTCAAGGCATCGAGCCCATCCTCACCTACGCGGCGGGGCCGGTCTGGAATCAGGAGCCGTTGATCGGCATTCCGTGGCCACGGATGATTCACGCCCGTCTGACCCAGTTGCAGGAGATCGGCACGAATCTGATCAGCGCCATGGGCGGCCTGGCCAACACCGCCGCCGCTCCCTACTGGCCCAACCCGATCGCCATCCGCGCCGCCCAGTTCACGCCGGAAATTCCCATCGACGAGGTGTTGGCCGACGAGGCCGTCCGCTTGGTCGGCCCCCGCCATGGCCCGGCCGTGGCGAAGGCGTGGGAGCTGTTTGAGGACGCCGTCACCCACCAGCCGATCGTGCCGCTGTTCTGCGGTTTCGGCTGGTGCTGGCAACGCACCTGGGACCGCCCCATCGTGCCCGACATCGAGGCCATTCCCGCCGCCGATCGCCACTACTACGAGCGCCACGGCTGCTTTCAGCACAACAACCCCGGGGTCAATGACCTCGGCAAGGACGTATTGTTTGAACTCATCACCCGCGAGGCCGCCGACCAGATGGTGCCGCGCTTCGACCGCAAGCTGTTGCCCCGGATCGCCAAGGCCGAAAAACACGTCGCCCGGGCCCTCACGCAGGCCAAGGGCGATGCGCAGGCCACGGCGGTTCTGGCTGATCTGCGCGATCGCCTGCGCGCCTACCGCCACTGGGCCACGACCCTGCGCACCGTCGTCGCCTGGTGTTCGGGAGTCTACGGCTACCTCGCCAGCAAAACCGCCCGACAAAAGCAGCGGCACGAGCAATTCCTCCAGCACGCGATCGATATCGAATTGGAGAACGCGCGGGGATTCCTCGACCACTTCGAAAACTCACCCACCGAGTTCATGGTGGTTTCCGCCACCGGCGAGAACACGTTTATCTATGGGGAAAATCTCGGCGACCATGTGCGCAACAAGATCCGCCTGATGGAAAAATATCGCCATCGGAAGCCCTGTATCGACCAACACATCCTCTGGCGCCCGGCCGAAGGCCAACCCTGGCCCGAGGGTTTCCCCACCAAGTGAGGCGGCACCCGTCCAGTGCGACCTGAGGGCAACGTTTGCCCGCCGGGCGGGGCCAGGGATCCCGGCATCAGCCGCACCACCGCTGCTCGGCACGCCGTAGGGGGCTTCGCTTGACGAAGCCTGTTCCACCCTGTCCGGCCACTCCCGCGGCGGGCGGCGTCAAGCGCCGCCCCTACCCACGCCACTCCACCCAGTCGGCGCTGGCCGCGGGTGACCCAGGCGCCGCCCCGTCACCCGGTTGAGCGCATCGACTGCTCCAACTCGGTGCCGTGGCGGACCACCTCGGTGAGGAACAGATCCAGGTCGGCCAGGGTGGTGCGGTGGTTGTTGATCGCAACCCGCAGCGCATGGTGGCCCCGCACCGTGGTGTCCGAAGGCATCGCCGTGCCGGCCTCTTGGATACGGAGCATGATTTCGGTGTTGAGGGCTTTGGTCGTCGCCTCGTCCGCTCCCGCCACCTCATAGCGAAAGCAGACGATGTTGATCGAGGTGGGCGCCATCAGTTTCAGCCGGGGATGCTTCGCGATCTGCGCGGTCAGGTAGCGGCCTTGCTCGATGTTTTGATCGATCAAGCGGCCGAATTTTTCGACGCCCTGTTCCTTGAGGGACATCCAGATTTTGAGTGCCTTGAACCCCCGCGAGAGTTCGAAACTGTAGTCGGACAGAAACTCACCGGCGGCCAGCCCGCGGGGCTTTTCCTCCAGATACTCCCCATGGAGGGCGAGGGTATTGCGGTGGAGTTCGGCATTCCGCACCAACGCGCACCCGGCTTCAAAGGGCGTGTGCATCCACTTGTGGGGATCGAGCGCCACCGAATCGGCCTGCTCCAGTCCATCGACCAGGTGGCGATGGCCGGGGGCGATTTTGATCAGCGCTCCGATGCAGCCGTCGATGTGAAACCAAAGGCCCTCGCGGCGGCAGAGGGCGCCAATGGCTTTGAGGTCATCGATGGCCCCGGTGTTGGTCGTGCCGGCGGCCGCGATCACCGCCACGGGTTGCCGCCCGGCGGCCCGATCCTCGGCGATGGCCGCCGCCAAGGCGTTGAGGTCCATGCGAAACGCCTCGTCACTGGCGACCAGGCGGAGCGACCGGCTGCCCAATCCCAGAATCTCCAGCGCTTTCTGATGGGCGGTGTGCGCCTGATCCGAGGTGTAGAACCGCAGGCCGCGAGGCAGGGCCGTGATGCCCTCGGTCCGCACATCCACCCCGGCGAGGGCATTACGGGCGACCGTCAACCCCACCATGTTGGCCATCGAACCCCCGGAAGTCAGGGTGCCGCTGGCCGTGGCCGGAAACCCCATCATCTCCGTCAGCCAGGCCACCACCTGGCGATCGGTGGCCGCCGCGGCCGTGTCGCCGCCCCCGAGATTGGATCCGTCGATGGCCGCCAGAAAATCGCCCAACGCTCCGGTGAAATTTCCCGCCCCCATATACCACCCCCAGAACCGCGGGTGGATGTTGCCCATGGCATAGGGCTGCAGGTTTCGCTGCATCTCCGCATAGACCCGCTCCAAGGGCATGGGCCCCATCGGCAAGGGTGCGTGATAGCTCGCGCGGACGTCCTCCGGCATCGACTGCCACACCGGTCGATCCCGCACCGTGCGCAGGTGGGTGATGGCATCATCGACCATCCGATGAGCCAAAGCCCGGGTGGCGGCCCAATCCTGAGGATCGAGACTTTCCGTCGAATCTCCATTCGTCATGCGTTCGAGATGATCTCATCCCCACCCCGAGGCGAGCGCGGAACGTGCGAAACAACGCGCGATGCCCGGGCGGCCGAGGGCGCCAGGGACTATAGATAGAGCGATCGCACGATTCCCCGGTTGCTGACGCTGCGCTGGCATGGACACTCATACTCCCATGAAAAACCTCCCCAAATTGGTGCTCACGTTCTGCGTGGGTGCTGCCGTTTCCCTGCCTGCTGCCACGACTCTCAAGACGGCGTTCGCCCACGCTTTCAAAGTCGGCACGGCCACCAACGCCCAAATCGACGCGTGGCAAGACCTCGATACGCAGCGCATCGTGATCGAGCAGTTCAATACGATCACGGCCGAAAATGAACTCAAGGCCGGCCCCCTGTGCCCGGCACCCGGCGTTTACGATTTTACCGCCGCGGATCAGTTCGTCTCCTTCGGCGAGTCTCACGACATGTTCATGGTCGGTCACACCCTGGTCTGGCACAACCAGACGCCGGCGTGGTTTTTCACCGACGAGACCGGGGAGCCCAACTCGCCCGCGGCGCAGCTCGAAGTCATGCGAGCCCACATTGCCAAAGTGGCCGGACGCTATGCCGGGCGGCTTCACGCTTGGGATGTCGTCAATGAAGTGATCGCCGACGATGGCTCCTATCGGCCCACCACCTGGGTGGAAGGTGTGGGGGGCGGTGATGAACTCGTGAAGCATGCCTTCAAGTATGCTGAAAAATACGCGCCGGACACGGAGTTGTATTACAATGACTTCAACGCGTGGCGGCCGGAAAAACGGGATGGCATCGTGCGGATGGTCCAGATGCTGCAGCGCGAGGGCATTCGCATCGACGGGGTGGGAATCCAAGGTCACTGGGGCCTCAATTTTCCCAAAAACGAATACATCACGGCGGCGATCGACGCCTTTGCCGCGTTGGGGATCAAAGTCATGATCACCGAGCTGGACCTCGATGTGCTGCCCTTGACCAAGGAGGGCCAGATTATTGGTCAGGGCATGATGCATCCCCAGTTCCAGCTCGAAGAGTTCGAGACCTACCTCGATCCCTACCAAGCGGGTTTGCCGCCCGATGTTGAAGCCCAATTCACCGAACGTTATGTGGAGTTGTTCCGCATCTTCTACGACCGTCGTGACAAGATCGACCGCGTCACGCTCTGGGGGGTGCACGACGGCGGCTCGTGGAAAAACGGCTACCCCATCCCGGACCGCACCAATTACCCGCTGCTCTGGGACCGAGCCAAACAACCCAAACCGGCGGTGCCGGAAATCCTCAAGATTCCCACCGAAGGCTGAGCCAAACCACCGGCTGCGGAAGTCCGGCCGCTCCCACCATGGTAGGTCGGTTTCGCTGAAACTGCCGCTTCAGGCTGGCGGCAATACCGGCCACCCACCTGCCGCCGCTACACCACTCCGCGGCGGATTCTGCCCTTCAGCTTTTCAGTCCTTCAGTCCTTCAGCCTTTCATTCATTCCTCCCCTTCGGTCAGGTCCACTGTGCGGCCTTCGCGGAAGGATTGATCGGCGGCGAGCACGATCCGGAGGCTGTCCACGGCGCTGCGGAGGTGATCGGTAAGGTCGGCGTTGCCGTGGATCGCCGCGAGAAACAGGGCCTGTTCGCGGCGACAGAGTTCGTCGTGATCGGGTTCGTCGGTGATTTCGATCAACTCGTCGGCGCGGGCAAAGGTGCCGTCGGCTTTGAGCTCCCCATGGTGCAGGCGCAGGGACTCGGTTTGGGTGTGGGCATTCACGTCGGCGGACCGGCCCGCGCCCGACGACTGGGTGGCCACAATCGAGAGGCTGCCTTTGGGGCCCACCACGTCTTTCACGAAGAAGGCGGTCTCGCTCATCATCGGCCCCCACCCCGCTTCATACCAGCCCACCGATCCGTCAGCGAAGGTCACCTGCAGGTGGCCGTAGTTGATCGCGCCGGCGGGCAACTCAGCCGTGAGGCGCGCGCCGATGCCGTTGACCCGAATCGGGCGGGAACCAGTCATGCGGCACATCACGTCCACGTAGTGCACCCCACAGTCCACCACGGGGGAGATCGTGCTCACAAGGTTGCGGTGGGTCTGCCAGGCATCGCCCGAGCTTTGCTGGTTCAAGTTCATGCGCATGACCAAGGGCCGCCCCAGGTCACTCGCCATGCTGGTGAAGCGTTTCCACGCCGGGTGCACCTGCAGGATGTAGCCGACCATGACCTTGCGGCCCACTGCGGCCGCGCGGAGCACCACCGCCTCCGCATCCGCCACCGTGGTGGCGAGCGGTTTTTCCAAAAACACGTGGGCACCCGCATCCAGCGCGGCCAGGGCATAGGCGGCGTGGGTTTCGGGATAGGTGCTCAGGCAGACCACGTCGGGCCGGGTCTCCGCCAGGGCCGCCGCATAGTCGCCAAATTCCGGATACCCACCGCCGAGACGGGCATTGAGTTTCCCGCGGGAGGCGGCGCCCCGGGACACCAGGCCGACGATGGCAAAATCCGCGGACAGATGGTGGTAGGCCAGCGCATGGGAGGCGCCCATGTGGCCACAGCCCACCACCAGGGTGCGCAAACGATTGGAGGGAGTAGGCATGATGGGAACGGGAGTTTGAGGCGATAGACTGGGTGATTCGCCAGGGTTGTCGGAAGCGCCGGGAAAATCGTGCGGGAATGGGGTCACGTCGAAAAACGTAATTCCGTCCCGCGCCTGCGGGACTGCATTCACGTTTTAACGACATGACCCCATAGGCAATCGATCATCTGAACGACCTGCAAAGCTGATCGCTCGGGGGCTATCCCAGTCCCTCTACCGCCCAGCCCTCGCGCGGTTGATTGCGCAGGTAGTTGTTGGCCGTGGGTTCATTGGTAAACTGCAAGCCCGCCGCATCCCAGGCCAAGGTCTGGTGCGGATACCGCACCGCCACGCAGCCCAGCAGCACGGCTTCCGTCAGCGGTCCGGCGTAATCGAAGGGGGTCGAAACCTCGTCTTCGCCGAGGCAGGCGTCGACCCACTGAATCCAGTGGTGGTTGGATTTGATCCGCGGTCGCGGGTAATCCCTGAACTTCGCGCGGGGGAAAATCGTGGCCGGCTTGTAGTGCGGCAGGAGGAGCGTGCCTTCGGTGCCGATGATGACCGAGCCCTGATCAGGAATGGGTGGCGGAGGCCGCTCCCCCGCCGGGGGATTCTCCTCGGTCACGTGCGCCAGCACTTCGGCCGGCGGCTTCTGGTCGCCGTCATACCAGACAAACTCGATGCCGCCTTCCACCGTGTAATCGGTCGAAGGGAATTGGTAATGAATCTTGGCATCGGTGGCCCAGTTCCATTCGTCCGGTGCCGGCCCTTCGGAACGCACGGAGAGGGGCGCCTTCAAGTCCAGGGCCTTGTAGACCGGATCAAAAATATGGCAGCCCATGTCGCCGAACGTGCCGGTGCCGAAGTCGAGCCGCTTCCGCCACTGGCCGGGATGAAAGTATTGGTCGCCGATGAACGGGCGGTCGGCCGCGACGCCCAACCAACCGTCCCAATCGAAGTGGTCCGGGACAACAAAATCGCCCTCCGGCGGTGCACCCGCATCGCCCCATTTTTTGTCACTCCAGAGGTGCACTTCCTTGACCCGGCCCAGCACCCCGCTGCGCACGAGCGAGACGGCTTCCAGGTAAACCGCCTCGGAGTGGATCTGAATGCCCATCTGGGTCACGAGCCCATGGGCTCGCGCGTAGGTGGTGAGTTGGCGGACATCGTGGATGTCATGCGCCAAGGGCTTTTGGCAGTAGACGTGTTTGCCGAGTTGCATCGCCGCCATCGCCATGGGCGCGTGCATGTGGTCGGGGGTGGAGACGTTGACCGAATCCAGATTGTCCGCCTCCCGGGCCAACAGCTCCCGCCAGTCCTGATAGACCCGCACGCCGGGATATTTTTGGACCACATCGAGGGTGCGAGTCAGGTCCACATCGGCGACTGCCACCAAGTCAACCTTGCCCGATCCACAGATCATATCGATGTCCAGACCGGCCATGCCCCCCGTGCCGAAACTGGCGTGACGCAGCCGGGGACCGGGGGCGGCGGCGGCGAGGTTGCGGGTGAGCAGCGGAGCCGCCAGCCCGGCGGTGCCGAGGGCTTGGAGAAAGGAACGACGCTTGAGACGGGCAGGATTCATGGAGGGAAAAACGGTGGTTGGATCAGGGCAGGCGTTTGACCGCGAGACTACGAAACGCCACCGGGCTCCGGTGGCCGGCCAATCCGAGGTGGCCCGCGGTGAGGTCTTTGCCGGGATGCGGTTTGTCCTGATAGGCGTCCGTCACCGCGGCCAGGTCTGTATCCAATATTATATTACCATTCAGCTCCACGCGGAGGGTGGAGCCCTGCACGGTTACCTCCTGGAAATTCCACTCGCCCACGGCGCGCAGGTAGCCCCGGAAAGCCGGCACCAGGCCATACGCCGAGCCATGATATTGCCGGGAATCCAACGCCTGAAATTTGGGGCCGGTGTTATCGAGCACCTGGATCTCGGTCATGCCGTCGTAAGCCGGGTTCCCGTGACCGGGGTAACGGATGGCCAACCCATTGTTGCCGCCGGTGGGCAGCTTGAATTCCACCCGCAGCACGAAGTCCGCGTAGGTTTCGCGGGTGAACAGGGTGCCGCCGGCGCTGGCCCGCCCCACGATGGCCCCGTCGACCACGTCATAACCCTCCAGCGCGCCCTGCCAGCCACTGAGGTTGCGCCCGTTGAAGAGGGGCTCGAAGTCCTCCGGCGCCCGTTCCCGGAGGCGGCGGTTGGCTTCGGCCGGTTCGATTTCCCGCACAAAAACGTTCCGCCAACGGATTTCGCCGCCGTGGGTCTGCAGCTGGATGGGTCCACGCGCCGGCAGGGGAATCCGGCGGGCGGGGTCGAAGTAATTTTCCAGCACCGCTCCGTCCACCACCAACTCGTGATTCAGCCAGACCCAGGTGCGGGCCCCCACTTGGACGATGCGAAAGGCGTTCCATTCGCCGAACGCGCGGTCGGCGTGAACCAGCGGGTCCTTGCCCGGCTGCCCGGGGGTATTGTTCCACAATCCCCCCGATCCCCGGTCCGCGCCCCGGTCCCATTTTCCGCCGGCGGCCGTGGTGTCCCAGATCTGCACCTGCGGACAGCCTTTGAGATAGATCCCACTGTCCGCGCCCGCGACGGTCCGGTATTCGAGTCGCAATTCGTAATCGCCAAAGTGGGCTTCGGTCGTGAGGTAGAGCCCCTCCCCGGCGTTGACCAAAACGCCGTCTTCGACGGTCCAGTGGCGGTGGATATCCGCCTGACTGGCCGCCTTCTTTTCCGCCAGGGCTTCCGGGGCAAGTGCCTGCCATTCCCGGGGATTTTCGGTGGCGGCGCCCACCATCCCGCGAGGTTCTCCCCGTTGAACAGGGCCCGAAATCCCACCGGGGGCGCATTGAGGGGCTCGGCAACCGCAGCGCCGATTCCGGTGAGGGCGGCGAGGACCGTGGTGCTGCCCAGGACGCGAAAAAAAGAGGGAATGACCATGGCGCAGGGGATTAAAACGCTTAACCGAACCCCGGAGCTTGTCGGCGGATGAAGTCCGCGGCCAGCCCCGTTTCATTCCGGCCGACCGGGAATCAACTCCAGGGGTCAAACAGCACCTTGACGGCCTGCTTCTGGCGCAGTTGTTCGACGCCCTCGAGATAGCGACTCATCGGCAGCGTGGTGGTGATGAGCGCGGAGAGGTCCAGCTCGCCGGACTCGACCGCCGCGTAGGCGGTTTCCGCCGCGGTGCGGTTGTGGTCGCCGTAGCCCACCAGACTGACCCCAGGGCCCCACATCAATCCGCCGGCGTAGCGGATCTCCTCCCGCACGACGCCAAACAAGGCGACCGCCAGCCGTGTGCGGTGGAGCAGAAACTCGACTACCGCGGCGATCCCGGTGCAATCGATGGCCACGTCGGCCGCCATTTCATCGCTGCGACCGGCCGAGCCAGGCGGCGGCCTCGCCCGAGTGCACCACCGCCGCTCCGAGCGATGCGGCCAGCTCACGCCGGTCGGCCACCGGATCAATGCCGATGACTTCAGCCGCCCCGTGGTAACGGGCCAGTTGCACGGCGACCAAACCCGCCGGACCGAGCCCGGCGATCGCGACCCGCCTGCCCTTCACTCCACCGAAAGGCGCCAGCTGCTGGAAGCTCACCTCGACACACATGGCGAGTTCCAGTGACGCCAGCTGGGCCGGACGATACGCGTCCGAGACCGCCAGCAGATCGACGGCGCGAAACGCATTGAACTGCGCGTAAAATCCGGGCCGGGGTTCGCCCGGGTCGCGCCAGGCGACCACCGGTTGACCCACGGTGAGGTGGTGCACGGCGGCACCGACCGCCATCACCACGCCCACCGCCTCATGGCCGGGTTGCCCGGGGTGATAAGGGTAGGCCAGCACCTGGCCGGGAAACATGGGTTCCCCCCCCACGATGTGCAGGTCCCAGTGTGGACAAGTGGATACGCCGCTCACCCGCACCAGCGCTTCATCGGGCAAAGGGGTGGGCACCGGCGCGTCCGTCCAAGCGACCTGCCCCGGCGCGGTGATCACGAGTTGTTTCATGGTTTCGGGGACGATGTTCATACCGCGCCTCCGTCCTTCCACTGCAGGATCACGCCCAGGACGGGTTCACGTTTATTTTCAATCAGGTCCCAAGCCTCGGCGGCTTGGTGGACCGGGAAGCGGTGGGTGATGAGGCTTCGGGTGTCCATCTTGCCTTCGGCCACCCATTTGATCGTGGCATCGACGCGTTCGCGGGTGATACCGGCGACCAAATCGAACGCGATTTCGCGAAACCGGTAACGTTGAATCTCGATAAAGCCCTCGAGCCCATAAAAGCCCGCCGCGGCGATCGTGCCGCCATGTTTCAGGTGGGGCAGATAGGCATCAAACAACTTGGTATCCCCCACGGTATCGACCAGCACGGAAATCGGCTCCTCCGTGATGGCGCACACCTCTTCGACGCCGTCGCTCGCGACCTTCAAGGCGCGGCCCCATCCCCCTTTGCTGAAGTGGTCCAAACGGTCCTGGTGGCGACCGGTCATGATGACATGGGCTCCGCGCTGATGCAGGACCTGGCCCGTCCACTGTCCCACCAGCCCATCGCCCACGACCACGGCGATCTCGCCCGGTTCGATTCGGGGGCGGGTGCCACAGTTGTAGCCCACCTGCGTGAGCACCATGCCGCAGTAGGCCTCCGGGTCGTCCCGGGCCTCGGGCGGCAGCTTGTGCACAAAATGTTGGGCACAGACCGACGGCGACACGTGGCCGGCAAACTGGTTGTCAAACATGCCCTCGACCGAGCTCATCACCGCGAAGACAAAATCGCCCACCGCAAAATCCTGCACCTCAGCCCCCACCGAGCGCACCCATCCGACCTTTTGGTATCCGGCGATCATCGGAAACGGTTCGGGGTCGCCCGGAGCCTTGGCCGTATCGCCCGCGAGTCGCTCACCGCGCAAAAACGACCCCTCCGTGCCATTGCTGATCCACGAGTGAGTCACCTCGATGACCAAGTCGGTGGGACCCGGCTCGGGACATGAAACATCCTGAAATTTCACGACTCCAGGGGCGGTAAAGACAACAGCTTGGGCTTGCATAATACGGGGGTAAACGGGGTGTCCCCAACCTGTTGAGACAAATCACGGCCGGTCAATCGGAAGCCAACCTCTCGGGAAATATTCATAAATTTTCAGACGATTCCCGTAGCGGAGGGCGAGCCACTCAGCTAAGCGGTGGGGACATGGTCATCGGCCCGCGCTCCTCGTCCACGCCAACCGCAATCCCCGCTCTCGCTACGCTCGATTCCTATGTGCACGAGACGATGGCACGGCTGCACCCCAGCTCGGCGGCGATCCTGGTTTCGCGGGGCGAGCGGGTGATCCACGAGCGCTACGTGACGGGCAGCTTCGCGGGGATGCCTCCCTCGCCGATCAACGCCGAATCCCTGTTTCCGCTGGCTTCAGTCACCAAGGCGTTCACGGCCGGCGTGTTGATGGCTCTGGTGGACCGCGGGCGGGTCGACCTCGATGCCCCCATCGCGACGTATCTGCCCGAGATGGCCCGGCCCGGCACCGGTCCCCATTCCCGCGCCCAGGTGACGCTTCGCCACCTCGCCTCCCACACCTCGGGTCTGCAGTATCCGCGCAACGAACCCGACGGCCCCATCGGATCCGTCGAAGCCATCACCGCCCCCGGCCACGATTTTTGTTACTCCGAAACCGGGATGAACGTGCTGCAAGCGGTGCTGGAGGCCGCCACGGGGCAGCCCTGGCAGGATCTGCTGCAAACGCTGTTGCTTGATCCCCTCGACCTGACGTCCACCCGCTACATCCGCAAGCTGGATCCGGCTCTGGCTCTGGTCCCGGCCAGAGCCGGCGACTTTGCCGATCCCGCCGACCACTATTTTTTCACCCGCGCCCGGGGGCTCACGGGCAGCGGGCTCTATGCTCCGGCCCGCGAGGTCAATCGCTACAGCCAGGCGTGGGCTCAGCACGGAACGGTCGGCGGCAAGCGCCTGTTTTCCGCTGAGCAGGTCGCCGCCGCCGCTCGACCCCATGCGATGCTGGATGCTTCGAGCGCCGCGTATGGCCTGTTGTGGTGGGTGTTTCCCGCGGCGGGCGCGTTGGTGATGTCGGGCGCGACCCACACCGTAAGCGCAATCGTGCCGGCCACCGCCACGGTGGTCACGGTGATGCGCAATTTTTATGGGGACCTGCCGGCCGGGTTCCGCTTCGCGGCGGACAAACAGCGGCTGGTGGATCTGGCCGTGAGCATCGGTCGCGCCCACGTCTCCCCGCCTTGAGGCGGGCAACCGCATTTTTGTGTTTCCGGCGACGCGCAAATGCGACGCGATCCTTCCCATGCAACGACAGATCATCGCTCTCGGTGGAGGCGGGTTCTCCATGGAGCCCGACAACCCCTTGCTGGACCACTATGTGCTCGACGCGGCGCCCGTCGCCTCGCCTCGCATCACCCTGCTGCCCACGGCCAGCGGAGACGCGGACCGCATCGTCACCCAGTTCTACACCACCTTCAACCGCTGTGACTGCCGGCCGCAGCATGTGTCGCTGTTCCGCCAGGCGCCCGATATGGCGGCGCGGTTTCTCGACACCGACATTATCTACGTGAGCGGCGGCAACACCCGCAACATGCTCGCGATCTGGCGCGCGGCCGGAGTGGACCAACTCATCCGCCAGGCTTGGGAACGCGGGATCGTATTGGCGGGGGTGAGCGCGGGAGCGATCTGCTGGTTCCAACAAGGACACACGGATTCCGAAGGCGATCTGAGCACGCTGGAGTGTCTGGGTTGGCTGGCGGGCAGCTGCTCGCCCCACTACGATGGCGAACTCAACCGCCAACCCTCTTATCACGAGCTGATGAAATCGGGCGGGATCCGGCCGGGGATCGCCATGGACGACGGGGTGGCCGCTCATTACGTCGGCGTCGACCGGGAGCGCCTTGTCAGCTCACGGCCGCGGGCCCGGGCCTTCGCGGTCGATACGCGGGACGGCGAGGTCGAGGAAACGCCCTTGGCCGTGGCCTACCTCGGGTGATCCTCGGCCGCTGTCCCGACCCTCAGATGGCACTTGCCCCGGGATCTCCGGTCTCACCCCTTTCGTCCGCCACGCGTCAAATTCACGCTCCGCCCTTGTGCTCCCCCCCTCCTTCGCGACACTATGCAGGTTGCGCCTAACATGTCCGACTCGCCCGCCGCCATTGCCGTCTCCCATCTGGTGAAAAACTACGCCGGGGTGACGGCGGTCAGTAACATCAGTTTCAGCGTCGCACAGGGCGAGATTCTGGGATTTCTCGGCCCCAACGGGGCGGGGAAATCGACCACCATGCGTATCCTGACCGGGTTCCTCCCGGCCACGGCGGGCACGGTGGAGATTTGCGGACATTCGGTGGCCACCGAGACCGCCGCCGTCAAACGCCTCATCGGCTACATGCCGGAAAACAATCCCCTCCCGGAAGACATGCGGGTCTCCGAATACCTCTACTACCGCGGCCGCCTCAAGGAAATGAGCCGACGGCAGTTGGGTCCGCGGATTGATGAGCTGTTGGAACTGTGCGACCTCAAGCGCGTGCGCCACCGCATCATCGGCAAACTCTCCAAAGGATTCCGGCAGCGCATCGGCATTGCCGAGGCCATCCTGGCCGAGCCGCCGGTGATCATCATGGACGAACCGACGATTGGGTTGGATCCGCATCAGATTTTGATTGTGCGTGATTTGATTGCACGACTGCGCGGCCGCATGACGGTGATCATCTCCTCGCACATTCTGCCGGAGATCGAAATGACCTGTGACCGGGTGCTCATCATCAACCAAGGTCGGGTGGTGGCCGCCGGCGAACCCGCGGCACTGAAACGGGAGCTGCTCGGTCACGCCCGCTACGAAGTCGAAGTCATGGCGGAGAGCGCCGATCTGGCCGCCGTGATCGCGACCATCGAGCCCTCACTGGAAATCACCGCCGAAACCACGCCCGACGCCACCGGTTTCCGCACGTTTGAATTGAGCACGCACCACGAGTCGGATTTCAGCGAGGACCTGCTCCGGGCGCTGGCTTCCGATGAACGTTTCCGCCTGCGGGCGCTCAGTCGGGCCAATCCGACCCTGGAGGACGTTTTTCTCGCCGCCACCAAGCGCAGTTGGGATGTGATTGATCGCGCCGCGCCCAAACCCGCCACCGCCCCCCCTCAGCCCTAGTTTACGATGCGCCATTTTTTGACCATTCTGGGACATGAAGTCCGCATGTTGTTGGTAAGTCCCAGCACCTACATCGCGGCGGTCACGTTTCTGGCGTTCATGGGTTTCATCTTCGCGGGCATCCTCGCCGAGTATTCGACCACCCCGCAGGAGAACTCTCCGGCGGTGGCGTTTTTTGAACTCTTCTGGGTGCCGGTCATTTTCATGGTGCCGCTGTTGACGATGAAGAGCATCTCGGAGGAACGCCGCCTCGGCACGCTGGAAACCCTGCTCACCACCCCCGTCTCCACCGGCGAAGTGGTGTTGGGCAAATATGGAGCCGCCTACCTGCTCTACCTCAGCCTGTGGGCGGGCACCGGCGGGCTCTTCTACATCCTGCACCGCTTCACCCGCGACACCTTCCTCCTCGATCTCGGCCCCCTGCTGGGGGGCTACCTGTTCATCGCCGTATCCGGGCTGCTGTTTGTGGCGGTCGGCATGCTGGCAAGTTCGCTCTCCCGTAACCAGGCCGTCGCGGGCATCCTCGGCGTCGTCGCCCTCTTCGGGCTCATCATCGGGACCCACCTGCTCGGCGGCTTGACCACGGTCAACCTCGAAGTCTTCGCCCCGCTGAAGGCCGGCCTCGAGTATGCCCACGTCTTTCAACACCTCGACGATTTCAGTCGGGGCATTGTGGATACCCGCCAAGTGCTGTTCTACGTGAGCGGCGCCGGGCTCACCCTCGTCCTCAGCGTCCTCGGTCTCGAGGTCAAATTGCTCCACAGCTGATGACGGCATTTCGACAGTCCTTCGCCTTCGCCCGCTGGATGCGGACCCTCAATCTGGTGCTGCAAGCCGGGCTGCTGCTCACCCTCTTCGGCGGGCTCAATTATCTGGCCCGCAACCATGGGTGGCGCTGGGACCTGACCCACCACAGCCGCTACACCCTGTCCGAGGAGACCCAGGCCTACCTCCGGTCGTTGGATCAGCCCGTGCGCCTGATCATCACGGCGAACGTCAACGACAGCAACGCCGACGCCAATCAAGCGTTTCGCGACATCCGCGGACTGCTGCGCGAATACGCCACCGCCACCGCCGCCAAACGCGACGGCCGGGTCGTCATCGAAGAGATCGACATCTACCGCGACCAACGCGCCGCCGATGCGCTGGGTATCACCGAGCCCAACCTCGTCGTGGCCTTGTGCAATGATCGCGCGAAATTCATTCCGTGGTCCGATTTCTACGAGACCCGGGAACGCGTGGCCGTGGCTTTCCGCGGCGAACAGGTCGTCACCTCGGCCATCCTCAGCGTGTCCAATCCCGACCGCCCCAAAATATATTTCCTCGCCGGGCACGGGGAGATGCGCCCGTCCGATGTGGATGCCGGGCGCGGTCTTTCCGTGTTCGCCGACGAACTGCGGCAGCGCAATCTGCAGATTGAGTCCATTGATCTGAGCCAGTCGCGCGCCGTGCCCGACGATGCGAATCTGGTGGTGATCGCCGCCCCGCAGGGGCCGTTTGATGCCATGGAGGTGGAGCTGTTGCGGCGCTATCTGAGCGAGCGGGCCGGGCGCGTGCTGGTGATGTTGCCCCCGGCCTACCGCCACGGCCTGGACGATCTGCTCTTCGATTGGGGCTTGGTGGCGGATGACGTGATGGTGCTCGAGGCGGACCCCACCCATGTGACGGAAACCGGCGAACTACGCATCTCGGCCTTCCTGCCCCACCCCATCACCCAATCTTTGATCAACAATCAATTCCCCGTCTTTTTTGGCCTCACCCGGGTGGTGCGGCCGGACCCCGGCCGCCCGCTCGACAACGCGTTGCGACTGGAGGTGATTGCCGCCACCTCCCCTACCGCCTGGGGAGAGCGGGACTACCGTTCGAAGAGCGCGACCTTCAATCCCGGGTTTGACCTTAAAGGGCTGGCGGGCTTCCAACCCCTCAATCGCCTCGGGGTCGCGGTGGTCTCGGAGCGGGTCACCCCCCCCAAGGATCTGCCCTTCAGTGTGCGGGGGGGACGGTTGGTGGTGTTCGGCAACGCCGACTTCGCCGCCAACGCCCGGATCGTGGCCCCCGGCAACCTCACCCTCGCCCTCAACGCGGTGGAGTGGTGCGTGGATCGCGAGGTCCAACTCAACACCCCGCCCCGACCGATCGAGCGCTATCAAATCAACCTCAGCAAGGCCGAGCTGAGCAAACTGCGCATCAGCCTCCTGGTGATTCTGCCGGGGCTCGCGGCTTTGTTCGGGGTCATCATTTACTGGACCCGCCGCTCATGAACGGGTCGACCTCCTGCCCTGATCACCTTCCGCGGCGCGAGCGGCCCGCTCACCGCGAAATTCATCCTGCCTAGAACCGGTTCCGCCATGCGCACGAAAATCACCCTCCTGCTCCTGCTGCTCAACGTCGTCCTGTTCTTTTTCATCTTCGGGTTCGAACGCCAGTGGCATACGGAAGCGCTCGCAGCCGAAACGCGCACCCGCGTGCTCGGCCCCAATGCGGCCAACATCCATACGCTGGTCATCTCCGGCAACGCTCTCGAAAACGAGGTCCGGCTGGAGCGCGAGGGCGACGCCTGGTCCATCACCGCCCCCTACGAGTGGCCGGCCAACCCCCACGCGGTGAGCCGCATCGTCAACGAACTCCAGTTTCTCGAACACGACACCAGTTTTTCCGTGGCCAATCTGGGCACCACCGGCCTCTCCCTGGCCGATTACGGATTGGACGATCCCACGCTGAGCGTGACGTTCGAATCGGGCGCCGCGCCCAACTCCACGACCACGACCCTGGCCATCGGTGACCGCACGGAAATCGGGCAACGCCTCTACGTCCTCGCTCCCGATGGCTCCAAGGTCCACGTGGTGCCGGACAGCCTCGCGAACAGCCTCTCGCTCGACCTCGCCCAACTCCGCGCCAACTCCTGCTTCACCATCCCGGTGTTTGAGGTCCGCTCACTCAACCTCCAGAACGATGGCCCCGCCAACGTGCGGGTGCGGCTGCGCCGCGACGGCAACCGCTGGACCTTCGAGTCGCCGGTAGTGACCCGGGCCTCCAAAATCGCCACCGAAGTGGTGCTCAACGACATCACCGCGCTGCGCACCAACGACTTCCTGGGCGCCCCCTCCCGTCAACCCGAACTCCTCGCCCTCGCCGGCGTCAACACGCCGACCCTGCGCATCACCCTGGAGGGCAACAACCGGCGGGAAACCCTCCTGCTGGGCAATGAGGTCGCGGCCAACCCACCCGCGCCGAGTGCCGACGACGCCGCCCCGTCGCCGACCCCCAACCGCGCGTTCTACGGGCAGATGGAAGAGCGCGACGCCATCTTCACGGTGGTGTTGCCGGAGCGGCTGGCTTCGGACCTGCGCAACGCCCAGAGCGAGCTGCGGGACCGGGCGGTGCTGGACCTGAATGGCCGCACCATCGACGCCATCACCCTGACCGACGAAAACGGCGACGAGGTGGTCCTGCAGAAACTGGAGACCGTTGCCAGCGTCACCCCTGAATCGATCGGGGCCTGGCAAGTCGTGCGGCGGGCGTCCGACGGCACCCTGCGCCCCCAGTCCGCCGATGCCGACGTGGTGACCAACGAGCTCATCCAAACCCTGCGGGAATTGCGGGCGACCAGTTTTGAGCGCGATGTGCCGACCGATGCCGAGTTGGAGGCATGGGGTCTGACCCGGCCCACCCGCACCATCACCCTCTCCTTTGCCCCAGGCCTCGCCGGCACCGCCGCCCCCGCCACCACCACCCTGCTGATCGGCACCGACCAGACCGGGCAACGCGCCTTTACCCGGACCAACCGCGAGACCTTCGTCTACGGGGTCGACCCCATCATTCTGGAGCGCACTCCCGTGGACCCGCTGCACTACCAGAATCGCCTGGTGCAGGAACTGCCGGCCGGGGCGCGCATCACCGGGATTTCGCTCTATGATCTGGAGGCCTCCGCCCCCCTCTACGCCGGCGCGCTGGAGGGCGATGCCACGTGGAGTGACGTGCTGGCCGGGCTGCCACCGGCCCGCCGCAACGCGCTCGAAACCCTCCGCGACGAGCTGGCCAAGCTCCGGGCCCAACGGGTGGTACAGGACACCTTCCCGGACGCGGTCTGGGTCAATGGCCAGATCCGCCCCTGGCGTTACCGCATCGACGTGGCGTTGTTGGTCAGCGGCGACGAGGGCGAACAAATTCAAACCCGCAGTTTCTTTCTCGCCGAGCGGGACGGTGGGGATCGCCAATTGGTGGGATCACCCGACTACGAAGTGGTGTTCGAAGCCCGGCCCGAGCTGATCAACGCCGTCTGGAACCTGACCTACGCCGAACGTGACCCCGGACCGATCGAGTTGACCGATCCGCCCGCCGACGGCGAACCTGAGCTTTAACCCCGCCGGTTCCCCCCCGCCGCCCGCTCGACCCGCGATGCCCGCCCCCCACTGGTTAAAAACCTGCTGGCAAGGCTGCCGCTACTGTGGGCAGGGCCTCCTGCGACTGGTGCGCTGGTGCTGCTGGCTACTCTTGATTTTCACCGCCGTGGGGCAGGTCGTCATCCTCACCTCCCGCAACCTGCGGGTGCCCGACTTTGTGCTGCGGGAAATCGAAGCCAACCTCCAGGTGGCCGGGCTGCAGGCCGCGTTCGGCGACGTGGCCTTTGATCCCGCCGGGCGCATCCTCCTGCGCGAAGTCAATCTGAGTATCGCGAAGATCGGCACCCCGATCATGCGCGCCGATGCCATCTATTTGGAGGTGGATCCCTGGGACCTGTGGTGGCGCGAGATCAATCCCCGTCGCGTGCAATTCACCGGGGTCGATTTTTTGATTCCCGCCGCGCTGTCGCCCAGCGGCCGGTCCCAGGCGTTGGTGGAAGGCATTGACGCCACCCTGAACCCGACCACGACCCACGGGCAGCTTGTCCTCGAAAACTTCACCGCCCGGATCGGCCCGATTCCCGTCACCATCCGGGGTGCGATTCAGCTCCCCCCGCGGCGTTCCGACGCCATGGCGCCGTGGGACCAAATCATGAGCGAGTTTGGCGCGCACTACCTCCAAGGGTGCCGCGAGGCCGGTCGATGGTTGAAACACCTGCACGCCCTGCCAGAGCTGCAACTCGATCTCGAACTCGAGCCCGACCCAGCTAACCTCGCCCGCGTTTCCCTGCACGCGCGGGCCACCGCCATGGACCTGGCGGATGACGCTGACCCCTCCCGGCGGGTGCGGCTCAGCGACGCGCGGCTGCGGACCCGTTTCTCCCTCGGGGCCGCCGCCCACAGAGCTGCCCGTCGAGCTGGACGGCCTGCCGGGTGGAGGCGCCCTTCGATCTGATTCTGGAGCACGTTCGATTGCGCACCGAGGTGGCGGTGGCGCCCGGGGGCCGGGGCGTGGCGGGGCCTGCGGAAATTGTCGATCGACCGGGATCGTGCACCCGCTGCCACCCTGTCCGGGGTGACCACCTGCACCGACCTGCGACCCTCCCTCTGGCAAGCGACGACCACTGGGCGACTGGCCGGCGAACCGTGGCAGTCTTCACTCGCCGATTTGGACCCTTCGCGACCGCGGCGGGGCGGATCGATTTCGAAGGTTTGCTGGGCGCTCCGGTGCTCGACATCGTCGCCCGACAGATGGGTATTGATCTTCCGGCCCTGCTCCACTGGGAACAGCCCTCATCTCGTCGCGGCCCTTGAACTCGGCCCGCGCGGTCAACCGCTTCGGCTGGACGCGAAATTCGCGACCGGAGAGCGGTCGAAGCCTGCGCCCTTTCCGCCACTCCGCCCGGGTGCAGGGACGATGCGCGCCGCTCCCCTCATGTTGCACGGTTCCAGCCATGACGGGAAGTTACGAAATGGACTCGCCAACCACGACTTTAGTTTCGCTGCGCGGGCAGTTGGACCCCGCCAGCATCAACGGCTGGTTTCGGGACTGGTGGCCCCGGCTGTTCGCCCAGTTTGATTTCGAGGCGGGCTGCCGGAAGCCAGCGGAAGGAGCGGACGCTGGGGAGCCCCGTTGAGACCCGGGTATTTGTGGCCGCTAATGCCACGGGGCCGATCGTGCGGGAGATACCGATGAACCGGATGTGCGCAATTCGCCTGTTTATCCGCCCGCTGGGCTGATGTGCTCCACTTCTTACGAGCGCCCCATCGACGGTGGAAGGCACATTTTTGCGGCAGTGGCGGTTGACAGCCGGCGTTGACCCGCGTCGCCATCCACGCGGGAGGCGTGACCGATTTGAGTCCCACGCCGAAGCTTTGACCCGCACCGGTGACGCTCATCGCGCCCTTCCTTTGCTGAGCCCCCAGAGATTCGTGCCCCGACGGCACGGCGGAGAGGTGGCATTGGCGCCCCGGGTGCGCGAGACGTTCACCCTGACCGCCGCGCCTCCGCCGTGGCGATTCAAACAGTTCCCGCTGCAAGGCGTGGAGTTCGCCACGCGTCTGGCGGGAAGGTGACCGTATTTTGATCGATCGTTCACGCCGGCCTGGCGGGAGGGCGAGTTGGGGGCCGCATCGAACCGTAAGGGAGCGGTGACGACCAACAGATTGCCTTTGATTTGAATCTGCCGCCTCCTTGGGCGAGACCCTGCATGACGTCAGCACCTGCTGACGGACGGCGGGCGAAGCCAGCGAGGAGCACACCGATTTCGAAAAACAAATGGCCGATGGCAGCCTCTCCCTGACTTTGACGGGCCGAAGGCAAGTCGGAACACCCTGCTGGGGCTGGCAGCGGCAGTGCCGCCATCAGCAACGCCAATTTTTCCAATATCAATCTGTTCGGCGTGCCTCCGCCTTGCTGCAACGCACCATCCTGAACTTCAGCACCCTGCAGCTCAATCACGCCAATGCCGACTTCACGCTCGCCGGGCCCGAGTTGGTTTTTTCCCAAATCAAGGCGACGGGGCGACGGGGCGCGGTGGATGCCTCGGGACCTATTCGCTGGCGGACCGGTCATTGAATTTAACACCCGCGCCCTTCGAAGGAGGAGAAGGCCTGTTGACGCGGTGTTCGCCCCGTTTTCCACTGTTCTGGAAGTCAAACTCGGGGGTGAACTGAGCGATCCGAAATGGACCTTCTATGGGCCCACCAACCTGCTGAGAAACCTGACGGGCGAAAATGCCTGCACCGCACCGGCACGCCTGCCGCTGCAGCCGACGCCGAATCCATGGTCCCAGATGCCGCCGACCCCCCCCGCGATCAGGGGAATTCCAGTCGCCCGAAAAGGACGCTGAGACGGATTTGGAATGAGGGTTGCGCCCTTCCGCAGATCTTATTCACATGAGGGAATAACCCTATGAGCGATAAGCTGAATCCATTTGCCGTCGATTGGCCCAAGCGGGTGTGCCTCGTGTTGGGGACGGTGTTGGTCGTGCTGATGCTCATCCCCCTGTTCGGCTGGGTTTCCAGCAATCAGCAATTGCTCGTGTTGCGTTCGCATTCGGAGCCGATCCGGGCCAATGCCGTGATCGCCATTTTTCTCCTGGCCGTGATTTTGGTGGGCATCGAATTGGGGTTCCGGCGGCTGGCGTGGCTCGCCCTTATTCCCGCCGCGATCGGCTCATTCACTTTTCTGCAGGACGTCACCGGGCAGAACTTCTCCATCGACGAGGCGATTTTTCCCTATTTCCCGATGAGTGCGGCCAGCAATGCGGGGCGCATGTCGCCGGCCGTCTCGGTGCCGATTCTGCTCGCGGGCTACGTCATCGTCATGCTCGCGTTCGACCGTCTCAGTCAGCGGCAGACCCTGTTGCTGGCCCTGGTGGCCTCGGCCGTCGTTTCGATCGGTGCCGCCACCCTGTTGGGCTATGTGCTGGAATTGAATCTGGCCTACCGCTGGGGCTACAACCACGACACCTCGCCGCTCGCCGCCACGGCGATCGGCCTGCTGGGAATTGCCCTCCTCGCCCGGGCCTGGCGGGAAAACACGCTCGCTGATGCCGGCGCCCCGATCTGGCTGCCGTTGCCCGTGGTGGTGGGTTCCGCCACGCTGACCATCATCCTCTACCTGGGCCTGCAGGATCAGGAACTGGTCCGATTGCGGGACGCCACCTCCCGCAACGCGATCAATCTGGCCCGGGAATTGGAGGACCGGATGAAGACCCAAGCCAATGAACTCGGCTACCTCGCCCGGGATTGGTTGGAGGGCGAAAAGAACGCCACCATCCGCTCCATTGAGGCCGAGAATTTTTTGCGCAACAACATCGGGGGCCGCGGGGGACAATCGATCTCCTACGTGGAAGGTTTCCCCTCGTTGAAGGTGCGGGAGGTCTATCCGGAGGTGGGCAATGAACACCTGGCGGCGTTTGACCACAGCCGCGATCCGGAGCGCATCCTCACGGCCCAAAAATCACTGGCCGCCTCCAACACCCCGCAGATTTCCGGCACCCTCGACATTGCGCCCTTTGGGCTCGGCTACGCGATCTATGTGCCCGTGCGCTATCCCGAATCCAACTGGGACTTTCTGGTCGGCGCCTACCTCTACGAGCGGGTCATCAGCGATTTGATCGAGCGCGACGAGCGGTTGCGGGAGGACTACATCAGCCGGGTGGAGATCGCGGAGCAGCCGATTTACGACAACTCCTTCGGCTCGCGTTCCATCGACGACGTCCTGACCTCCCGCGGAGGCGTCTCCATCGTGTTTCCCATTTTCGAGCGCCGGGTTCGGTTTACGGTGGTGCGCACGGCCGAGGCCTTCGCCCGGGATCGGCGCAATTTGCCGGAGTTGATGGGCGCGGCGGGCCTGGGCATCACGATTCTGCTCGGACTCAGCGTCCACCTGGCCCGCACAGCCTACACCTCGCTGCGCACGGCCGAGCGATCCAACCAGCGACTGAAAGCCGAGAACGAGGAGCGCCGGCGCATCGAGGCGATGTTGAAAGTCTCGGACGAACGGCTGCGTCTCGCCCTCGACTCCACTCAGATCGGGATCTTCGAATGGAATCTCACGACCAACCAGATTTACTACAGTCCGGGTTTGTGGGCTATCCTGGACTATGTCCCGGGGGATATCGCCGACTCCCCCGAAGCCTGGACGGAACTGATCCATCCCGACGACCTGCCCTCCTACCGCACGGCCGTGGAATCCCAACTCTCCGGCCAAGAGACCTTCATCGCCCCGGAATACCGCCTGCGCAACGGCAAGGGGGAGTGGCGTTGGATCTACGCCCGGGCCAAAACCGTCGCCCACGCATCGAGCTCCGCTCCGTTGCGCGTGATCGGCACGCTGCAGGACATCACCGAACGCAAACAGGCGGAAGCCGCCCTGCGCGAATCCCAAGCCGAATCCCGCAAGCTTTCCCTCGTCGCTTCCCGCACCGACAATCTCGTGATCATCAGCACGCCCGATGGCCGCATCGATTGGGTCAACGAGAGCTTTACCCGGGTGATGGAATACAACCTTGAGGAGATCCGCGGGCGCACCCCCGACAGTTTCCTCCTCGGCCCCGATTCCGTCTCCCGGGACGTGGCCCGGATCCGCGCGGCCATGGCGCGGGGCCGCGGGATCACCAGCGACATCGTCAACTACTCGAAGTCCGGCCGCAAATATCACCTGCATCTCGAGTTGCAGCCGATCCGCAACCACCAGGGGGATGTCGACACCTACATCGCCATCCTGGCCGATATCACCACGCGGGTGGAGACGGAAAGTGCGCTGCGCCGGGCCAAGGCCGAAGCCGATGCCGCCTCCCGGGCCAAGTCGGACTTCCTCGCCTCGATGTCTCACGAAATTCGCACCCCGATGAACGGGGTGATCGGCATGACCAGTCTGTTGATGGACACCGCGCTCGACCCCGAGCAGCGCGACTTCGTGAACACCATTCGCACGTCCGGCGAAGCCCTGCTGACCATCATCAACGACATTCTGGACTTCTCAAAAATCGAGTCCGGCAAGATGGAGTTGGAGCAACTGCCGTTCTCCCTGCCCGCGTGTTTGGAGGAATCCCTCGAACTGTTTTCCATGCAGGCCGCGGACAAGAATCTCGATCTGGCCTACCACATCGCCGACGACGTGCCGGCGTGGATCATGGGCGACGTCACCCGGCTGCGCCAAATCCTCGTCAATCTGGTCAACAACGCGATCAAGTTTACGCCCGCGGGCAGCATCACCGTCACGGTGCGCAAGCGGCTGCGCCCCATCCCGACCGGCGAGGCCGACCGCTACGGCCTGGAGTTTGCGGTGACCGACACGGGCATCGGCATTCCGGCCAATCGGATTTCAAGTCTCTTCAAACCTTTCAGTCAGGTCGATTCTTCCACGACCCGGAAATACGGCGGCACCGGGCTGGGATTGGCGATCTGTCACCGCCTGAGCGAGCTGATGGGCGGCGGCATCCGGATCGAAAGCGAAGTGGGCAAGGGCACGAGTTTCATTTTCACCATCACCACTTCAGCCGCGCATGCGGAAAATGCCGACCCCCTTCCGATCCTGCCCGCCGCGCTCGGCAAGTCGCCGGTGCTCATCATCGAAGATCAACCCATTGGCCGGCGCCGGATGGTTCAGTTCATCACCCAATGGGGCGCGCAACCGCAGGAGGCCTCTAGCGTCAATGAGGCCGCCCAACTCATGCAGGCGGGCCGCCCTCCCGGCTTGGTGCTCCTCGACGAGGACGTGATCCGACAGCCCGGCGGCGAGTCCCTTCTCGCCACGGTGCGGCAGCGCCAACTGCCCACGCTGGTGCTGCTCTCACCCGGACCGGAGGCGTTCGACATCGGCCCCACCAACGCGCACCTGAACACCATCTACAAACCGCTGCGCACCCCGACCTTGGTCCGTCGGATCCATGCCCTCTTCCAGATCTCCGAAGAGATGACCCAGGTCAAACCGACCAAGCGCACCAAACTGGCCGATCAACTCCCCCTGCGGGTGCTGCTGGTCGAAGACAACATCGTCAATCAGAAGGTGGCCCTGCGTTTCCTGGAGCGGTTGGGCTACAAAGCGGATCTGGCCAACAATGGGGTCGAGGGCCTGGCCGCCGCCGATGCGAACCGCTACGACCTCATCCTGATGGACGTGCAAATGCCGGAAATGGATGGGTTCACGGCCTCGCGGGAAATCCGCCGCCGTCTCCAAGCCAATCAACAACCCAAGATCGTAGCGCTCACGGCCAACGCCCTCCAAGGCGATCGGGAGCTTTGTATCGAAGCCGGCATGAACGATTACATCACCAAACCGGTGAAGCTCCACGAACTGAGCGAGGTCATTCAACGGCAGTTTCTCAACACCCCGGGCTCGGCTGTGCCCGTCGAAATCGCCTGAGCCGCCCCCGGGCGGGTCAAGCCCCGGCGCCGGGGGATCACCGCCATTTTCGGGATCGGTGGCAATCAGTTACTCAACGTAAAGTAGAGATTGCTAGGCGTTAACTATTTCGCCATGATTTTCCGTTTCACCCTTCTCTCGTTACCCCATGCGACGTCACTCCAACACCCCTTCCCTGGGACGAATCGCGGAACAGGCCGGCGTTTCCCGCGCGGCTGTTTCCATGGCCCTGCGCAACCATCCGCGGATCCCTGCCTCCACGCGGGAGCGTATTCAATCCATCGCCAAGGACATGGGGTGGAAGCCCAACCCACTGCTGGCGGAAGCGATGAGCGCCATTCGGGCGGGTCAACCGCCGATCGACCGCGTCACGCTGGCTTGGGTCACCACGGGAGCCCATCGCAACGAGTGGAAGGAAAGCGCCTTCGATTTACGCTGCCACGAGGGGGCCAAGGAGCGGGCTGACAACGCGGGCTACCGGCTCGAAACTTTCTGGCTCGGTGATGCCAACAACAACCCCGAACGCCTCGGCGACATCCTCTACAACCGCGGCATCAGCGGCATGTTGATTTCTCCTCTCCGCGACCCGGGCACCCTCTCGCTCCAATGGGAGCGATTCGCCGCCGCCACGGTGGCCCACACCCTCATCACCCCCCGCCTCCACTCGGCCAACGACAATCATGTCGCCAGCGCCCGCGTGTGTGTCGCGCGCATGCATGCCTGCGGACGGCGGCGGATCGGCTTTGCGCTATCCGCCAAACTCGACCACCGCGTGGCGGACTTGTGGAGCGCCGGCTACCTGTTGGAAACCTTTGAGGAGGGTTTGGCGGACCCCAAACTCCTGCACCGGCCGGAGGAATCGGTCGACGAGGCGACGTTCATCCGCTGGGTCAAGAAAGCGAAGCCCGACGGGGTGATCGGCACCAATCGCCAAATTCCCCAGTGGTTGAAAACCGCCGGCCTGCGCGTCCCGCAGGACGTCGCCTACGCCAATTTGGACCTCAACTCCACCGCCGGTGAGCATGCCGGGATTTTTCAGGACGCCCGGGCCATCGGTGCCGGGGCGATCGATATGATCGCCGGTCAGCTCCTGCGGCACGAGCGCGGCGTGCCGGAAAAACCCAAGACCAGCATCATCGACGGCCATTGGATCGACGGCGCCACCATGCCCAAGAAAATCCATCACCCGGAATTCATCGAGCGCGCCAAAAACATGCTCCACAACGTCGGCGACCCCGAGCCGAACCGCCCCGTGGTCTACGATTGAGGGGACTTGCCTCCTAAAAGCGCCCTGCCTTCCGGCTGGAGACCTCCCTGCAGGGTCATGCTGGTGGGGCTTCGCTTGAGGTAGCCCGTTTCAGTCGGTGCGGCCACACGACCGCAGCGGGCGGCGTCGAGCGCCGCCCCTACCCACTCCGCCGCTCCGGGGTCGGCGACCCCGGCTCCCGCCACGGCGACCCTCTCGACGCGCTTCACGCTGGCCGCCTCATCCCTGCTCCAGCCAAGGCCCGGGAGCCCCGGATTCCAAACCGATCAGCGCCCCCCCAAACGCATGCCGGTTGACGTCCCCACAGCGGAGCTGTCCCGCCGAGATCTGAATCCAGGCGCCACTACCGGCGGCGGCGGCATATAGGTCAGGGTATTTGGCCACGACCTGGGCGGCGATGGCCGCGGGCCACTCCTGCAAACCATTAAAATAGTGGTGGCCGTTGCGCTCCACCGAGGCATTGCCGAGGGCCGCTTGGACCGCGAGGTCCTGCGGCAAAGCGAGGGGCCCCACGTTGGAGAGGTCCTCCCCGCTCATACGCAGGACCGCCCCGCCCCGACGCGTCAGGAGACAGCGATTCGCCGCCCCGTGGATCACGCCTTTGCAGTTCTTGTGGCTCACGCCCACGTAACCCAGATCCAAGGCCCGCCGCAGGTCGGCGGCGGTGGCCCCGGACTCATCGATCAACAGCGGCGGAGCATCGGCCCAGCCCTTGAGGGCCTCGCCTACCGCGTCCGCCAGGGCATGGTCACGGTGAATCGGTTGCTCGACAAAAATCAGGTGCGCCCAAAAATCCGCCAGGCCTGGTCGGGCCTGCGCCAACTCCCAGAACTCGCGGAAATCCGCCACCGAAGTAAAGGTTTCGTTGCCATCCAAACTGGCCGCATAATCGCCCCCGGTTTCTGCCGCGATCAACCGGGTCACCCGTTCGAGCCGATCGACCGCCGCACCCATCTCCCCCGCCACCTTGATTTTGAAATCACGCAGGCGGTAGCGGCGGATCACCTCGCGCAAGCTCACGGGGAGATTGTCCGGCGGGCGCTCTGCGGCGACGACTTCCGACTCTTCCAAAGGATCACCCAACCCAACGGTGTGCCGACTGGCCACGGTCGCCAACGACGAGACGGGCAGACCGTCCGCCGGCGCCATTCCCGTCAGCTCGGGATGCAGGTCCGCCAGGACAATGCCCAACCCATTGCCGCGCAGGGCCGCACCCACCGTCGTTTGGTGCCGACGACAAAAGGCGTCGATGAGCGCCCGTTCGACAAAGGTCACGCCAAAGTGACTGAGCAACGCGGGTAGCCCGGCTGCCGTCGCCCATGCCGACTGGGCGGCCGCCACGTCCTGCATCAACGCGTGCACCGTCGGGGCGGTGCGCCCCACCGCTCCGCTCCCGGCCTGGGCGAGCACCGTTTTCATTTCCGCCACCTCATCGGCGAGTCCCCGCGTCGCGTCCTTGGTAAACCACTTGGGCGGCAAATGGTCCGCCGCTTGCCCGATCACCCGCTCGCCGGCCACCGTCGCCGTCACTTCCAGCCACACGTGGGGCACCTTCACCATGGTGGCGATGCCGTATTTAAAAGGGATCCGGGTGTGCAGTTCGCGTTCGAACCAACGAAGTCGATGGACGGTGATCATAAAAAGGTAACTTAACGGGCCGGGGCTCCCCAATGCCAGCGAATCGCCTCGAAGAGTCCGAATTGATCGGTCAACCGGCCTGCGCCGCCGCACGGGGTATGATCCCCGTCGCGCCAGTCGAGGTCCGTGCGATGACCAAAAGGTCTGCCGTCATGAGGCTTGAGCATCGGCCTGCTCCATGGACCAAGCCCGCGGGGGCTTGCCGAAGCGTTGCCGAAAGGTCCGGTAAAAGTGCGAGACATCATGGTAGCCGCAGGCAAACATCACCCCGGTCACCGAGTGCTCCCCCGCGCGCAACAAGCGGGCCGCATGGGCCAGCCGCAACTCACTCAAAAATTCCCCAAAGGTGCGGTCGTTGGCCGCTCGAAACAAAGCGGTGAAGCGACGGCGCGACAATCCCGCGCGGGCCGACGCCCGATCCAGGTCCCACTCGTCGTAAAACGTCTCGGCGATTTCGTCCCGCACCGCTTCTACCCGATCCCGCGCCGATGCGCCGCCACTCTCCCGCGGCAGCCGCGAAAGCAACACGATGGTTTGGGCCGCGAGCGCCCGCGCCGCGCGCATCCCGCCAATCCGTTGGTGCTCCCACTCAAACATCGCCCGGCGCCACATGCTCTCCAAACGCTGCCGCGAGGGGCGCGATAGCCTCACCGGGCGGAACGCCCCCTTCACCAACGCCTGCCACAACCCCTCGATGTCGGCGTCGGCTTCCACCAATTCCTCGCGAAAACACAGGAGCAGCAAGGTGGAGGGCTCGAGATCGGTGATCTGATGCTCCCTCCCCGCCGAGACCACCACGACGGAACCGGCGCGCGCCGCAAAGGTCTGGGCCGGCTCGGATTCCCGATAAGCCACCTCTCCCGCGAGCACGTAGAGCACCTTGTGGTAGGGGTCCCGCCGCGGCGCCATGCGGAAATCACTGGCATGGGAACTCTCCACAAACAGCACGCCGTGGCTGGGCAACTTGATCGTGATCGGACTGGAAACCCGTTGCGTCATCGGAATCTGCAACAGATTGCCCGATTTGCCAATCGTCGCAAGCTCTATGCGCCAAGACGTATCCGTTGCGATCCGGTAAGATCAGGTTTCTTTTTTCACCATGCCCATTCCTCCCCACCCCACTGCCACGCGTGCGGAAGTTGAATCCGTCCTCCGATGCGATCCCAACGCCCGCAAGATGCCCCTGTTCCTGCCGGCCATCTACGAACACAAGGCGGCCTTCATCGGCAGCACCCCCTCCGCCATTTCCCGCGACGCCGATCTCCTGACCAAGGCCCTGCTCGCCGAATTTGAAGCGATCGGTCCCGACGCCCTCGCTGTCGGCGTCGATGTTTATAATCTCGAAGCCGAAACCGTGGGCTGTGCGGTTTCTTTCTACGAGGGCGACGACACCTCGATTCCCGGGATCAAACCGGGCAACCACGTGATCAAGATCGGCGACGATCTGAGTAACGCCCCGCTCCCCAATCCGTTGAAGGACGGCCGCATGCCGATCAACATCACGGCCGCCGCCAATCTGCGCCGGGAATTGGGCGACGACTATTGGATCCGCGGGGCCATCTCCGGCCCGTTCTCCCTCGCCATTTCGCTGGTGGGAGCCGAGGACCTGTTCCTCGCCTGTCTGGACGAGCCGGACTGGGTGGAGGACGTCCTCGCCTACTCCGGGCGCATCATCAAGGAGTTTTCCAAGGCGTATATCGATGTCGGCGCCGAGCTCATCGTCTTCGACTCCCAAGCCTCTCCCGAGCTGCTCTCCCCCACCATGTATGAGGAGATCGTGCTGCCCGTGACGCAGGACCTCGTCAAGTGGTCGGCCGAGAACGGCGTCCGTGACTTGCCGCTCATCATCGGGGGCAACACCACCCCGATTGCGCAACTGCTCGCCGAATCCGGCGCCAACAATCTTCTCTGCGACTTCACCTCCGACTTCGACGAATGGGCCGACATTTGCCAGCAGCATGGCCGCTCCTTCCGCCGCAACATCTCGCCGCGCCTCATCGAGACCGGGACGCCCGAGGAGGTCTACGAAACGGCGGCCCGCGAAATCGCCCGCGGCAAGGGCATTCCCGGCTTCATTCTCGGCACCGCCGTCGTTCCCTTCGGCTCGCCCACCCGCAACCTTCTCGCGATCAAACAAGCCTGCATCGACAGCGCCCAAGCTTAACCCCCCCCTGAAAAACTCATGCCCGATTACGCGCTCATCAATCAACTCCTCTACGAGGGCAAAGCCAAGAACGTCGCCGAACTGGTCCAGCAGGCCATCGACGAAGGCACCCCGGTGGACCAAGTCCTCAACGAGGGCCTCATTGCCGGCATGTCGGTCGTGGGTGAGGATTTTAAATACAACGTTCTCTACGTGCCGGAGGTGCTGGTGGCCGCCCGGGCCATGAAGGCCGGCATGGCCATCCTGAAGCCCCTGCTCGTCGCCGACGCGGAGAACAACCCCCCGCGAGGGACCGTCATCATGGGCACCGTGAAGGGCGACCTCCACGACATCGGCAAGAACCTCGTCTCCATGATGGCCGAGGGCGCCGGCTTTCAGATCATCGATATCGGGGTGGATCAACCCGTGGATGCCTTCAAGGACGCGTGCCGCGAGCACAAGGCGCACATCGTCGGCATGTCCGCCCTCCTCACCACGACCATGCCCTACATGAAGACGGTGATCGACGCCTTCCGCGCCGACCCCGAGTTCGCCAACGTCAAAATCGCCGTCGGCGGCGCCCCGGTGAACCGGATGTTTGCCGATGAGATTGAAGCCGATGGCTACGGCCCCGATGCGCCCTCGAGCGTCGAGCTCTTCCTCGAGATGGTCGCCGCCTGAGCCTCCGCCCCGACCGCCACTGCCCACGCTATGACGCTGCCCGAAAAATTTGCGGACACCCAGCGTTTCCTGGTGGGCGTGGAGCTGGTCTCGACCCGGGGGACGGTGGTGGAAACGCGGGCCGCCAAGTCGGTGGACTTCGCCGAGGCGCTCTCCGCCAACGACGACATTGATTGGGTCTCCATCACCGACAACGCCGGGGGCAACCCGCAGCTGGCACCGGCCGCGCTCGGGGATCTGATTCGGGCCGCCGGGCGCGAGGTGGTGGTGCACCTCTCGTGCAAGGATTTCAATCGCAACGGGCTGGAGTCCGAGGCCTGGCACCTGTCCACCCTCGGCCTGCACAATCTCCTGGCGCTGTCCGGCGATTACTCCGGCAAAGGCGTTCACGGCGGCGCCAAACCCGTCTTCGACATCGATGCGGTCGGCCTGCTCACCCTGCTCGCCCAGATGAACAGCGGCATGGACGTCACCCGGCCCGGCGCGAAGCAACTCACCCGGCTCGGCGCCACCCAATTCTACTCCGGCTGCGTGGTGACCAACTTCAAACGCCACGAAAACGAGGTCATCCCGCAACTGCTCAAGCTGGAAAAGAAACTCGAGTGCGGCGCCCAGTGGATCGTCAACCAGATCGGCTACGACTCGCGCAAGATCCACGAGCTCATCCTGTGGCTGCGCCAGCGCGGCTGGGGCCACGTGCCCCTGGTGGGCAACGTTTACGTGCTCAACCCGGGCGTGGCGAAACTCTTTCGGTCGCAGAAAATTCCCGGCGTGGTCGTCTCGGACGAACTGGCGGAGATCTGCGCGGCGCACGCCGATTCACCCGACCGCGGCAAGGCGTTCTTCCTCGAACTCGCCGCCAAGCAACTCGCGATCTACCGCGGCCTGGGCTACCGCGGCGGTTACTTGGGCGGGGTGCATCGCATCGCCGACGTCGAACGGGTGCTGGAAATCGAACGCGGCTTCGGACCGGATGATTGGCGGACTTTCGCCCGCGAGATTCGCTACAGCCGCCCCGGGGAGTTCTTTTGCTACGCCGAGGATGCCACCACCGGCCTGGCCGACGCCGCCGTCCCGAACCCCAGCCTGACCGCCCCCGGCGAGCGCACCCGCAACGTGACCTACTCCTACCGCTTTTCCAAATTCGTGCACGGCCTCATGTTCGAGCCGGATCGCGGCCTCTGGAACGTCGGCAAAAAACTCACCGCGCAAGCCGCGGATCCCCGGCAGGGTCCCGGCTGGATGCGATTGATGGAGCATGCCGGCAAGGCCGCCATGTTTGGCTGCAAGGACTGCGGCGACTGCTCGCTGCCCGACATGGAATTCCTCTGCCCGGAATCCGCCTGCGCCAAAAACCAGCGCAATGGCCCCTGCGGCGGCACCCGCGACGGGCTCTGCGAAGTGGATGACTTTGAGTGCGTCTGGTCCCGCGCCTACGACCGGGCCAAATTCGCGGGCCGCGCCGAGCAGTTGCTCGATCATGCCCCGGTCCTGCAGGACCAACACCTGCGGGGCACCTCCAGCTGGGCCAACACCTGGCACGGCCGCGATCACCTGGCCCACCCCATCACCGTCCCCACCGCGCAGACCCCCATCCCGGTCACCGACCGTGAAACCTGATCCTGCGCCCCCGCCCCCCGCGCCAACGCATCCATTTTATGAATACTGAGACTTCCCTCCCCGCCGCGAGCCCTGCCGTGGCTCCGCCCAAAATCATCGGCGAACTGATCAACAACGCCTACGCCCGCGCCCGTCGCGCCTGGGAAGCCCGGGATGTGTCCGGCTTCCAGCATCTGGCCAAGCTCCAGGCCGACGCCGGAGCGGAGTTGGTGAACCTCAACGTCGACGGCACGCAAAAGGTCTCCGTGCGCGTGGAGGAGATGCTCGAGTTTCTGCCCATTGTCATTCCCGCCATTCAAGCGGTCACCGATGTCTCCCTGAGCTTCGACAATCCCAACATCGACTACCACAAGGTGGCCCTAGGGGTCTTCGATCGCAGCAAGAGCCGCGGCAAACCGCTGTTCAACTCCCTGGCCGCCTCGCGCCACGATCTCGACGGCATGATTGAACTGATCCGGGAGCATGACATGCGTTGCATCGTGATGGCCTCGGAGTGTTTCCGTCCCGACGGCACCACGGGCCAGAGCCTCGATCCCCAGGACAGCTACGAAACCGTGGTTCGCTTCGTGGACCTGTTGGTCTCGAAAGCCGATCGCACCGTCGACGACATCATCGTGGACCCGGGGCTTGCGCCCGTCGGCGCCGACACCTACGGCCTCGTCAACATCGGCCTCGATACGATGCGTCTGTGTGCCGCCGACCCTCAGCTCAAAGGCCTGCACTACTCCGTGGGGCTCTCCAATTTTGCGTGGGGCACGCCCAAGGCCATCAAGCCCCTTTTGGAACGCGCCTACCTGACCATCGCCGGGCGTCTCGGCCTCGACTACGCCCTCGCCAATGTCGAAGCCAACGCCCTCCCTCTGGAAGCGGATCATCCGCTGATCGATGCCCTCGAAGCCGCCCTCGCCGGCGGCCGCACTCAAGCCGGCGAGACCGCCGAAGACGCGGGTTTTCGTCAGGCGGAAATGGTGATGGACCTCTGCGCCGAGTATATCGACGAATGAGTTCCCCCGCGCCTTCACTCGCCGACGAGCTCCGTCGGTTGCACGCGAGCCCCCACCCCATCTGGCTGCAGGTGGGGAACGTTTTTCGGGGCCTCGACACCTCGGTGCTGCCGCAGGGCCATGCCGTTTATACGGCTGAGGGCATCGACTACGTGGGCGCCGAGCCCCCCCGGTCAGAGCTCCTTCGGCCAGGGCAAACCGCGCCCGATCTGCGGTTGCCGGAGCACACCCTCCTGCCCGGCCTGACCGACGCCCATACCCACCTTTTCCTCGCCGGTGGCGAGACCGATCCGGCCGCCCGTTCCCTCCACCTCAACCTCCCCGCGCCGGAGCAATTGACCCAGGCGCACACCCGCCTGACCCGTTTGGTCGCCCTCGGCGTCACGGCGGTGCGAGAGGCCGGCGACAAGGCCAACATCGGCCTCGACCTGCAGTCCCGCTACCGTTCGGCCGCGCGCGGCATCATGCCCTATGTCGATGCGCCCGGCGCGGCCATCAACCATCAGAAGCGCTACGGCTCGTTCATGGCCCGCCCGATGGAGGACTCGGCACCCGGCGGCTGCCGTGGCGACCGCGTCGCCGCCGGAGCGCATCGCATCAAGCTCCTGGCCACCGGCATCATCAATTTTGAGAAGGGAGCGGTGACCGCCAAGCCGCAGATGCCAGTGGACGAGTTGCGTGAATTTGTCGCCGCGGCCGAGGACCACGGTCAGCAGACCATGGTTCACTGCTCGGGGCACGATGGGGTCGACAACTGCATTGCCGCCAAAGTGGACTCCGTCGAACACGGCTACTTCATCGACGATGACCAGCTGGCGCGGATGCGTGACCTCGACATGGTCTGGGTGCCCACCTTCGCACCCGTGCAGTTTCAATTGGATCAGCCGCACCACATCGGCTGGAGCGAGGTGGTCTGCGAGCACCTGCGCCGGATCATCGACGCCCACTCCCGCCGCCTGCAACGGGCGACCACCATCGGCGTTCGGGTCGTCGCCGGCAGCGATGCCGGATCGCATGGCGTCGCCCACGGCTGGGGGTTCCTTCGCGAATTGGAGCTGATGCAGGCAGCGGGGTTGACGGCCGCCCAAGTGCTGCACACGGCCACGGGCGCCGGGTTTCAGCGGATGGGCTACGCCGACACCTTTGGGGTCCTCGCGCCCGCAGCCAAGGCCCGCTTTATCCTCACCGACCGGGACGTGCTCTCCTCGGTCAGCCACCTTCGGGCGGACAAAGTGGTGGTGTTTGATCACCACGTGCTCGATCAAAACGATCAGGAATCCGTTCCCGGTCTCTAGTCAGCCATGTCTAAAAAAGTTACGATCAATCAATGCGTGGGCGAATTTCCCGTCGGCGCCTCACTTTTTGACATCGGGGAATCCCTCGGTCTCGCCGTGCCTTCCTCCTGCCGGGGACAGGGGAAGTGCCGCGAATGCCTGATGGAGATCACCGTCGGCATGGAGAGTCTCAGCCCCAAGGTCGCGGAAGAGAGCCACCTGCAGGAAAACTTCCGGCTCTCGTGTTGCACCCGATTGACCGAAGAGCCCGGGGAGGTCCAGGCCCACACCATGCGCCGCGCCTCCATCAACATCGAGGAAGGCGCCATGAACCTGCCGCCCGAGGCGACCCCCGCATCCTATGATCCGGCGGTGACCCGGGACGGGGAACGCATTCTGATCGAAGGCACGGCAGTCGCCACCGGCACCGGCCCCCTGCTGGGCCTGGCCATCGATATCGGCACCACCACGGTGGTCGTGCGCGCGGTGGATTTGGAGTCGGGCACCATCATCGCGGCGACCTCGTTGGAGAACCCGCAGCGCTTCGGCGGCACCGATGTGATGTCGCGTATTCAATACGACACCGACCACCCCGGGCGGCTCCTGCAACGCACGCTGCTGGGCTATCTGACCCGGGCCATCAACCAGCTACCGATCGACCCCAACGACATCTACGAAATCGTGGTCGCGGGCAATCCCACCATGCGGGATCTGTTTCTCGGACTGGACGTCACCACCATCGGGCAGCGCCCCTACCAGTCGCTCACCGAAAAGGCGTGGAAGGCCGGCGAGAGCACGACCACGGCCGTGGTGATGCCCGCCCGCAAACTGCGTCTGCCCAGCAATCCCGCCGCCCGCATCTACGCCATGCCGGTGGTGAGTGGCCACGTCGGCGGCGACGCCGCCGCCTGCCTGCTGGCCGTCGCCGGCGACCGCAGCGAAGAGATCATTGCGATCATGGACATCGGCACCAACACGGAGGTGTTCATCGGGCAACGCGACCGCCTGCTTGCCGCATCGTGTCCCGCCGGTCCGGCCTTTGAGGGCCGCGCGATCAGCCGGGGGATGCCCGGTCTCGCCGGCGCCATCGAAAAGGTGCACATCAGGGAGGATGATACCGTGCAATGCGACGTCATCGGGCAAGGCCCGCCCGAAGGCATCTGCGGATCGGGCCTCATTTCCCTGCTGGCGGAACTCAAGCGCACCGAGCACATGAATGCCTTTGGCCGTTTTGAGGATGGTGAATCGTCGTTCGCCGTCGCCCCCGATCACGGCATCACGTTCCTCGAAAGCGACATCAACGAACTCGCTCAAGCCAAAGGCGCGAATGTGGCCGGCCTGCGCATCGTCGCCCAAGCCTACGGCATCAGCCTCGCCGACGTGGATAAATTCTACCTGGCGGGGGGCTTTGGTCGCCACCTCGACATCGCAGCCTCCCAGGAGATCGGACTGATTCCCGACCTGCCCCGGGAAAAGATCATCCAGATCGGCAACGCGGCCATCGAAGGCGCCACCCTCGCCCTGCTGTCCCTCACCCGGCGACGGGAGTTGGAGGAGCGCATCAAAACCATCGAACACGTGGAATTGGAAACCAACCCCGACTTCTTCGACCACTTTGTCGAAGGCTGCCAATTCCAGCGTTTTGGGGTCGAGGAGGGAGAGCTCGCCTGATGGTGCTGCATGAGGAGATTCACCCGTCGATCGACGTCGATGAGGCCACGTTCAAGCGCTTCTTGCGTTTCCCGCCGACCCGGGAGTTTGAAGGCGCCATGGCCGAGGCGGCGCAATGGGCCCGGGAGTGGTTCATGGCCCACGGCAAGCCTTGGATTGTCGCCCTCCCCGCCGATGAAGCGATCCGCGCCTTGACGGCCAACCGGTGGCCGGCCACGACCCCGTTGGGCGTGATCATAACCAGTGCCGGGCCCGAGGCCGAAGCCCACGCGGGGGTCTGTTTTGAGGCGGACGAGCCCGACCGCTACTACTTTTTGGAATGCTACGCCTCGGCCGTGGTCGATCAGCTGCTCACCCGCACGCGGAACGCGCTGGGCGCCACCCGCCACTACTCTCCCGGTTATCCGGAATGGGGCATCGAAGCCAATCCCCCCTTGCTTGCCGCGATCAATGGTCTGGTTTCCCTGCCCGGTCCCCTGCGAACCTTGGACTCTGGCATGCTGGTCCCTAAAAAATCCCAAATCGCCGTCTTCGCCCTCCCGCCCAAATGACCGAATCAAACCAAGCGCCCACCTCAAACGATGCCGCCGGGGTCGTTGACTCCGGGAACCCCAGCGCGGCGGCTCCCGCCCCCGCCTACAGCTTCACCCCCCGGGTCCTCGAGCGGTGGGCACGCAGCAACCTGCAACTCACGCCGCGCGCCGATGGCGGACATGATGCCGTGTTTCGGTTCCACGGCAGCACCTGCGGGAACATCGAATTCGATTTGATCTATCACGCCACTGTCGGCTCGGCCGCCGAAGGGCATCCCCTGCGCACACTCCATTGTGAACCGGCCCCGCATGGCGATGGCCACACGCGCATGTGCTGCTGGCGCGAGAACGCGGAAAAGGTCAGAGACTGGATGCAGCGCGAAACCCCTCTGCTCGGGCAGCCCCTCGCCGATGCCCTGTCATGGAACCCCCAAAAGTCCGCCTCCGGCTGCCTGTGCCATGTCGATGGCCGCCGGCACAAGTGGAACGCCGTATTCCAAACCCTCCATTTCGCTCTCGCTCAAAATTCCCCCTCCTAACCCTCTATCGCTATGAAAACTGAACTCGCTCCCCTCAATCCCGATCTCGAAGCCGCCCTGCGGCCCGAAAAAAACGACCGTTCCGGAGTGGGCGTGCACTACGCCGATGCCTACCTCAAGCCCCTCAAAAAGAAGATCGAGCTGCCCGATGGCACCAAGTTTTCCGCCAAACGCCGGGGGCTTAAAATCACCCTGACCTGGGGCACCAACAGTGGCGAGGGCCTGCTGCGCCGCCTCGAGAACGGGCCCGACCCGAAGAACATGCTGCAAGGCGCGCTCGATGAAGCCGCCGAGGCCCTCGGGGCCAAACTGATCGCGGAAGACGGCAAACTTTGGCTCGAATCCGCCCCGACCGCCTGACCCACTGCCGGTAACCCCATCGTCTCATGTCCACCCCCACCCTTGTTCTTCAAGCCAATCTCTGGAGCCTCACCAACCAGCAAAATGCGGACGGCACTGATTGGAGCACCCTGCAAAAAATCGAGGCCATCCAGGCCGCGGGCTTCGACGCCTGCACCACCGGCATCGGCGCGCCCGGGCTGAAGGCGGCCCTCACCACCACCGGCCTGCGCTACGGCGGCTTCTTCGATGCGGGCAAGGTGGAGCACTTCGCGCCGCGGATCGCCGCCGCGCTCGAACTCGATCGTGGCCCGATCAATTGTCAGCTTGCCGACCACGACACCCCCGTCGAGGAGGCCATCGAGCTCACCGCCGAACTCATGGCGGAAGCCGACCGCCAAGGCGCCGAGGTCCACCTCGAGGTGCATCGCGACACCTGCACCGAAACCCCGGAGAAAACCAGCGCCATCGCCGCCGGGGTCAAAGCCAGGACCGGAAAGTATCCGCGTATCAACTACGATTTCTCCCACCCCGCCTCGGTCAAACACCTCGGCCCCCAGAATTACGTGGAACGGCTGTTCGACAACATCCCCCTGTTCCAAGCCTCGACCCTCTGGCACATGCGGCCCTTCAACGGCCACCACTGCCAGGTGCCGGTCACCGACGGCACCGCCACCCACTCGCCGGAATACCTCGAGCTGCGGCCCTTCATCCGCACCGCCTTCGATCGGTGGCTCGCCGGTCCCCGCCCCGGCAATACCTTCTGGGTCTGCCCGGAGGTCGGCCCCAAAATCGGCTACGGCTTGAGCTGCTTTCCCGACAGCTGGCATGAAGCCCAGGAGCTCGGCAAAGACCTCCGTGTCCTCTGGGCCGAAGCCTTGGCCGAAGCCTAATCCACCGTAGTTTTCTTAACCACGTCTATGAAAGAAGAGAATGGCCTGACTTGGACACGAATTCACCCGAATGGCGTTCCGCCTACCGGCTCCACATTTTTCAAAATAAAACCCGCGCTGGCGTAGGTTTCAGTGCGTAGCGGTAGCGAAGCCCGTTCGTGTCCATTCGTGGTTAAAAACAATGTCTGCCTCTCAGCACCCCACCGCCGATCCTGAGCCGCCGCGCAAGCTGCGGCGGCTGACTCAGTCCGCTCCGCCCAACCAGGCCGTCGGGGCGACCGCCGTGCTCAATTCGATGCGCCACATTCAGGCGCAAGCCGGTCTCGCCCGGGGCACCAAGGCCCTGCTTCGCGCCAACCAAAAAGGGGGGTTCGATTGCCCCAGTTGTGCCTGGCCCGACCCCGATGACGATCGCTCCAGTTTCGAGTTCTGCGAAAACGGGGCCAAGGCGATCGCCACCGAAGCCACCCGCAAACGGGCGACCCCTGAGCTCTTCGCCCAGCACACCCTTGCCGACCTCGCCGCGTGGTCCGATTTCGAGCTCAACGACGCGGGCCGGCTGACCGAACCCATGGTGCTCGACGCCGGGGCCACCCACTACCGACCGATCGCCTGGGACGATGCCTTCGCTTTGATCGCCGAGGAGCTCAACGCCACCGACCCCAACGAGGCCATCTTTTACACCTCCGGCCGCGCCAGCAACGAGGCCGCGTTTCTCTACCAACTCTTCGTCCGGCAATACGGCACCAACAACCTGCCCGATTGCTCCAACATGTGCCACGAGTCCAGCGGGGCGGCCCTCAAGATGACCATCGGTATCGGCAAGGGCACGGTGACGCTCGACGACCTTGAGCACACCGACTGCGTGATGGTGATCGGCCAAAATCCCGGGACCAATCACCCCCGGATGCTCACCTCGTTGGAGAAAACCGTCAAAAACGGCGGGCGGATTGTTTCCGTCAATCCCCTGCTGGAGACCGGCGTCAAAGCCTTTGCCCACCCGCAAAAACTGTCGGGGCTGTTGGGCGTCGCCACCCCGTTGCAATCACTGCACGTGCCCGTGCGCCTCAACGGCGACCTGCCCTTCGTGAAGGGCCTGCTGAAGTGCGTGCTCGAGGCGGAGGCCGCCCAACCCGGCACGGTGGTTGACCGGAAATTCATCGCCGAGCACACCGAAGGCTACGAGCAATTGATCGCCGCTTTGGCCGAAGTTTCGTGGCCGGATCTCTGCCAGCAGTCCGGCCTCACCGTTGCGCAAATTCGCGAAGCTGCGGCGGTTTTCATTTCCGCCCCGGAGTGCATCACCTGCTGGGCGATGGGACTCACCCAGCACCACAATGCGGTCGAAACGATTCAGGAGCTGGTCAACCTGCACCTCCTCACCGGCAAAATCGGCCGGCCCCGCAGCGGTCTGTGCCCCGTGCGTGGTCACAGCAACGTGCAGGGCGACCGCACCATGGGCATCTGGGAACGCCCGCCGCCGCCGTTCCTCGACCAACTCGATGCGGAGTTTGGCTTCAAGTCTCCCCGGGCGTTTGGCTACGACACGGTCGAGGCGATTACCGCCATGCACGAGGGCAAGGCCCGCGTGTTTTTCGCCCTGGGCGGCAATTTCCTTTCGGCGTCGCCAGACACCCACTACACGGCGGCGGCTCTGCGCCGCTGCGCGTTGACCGTGCAGGTTTCGACCAAGCTCAATCGCAGTCACCTCATCACCGGTCAACGCGCGCTCATCCTGCCCTGCCTCGGCCGGACCGAAACCGACCTGCGCAACGGCCAACCGCAATTCGTCACCGTGGAGAATTCCATGGGCGTGGTCCACAGCTCCGAGGGCAAACTTGCGCCCGCCTCGCCCCACCTGCTGAGCGAGGTCGCCATCATCTGTTGCCTCGCCGCGGCCACGCTGGGCGAGCGCAGCACAGTGCCCTGGGCGGCCCTGGCCCAGAACTACGACCTAATCCGTGAACGGATTGAACGGGTGGTGCCGGGTTTCGATAAATTCAACCTCCGCATCCACCAGCCGGGTGGTTTCTATTTGCCAAACGGGGTCAAGGAGCGGCGCTGGGATACCAAGACCGGCAAGGCCCGGTTCACCGTCAATCCCCTCAATCCGCTCAAACTCGAACCCGGCCAACTGCTGCTGCAGACCTTCCGCAGCCACGATCAGTTCAACACCACGATCTACGGCCACAACGACCGCTACCGCGGCATCACCAACGAACGCCGGGTGATTTTCCTCAACCGCGAGGATATGCGCGAACGCGGCGTCGAGCCGCAGCAACCGATCGACATCACGAGTCACTTCCAAGGCGAAACCCGCACGGCGGAACTTTTTTTGGCCATTCCCTACGATACCCCGAAAGGCTGCGCCGCCGCCTACTACCCGGAGGCCAACGTTCTCGTGCCCATCGGGGCCAAAGCCAACATCAGCCAAACCCCCACGTCCAAATCGATCGTGATCACGATCACCCCATCCACCGGGTGAAGCGGCCACTCCACCGCTGGTTTTTAACCACCGCCAAACCCGGATGGACCCAGAACCATCTGTTGCCATGGGCTGGCCTGTTGCCGCTTCGTCGTGAGAGTTAATCCGGGTTCATCCGTCGTTAAAAAAACTCGGGCTTCTTTCGTCCCAAAATGAAAACCCACGGTCGAATCGCGACTCTTTTGATCCTCGTGCTTTGTTGGGTCGGCTGCAGCACTCCGCCGCTGGAAGACCACGGGCAGACCCGCTTCGAGCAAAAGCAGGAACAGCAACAACGCCGCGATCTGTCCGACGGCGAACGGTTTCCGTGAGGCACTCCTCAGCTGTGCTTCGTCACCGAGAACCCGGAGGAAGCACAGAGGCCGTCGGAAGACAGAACCGCGCAGGTAGGGCGCGTCCCGCCGAGACCGCCGTCGGCGGAGTGGTCGGAACCAGATAATTGAAACGGCGCTCTCGGCGAGAACGCCCTACCTCAAAACCATACCGGCCTCTCGGTGTCCTTACTTCGCGGCGTCGGCCATCGCCTGGGCGCGGAGGGATATCTCGGCGGACTTGAAAATGTGCGCCTGGGTCATCGCCTTCTCGGTGCCGTGGATCAGATCGAGGATCATCTCTCCGAAGAACGGGAATCCCACTTTATCCGCGCACTCGATGAGCTGGCTGCCGTCGTCATTGACGAGGTAAAGGCGATCGCGCGGATCCCCCGGCTGCACCGGATCCCAATACTTGCGGATCTCCACGGTCCCGTTGGTCCCCACCACAAACACGCGGCCGTCACCCCACACCGGCGAGTTGTCGTGGGTGAACCAATCCACCCGAAAATAACCCGACGCGCCGCTGCTCATCGTATAGGACACCTCGCCGAAGTCCTCGAACTCGGGGTGGTCGGCATTGGCGAAGTTGGCCACGCGGGCGAAGTTGATTTTCGCATCGGTCGAACCGGTGAAGGTCAACAACTGGTCGCACTGGTGGGAGCCGATGTCGGTCAGGATGCCGCCGTATTGCTGCTTGTCCCAAAACCAGTCCGGCCGACTGGCCTTGGACAGGCGATGCGGCGCCAGATTGATCACCTGCACCACGTCGCCAATGGCGCCGCCTTGAATGAGTTCGGTGGCCTTCACCGCCGACTCCACGTGCAGCCGCTCGCTGAAGTAAACCAGGTAGCGCCGTCCGGTCTCCGCCACCTTGGCCTTCACGGCAGCCAACTGGGCCAGGGTGGTGAACGGGCACTTGTCGGTGAAATAGTCTTTGCCGGCATCCATCACTTGGATACCAAGATCCGCCCGGCGGTTAGGAATCGCGGCGGCCGCGACCAACTTGATTTCCGGATCCGCCAGGACCGCGTCCCACGACGCGGCCACCGGGGTGCCGGGGTGGCTGGCCAAAAAGGTGGCCACCTTGTCCGGATCGGGGTCGAAGACGCACTTGAGCTCCGCGCCGGCCTCCAACAGTCCGTTCACCTGTCCATAAATATGGCCGTGATCCAAAAATGCGGCGGCGAACTTATACTCGCCGGGCCCGACAACTTTTTCGGCGTGAGCGGCTTGGGGGGCGTAATCGAATCCGGTTTTTGCGGCCATGGTTCCCTAGGACAAGCACGCCCGGGCCGGGAGGACGAGACGCTTTTGCAGAAACCGTTGCCCCCCACCGGCGACCTTGGTTCCGATCAGCTAATCCGCGAGGGCGGAAAGCGCCCGCCATTGCTTGGGTGAAATCCCGAACTCCGCCTTGAACGCCGCCGACAAATGGAAGGCCGAACTATAACCCAATCGATCGGCCAGTTCATCCAACCCCACTCCACTGGCGCCCAGCAGGCGACGCGCTCGGTCCAAGCGAAGCCGCGCCAGATAACGATGCGGCGCCATGCCGGTAAGGCGTCGAAACTCCCGTCGAAAATGAGAGTAGGACACCCCGAGCTTTTTCGCCAGGACCTCCGCGCGCGGGGCATTGCGCAAATCGGACGCGATGAGCTGCTCGGCCCGCCGCACCCACGCCACGCGCTCGGGGTGAGCACCGCCCGAGGACTTGTCGCCCAACACCATCGCCAAGGCCTGCAAGCCAAGCGCCCCCCGCTCCGCGTCATGGGAGGACGCCTGCGTGCCCGACAGCTTGGCGTGCACTTCGCTCAACACCCGTTCCAGCTCCTTCGGGCGGCGACAGGGAATCACCCGGGCCCCCGGTTCCAAGGGTCCGGCTTCCATCAGTCGTTCCACGACCGGCCCCTCCAATTCGATCCACCGTTCCTCCCATCCCGTCGTCGGGTTCGGCGCGTAGCGGTGCCAGCTTTGGGGCGGCAGCACAAAAACGTCGCCCGGACCCACCGTGCGCAGGGCGAGATCCCGGGATTCAAACCGACCGCCTCCGCTCTGGATAAAAACCAACTGCAAGGCACCCAACACCCGTCCCTCCGCCCACGTAAACCCGTGGTCGGCCGGGTGACCCTCCGGCGGATAGGGCTCACCCGCGGCCACCCGCTGAGCGCCTCCTCCAGTGACCGCCACTCCCCAGGTCCGGGCCATCGGAGAGGAGGGGAGATACCGCGCAAAGGAGGAAAATTTTTTGGTCATATTCTGTATGTTTTTTGATCAGTCTCTACATTCAATTCAAGGCCGTCTTGCGGTATAGTGTATCCGCATTTAGTTATGTCCCCCCGGCCGGGCCGTGATCCGGCCACTTTCAGTATTCCTCCGCCTGCCATGAAAAGACCCCCTCTCCTGCACTGCGCCGCCGTGGATCTCGGTGCCACTTCGGGCCGAGTCATGATCGGCACGTGGGGGCAAAAGAAACTCACCCTGCGGGAGATCCATCGTTTCCCCAACGGGGTGCGGCAGATCGGCGAGCGGGCGTATTGGGACATCGCCGGGCTCTGGGAGAACGTGCGGCACGGGCTGGTCCTGGCCGCCCAAAGTCTGCCGGCGGGGGAGCACCTCAGTAGCGTGGGGGTGGACACGTGGGGCGTCGACACGGTGCTGGTGGATGCCAACGGCCGCCCGGTCTACCCCACCCACGCCTACCGCGACAGCCGCACGCAGGAAGGCCTCCAGGCCCTCGAATCCGATCCCGCGGTCTTGGCGAAAATCTACCGCGCCACGGGCATTCCCGCCGTGTTCTACAATTCATCCCTCCAGTTGGCGGAGACGGTGAAGACGCATCCCGGCATCGCGGCCCTGGCATCACGTTGCCTGTTTTTGCCGGACTATTTCAATTTTCTGCTCAGCGGCAAAATGGCCAACGGCCAAGCCATCGCTGGCACCGCTCAGCTCCTCGACGTGAAACGCGGGTCATGGTCTCGCCGCACGCTCAACCACTTCGGCATCCCGGCGCGGTGGTTCACCCCACCCGTCCGCAGTGGCACCCGACTCGGTGCCGTGCGCGCCCTGCCCGACCTGAAGAAAACCAAAGTCATCGCGGTGCCGGGCCATGACACGACCTGCGCCTATGACGCCATCCCCGCCGCCGCCGACGGTTCCGACATCCTGCTCAGCTCGGGAACCTGGTCGATTGTGGGCATGGAACACGACCGCCCGCTGCTCGACCGCTTCGCCGCCCAGGCCCGCGTCGCCAACGATCAAACCGGCCGCGGTGACTACCGCCCGTTGATCAACGTCATCGGTCTTTGGCTGATGGAAGAAACGCTCAAGGACTTCAAAAGCCGGCCGACCACGGCGAGTGGATGGACCCAACTCATCCGCGCCGCCGAGGCGTTACCCGCGCCGGTCGCACTGCTCGAAGTCAAGGACCCCGCGTTCGCCAATCCGCCCTCCATGCGCCAGGCCATCGATGCCCAACTCAAACGCCGGCGGCTCAAGCCGCCGTCCGAATTGGTCGGCTACGTGCGCCTGATCTGTGATTCCCTCGGTCAGGGGCACGCCGATGTCATCGACGTGCTCAGCACCCTCTCCGGTCGCACCTTCAAACGCATCATCATGGTCGGCGGTGGATCGCGCAATGCCCTGCTGTGTCAGGCCACCGCCGACGCCGCCGGACTGCCGGTCGTGTCCTGCGAACTGGAGGGTTCCGCCGTCGGCAATATCGCCAACCAACTCATCGCCCTGAAGGCCGTGAAACACCTTGCCGAGTTCCGTTCCCACCTCGCCGCTCAACTGAAAACCAAAACCTACCGCCCGCGCTAAGCGCGCGAAGATCCAAGTCACAAGTGGACCCCTCCTCCAGTCCGGGCTCAGCGAGCCCGGCGACAACCCATCCGATGAAACACCCCTTTCTCCAGCTGTAGCCGAGGTCGCCGACCTCGGTTCGCCTGCCCTCCCCCTGCAATCCCTATTCGCCAACCCCAAATCGTAAATTTTCCCTATGCCCACCGCCAAAAAGATCTCCGCCGCCTACAAACTCGCCCAAGACGCCTATGCCGCCGTCGGTGTGGACACCGAAAAAGCGATCAAACGCGCCCTCGCCCTGCCCATTTCGTTGCACTGTTGGCAAACCGATGATGTCGCGGGACTCGAACCTCCTCGCGAAGGCCTCGATGGTGGCGGGATCATGGCGACCGGCGGCTATCCCGGCCGCGCCCGCAACGGCGACGAAATGCGCAGCGACCTCAGCAAGGTCCTTTCCCTCCTGCCGGGCAAACAACGGCTCAACCTGCACGCCTTCTATGCCGAAACGGACGGCAAACCGGTCGACCGGGATGCCCTGCAACCGGAACATTTCAGCAACTGGGTGAGCTGGGCCCGGCGCGAACGCATTGGGCTGGACTTCAACCCCACCTACTTCGCGCATCCGCTCGCCAACGCGGGCTTCACGCTGGCTCACGCCGACCCGTCGGTGCGTCAGTTCTGGATCGAGCATGGCAAGGTGAGCCGGCGCATCGCTCAGCACTTTGCCGAGAAACTGCGCACGCCCTGCGTGAACAACCACTGGGTCCCGGACGGTGCCAAGGATGCTCCGGCGGATCGGTTTGCCCCGCGCCACCGTCTCGCCGAATCCTATGACGCCATCTTCGCCGACGAGTCGGTGGATACCGCCAAGTGCATCGATGCGGTGGAGGGCAAGTTGTTCGGACTGGGCAGTGAGGAATACGTGGTGGGCTCGCAGGAGTTCTACTCCAACTACGCGCTCACCCGTCAGAAAATGCTCTGCCTCGATCTCGGTCACTACCACCCCACCGAATCCGTCGCCGACAAGGTCTCCGCCCACCTTGAATTCCATCCGAAACTCCTCGTCCATACGAGCCGACCGGTGCGTTGGGACAGCGACCACGTCGTCACGCTCGACGATGCCGTGCGCAACTTCTTCCTCGAAATCGCCCGCGGCAACGCGTGGAACCGCATCACCATCGCCCTCGATTTTTTCGACGCCTCCATCAACCGCATTGCCGCCTACGTGATCGGCACCCGCGCCACGCGCCAGGCCATGCTCTGCGGACTGCTCGACCCCACCGCTCAATTGCAAGCGGCCGAGAACGAGGGCCGGGGACACGAGCGCCTCGCCTTGATGGAGTATACCCGCGCCCTGCCCTGGGGGGCGGTCTGGGACGAACTGTGCCGCCGGGACGATGTGCCCGCCGGAGCCGATTGGCTCAAAGAGGTGGCGCGCTACGAAAAGGCCGTATTGTCGAAACGGGACTGATTCGGGCGCGGCCGCTTCCGCGACGCCTTCGTCCGAGGATAAAACGCCAGCACTTCATTCAGCCAACGCCGCCCAAGCCAACCGCGATGCCCCGCCTCTCCGCCCCTCCCTTTCTTTTCTTCCCAAGCCACGGCCCTACGCCGAAAGTGAGGCCGCACCCGATCCACCAAACCCGCGTCCATCGCTGGCCTTTTGCGGAGGCCCCCGCCCCCCGCGGGTAAACCCTTCCTGCTCTCCCCACTCTCCTCTCCCTGTTATCATGAACTCCTCCGACTCCGACGTTGTGCTCATTGGCAGCGGCATCATGTCCTCCACGCTGGGCGTGTTGCTGAAGCGCTTGAACCCGAAACTCCGCATCACCCTCTATGAGGTGGCGGATGAACTGTCGCCCGAGGCATCGGACGGCTGGCACAACGCTGGCACCGGCCACGCCGGCATTTGCGAACTCAGCTACACGCCCCACCCCGAGCCCGATGGATCGGTCAACGTCACGAAGGCGATCGACATTTTCCAAGAATTCGAGGCCTCCCTCCAGTTCTGGGCGCAGGGGGTGGCCGATGGCGTGCTCTCCCGGCCCACCGATTTCATCAACCCCGTGCCGCACATCAGCTTCGTGCGCACGGAAGAACAGGTGGCCTACCTGCGGGCCCGGCATGCCGGCATGTCCGCCCATCATTTCTTCACGCCCATGGAGTTTTCGACCGACCCCGCCAAGATCGCCGCATGGGCTCCCCTCTTGACGGAATCCCGGGGCGACGAGGCCATCGCCGCCACCAAGATGAACGGCGGCAGCGATGTGAATTTCGGGGCCATCGCCCGCCAGCTCTGCGCTTGGTTGGACGCGCAGGAGGGCTGCAAGGTCCTGACCGGTCATCGCGTCACCGATCTCCAGCGCCGGGCGGATGGCAAGAGCTGGGACGTCACCACTCAGCGCCGCTTCGACGACAGCGCGTTCACCGCTTCCACCGATTTCATTTTTGTGGGGGCCGGTGGTGGCAGCATCCTGCTGTTGCAAAAAGCCGGCTTGCCCGAGGCCTGGGGGCTGGGTGGTTTCCCGATCGGCGGCGAATGGTTGGTCTGCGACAACCCCGCAGTGGTGTCCCGTCACGAAGCCAAAGTCTACGGCCAGTCGCCCGGCGCGGCGCCCACGATGGCCGTGCCTCATCTCGACACCCGCATCATCGATGGCCGCAAGAGCCTGCTCTTCGGCCCCTACGCCGCGTGGACGACGAAATACCTGCACCGTCACGGCAGCTACACCGACCTGCCCCGTTCCATCAAATTTCACAACCTGGCGACCCTGCTGAAAATCGGCATCAGCAACCTCGATTTGATTGGCTACCTCGTGCAGCAGGGCACCCAAAGCATGGAAGACCGGCTGGAGGTGCTGCGCGAATTCTACCCGGCGGCCAAGGCGACCGACTGGCGCCTGATCGAGGCCGGGATTCGCGTGCAAGCCATCAAACAGACCGATGGCGAGGCCGGCATCGTGCACTATGGCACCGAGGTGCTCACGAGTGCCGATCGCAGTGTGTCCGCCCTGCTCGGGGCCTCCCCCGGAGCCTCCACCTCCGTGCACATCGTCACGGAGGTAATCCGGAAGAGCTTCCCGGATCTGCTCGCAGGCGAGGAGGGCGTGGCCCGGATGCGGGCCATCGTTCCCACCTTTGACCGGGACCTGAAGTCGCCCGAGGCCGCGAGCACTTTCCGTGAACTGGCTCGCCCCGCCCGCGAAAAATTGGGTTTGGCGTTCGATTAGATTTCACCCGGGAAAACGTTTCACAAAGCGTTTGCGCCCCTCGCCTTCTTTCCAACGCTCCCCGCGATGAATCTCGCGAGCACGCCCGGGCGACTGCGGGGCCTCATGGCCTTGGCGTTGGCGTGCGTCCCTTTGGCCGGAAGCGAAGTGCCTCCGGCCACCGATACCCCGCCGGACACCGAAGCCGAAGCGGCGGCGCCGCCGACCCCGCTTTTGGATCGATTCGAGGCGAGTATCGCCAACACCGTCAATGGATCGGCCCGGTGGGTGGACGGTTTTTTCGGCGATTCCCGTCAGTCCCCGGATTCTCCGGCGGCGTTCGGTCGTCTCTATTTCATGCCCTATTTCTACGAATACAATGGGCTCAAAACCGAAACCCGCTTTCGCGCCTACTATCCTTTGGATAATTTCAATGCTCGCTTCAGCGCCGTGATCGGTCGCGGCGACGAGGATGAGCTCATCGCCAATGATCACGGTTTCGAAAGCCTGCTCCCGCGCAACAACAGTGAAGATGCCTGGCTGGCAGGGTTTGGCTACAAGCCCCCCTGGGGCCAGGACGGTCGCTTCTCCCTCGGGGCCGGGGTCAAGTTTGACTGGCCCGTCGACCCCTACGTCCGCGCTTCCTATCGCCTGATACACAATTTCAACGAGGCCAACATGCTCCGGTTTCGCCAATCGGTGTATTGGCAGAACACCGAAAACATTGGGGGGATTACCAGCATCGACCTCGAGCGACGGACTACGGCGGACAACCTTTTGCGGTGGTCCAACTGGTTCAAGATGTCCGGCAAAACCGAGGAGGTTCGCTATGATTCCCGCCTCGCCCTCTATCGAAACCTGAAAAACGATCGCGGGGTGGTGTTCGCCCTGGCCATCCGCGGGGATTCGGGCGCCCCGGTGCCCGTGCGCGACTACGGCATCTACGGGGTCTACCGCCAGCGGATGTGGCGGGAATGGTTCTACGGCCAGATGCTGGCCGGCGTCGCCGGCTATCGGGAAGACCAATGGAGCGAGCGCCGCCTGGCCGTGATCTTTGGGATCGGTTTCGAGATTTTCTTTTCCGCCAATCAGAACTCCACCGACGATCTGAGCGCCGCCATGCCGTGGACTTTGAACGGGCGCCGTTAGAAAAAATTCTAAGCTCTCCCCCCGCCAACCGTTGGACCGATATGCATTGGTATTACTTTCGAAAATGGGGCCTCTTGGCCGCCTGCCTTCCCTTGCTCGCCGGCTGCCAAACGCAGCCCCGGTCGGTGGTCGAGTCGTCCGCCGAACTCCATGGCACCATCACCTACCGCGAACGGATGCTGCTGCCGCCGGAGGCCGAAATCACCGTTAGCTTGGAAGATGTTTCGCGGATGGATGTGGCCTCAACTGTTCTCGCCCAAAGTTCCTTTGCCGCCGACGGTTCCCCTCCCTACGCCTTCAAGCTGCCGTATGATCCCGAAGCCCTGGTCGCCGGTCATCGCTACGGACTACGGGTGCGTATCGAGCACGAGGGGCAACTCCTGTTTAGCAATGACACCCACATCGACCCCTTCGCAGGGACCGCTGGGGAACCCCTCGCCATCGTGGTCCGCCGCGCGGGGGGCCCTTCCGACGCTCCCCGCGATCCCGCCCGGATGCCCCCCGCGGCCCTGACCAACACCTACTGGAAGGTCCTTCTCATCGACCAGGTCGCCCCCGTGGTGCCCGCCACCCAACGCGAGATCCATCTGGTCCTCCAAGACGACGGCATCGCTCGCGGCCACGCGGGCTGCAACCGCTTTCGCGGCAGCTTCAGTCAGCCAGCGGCCGGCCTGAGTTTTGGCGGTCTCATCTCCACCCGCATGGCGTGCGCGGAAGGCATGGACCAAGAGCAACGTTTTCTCCAAGCGCTGGCGGCCACCACCGGTTTTCAGCTCGAGGGAGATACCCTCGCCCTGATCGACGCCGAGGGCACCCGCCGGCTCTATTTCGAAGCCGTCTATCTGCCCTGATGCGTGAGGCGGGAGCTTCCGGGTGGGCTTCGCTCCTCTGCCACCACTGTTGCGGCGGGCGCGGCGTCAAGCGCCGCTCACGCCACCACCTCCGTCCTAGGCTCGCTGTAGGGGCTTCGCCAGATTTCAAGCCCGTCAGCCTGACCACGCCATGCCACTCGCCGCGGTGGGCGGCGTCGCTGCCGCCTCTACCTACTCGCCGCGGCGGGCGGCGCGCCGGGCGCCGCCCCTACCTACCTGTTGCGGCGCGGCGCCGCGCCGCCTCACGACCGACTGCTTGAGGCTGTGACTGGGGCGGTTTCGCCGAAACCGCCGCTTCAGGCTGAAGGCCTACCGTCCGCGGCCTCTGCCGCTCCCGCCCACGCCACCGCCACCCCTCCAGCCTTTCAGTCCTTCAGTCCTTCAGTCTTTCAGTCTTCCCCTCCCACCGCTCCGGGGTCAGCGGCCCCGACCCCCGCAAAGGTGCCCTTTCCGTGTGCTCAATCATGCCGTCGCCGGTTGGCCGGCGTTTAAATTAAAATCCGCTAGAGAGTGGGCAGGTAGTCTTCGATATTGGGCAGGACTTTTTTGCGGGCCCCACTCAGATGCCGGGCCAGGTATTCGTCTTCATCCCCATCGACTTCGTCCTCCGCATCGTCTCCCTCGGCTTCATCGATGATGAGGGTCTCCGCATCCGTCACGAAGGATTTCCAATCGGCGTCTGCCTCCGCGTCGAACCAGTGCGAAAGCCGCCGGGTCTGGAGGTCGAGCACCAGCGCCGGATTCTTGATCCGCCCTTTCTTCACCATGTCGACCAGACACGGGATGTGGCGCTTGGCGAAACGGGCCATATACTCGGACAGCCATTTGTTCGCCACATCCTCCCGCCGGTTGAGGAGCGCAATATCGGAAAAATGGATACACGCGTCATACCAGTGCAGCAGGGGCGGGTGCTGCTCCAGCATCCGGCAATGCACGACACAGATCACCCGGGCGAGCTCCACCCCGGTCCGCTGCAACCAAGCCTTGAAGGCCTCAATCTGGTCCACCGGATTCGCCCGGCCATCGAGGATGAAAAACCCCACCCCAGCGTCCGCCGGCCATGCCGCGGCCATTTCGCCGTCATCGTCCCAGCGCCACACGGTTTCGGTGGCGGTCGCCTCGGATTCCGCGCCGAAGACCACGGACCGATCATTTTCATCCAGCCCACCGGCGATCAAATCCTGCACCACGTCGCGCCGGCCCGACCCCACCGCGCCCAACACGAGGTAAACGATCGGCGGTTCGTCGCTCATGAGGCAAAGGTGGCTGTCTGGGCCTGATGACGCATGGCGTGGTCGACCAGCACCAGCGCCGCCATGGCCTCCACGATGGGCACGGCGCGCGGGACCACGCAGGGGTCGTGACGCCCCCGGCCCATCAGCTCCGTTGCGGTGCCGGCGGTGTCAACGGTGGCTTGGGCCTGCAAAATCGTGGCGGTGGGTTTGAAGGCGACCCGAAAGACCAGTTCCTCGCCGTTGGAGATGCCCCCCTGCACCCCGCCCGAGCGGTTGGATTGCGTGCGCACTGTGCCGTCCCGGTTTTCGAACAGGTCATTGTGTTCACTGCCCTTTTGCCAGGTGCCGCCAAATCCACTGCCCACCTCAAAACCTTTGGTGGCCGGCAACGACAGCATGGCCTTGGCCAGGTCGGCCTCCAAGCGGTCAAACACCGGCTCCCCCCAGCCCACCGGCAATCCCTGCACCCGGCACTCAATCACGCCCCCCACCGAATCGCCGGCGGACCGCACCGCCTTGATGCGCTCAATCATAGCCGCCGCCGTGGCCGGATGGGGACAGCGCACCGGCGTCGCCTCAATCGCCTCAGGGCTGGGAAACTCCGTCAATGCGCCCTCGGGCACCGCAATGTCATGGACCCGGGTGATAAAGGCGCGCACCTGAATCCCGCCCAGGAGTTTCTTGGCGAAAACCCCCGCCGCCACGCGACCAACGGTCTCGCGGGCCGAACTGCGCCCCCCTCCCCGGTGGTCGCGATGGCCATATTTGGTCGCGTAGGTGAAGTCCGCATGAGACGGGCGGAACTTGTCCTTCATCTCATCGTAGGCTCCGGGACGCTGATCGGCGTTGCGCACCATCAAGGAAATTGGCGTGCCGGTCGTGCGGCCCTCGAAGACGCCGGAAAGGATTTCGACCTGATCGGCCTCCTTGCGGGGCGTCACAATGTCACTTTGCCCCGGACGGCGACGGTCGAGTTCCGCCTGAATCTCCGCGGCGGTGATTTCGAGCCGCGGAGGACATCCGTCAATGACCACGCCGACGGCGGGCCCATGGCTTTCGCCCCAAGTGGTGATTTGAAAGAGTTTGCCGAAAGTGTTGGGCATGTCTGGGCAGACGGTTAGAGGAGCAAACTTCGCTCGCAAGTGCCAAAATAACGCAACTTCCCCACCGATTGGGCGTCTGTAGATCACATCCAACCCACATCGCGATTTACATAGTGGCCTGCTTCCTCTTCGTTTTGCCCTCGGAGCCGTTCTGACTCCCCCCCAATTTTTCGAACTTCTCATGCGATTCACCGCCACGATCCTCCGCCTCACCTGCTTGGCCTTGCTGTTGGTGGGGGGACCCTTGAGCGCTCAAGAGGACGCCGCAGCCCGTCCCGCGACCCTGCTTTCCCCCAGCCTCACCCCCCTCTCCAATGAAGTGCTGGCCGATGGGATCAATATCCCCGAAGGGCCCATTGACGCGGCCCTCGGGCTGATCGAGATTCTGACCGGACGCACCGTGCTGCGGGCCCAGAGCCTGCCGCAGACCCCCTTCACGCTGATCATCGCGCAACCCGTGACCCACGCGGAGGCCCTCCTCGCCATCGAAACGACCCTGGCGTTGAACGGCGTCGCCGTCGCCCCCCTGGGCGAGCGTTTTGTCAAAGTCGTGCCCATCGGGTCCGTGCGAATCGAATCTCCCGAGTTGATCGAGGGCTCGACCCTGAACCTCAACCCCAGCGGCCGGATCGCCACCAAGTTGTTTACCTTCGAGTTCGTGCAGGTGGGGCAATTCGGCGGCAAGATCGCCTCCTTGCTCAACCCGCAGCTCGGTGGCGCCATGCCCTTTGAGCAGGCCAACGCCCTGCTGGTCACGGACAGTATCAGCACCCTGCAACGCATCGAGTTGCTCGTGGAGCAACTCGACCAGCCCAACGTCTCTTCCCTCGAGCCGAAATTCTACCCGTTGGTCTACGCCAAGGCCTCCGACCTGGCGAACCAGATGCGCAACATCCTGCAGGGCCCCGCCTCCCAACAGCTCGGCACGAGCACCTCGTTCAATGCCGACGACCGCACCAACCAGATCATCGTCATCTCCGACCAGCGGTTGCACCCGTTTTTCGACAAGCTGATCGCGCGCCTCGATGTGCGATCCGACCCCAATACCCGCAATGAGATCATCTATCTCAAACACGCCGACGCGACCGAGGTCGCCTCGTTGGTGAGCAATTTGGTGTCGGGGCAAAATCAAGCCACTTCCCGCTCGGAGTCCGCTCGCCGACCCAGCAATCAGGCCACCCCCACCCCTGCGGTCCAAACCGTCGCCGCCAACGTCGGCGTGGCCTCCAACGAGTTCAGCCAACTCGTCACCATCCTGCCCGACGAACGCAGCAACGCCGTCGTCGTCAGCGGCACGGTGGAAGACATTCGCTTGATCAAGGAATTGATTGATCAAATCGACGTGCTGCTGGCCCAGGTGCGGATCGAAGTGGTGATCGCCGAAGTCACCCTCACCGATGCCGCCAGCACCGGCATCAGTGAACTCGGCCTGCTCGTGCAGGACGGCAAGCTGGTCGGTTTCAACGGCGGCGGGCCCGGCTTCGGCATTTCCGGAACCGGTTTTGAAACGGCCGGCGGCGGCGTCGAGGACTTCGCCTCCCAAAACTTCGCACTGCTGTCGGGCTATACCCTCACCGGCGTCATCAGCCTCGGCACCACCCCCCGGACCAACAACGCGGAATTCCTCCAAGTGCCCGCCGTGGTCACGACCCACAACAAGGAAGCGGAGTTCTTTGTCGGCCAAGACATCCCCGTCCTCGGCAGCTTCATTCCCGATGCCGCCGGGTCCAACGTGACCACCGGCTCCACCGCCTACCGCACCACCGTGAACAACCGGCAGGTGGGTATCCGCCTGATCGTCAAACCGCTCATCGGCAGCAACGGCTCGGTGCAACTGGAGATTGAACAGGTGGTCGAGGACGTGATCGGCAACACCACCATCGACGGCAACCCGCAACCCATCGTCGGCCAACGGGAAATGAAGTCCTTCATCAGCGTGCAGGACGGCGAGATCATCGTCATGGGCGGCCTCCAACGCGGCAACAATCGCAAGGAGACCAACCGCTTCGGCCCCCTCCCCTTTATCGGCGATCTGCTGGGCCTGCGCACCCGCTCCAATGAAAAGACCGACCTGATCTTTTTTCTCCGGCCCACCATCCTGAGTGCGGGCGGCACGGATAACGAGGGTGCCATGAACCGGGTCGATAAAATGCCCAACGCGGAACAGGTAAAACGCGCGTTGAACAGAGAGCCGTTGGAAAAACCCAAGACCAACTTTTTCCCCTAATCGCGACCCATGGCACTGCTTGCCTCCGATCAACTGCCGGACCGCTTCACCGCCGCGTTGTCCGCAGAGCAACAGCTCATCGTCCTTGAGGCGGAGCGGCATCACCGGGTGGCCGCCATGGCCACCGCCCTCGATCGCAGTGAAGCCGAAGTGCTGCGCGAAATCGGCGAGGCCGCCGCCATCGATCTCGCCTCCGACCTGCGCGCCGACCACTCCGCCCTGCGCCTGCTACCCGCCCGGTTGGTTCACGAGTATCAGATCCTGCCCATCGACCTGAGTGGACCGCCCACCGCCCCCGATCCGGGCGCACCGGAAATCGATCCCGTGGAGCCGGGACCCGAGACCCCCCTGCACCTCGCCACGGCCTGGCTGCCGGATGACGTCATGTCCGACTGGATCCGGACCTTCACTCCGCGGCCCGTGGTCTGGCATCTCGCCGTCGCCGAACGGGTGCACCAACTCATCGTGGAACATTTCGGCGTCGGGGCCGCCTCGCTCGACGAGGGCGACGAGGATTACCTCGCCCCCGAGGCCGCCGATGCCGCCGGAGAGATCGCCGACGAAGATGCCGCCGTGGTGCGGTTTGTCACCGAGGTGATTTCTCAGGCCATCACCGACGAAGCAACCGACATCCATTTTGAACCCCAGGACGGGCAGCTGCGCATTCGTTACCGGGTCGATGGTTTGCTGGTGCCCGTGCCGGTGCCGGAAAACCTGCTGCGCTACCAGGACGCCATCATCTCGCGGGTGAAGATCATGGCCAAATTGAACATTTCGGAAAAACGCCTGCCCCAGGATGGCCGGATCAACTTCAAGGCCAACGGCGTGACCCTCGATATCCGCGTATCGACCTTTCCCACCATCTACGCCGAGTCCATTTCCCTGCGGTTGCTCAATCAGAAGAAGCAGGCCTTTTCCATGGAGAAGCTGGGCATGAGCCGGCAGGAACAGGACATCATCGCCGAGGTTCTCAACTACCCTCATGGCATCATCCTCGTCACGGGCCCCACCGGCTCGGGCAAGTCCACTTCGCTCAACGCCTTTCTGCGCAAGATCAACTCCACCGACCTGCGCATCATCACCATCGAGGATCCCATTGAATACGAGATCGAGGGCGTCAACCAACTGCAGGTGCGCTCGGAAATCGGCCTGACCTTTGCCAGCGCCCTGCGCCACGTGCTGCGGCAGGATCCCGACGTGATCATGGTCGGCGAGATTCGCGACCGCGAAACCGCCGATATCGCGATTCGGGCGTCCCTCACCGGTCACTTGGTGTTCTCCACCATCCACACCAACGACGCCCCCGGCGCCATCACCCGCTTGGTCGACATGGGCATCGAACCCTTCCTCGTCGCCTCCTCCATTGAGCTGGTCATCGCCCAGCGCCTCGTGCGCCGCCTGTGCCCGGTCTGCGCCAAGGACGTGGAGGTCAATCCCCTCAAGCTGCGGGAAAACATGCTCGTGCTCGGACTCAACCCCGACAACCCCGATAACCAAGTCACGACCCTCAAAGGCCCCTGCGGCTGCGACCGCTGCCGCGGCACCGGCTATCGCGGGCGGATTGGCATCTTCGAAATCTTCCGGCTCAACGAAGAGTTGCACGAGCTGGTGCTGAAGCGCGAATCCACCCGCACCCTCGCGCAGGTGGCCCGTAAACACGGCATGCGCACCCTGGGCCAATCCGGCTGGGAAAAGATCGCCGCCGGTCATACGACGATGGAGGAGGTCCTCCGGGTCGTCACCGTGACTGATTCCTGATGCCCCGCTTTGCTTACACCGCCAAGGACCGGAACGGTCAGGCTGTCGCCGACGAACTGGACGCCGGGTCCCGCAAGGAGGCCCTGCGGCGGCTGCAGGCGCGCGGACTGAAACCCCTCAAACTCTCCGAGCAGGTCGGCCGCGCCAAACCGACTGACAAAAAATCACCAAATCATCAGCCTTGGGCCGCAAATCAGCAGGCTCCGCCTCTCCGCCTTAAGCACGAGAGGCAAAATCAAATTCACCGGGCCCACCGGCTCCCTTTCTGCAGGCGCTCGGTCTGACTCCAGCGGACTGCCGCGGGAGGCCATCCGCCTGCTTGCCAACCACATCAAGGGCCCGCACTCAAGGAAGCGAGCAGGCCATCTGGAAAGGCTCGGCGAGGCGCCACCACTCTCGCACGCCCTGCAGGACTACCCGGTCGTGTTTGACGAATCTGCAAAAGCCAGCCTCCTGCAGGCGGGTGAGGCCACAGGAATCTCAACGACACCCTCGCCCGGCTGATCAGAGACACCTCACCGAACAACGAGTTGCATATCAACTGGCCTAGCACGCCCTCGCCCTATCCTTTGTTCATGACCGTGGAAGGTGGCCTCGGGGTGATCCTGTTCTTTCTATTCTTCCTGCTGCCCGCCTGCAAAGCCTCCCGCACTCAGCGCCCTCGGCGGAGAACTGCCTTGGTCGACTCAGCTCCTCGTCACCTCATCCGATTTCGCCCTCAAATATGGGCTGTTCGTCGTGCCGACCTCGATGCTGCTGGGCATCAGTTTCTGGCGCTGGCGGCTGACCGAGGCCAGACGTGGGGTCACCGACCAGTAAGGTCTTCGGATCCTTTCCTCAGTACGTTTTGGTAGGCCAGACCGTGCTGTCCTTCAGCCAGACCCTGGCGGTATTGCTGGAGAACGGCATCACCACGGTGGAGCCCTGCGCATGACGGAGGAAGCAAGTCGCCAATCGCGCGCGCGTGCACCACGGGGGCTGATGCGGCCACCGACACCATCATGGAAGGCGAGAGTCCCTAATATCGCAGGCCCTGCCTGATACGCTGTTTCCCTGACCTCGTGCTCGACCAACTGGCGGTGGGCGAAAGCACCGACGCGTCGTGCCTTCCCTCAAGAAAATCGCGGTCAGCTACCGGCATGGTGTCCGACCAGCTCAATACGTTTACCAAGGTGATCGCGAGTGGAGTGCTGCTGGGTGGCGTGACCACCTCGCTGTCGGCTGTAACTTTACACGCCATGAGTGAGCGCGATCTTCACGCTGAGCAGCAGTTTTCAGCATGTGAGTTCGGCGCGCGCTCAGCGCGCGAGTTCCAGGAACGGGTATCAGTAACAAGACACTGCTCCGCCCTGAAGCCGGGGGCGTCTGGGCGCCGCCGTAGCCTCCGCGGAATCGACCGTCGTGGCGCCATCGTCAAGGCGCACAAAATAATAGCCCATGTCGGTCCGCTGTACGCTGCCGATCGTGAGGGTGCGGTCCGTCTCGCCGGGCAGAGCCTCCGGCCCGCCACCGCCCGAGAACGAGTAAGAGAACGAGAACGAGAACGAGAACGACCAAAACGCTTCCGCCGCCCCACGGGGTCGGCGTCGTTAAAAAGTTGATGTAGCGCAGCGAAATTCACTTTTGCCGACCCGACCCCTTTTCGCCTCCGCCCACCCACCTCGTAGGGGCGCGGCTTGACCGCGCCCGCCACCTGCCTCTCAGCCTCCATCTCCACTCCACCGCACCGGGCTCAACGCGCCCGGCTACAGCCGGATGAAGGGAAACGTGACCAAATGCGCCCTATTCCTCGACGGCGTAAACTTCGACGAGGATGGTGCCGGTGCCGTTGGCGAACCCTTCAGGCTTCACGGTGTAAGCCCCGGGCGGCAACCGCACCAGAACCGCCGCATCCAAGGAGTTATCGGAATCGAAGGCAAAGGCCCCCGTGCCGGCAAATGCCGCTTTCAACTCCGCCGTGCCCCCCCAGTTATCATTGATCGCAATGGCGGTCGTCTGGCCTGCCGGAATGAGGGACAGCCGAGGATCTGCCATCACCCCCGTCACCCCAAAATCGGTCAACGAGGGCCCCACCACCCGGATCAGCATGGTCTTCGCCCCGGCACCATCGATGACAAAGCCAGGCGCGAGCACATCTTCGCCCGTGCCCGAGAACCCACGAGCCGATACATTGGTCAATTCGATCGGCCCACCAATCGGGTCGGGGTCGTAAACTTCGACCAAGGCGATGCCCGCAGCCGCGGGGTCGGTTGACTGGACCGGCACGGTGTAGCCGGAGGAGTTGGTGACCGTCGGGATGGGCAGTCCGGTGAGCACGGCAGCATCTTTTGATCCCACCTGCAGCGCAAACGCCCCCAGCGAAGCACTGTTGGTGGCGAGTTCAGCGGCATTGCTCGAATCTCCCCAATCATCGTTGGAAACCACCGCTGACACCCCACCCGAGGGGATGATGGCCATCCTGGGATCGGCCAACGCGCTCTGCACCCCAAAGTCCAACAACCGCGGTCCCACCGCCCGCACCACCAGATTCTTGGAGCCCGTGCCTTTCGCCACAAACCCCGGGGTCAGCGATCCGCCGGCGGCAATCCGGCCCCGAGTGGACAGATTGGCCAGGCGGCTGGTGCCTCCGGTGAGAGTGAGGATCGCATAGGCTGAATCCACGGTCTCCGCACCGTCGGAAACCCGGGCAAAGTAGAAGCCCATGTCGGCCGCCGTGGCCGGACTGATTTGCAGCGTCGGACTGGTTTCGCCCGTGAGAGATCGCAGCCCCTCGCCCGCTTTGAACCGGAACCATTGATAGGTGAGATTACCGGTCGAGCTGGCCGCGACGCTAAAATGGGCCGTGCCGCCTGATGCTACGTCAACCGATGCAGGCGAAGTGTTGATCGTGACCCCATCGCTGGGATTCACGATCAAAAGGGTGGCCGCGGCACTGGTCACACTGCCTGAGGCATTGCTCACCACCACCGTGTAGTCGCCGGCATCCGCCGCAGAAACCGAGGCGATATTCAAAGAGGCAGAGTCCGCCCCACCGATATCGACCCCGTCTTTTTGCCATTGGAACGAAGGACTGGGATCACCGCTGGCTTGAACCGTAAAGGTCACGGACCCTCCCGGCGACACCGTCGCCGAAGTGGGTTGGGTCGTGATGGCCGGCACCTCTCCCTGCGCGGCACTGACATTGATCGTGTAAGTAAACGTGCCTCCGCTGGCGGGCCCGCCTCCCTGCCCTGACTTATTCACCCCCGCCCAAGCCCGGATGTTCATGGTGAATTCACCGGCCTCGGTGGGGATCCCGGTTATCGATACGGTGTTATCGTTGACGGTGTCTCCCATGATCCCGGTCACATTCAGCCCCGGAGGAATGTCCCCTCGCACTTCGTATGAGGCCGCCGTGGCCGGCGCTCCCACCACCGCAAAACCACCGACAAAGGGCTCGCCGGCCGTGGCTTGAGCCGGATTACCGCCATCGCCGGCGGTCAGCTCGGTCGCCCCCGCCACCGTTTGCACCGCGCCGAGACTGGCACTGCCCAGCAAAACGCCCTTGAGCACGCTGCCGGTGGTCGAGGTGAGGACAAACTCGGTGGTCACCACGGTGCGGATCAACGGCGTCCGTTGGAGCAAAAACATCAGGAGCGCGGCCGGAACGTGCAGCCAGCGCAGACGAAAATAAGCAAGGGTAAGGGCAGACATAGCGGTGAGATGAGGGGTGAGTCAGGTTTAGTTGCAGCCGCAGCCGGAAGCTCCGACGCCGCGCCCGCCCGACGAGGCTTCGCGCGAAAAGAAAATGTGTTCAGACATGGCGTCGTGCAGCTTGTCCCGGTCGGCCCGCATGGTGTAGTCCGCCAGCAGACCCTTCTCCCAGGGCTGCACCTGGACGGATTGGCACCCGCTGAAAAACAACCCGGCTCCCAGCAGGCCCAACAGCTTTAAGTAATGGGTTCTTCGATTCATTATTTGTCCTCCTGGAGCAGCGGCATGACGTCCGCCCGAACAGTATCGATGGTGCTCTTGCCGCGGTAGCCTTCGTGAATGGTGCGCAGCTTGCCGTCCCGGCCGTAAATATAACTCGTGGGCATCGCGGGTGGCTCCAACGTGGCGACGAGCGACTGGTTCACATCACGCACCGTCACAAACCCCGGATCGTTCTGAGCCAGGAACTTCAAGTAGTCCCGCGCCTTGCGATCCACGCTGATCGCCACGATGACAAAACCTTCGTCGGCCCACTCCCGTTGCAGCTCCCCGTAGGACGGGAATGACGCTTTGCAGGGCGCACACCATGAAGCCCAGATGTCAATCATCACCACCTTGCCGTCGAGGTCGGGCACCTGCCCTTCCAACTCGTGGGCACTCCAGTTGGGCAAAGGGTCACCCATGTCGGCGGCGGCCATCACGGTCGCCAGCAAAGAGCCCAGAAAAACGTAACGACTAACTGACCACATAATTAAAAAACCCCCGGGTTTGGTGCTTCGCACCGTTTGAGACCATGCAGCCCTCCGCCCCCGGCGTGGACTGGATAAATTCAAGGCCCTCGGCCGGACCCAGCACAAACGCCGCGGTCGCCAACATGCCCGCCTGCAGGCAGCTCGGCGCCACCACGGTGACCTGTTGCAGACCGTTGGTCGTGGGCCGACCGGTGCGCGGATCGATGATGTGACCGTAGCGTTGGCCATCGATGACAAAACCGCGTTGGTAGTTGCCGGAGCTGGCCACCGCCGTATCCAATGCTCCGATACTCCCCCACAGTTTGCCCGGCTGATCCGGGTCCTCCAGACCGATATGCCAGGCGGGGCGCCCCGGGGGCATCCCCATCACCCGGATATCATGACCAAAGTCCACCAGGACCTGGGTGAGGCCGTGCTCGCCCGCGATCTGAATCGCCATGTCCACGGCGAACTCCTTGCCCCACCCCCCGAAGTCGAGCGACATCCCGGCGCGCGGCAGGCGCACCCGGCCGGGTTCCCGTTCGACTGACGCCCACCCCACCAAGTCGCGAGCGGCCGCAACCTCCGCTTCGCCGGGCAACCGCGGATGCTCCACATGATAATCCCACAGCTTGGCCAGCGGACCCGCGGTGACGTCGACGATGCCCTGGGTCATGAAGTGCACGGTGCCGCACATCTCCAACATGCGCTCCATCTCGTCATCGATGGCCATCCACGGGCCCGTTCCCGCGGCGGCGTTGATTCGGCTCACGATGCTATCGTCCCGAAAACGCGTGTAACGGGCTTCGTAGCGCACCACCCACTCGCGCAGGGCCGATTCAAAGTCCCGGGCCGATTCCTCCGCCGGGGCCACATACTGCACCAGGCAACGCGTGCCCATCGCATGAAAATCCATCCGGCGCAGCGGCACGCTGGGTCCGGCGTCGGCCCGTTTCCCTTCCCGGGCGGAGGGATTTTGATGGGATTGCACTATAGCCATAGTCGTATCCCTATAGTAACTACATCAGCGTCCACGTAGGCGCTGGGCGAAGTCATACCATCGCGACCATCCATCAGGTAACGCTCGTAGGTGGCATCGATCGACACGTGTTCGTTGATGACCCAAATTCCCCGGATCCCCAGCATCCAGGTATCCATCTCCGACAGGCGATAATCGGCGGAGTAATACGGGGCCTCACCCGTCGCGACCGGTGGCGGCACAATGGCACTGTCGTCGAGATCCACGGCATAGAAATCGGCCGCCGACTGCCGGTAGTAACGAATGCCCGGGCGGAGAATGAAGCGTTCGCCGAACCGCTGAAACCACGACCATTCCAGAGTATGGCTGCGGATGCCCCAATCGTTACGCAGGTAGCGGTAGGACATCTCCATCGCCGCGTTCATTTCCTCCAGTGCATGGTTCACGCTGAAGAATCCGATTACTTTTTTGCGCTCGGACGGACGATTTTCCGGGAAGGTCAGGTTCAGTTCGAGACCCGGCAGGATCTCGGTGCGCTTTTGGATGATCTTGTAGGGGTCGGAGAGATACCCCTCCTCGTAACCCGCTGAAAGGTTGGCGGTGAATGTGGTGCGCGGGGAGGCGACCTGGGTGAACCCGATGATCACGTCCTGCACTTTCTTCCGACGCGGCTCCGGCAAAAACGCGGCGGTCACATCATCGTCGGCCCGGGCATAACCGAGCAGCAACGTCGTATTCTTTTGGTTAAAATAGATCCGGTTGTTCAGCGAATAGACGTCGGAAAAATAATCGATCTCCTTGCTGCTGCCGTAACCGACCGCGAGGTCGAAGGACTCGAAGGGGTGCGTGTATTCGACCTGATACGAACGGCGCTCATCTTCCAGCGTGGCGAGGGGCACTTGGTCGCTTCCCGCCGGGACCGGCTGTCCGGTGGGCGTGGCGCCGGTGATCGTGTCGACCAGACCCACCGCTCGCAGAGTGGCGCCGTTGGCCCAGGTCTGTTCGGCCTCACCGTAGTGGGAATCGACCCGGATCCGGCTGTCGTCTTCCTGCCAAGTTTGGAACTTGTAGTGCAGGGCGGACTCCGCCCGCACCACCCGGCACATCAGCAACAGTCCAAGCAGCAGACCCGGCCGCCATCGGCGCCCGCAGCGACAGACCATGCCGACCGAAAATCGAGTCAGCGCCGACATGAGGCGGGCGGGGGTACAGCCGAAATTAAGTGCATAGGCCTGCATTTAGCTAAAAGGGTGATGGGGTGAAAGTGAAGACACTTTCCCACAAAATTGTTCCGGAGAATTTTACTGCTCGGGCAAACCGAAGCGGTGAGCAACGGTCTTCCATGCGAGGACAGAATCGGGGTCTCCTTGGCAAGCCGCAGGATCGTTCCATTGATTCATCATTTGAGGCGGCGGCGGCCTCCCCTCTTGAACCGAGTGGGTTTCCCCTTTATCTCCCTCCTCAAGTCCTCCGGGGACTTGAAGCCGTAACTGCACGATTCAAAGTTTGCTCCCGTCGAATTGCTCCCCGTCGGATTGCTACATTGCCAACCTCGGCATATGAGCCCCCACCATCGCGCTGATCTACGTATTGCCCGTTACCCTACAGCTCCCCATGCAGAACATCGTGCTCGGCTTCTTCACTCTGCTCATGGCGCACCTGTCGCAGCGGCGCTTAGGCGAGCAGGAATCGTAGCACCAATACGGCCAAAATCGCGGTCAGGCCCGCGATGCCGGAGCCGAGGGTCACGAGACGGTAGCCCTGCCCCACCGTGAGGTTCGAGAGCTGCGTGATGACCCAAAAGTAGCTGTCGTTGACGTGCGACACGGTCATCGAGCCGGCGCCGATCGCGAGCACCGTGAGGGCCAGGCCGTTGGCGCTGTCCAAGCCGAGTCCGGGTAACAAAGGCGCAAGCAGCGAGGCCGTGGTCACGATCGCTACCGTCGACGAGCCCTGCGCGGTTTTGAGTCCAGCCGCGACGAGGAAGGGCAGCACGATGTTGAACCCGCCCAGGTCCAAACTCGCCAGGGTCGAGCCGATCACGTCCGCCAACGGCGTCGCCCGCAGCACCGCGCCCAAGGCGCCACCCGCGCCGGTCACGAGCACGATACTGCCCGCGGTTTTCAACGAGTCCCCGGACCAATTTCCCAGCGTCGCCGCGCCGTGACTGCGCGCTAAGCCCAGCGCGAGCAAGGCACCGATTATGAGGGCCATATTGGGGTCCCCCAACGTTCCGATCCACACCTGCCACACGCTGCCATCCTCGCCCGGGAAAAAGGAGCGCCCCGCGATCAGCAGCACCGGCACCAGCAACGGGGCAAACGCCGCCACTTTACCCAAACTCGGCGCCGCGTCGGTCGACGCCGCCTCCATTGACGCAGCTTCAATCGGCCAACGCCGACCCGCCCACACGGCGAAGAGACCCGTGACCCCAATCACCGCCCCAGCGACCAACAGACCATAACCCATCACCCGCCCCAAATCCGCCGCGACTGCCGCCGCGGCAGCGACCGGACCGGGCGTCGGCGGCACGAGGCAATGCGTCGCATAAAGCCCCATGCTCAAGGCCACCGCCAGCGCCCCGACGCTCTGTCCGGACTTTTTCGCCAGCGATCGCACCAGCGGAGCGAGCACGACGTATCCAGAATCACAGAACACGGGCACCGAGACGACGCCACCGGTCAGTCCCATGGCGAGCACCGCTCGAGTTTTGCCCACCCAGCCGAGCACGACATCGGCCATTACGCGGGCGCCGCCCGTGTGCTCCAGCACCGCGCCGATGATGCAACCACAGGCAATGATGATGCCGATGCCACCGACCGTTTTCCCCAGGCCACCCGTGATGGCCGCCAAGGTGTCGGCCGCAGAAAGGCCCGAGGCCAACCCAAAGCCGAGCGCTCCCAGAATGAGAGCCAAAAACGGCGGCAGGCGCCAACGGGTCGTGGCGAACACAATGAACGCCACCGTGAGGAGAAGGAGGACGAGCGGGGTAATAGCGCTGCCAAACCAAGTCGCCTCCCCGCCCGGTTGCGAGTTTGAATCCTCATGCATTGAACGGAACGCAACGACGCCCGCCGACCAGCGAGGGCCGACGGGCGATCAACTACCTACAAAGCAAACCCAGACGCACCCTAACGCTCCAGCCGCTTCTTCAGGTCGGCTTCCCCTTTTTCGATCAGGGCAAGCCGAAGGGGTCAGTCCATTGATTCAGGGCAAGCCGAAGGGGTCAGTCCATTGATTCATGATTTTAGGCGGCGGCAGCCTCCCCTTTTCATAAGAGCCGGTTTCCTTTTCTCTCCGACCTCGCCTCTGGGGAATTGAAGCCACAACTGCACGATTCAAGTGTTACCTATCTCTCCAGTTCGAACCGGCCTCGGCGGGTTCGGCGGATTCCGTGGGCTCAATCCATCCTGCCTCCCGCGGACACTCCCAGCATTGCAGTCGGCGGCGGCGGGAGGTGAGATCCCGGCATGCCTGCTCCATCTGGAATCGTTGGTCTTGTGCTTGGCCTGGTGAGTCTGCTGGCGAGCAGTTTGGCGCAGGCGGAGAGCCAGCTCGGCACCGGCGATGCCCGCGTGGTCATGTCCATGCCGGGGTTGGTGGCGTTTTGGCAATTTGGGGAAGCCGCGGAATCGCCGCGCCTCTCCAGCGGCACCACGCACCCTCACCCGTTGGTGGAGGTGGGCGGTCCCGTGGCGCGCGTGCCGGGCGGGCCGTTCTCCGGCTATGCCGCTGAGTTGACGGGGCGCGAGTTTTTGAAAATCCCCTATGCCGAGACGCGGGACCTCAACATCTCCGGGCCGGATGCGCAGGTGAGCATGTTCGCGGTGGTGAGAATCGTGGACCTGCAGGTCAGCCGCACCATCGCCGGAATGTGGAGCGAGGGACTCGGACCAAACGACGACAGCGGTTCGCGGCAATACGCGTTGTTGATGAACATGCCGCTGTATGGCGGACCCGATAAACTCGTGCCGCACATCTCCAACGAGGGCGGCGTGACGCGTCGCGCCGATGGCAGCGCGTTCCCGTGGTGCGCCGACTACGCCGTCTCCCGCCGGGTGGTGCCCACCGCACGCTGGTGCACCCTGGGATTCACCTACGATGGCAAGTGGTTGAGCGCCTACATCGACGGCCGCCTTGATCACCACGCACTCGATCCCGTCGAGCACGGCCGGACCGATCCCTACTTCACCTCAGAGGGACCCGATGGGGGGAGCCGCGGCCTCAACCCCTACTACCACGGTCGCGGAATCTTCCGCTACGATCCGGACAAACACGCCGAAACAAAGCCGATGGGCGGTTCGGATTTTATCGTGGGAGCGCGGTTCGCACACGGAACGCTTTTCGCCGAGGGCAAGTCCACCATCGGGCGCGTCGGCGGGCTGGCCGTTTTCGACCGCGCGTTGACGGAGGAGGAGATGCTGGCCCTGCACGAAAGCGCGAACATCGAAGCGCTCCATGCCGCCGAAAACACGGCCGCCCTCAACCCATGAAGCTCGAACATTTCCAAGTCGCGATGCCTCCGCAGGAGAGATACTGCGCCGACAGTTTTTCATCGAAGTGCTGGGATAACCGCAGAAGCAAAACCGGATCCGCTCCCCGCCCCATTGGACTGCCCGCTGCCCCCTCGGTTTGCCCCCTTTGGCTGCCCCGCAGCTCATTCGCCATAATGAGTCCACAGGCGTAGGACCTTCACGACCTTCTCCGCCTCGTAGACTTGGTAGACGATCCGATGCTGGATGTTGATTCGCCGAGAATATGCGCCCTGCAGATCGCCCACCAAAGCCTCGAACTCCGGCGGTTTTCTAAACGGATCCTCCTGCAGGATTTCGATCAGTTCCAGCGCCTTGGTCTTGAGCTGAGATCGAGAGAGCTTTTGGGCGTCTTTCTGGGCCTGCTTGGTGTAGACGAGTTTATAACTCACCACTCGATTGCATCACTGCAGTCTTCGATCTTCTCCTTCATACCCGCTTTGATCGAATCGGCCATCCCCGGAATTGAACTGAGATGAACGGTCTCAGTTATCGCCTTCCAATCGTCCTCGGAGATCAGCACCGCATTGCCTCGTTTTCCGGTGATTTGAATCGGAATGTGCGAGTCGTTCGCCTCATCAATGAGGCTATACAGTTTGTTCCTCGCGCTCGTCGCAGTGATCGTGGTCATGCCGGTAACGTGCGTTATTCCGTGCGCTTGTCGAGATCTCATTCGCTCCAGGGAACGCCGCGCTCCGGCTCGGCCAAAAGTCAGACCACCTGACCGTCTCCCCTCGAATCTATACCTTTTGCGTTCGACCCCTTTTGCTGCCCCCGCGCGATTGGAAGCCCGCCGCCTGATCGTCAATAAGCGCTACGACGAACGCTTACAGTTGAACCACAAACTACAAAGCCTGACCCGTTTCGGGCCCCCCGTTTGATCACATGACCGATTGCACCGGGGTCTTCAATTAGGGTCACCGGGGCATGGATTGAACCCTATCAAATGATGTTCAGCCGAAGCATGATAGGTGACATGTGATGGCCTGCCCCCGTCGGCTGCCCCCCCTTTGGCTGCCCCTCCAAGGGTTCAGGTTCAACTTCGCTCGCAAGATCCGACCGAATTTTGCGACCGGGGAACACGGGCAAGCGCACAACAAAACGCCGCTCTGGGCAAACCCGAGAGCGACGTCAAAGCAGCTAAGAAGGAAAGTTGTCCGATCAGCGGTGAGCTGGTTCGCGCTTCGCCTTGGTCGGCACCACTCCCGTCTGACCGGTCAGGCGCCGATTCAAAAACTCAATCTGCTCCTCGGGCGTCATCCGGTTGAGCAGCTTGCTAGTAGCGAGCCGCCAGCGTCGCGACGATGCGACCGCGTCAAAGGTCTTTTTCTTGGTCATGGCCATGGATTAAGAATGTTGGAGCTACAATGTGCACCGGCGGATAACCTTGCAACACATTCACGGCATTGAAGCCAGCCTCCCGGCGAACGTTGGCCAGGTGCTTAAAGTTCCAGCTCACGAGGTAATCGAGCCGAGCCACCGAGCAGACTGCGACGTGGCGCGCGTCGTCGGTGTAGTCCACCGGCACCACTTTTTGCGCCATGTAGTGCCCGGTCAGCTCCAACGCCTCGGTCGTCACCGGCAACATATCCGCTGTCGTAAACGTTTTGGCCATCAGTTCGCGCACCCGCACCGGAGCGCCGGTGATTTCTTGGTCGACGATCACCGAGGAGACGAAGCGGAAGCGGCCCGCTTCGCGCAACCGCCAAAGGGCCCGCGTGTCGTCCATAAATTCAGCGTCGTAGTAGCCGCCGATGACCGACGTATCGAGGTAAAGCGAGAGCGCATGCATCGCCACGGTCATGCCTCTCCTTTCGACTCAGGTCGAGGCGCAAGCTTCGCGCCGGGGTGCGTTGCGGCGTGGACTTCCTTCAACTTGCGGATCGAAACGAGGGTGTAGCTCTGGATGGTCTGCAAAGAAGCAAAATTCGGGATCAGCGCGACCGGAGGCTGGCGCGGCGCGTGCCGCTGAGGCGGGGTTATTACGCGTTGCGAGCCGTCGGACGGGGCTTTTTGTCAATAGTCAAGGGGCTGTTGCCCAAATTCAAATAATTGATTATCAACAGGTAAAGAGGCACATAAACTGCTGTTTGATCCATCACTATGATGGGACTTCACGACGAGCAGGGGCAAGCCGAACGGGTCAGTCCATTGATTCATCATTTGAGGCAGCGGCTGCCTCCCCTTTTGAAACAAAGTCGGCTTCCCTTTTCTCTCCAACCTCGCCTCCGGGAATTTGAAACCGCAACTGCACGATTCAAAGTTTGACCCCGTCGGATTGCTCCCCCAACCCGTTGGATGCAAATGGGCTGCCCAAGTCGCAGCGGATAATCTCAGGCAGTCCGC